>CABZIF010000003.1 GCA_902525735.1 uncultured SAR86 cluster bacterium
GGAAAACCAAGAACTCATTCTAAACAACCCACTTTTAAAAAAATCTTAGAAGGCAAAACTACTCCTCATTTTTTTGCTAGATGGGATCAAAAACCGGATTTTACATATCTTGGCATAGGTTCAGTAGTTGATTTCCAAGACAGCGTTCTTACCAGAGAGGGAAGTGCGATAGAGTTAACTTTAGCGGTTAAAGATGCGAAAGATATTTTGAATTATGCTGCATCGTCAGAAGACTCATCCGTAAAAGGAACCGATGAAATCATATTGCCCCCTTCTTCTTTCGTTCTTGAAAAACATTTAGAGGATTACATTTGCAAAAATTGGAAAAATACTATCTTTGGAAGAGAGTTCGATATCTATGAAAATGGGAGGCAATATCAAACAAATACAGGACCTTTAGATATCCTTGCAAAAAGGAAAGACGATAAAGAATTTTTGGTTTTAGAACTCAAGAGAGATCTAGCGAGTGATGTAGTAGTTGGACAAACTTTAAGTTACATGGGTTACATAAAGCAAAATCTGGCACTAAACGATGAAAAGGTAAGGGGATGCATAATTGCTACTAATGCAGATCAGCGCTTAAGAAACGCTCTGTCATCAGTGGATAACATTGATTTTTACGAATATAAAATTAACTTTTCAATGAACAGAATTGAAACCTAATGAAGAAAAAACAGTCACATACAAATCAAGTCAGTCACGGTGGAGTAGATTTGGTTGTACCGGTTAAAACAAGTTGAATGAAGACCACTAAACAGCAATTAGGTGATTTTGGTGAAAATCTAATACAAAAAAAATTTAATTGCCCTAAATGCAAAAGAGCAAAAACTTTAAAAAAACTTCCACCAAATTTTAAATGTGCAGACATTATTTGTGATTTCTGTGGTTATTTAGCACAAGTCAAAACACATAATGTAAAAGATATATCCCAATTTCCTAAAAGAGTTCTTGGAGCAGCGTGGGGACCACAAAAAGAAAGGATGGATGCAGGAATATATTTTCCTCTATATGTTGTCCTAAAATGTGAGAAAAAATATTCAGTTTTTTATCTTTCGTCAGACCTACAAACAGAGGAAATGTTTATTAAAAGAAAACCATTATCTAGTTCTGCAAAAAGAGCAGGATGGCAAGGGTATCTTTTTGATGGAGAGATAATGAAAGACCTAGTAACTAGGTTAATATGACTAAAAAAACAGCTACAACCAATTCAACTCGGTCACGGTGGAGTAGTTCCAATTGAAAAATTAATTTTCTGTTATAATAATTAAATGTGTGATTGCTGCGATTGCTGCGAATGTTCCTGTTGCTCAAAAGCAAAAATTAAATAAAGGTAAAGACCACCTATAAAAACAACTATCCAATGGTGGAGTTGATCCCTAGGTGTAGTTTGTTTTAAAAAAGTTGAAAAGAATAATACTTAGCAGAAAAGGATTTGATGCTAAAGCAGGCGGAAGTGCGTCACCTATATTTAGCGACGGAAGGATTTTTTCTATACCGATTCCTCAAGATCACCCTTCACCAAAAAAGTATAAAGATTTAAACCTTGACGGAACATCAGGCACACAGTTATTGAAAGAGGCATCTGCCAAGGTAAAACCTACAGATTATTGTCATAATGACCCACTACTAAATGAAGATATTGGTATTTTCGGTCAAGCAGGTTCTTCGCAAACAGAATTAAAAAATAGTAGTGTAGGTCCGGGAGACTTATTTCTATTCTTTGGATGGTTTAAAAATTTTTCAATTAAGGGAAGAGATCTACATCATCTTTTTGGATGGTTACAAATAAAAGAAATAATCGAAGGGTCTAAAGCAATAACCACATATCTTAAAGAAAAGAATATTGCTCATCCTCACGGATACGGAGACACTTCTAAATTCTTAAATAATACTATCTATGTTGGCAAAAAAACTTTAGAGATAAATGAAAAAAAAGTTTTTAACAGAGGATACGGTTTATTTAAAAAGACTCACGATGATTTAATTTTGACTGAAGCAAATAAAACTCGATCCAGATGGAAACTGCCTTCAAAATATTTCTTAAATACAGAAGGGTTGTTCTTAAACAGAATGAAGTGGGAGAACGAAAAAGAATTTACAATCTTTTACAAAGGGTTTGGGCAAGAATTCATCCTTGACATTGAGAAAAATCCAAGTGTAATGACGTGGGCAGTAAACCTAATAAAAAAACACGGATAATTTATATGGAAGATAAAATATGGTTTTAGTAGCGGGCGTGCTCTTAGTTTTGGCATTGATATTCGGACCTTCTTTGTGGGTGAAGCTGATTATGAAAAGGTATTCATCGCAACAGCCTGAAATGCCTGGCACTGGTGGAGAGCTCGCAAAGCACTTGATTGAGCGATTTTCTTTAAAAGATGTGAAGGTCGAAGTAACTGAACTCGGAGATCACTACGATCCAATTGAAAAAAAAGTTAGGCTCTTACGAGAGCACTACGATTCTAAATCACTAACCGCAATTGCTATTGCAGCGCATGAGGTTGGACACGCAATTCAGGATCAGCAAGGTGATAAACGTTTGGCTACAAGAACAAAGATGGTCCCCATTGTTGATAAGGTGGCTCGTTTAAGTGTTGCCATGATTTCTCTATCACCAGTGATCGGTATCGTTACGCGGCATCCCATGCCATTTTCTTTATTGCTTTTTTTAGGACTATCCGGCTTTGTTGCTCGCATGATGATTCATGCTGTAACTTTACCAATTGAATTTGACGCAAGCTTTTCTAAAGCACTCCCTATATTAAGAGAAGGGAATTACGTATCGCAGTCAAACGAAAAAGCCGTAAGCAGTATTCTAAGGGCAGCAGCCCTCACTTATGTCTCGGCTGCGCTAGCCGACATTTTAAACCTTAGTCGTTGGATCGTAATACTATTAAGGCGATGAAATAATTTTAATGGAAGATAAATATATAAAATTTTTATCAAAGTTCCATAAAAATATTCATAAGAATATCAAATCGTAATTCGCATTATCTCAAACACATCAGATTCAGTTGAATAGAACTGTTTCAAGTAGTTAAATAACAATGCGATATTATTTAATAAGGAGATTTTATGAAAACTTTGAATAAAAAAATATTTTTTTTTATAGCAATAATATTTATGCTTCCACAACATTTGGCTGGTAATAATCTTCAAGAAAATGTCCTAGCATATCAAGAGGCTTTAGTAGCAGCAGGAATAACAGGATCCAGCGTTGCTGGCGTATACAGTGCCGAAAATACTTTAGCCTTCTCTATTGTTAATTCTAGTATAGAAGGTGATAAATCTATTTCCAATGAAACTATATTTCCAATATGGTCCATGTCAAAACCAATAACTATAGTTGCAATGATGATCTTACATGACAGGAATCTCTTTGACGTAACAGATCCTGTAAAAAACTACATCCCATATTTTAAAGATCTGCAATGTGAAGCAGAAGAAGAAAACATAGGAACTTATACTTGTGCAAATGATCTTTTAATAGAACACTTACTATCTCATAGAAGTGGATATGGATATGCTTCTTATGATGCTAATGTCCCGGACCATCTAGATCCTTTTCAGGATTTGGATGAATTTGTTAGACATGTAGCAAGCCGACCAGTTAAATTCGAGCCTGGATCAGAATATCTATACGGAATAAATCAAGCAATTTTAGGAAGACTTGTAGAAGTTATATCCGGCCAAGAGTTTTTTGAATTTCTTAAAGAAAATTTATTTAATCCTTTGAACATGAAAAATACAAAGTTTTATTTGACCGATGAAGATAGAAAAAATTTCCACCCTTTATACAGAAAGGCCCAAGAAGAGGCAGGCATTAATCTTTTAAATCCTGACAGCGGAGTAAGCGAAATTACTTATAATTTTGACGAGCTTAAATATAATTTTGGAACTAAGAAGCAGCTAGGTGGAGAGGGCCTAGTGAGTACATTTGACGATTACAGAAAATTTTGTCAAATGCTTCTTTTGGGAGGTAAATACAATAACAAAACTATAATATCGAGCGAATCCTTTGAGCTGATGACCAAAGTTGTAACGCCTCATTTTATAGCTGGAGGATACGATGATGGATTTGGATATTCATATTCTATGTTTTCTCTTCAAGAACCACTTCTCGACGGTACGGGATCACCAAAAGGTATTTTTGGATGGTCTGGTTATCACAATACGCACTTCTGGATTGATCAAACAAACCAAATATATGGTTTATTTATGACAAGGACAACACCATTTCAAATTGAAATCCAAAAAAATTTTAGATCAGCAGTATACAAAAACATAAATTAAAAAAAACTTAAAAAAATAATTATTTTTTAATATCTTAAAAAAAACTTGTCCTATAAACTTAAACTTTAAACAGAATTGTTAAAATAAGTTAAACATGGACTATTCATTTAAATCAGTTTTATAAGTCTCTGTAAGAAAATAGACAGAGAGCAAAGAAGCAGCTGAAGCTAAAGCAATATAAACAGAAACCCAAAAAATATCGTAACTTGTCCATAGCAAAGTTGCTATGGTTGGTGCGAAAGAACCACCTAAAATAGCTCCAATTTGATAGCCAAGAGACGCACCAGAATATCTAACTTCGGTAGAAAAAAGTTCAGCAAAGAAAGCTGCTTGAGGTCCATACATCATTCCTAAAAAAGCCAATCCTCCAGTAACAGCCAAAATAACCAGATAAAAATTACCCGTATCAATTAGAGGAAAAAGAAAAAAAGACCATAAAGCCGTTAGGCAGGCACCAGCCATAAAAATTCCTTTTCTACCATTTTTGTCCGAATAATGAGAGAAGTAAAATTGAGCAGGCACCATAATGGCTGAGCCAATCAACACAGCGGCAAGCAAATCATTTCGAGAGAGGTCTGTAGTTGCAACACCATAAGCCAGTATGAAAGCCACTAAGATATAGAAAGTTACCTGGATTGAAAGAAATGCTCCTGCAGCAAGAGAAATTCTTCGAGGGTACCTTCTTAAAGCCTCAAGTATAGGCGAAGACTTTATTTCTTGTTTGACGTTGTCTTGAGAACTTTTAGCTGCTTCGAGCTCTTTAAAGGCTTTGGTATCTTCAAGTCTTAATTGGATATACATACTAATTATTACTAAAACAAAGCTTATTAAAAAAGGAATTCTCCAACCCCAGGAGAGAAAACTTTCCTCTGAAGTAAGCAAACTCACTGAGATAAAGGCGATGTTAGCCAGAATTACGCCAACTGGTGCACCCGCTTGAGCATAAGCTCCGTAGTAACCTCTTCTATGGCTTGGTGCGCTTTCAGTGATCAATAACATTGCACCTCCCCATTGACCGCCAATGGCAATTCCTTGACAGAATCTTAAAAAGGTAAGGAGAAGAGGTGCTGCTATACCTATAGTTTCATAAGTTGGTAATAGACCAATTAAAGTTGATGCTATTCCCATTAACACCAACGCAAATACCAATGTTTTCTTTCTGCCAACAAGATCTCCAAAGTGGCCAAAAATAATCCCACCAATGGGTCGCGCGATGAAACCAGCTGCAAACGTCATGAAAGATAATATGAGTGCGGTTGTCGGATCTACTTCTCCAAAGAAAAGTTTTGGAAACACTAGCCCAGCTGCTGCGCCATATAAAAAGAAATCGTACCACTCGATACTAGTGCCTGATAAAGAGGTAAAGGCAACTTTTCTAATATTTGATTCTGTTGAAATTTCTTTCATGACATCATAATAAACGTAAATCTCTTTCATTACACTACACTCAAAAGAGTTGATATTTTTAAAAAAAAATTGCTAGAAAGAAAAAAATAAGTTGAACTGATTTGAAAGAATTTTAAAATTAAATAATGAAATCAATTATTACAATTTTATTTTTAATGTTATCTCTCAATGCTTTTGCGGAGAAAGTTTATTTTATAAATATCAAAGAAGGAGACGTTTTGAAATCACCGTTTCTTGTTCAATTTGGATTGTCAGGCAAAGGCGTTGCTCCAGCGGGAGTTGATATAGAAAATACTGGTCACCATCACCTTTTAATAAATGTTGATGAGATAGATTATTCTTTGCCAATCCCATCTTCTAAGCAACATCTTCATTTTGGCTTAGGCCAAACCGAAACAAATCTTGATCTTGCAGAAGGGGAATATCAGTTGCAGTTAATTTTGGGAAATAAATACCATATACCTCATCAGCCACCTTTAGAATCAAAAAAAATTAAAGTTACAGTGATCCCATAAGTGAAAATAATTTGATAACCTAAATAATAAAAACAAAAAAAGGAGTTATAAATATGTTGGATTTAATTAGTTTTGATGAATCGAAGATTGATTGGAAACCGCTACCAGGCCCTGATGGTGAACCAGCTGATCATATCTCGTTGTCTATATTAAACGTAGATGACAGAGCTAAAATAGTCGATGTTTTATTTAAGTTTTCAGCAAATGAAAAAATTCTGATGCACAGACATACATCACACTATAGTACTTTCACTGTTAAAGGAGAGTTGAGAACTTATCTTCCCAATGGAGAATTAAAGGATGTTAGACCTGCGGGAGTATTTAAAGCCGGTGAACCAGGGGAAGCGCATACAGAAGGCGGTGGAGACGAAGATGTAGTGGTTTATTTTAGTTTAAGACCATATACGGCCACAGATCCTATATATGAAATTCTTGACGAAAACTTAGAAGTTCTTCAAGCGATGAATTTTGAAGATTTGAAGGGTCTGAATGAGGAACATTCTTTTTAAGTCACATTGACAAAAGTTGTATCTTAAGGACTATTAATTTAAAGTGTTCGATCCTTAAGGAGAGTATAAACATATGAAAAATTCCCAGTTAATTTCAGACAGGCTGGCTATGACATTATCTTTAGCTTGTATAGTGCATTGCCTATTTGTGCCGGCTTTCTTAATTTCTTCTGTTGCTTTGTTTTCCATACAGTTTTCCGATGAAATTCTTCATTATTCTCTGCTTTTTTTAGCCGCACCAATAAGTCTATATGCTCTTTACCAGGGTAAAAAAAATCACAAAAGTAATTCCTTTTTCCCGATTGGAGTTTTTGGGTTGGCGGTTCTTCTTTTTGCCTTGTTTAATGAAGGAGAGTATTTAGGTTTTCCATTAGAAAACATATTCACAATAATTGGGTCAGCTTTCTTAATATTTGCCCACTATAAAAATTATCGAACTTGTCAAAATTCTGACTGCGATTGTCACGAATAATTTTTATTTTTAACTTGGAAAGCTTGAAAAAAAAATTTAATATTTTCCTATGTTAAAAGAAGAACAAAACAGACTACTCAAAGGTTTGATCACTCATTTAGACGCTAATACAAATGTTGATGCAGGTGGGATAGTTAAAACACCAGCTGATACTTACACTTGTGAAGAAAGATTTGATTTAGAGTGGAAAACCTTTTTTAAAGATTATCCTCAAATTGTTGGCATGTCTGGAGATTTGGCTGAACCAAATAGTTTCGTTACGATCGAAGATTTTGGCTCATCAATAATCGCTGCACGAGATCCCCAAGGAAAGTTTCGGGCATATGCGAATGTCTGTTCTCATCGAGGTGCTGAAATCGAACAAGATAAAAAAGGTGTAAAGTCTAAATTCTCGTGTCCTTTCCATGGATGGACTTTTAATAACGAAGGAGATTTGGTCGGTTATCCTAAAAGGGACCAATTTGGAAAAATAGATAAAGACTGTTATGGACTAACTGAATTACCGAGTCTAGAAAAGTATGGTTTCTTATGGGTGCATCCAAATTCAAAAGGAGAAATTAATTTAGATGAATTATTAGGCGATAAGTTGAATGAAGAATTTGCTGCGTGGGATTTTGATAAGTTAGTGCTTTCTCATGAAGATGAATATCGAACTGACATGAATTGGAAGTTAGCTATAGATACTTTTGGAGAAACTTACCACTTTTCTGTTTTGCATAAAGACTCTCTTTTTCAAGCTTTTCATGGCAACTGTCAATTGTTTGATAGTTTTAAAAGGAATGGAAGATTAATTTTGTGCAAGAGAGATATCGATGCAATGAGAGAAATGCCTGAAGAAGATTGGAAAATCTGTACAGGAACGTTGCCAGTTTATTATTTATTTCCAAATATAATCTTTATGCCAACTCCAGAAGGGGCTTTTTTGGTTAAAGAGTATCCTTTAGAAGATTCACCTCATAAAAGCGTTTCAAAGATTTCGTTCTATTTTTATCCAGAAGCACTTGCAGCCGCCAAAAAAATGGGAGTATCTCCAGAAACTGGTCAAAATCCTCTTGAAGAACTCTACACTGCATTTGGCAATGTAATTCGAGACGAAGATTATGTAGCTGCTGCCTCATCTCATAAGGGTTTAAATTCTGGCAACCTTGAATTTCTTACTTTTGGTAGAAATGAACCAGCTCTTCATCATTATCACAATACCTACAGAGAAGCATTAGGCTTGCAAAAATTACCTCTTATTAAATCTTAATTAAATGATAGATCTTTATTATGCTCCAACACCCAATGGTTGGAAAATTTCTATTATGCTTGAAGAATGCGAGATAGATTACAACGTAATTTATGTCAATTTAGGCAAAGGAGACCAATTCAAACCGGAATTTTTAAAAATCAGCCCAAATAACAGAATGCCGGCGATCGTTGATCATAAAAATGTAATCGATGGGCAGCCAATGAGCGTGTTTGAATCTGGCGCAATATTAATGTATTTAGCGGAAAAGGTAGAAAAATTTTTTCCTCAGAAATCTCCTGACAGAGAAAGAGTTTTAGAATGGTTATTTTGGCAAGTTGGAGGATTAGGTCCAATGGCTGGTCAGGTAAGTCATTTTGTTAATTATGCTCCGAATTTCCCTGGTGATCACTCATATTCCGAAACTAGGTATAAAAACGAATACGATCGCTTGTTAGGTGTAATGGATAAAGTTTTGAATGAAAGAGAATTTTTAGCTGGAGATTATTCAATTGCAGATATGGCGTCTTTTCCGTGGGTAACCGCCTATAAAAGGTACGAAGTTAATTTAGACTCTTTTACAAATGTAAGAAGATGGTTTGATGCTATTAAAGTCAGACCTGCGGTAAGAAGAGGAATGGATGTTGGAAAAGAAGTAAGAAATTTCGGTGAAGGAATATCCAAAGAAAGTCTTAAAACTATGTTTAAACAAGATGCCAAAAGTATTTCTGAAATGGCAAAGGCAAAAGAAAAAAATTAAATTTCTAGAGTAAGTTTTCGATTAATTGAAGCCTATCGTTACCAAAATACATATCTTTATCGTTGATAAAGAATGTTGGTGAACCGAAGCCGCCTCTTTCCATAAGTTCTTGGGTATTTTCCACAAGTCTGTTTTTTGTATCAGGCAGATTAATAAACTCAATATAATTATTTGAATCAACACCTAAGGCATCAACAATTTTTGCTAAACAATCTTCGCTTGATATATCAATCCCGTCTGTCCAATAAGCTTTAAATATAGATTTAAGATAAGACTCTATTTCAATCTTTTCATCTAAAAAATAAAAAGCCCCCCTCATAGCTCTAACGCTATTGATCGGAAAAATTTTTGGCCAATTTATTTCAATACCTCTTAATTTAGTCCAATCATTCATATCTTTTTGAGAGTAATCTAATTTCTCTTTTACTGGATTTTTTCTACTTTCGTAAACGCTCGGATTGATCGAATTAAAAATACCGCCCACTAAAATAGGTTTCCATATAATGTCAAAATCTTTAGTTTTTTTTAAATTTAAAATTCCTTTGAAGGAAAGATAAGTCCAAGGACTGCTGCAATCAAAAAAATATTCAATTTTTTTTGTCATCTGTTTGATTTACTCCAGAATAATCTTAACGCCACCTAAAGAAATTTCTTCGTTTTGAAAAATTTTCATTGATTTTGCATTTTTTATAATTTGATCTTTATTCAGTGCCTTAATTTTAAATGCATTGATGCCTAATCCTCTTCCATCAATGCTTTCTACAAAGTTTATAGTTGATTCTTCTAATTGAATTTTTAACTCATTGGCGGCTCTTTTTATTCCAAGAGCTTTTTCCCATTGTGCGCATAATTGTTCTGGATCATCGGATTGCATGACAACACCTGAAAGTACATCCACAAGATTTTTGTTTATGTCTTTTTCCCAATTTGTACCGGCCCAAAGCCAAGCATTTTTAGGATTCATATGATCTATTGATAAAATGGCACCACCAACCTGTTTCGGGTGAAGATGGATTGTTCGGGCATTTATTTCCTCTTCGTTTCTATTGCCATGCCAAACAATCTCAATTCCAGATGACTCAACTCTTTTTTGTTCACTTTCAAAGTCATCGACAGCCACAATGACCATGTAGCCACCATCTCCATTTCTTTTGTCTAAAAATCTCTCAGCAGTAGTATTTTCTTGGACCGGCATGACTATTTCAAAGAAGGTGTCACCGAGTGGAATCAACACATTTTCTAGACCAAAATTAATTAACCCCGCATCATGATAAGTCTCTTTAAGATCAAGAAGGGTACAAATTTCCCTTGCCAACCTGTCTCTTTCTCGAGAAACAAAAACTAACTGTCTTAATCTCATAATATTTGTAGAATAACAAATTAAAACTAGAGAGGAAATTATGAGAGAGTTAGATACGGGAACAGACCATTTACTTGCTAAATTAGAAAATGGTGTTGGCTATTTAATTATGAATAGACCAGACGCACGAAATGCAATGTCAGCTGAAATGAATGAAGCAATGCAAAAAAATATAGCTAATTTTGAACTAAATAATGAGGTGCGTTGCATAGTTCTCACTGGAGCAGGAAATGCCTTTTGCGCTGGAGGGGATGTCAAAGGAATGTCTTCGAGAAACTCTGAGGGTAGAAGAGATATAACTATTGATAAAGCAATCCATCAACAAAGAGATCACCAAAGAGGTACCTCTGGTAAATTATTTAAAATGCCAAAACCTACGATTGCCTCTCTGCCTGGAGCGGCAGCAGGAGCAGGCTTATCTTATGCTTTGTCTTGTGACTTGCGTATCATGTCATCATCAGCCTTTATGACAACGGCCTTTGCAAAAGTAGGTTTTTCAGGTGATTATGGCGGTACTTATTTTATGTCTCAGCTCATTGGTTCTGCAAAAGCTAGAGAATTGTATTTTCTTTCAGACCGAGTTTCTGCCGAAGAAGCTTTGAGTTTAGGTCTTACTAATTGGGTCGTAGAACCTGACGATTTAGAGAATAAAACGAAAGAGATAGCAGAACATTTGGCGGCTGGACCATCTGTTGCTTATAGATATATGAAAGAAAACTTGAATCGTGCTATGAGCGGAGACGTCGACGATTGTTTAGATTTAGAGGCAACCCATCATGTGCATTGTGGCGAAACACTGGATCACAAAAATGCTGTCAAAGCTTTTATAGAGAAGAAAAGTCCAGAATTTCAAGGAAAATAATTTTAATTAATAAAAGGAGGAAATATGTTTTTGGCAATGAATAGATTCAAAATCGTGAAAGGGCGTGAAGAAGACTTTGAAAGAATTTGGAGAGAAAGAGATACTCATTTGCAAGGTGTAGACGGCTTTAAAGAATTTAATTTATTGAAAGGAAATACCGAAGAAGATTTTTCACTTTATGCTTCTCACAGCATTTGGGAGTCTAGAGAACATTTTATCAATTGGACTAAGTCGGAAGCTTTTCGCCTTGCACACAAAAATGCTGGCCAACATGCTGAGATTTATATCGGTCCTCCGCAATTAGAAACTTTTGAACAAGCATTATGATTAAAAAAATATTTGTTGTTATTTTTTTGTTGGCCGGGCCTTTTCTTTCAGCAGATCCTTTGCGCGATGCAATTGAAAACTCAGATAGAACAGCAAAAAATGTTACTAGAGATGTATACAGAAACCCTTATGAAACCATATCTTTTTTCAAGATAGAACCAGATATGAAAGTTATCGAATTGTCTCCTGGGGGCGGCTGGTATACAGAAATCCTTGCGAATTATTTAAATGACTCGGGACTGTTAATTGCTGCGCATTTTAACCCAAAAATAGAAAATAATTATTTGAAAAGAAGTCGAGCTAATTACGAGCAAATGTTAAGTACTAACGAAGCCTTTAATAAAGTTAAGTTAGTTGATCTTGATTCTACTTTAGCTCCTGCAAGTTCAGTAGATGCAGTTTTAACTTTTAGGAATCTTCATAATTGGTTGGGACCCACAATGGATGAAATCTTTACAAATAGTTTTAACGCTTTAAAACCAGGCGGCTTATTTGGAGTAGTGGAACATCGAGCAAAACCGAAGACATCAATTAAGAAAATGAAAAAAACTGGATACGTTACCGAAGCCTATGCAATCCGAGCAGCTGAAAAAACTGGATTCATTTTGGTCGATAAATCCGATATCAACTCGAACTTTAAGGACACAACCGACCATCCCAAAGGAGTATGGACTTTGCCTCCGACTTTGAGATTAAAAGATGTAGATAAATCTAAATATTTAGAGATTGGAGAAAGCGATAGGATGACTTTGTTGTTTATAAAACCTGAAAATTCTTGAAATTTTAAGATACTTTAGACTCTTCTTTTCATCCGACTTCCATGTTTCAAATAAACATCTCTAGCAAGTTTCTTGAAATCTTTGTTAGCTCTCATTGACCATATGGTCTCTCTGGCTTTTTTTGCGCTAGCTTTTGGATCGCAAATAATTTCTTTATAGGTTTCTGATAGCTCTGCATTGTGAATGCTATTTGCAGAAAATTCTCTCAATTGAGGAAGTTGACTTTTAATCCATGATGCATCCGGATCTTGATCCTTGCTTTGTTTTATAACTGAATAAATTCTAGGAAGATTGATGCCAGTAACACCGCTTTGCATTTGAACCTGACAGATATGTATCCCAGGCTCATAATCGATAAACAATTGTGCCAATAGTGGAGAAGTTTTTTGCCAAGGTTGCCACAAATTATAAGAAGCAAAGGACATAATCATTGCGCGCATTCTAAAATTAATCCATCCCTTTTTTTTAAGGAATTGCATACACGCATCAAGAAATGGAAAACCAGTTTCTCCTTTTATCCATTTTTCTATTATCTCGTTGTTTCCATCACCTCTCAGCTTGTCACACATAGGATGCATCGAAGAGAATTCCAATTCTGGTTCAGTTTCTAATTTCTGGATGAAATGACAATGCCAATGAAGCCTTTTTTTAAAAGAGTACAAATCTTTTTTGAAAGGTGAGTAAGGAATAGCTTCTAGTAAAGATTGATATACTGTTTTCAGCGAAATGGAACCAAAGGCAATGTGAGCGGAAAGTCTAGAACATGCAAACTCAGCCTCTACCGGACTAGACATTTTAAGAGCGTAGCCACTACCTCTTTCTTCTAAAAAAGAATGCATTAGCTCAAATGCTTTCGTTTCTCCTCCAATTTGCGATTCAGGCATTTGATCAATTAAAGATATTTTGGAAGAGAACTCTTCAAAGCTACTTAATTTAATATTTTTAGGCGACCATGGATCAGAAGTTTTTATTTCAGATAAAATAGGTTTGGTCATTATTTTTTGCCAATCAAACGACCAAGTATCGCGATTGAAATTTTTTGTTTGAATTCCAAAATTTTCGAAAATTTTTATTCTTTTTTGATCTGCATAAAAGCGTTTAAAAACATTAGTTTTAGTTCGGTAATAGTCGATATCTGTAAAATGATTCATGTAAATTACAGAATTTGGAAAATTAATTTCAATCCATTTTTTAAGCTCTTCGTAGTCTCCTTCAAAAATATGCAGAGGAATATTTTTATTTTTTAAGTTATCTGAAACTTCCCTAAGACAATCCATAGCAAATTTAAGTTGAAAAGCAGATTTTCCATTGCCTTGCCAATAGTTTTTGTCATAAACGAAAACGACCAAGGCTTCTTCAACATTCGTGCCATGAAACAAAGCTGGATTGTCATGTATTCTCAAGTCACGATGAAGCAAAATTATATTCATGCGAATAAGATTAACTTAGAATAATTGAAAAACAGCTAATATCTTTATAAGAATAATAAATAAAAACTTTTTAGAAACTTTTATCTGTAAAGATTTTTAATAGGGTTTTGATCTTTAAAGTTTTTTACGTTTTCCAAAAATAATTCAAAAGAACGAGGCAGACCTAGAAGAGAATGTGCCGAGTCATGCGCAGATATGAAACAATTTTTTGCTGTCCATAAATCCGAAGAAGCATCTAACGGTTCAATTTTAGTCGTATCCAAAGCTGCAGCCGCAAGCTCTCCTGAATTAAGGGCATTTGAAAGATCTTGTTCATTTATTGAATTTCCTCTGCCAACATTAATAAGCATTGCTGAGTTATTTAGTTTTTGCAGAACTTTTTTATTGATTACGTCATCGGTATCTTTAGCATTCGGCAAGGCCATCACTAAAAAATCAGTCAAAGGTAAAAATTCCTCAAATCGATCCATAGTTAAAACTTCATCAGCAAATTCGCATTCCTTAGGTTTTCTTCTTATTCCGATTACATTCATTCCAAAAGCTTTACCAAGTTTAGCTACTTCTTTGCCTATCCCGCCATAACCTAATATCAATAAAGTTTTGTTTGTTAATTCCCCGTCACCACCCATAGGACTCCAATTTTTTTCATGCTGCAACTCTATGTGTTGGTCTATTCTTTTATTCCAACGCAACATTTGAGAAAAAACATAATGAGAAATAGGAATTGCATGAATACTACTAGCATTGGCAATAACTGCCTTGGATTCTTTTAACATCGCTTGGCAAAAGGGGTCGTCCATCCCAGCATAACCAGTCTGAATAAATTGCATGCGTTTGCATAGATTTAATAATGGCTGAAAAAGCTCCTGGTTGTCTCTAATTGCAAATAAAAATTGATACGAAAGAAAAAGTGCTTCGCAGTCTGGAATAGAATCCCAAGCTGGATTTGAAGCATTTTCGGGATCTATGGGAAAAATTTCAACTGAAAAATCAAGTTCTCTTAGTTGAGATCCAAAATATTGATCAGTGTCTTTGGCAATAACTAACTTCATAAAGTTTAGAAGTTATCTTAATCATTTGAACGCCGAAAACAACTCAATATTGCTTTCGGCATTCAGGAGATGTTTTAGAATTTTATAGAGTAACTCTAAAACCTATACCTAAGTTTTTGCCTGGTAAGGGCACTTCATTTTTAACAGTAGACGAATGGTTTCTTGCTATTTCATCTAAGAGATTGTTAGCAAAAAGCACTACTTTGAAGTCTTCAACTCCTTCAACTGGGAAAGATCTGCTGATACTTAAATCGAGTAGTTCAAATCCGGCAGTAAAGGAATCACCATCAGAACCAAAATCAGGCTGTGCGTTTACTTCAATTAAATCTATGTCAACTGACAAGTTGTCTTCTGTGTAAGACAGCGTATAAATGTCTCTCGCTGGAACTATTCTAGGGATATTGGAACCGTCTGTGAAAGTTCCGTCGACAGAGTCTCTACCAATCGTTACACCTAAGTTTCCATTTAGAAAATCAAATTCTGTTCCAACTTGAATCTCGTAACCATCGAGTTCAGCGTCTTTTTGCACAAAATTTGCGATTTCGAGCTTCATTTCACCTGTGCCTTTAACTCCGGTATCTTTACGATAAATGTAGTTGTCGACCTCATTTTGGTAAAAGTTTATTGATCCATAGATGACGTCGTTGTCAAAGCTCAAACCAAGATCAATGTTTTGAGCTTCTTCAGCTTGCATATTTGGATTACCCCTTTCATCTCTTTGAACAGCAGCATGTTCGCCGTTCATAAACATTTCAACGGATGAGGGCGCTCTTTCGACTGAACCAAAACTAAGGCTTAAGTCAGTTGTTGAAGATAGATCAAAACCAAATCCTAGGACATAACTTGTTGAGTTAAAGTCTTTATCGTAAGCAGTTGAACCAACTTTACTTTTTCTATTTACTTCGTCTCTTCTGATACCAAAATCAAGATCGAAGTTAGAAAATTCTCTACTAAGGTAGTATCCATAACTTGTTTCTTCACTTTCTACATTTTCCATGAAAGCTTCTTCGCCAAGAATAGAAGTGTCTTCTTCCATCGAACGAATCACAACTTTTTGCGTCAAAGCATCGTTAGATAAATCTAGAATTGCTCCAAGTTCTTGTGCATCGTTAAGGAAAGTCGTTTTTTCACCGCTATGCTCGCCACCGATGTGCAACTCAACAAGCTCATAATCGGTATCGCTGTAGAAATAGTCAATTTGATTGATGAAATCACTTGCTATTTTGTAAGCACCTTTTATGTTTGTGGTGTCAGAATCAGTTGAAGATTCAATTCTTTCTTCTTCGTGTTCTTCTTCACCATGACCTTCTTCCTCTTCTTCATGTTCACCATGAAAAGGAATACCATAAACGTTTTCAATATTTTTGAATGAGACTCCAAAATAACCCCAATCTTCAACAATTGAAACACCAGTTTTGTAAGCGGCAATTTTTGCATCAGAATTTTCCAAATAATCCTTTTCTTCCTCTTCATGACCTTCTTCCTCATGGATTACAGCCTCATCGGGAATTTCAAAATTATTAAAATTTTGATGCTTGTAGGCAAGACTTACATTAAGGCCTTCAATATTATCGCTAAAACTAATGTTGTGAACATCGCCGTCACTTACTGAGTTGTGCTCAAAACCAAGTTTTATTTCTTGTTCAGAAAAATCTTCTTGGGTGATTGTGTTATCGACAACGTTAACAATACCTCCAAGTGCACCATTGCTGTAAAGCAAGGAACTTGGCCCTCTAACAATTTCAACTTGTTGAATATTATTTAAGTCGATGTCAATCGGGTGGTCTGCACCAATTCCTGAAACGTCTCTATTAACTAATCCATTTTCAAGAACCTTAACTCTTGCTCCAGAAAGTCCCCTAATTACAGGTTGCCCAACAATGGATCCAAAATCTGTATTGGTTACACCAAGTAAATTATCTATGGATTCACCTATGCTGTGACTTCCAGACTTATTAAGAGTTTCCTCGTCAATGACGTGAATGGGATTCTCAATTTGGCTTTTTGTACCCAAAATCGATGAAGTTACAACAACATCTTCAATATCTTGAGCAAAAGCCGGGATCATAGCTACTATGCCCAATAATGTGAGCATTTTTGTAAATTTTTTCATAATACCTCCTATGAAAAATTAAAATTAAAAATTTGTTACGACTTTTTAAATTTTAGGAGGCGCTCTAGTTGAGTAGGGAGATGAATGAGATAAAAAATAAGAAGAATACTCTTCTTTAAATAAGTTTTTGTTAAGGGTATTGGAAATTTCTAAATGATTGAAATGATCGATTGAAGATATTTCAACAAAATGACAAACAACGCAAGATTCCTCATGATGGTCTTCATCATGATGATCATGGACTAAAGGTTCTGCAGATACGGAAATCGCAAAAAGCAGAACGCTTAGTAATAAAAAAAATCTCCTACCCTTCATTTTTAAGGAGTTACTGTATCAGAATTTTTTTGAATACAGGTAAATATCCATCAGAAATTTCCATTTCATCAGTAAAGCCCTTTTCTCTGAGCATTAGATGAGCTTTAGGTAAGTTATACCAAGGACAATAAGTGAATAAATGATGTTCAATGTGATAATTTACATTGAGTGGCGCTAAAAAATATTTGAGATACCAAGGCACAAGCGTTGTTCTGGTAAATGTAAAATCGTCACTGCCGCTTAGCCCTGAATGTTCAGTAATGCTTCTGATTCTGTAAAAAAGACTAAAAAAGGTTAGCATTGGTAACCACCATAAAAACAAGTACAGCCATCCTTGATTGACGAAAATTAAACTGGCGAGAATTATAAAATTGGTGATGAAAAAACCTTTTAATTTAAATACAAATCTTTTTAAACTTTTAAAAAAAGAATTTTCATTGCCCCAAGCCGAAATCAGAACTGCAAAATATCTTCTAACCCCGGCAATGCCGGATAAATCTCTAGCAAATTTTCTAACAAGACTTTCTTTAGATGCAGGAAACGCTTGAGTGAGACCTAAATCAGGGTCCTTTTCAGTATCTGTGTGCTTGTGATGTTGAGAATGGACTTTTCTATAAGGCATTGTATCTGTCATCACCGGATAGGCGCAGAGCCATTGAGAAGCAATATCGTTTAATTTTCTATTTTTGAAAATAAGACCATGTGCGCCATCATGCATAAAAACAACCATTTGAAATTGTTTGGCAGCAATGACAATTGCCGAAATAAAAAATGTTAGAGGATTGGGAAATAAAATGAACAATACAAAAGCCAGTATTACTTGAACCCACATAGACGCTAAAGTAAAAACGTTAATATGATCTTTTTTCTGTTTTAGCTCGCTTACTTCCGAATCATTTAATAGTTTATCGATCGACATAAAAGAATTATATAAATTAAAAAAAATAAGTAAAAACTATTTAACAGACGTTCCGGCAATAAAACTCTTCAATTGCTCAGCTTCTTCACAAGAATTAGGACAAAGAATGTTGAGTTTTTCTAAATTAGCTAGTGCTAATGCAGGCATTTCCAATTCAACGTAGAGTTCACCTTGATATTCTAAAGCTGCTTTGTTGTCAGCATCCAGCGATAAAGCTTTTTCATACAATCCTTTTGCTTTTTCTAAGCCTCCAAGCTTTCTTTCACTGAAAGCATATAAGGTCCAGCCATAGGAATCTTCTGGCTTAGATTTTGTATACGCTTTAAGAACTTTCTTTGCTTCAAAGAATCTTTCTTGCTCAATGAAGTTGAGCGCTCTCGTATAAAGCTTATCAGGATCAGTTTTTCCATATTTTGCTGAAAAAATAAATGAGGAAGACACCAAAAACAGGAAAGCAATTAAAAATTTTATTTTCATATAAAAATTATAGCTATTACAATTGAAATTTACATTCACTAAAACTTTATAAAATAAGCTTTTAACCTTTAAAAACATGAATTTAGGATCAACTTTTTTTATTTTTATCTCTGGCATAAGTGCAGGAATAATTTTGTTTCAATCATTTATTGTTGCTTCTTCTATTTTTAAAGTTTTGCCTGAAGATAATGCAGGAATATTATTAAGAAATCTTTTTCCAAAATTCTTTCTATTTTTAGCCGCTCTTGCGCTGGCCGCTTTAGCTATAGGATTAGTTTATAGGTTAGAATTTTTCCCCCTAGTTTTTATGCAATTAGTAAATTTTATTTTCTTTGTTATTTGTTATTCGTTAATACCCGCTACGAACAAGGCTAGAGATGAAGACAATAAAAAAACCTTTGGACTGCTTCATACAGTAAGCGTTCTATTAACTCTGTTAGCTTTAATAATTAATTTATCTTTGGTTTTTTTAATTTAAAATTAGTAAATGGTTGATTATTTAAAAGCTCAAAAAGTCATTCATTGGTTGATGGCGATAATAATAATGTTGGATTTAAATGTTGCCCAAAAGTTTGGTGGTGACATGGAGCTTTGGGATAGACTTGAATCCAGAGTAGATCATGCTCAGGCTGGTTTAATTGTTACGTTTCTTTTTTTATTGAGAATTTTTCTAAGATATAGATATGGTGCTCCAGCGCTTCCTGCAGAGATGCCTAGTTGGCAAGTAATTTCGGCAAAAGCAGGTCACTATGGGCTTTACATTCTAATGGGCATGTTAATTGTGACTGGAATTTTGTCTGCCAATTTCACTTCTGATCCGGTTGTGGTTTTTGGCTTATTGAATTTATCTTCTGAAACTCAAAATATTGAAATGTTCAATCTGATTCGAGGAATTCATGAGTTTTCGACAAACGCAATTATTTTATTAATTGTTGTTCATATTTTTGCAGCTCTTTACCATCACTTCGTAGTCAAAGATCAGACGACTATCAACATGACTAAGTTTTGGACTTCAAAAGTTAAAAACGAAGTATAAAATTTTTAAATATTTTCTGATAAAGCCGCAATACCCAAGAAAGTATTACCAAGTAGCAACGCGTTATCTGGCTCAGGATGTGAGGAAAGCTTTACTATTACAACTTTATTTTTTTGGTCAACATAAATAGCTTGGCCGTAGATACCAATACAAATCATTGTCTCAGGGTTACCGACCCAAATTTGATTTTTATAATGAAAACCCGGAAGTCTTAAACCATATTCACTTCTTGAAAAAATATCTTTATGTTCGATGGAGCCTTCAAGCGTCGACTTAATCCAGTTTTTTGGAACGATTTGCTCATTATTAAAAGTTCCATTATTCATTAGCATTAAACCAAATTTAGCAAGATCTCTTGCGCTTGCATTCATTCCGGCTCCCATATAGGGAAAATCAGTTTCGTCAGAAACTATGTGTGATTCGTATTCAGCTTTTAACTTATCCCAGATATAGGTTTGCAATAGATTTTGAAACTTTGTCTCGCAAGACCTCTCTACTGTCAAAGCCAAAATGTTGGTAAGTACTGTTCGATAATCAAAAATTTCAAACTCCTTTTGGGAAGTTTCTTTTAAATTTGCCATAAATTCTAAAAGAGTTTTTGGAGAGTTTTCTTCTCTAAGATCTTGTCGCCAATTTACTACAGCAGCTTCATACCAAAAATCAGAAGAAGGATCTAAATAATTTTCAGAAAATTTAACAGCCGCTGTCATATCCAAGGCATGTTGTATAGATGTTTCCCTAAAAGCAGAGTCTTGCAATTCTGGAATATATTTTTTTAATTTATCTTTTGAATTGAGTTTTTGTTTTTCCTCTAGAATTCCTATAAGCATGCCAACAAAAGATTTTGATACAGAATTCATAAGATGAAGATCGTCTTCCCTCATTTCATTTTGGTATTCTTCAAAAATTATATTGTTGTCTTTAAGAACAACAAACGCGTCAGTGTAGCTAGAATCTAACATTTCTCTAATTGTAACTTTGCCTTCAAGCCCATCAAATTCAAATGATTCTAAATTAGTAAGATTTTGCGGAATAATGTAAGGATCATGAGATTTAGATAATTTAACCGTTCTGAACAAAGAACTCATGTTTTTAAAGCTCCATCTGTTATTTGGAGGAACCAGCCAGTTTGTTTTATTTATATTATTCATTATTTCAGGACAAAGATTGATGTTTGCAAGCTATCGAGTTAGTCTAAACATCTACATTAAAAATGAAAAGGATAAACATATGAAAAAGATTTTAACGGTTTTGATTTTTTCGCTAACACTATCCTCTCAAGCTATGCATCATGGCGATTCACTAATGAGTGCTGAGGAATTAGTCAAAAAAGCTTATGCAACTTTTGCTGCCGGTGATTCGGAGGCTTGGGCAAAGCTTCATGCAGCTGACCTGAAATTTACTATTTTAGGACAGCTACCGCATTCGGGAACTTTCAATGGAACCGAAGCGACTATAAAAAACGTATTTGAAGTGATTCCAGTCTATTGGCCTAGTTTCAAATTAGAAACTATCAACATTGATATCGTCGATAGTAAATCAGGCAAAACAGTCTATGTGTTGAATAAGTTGATGGGCGACAACCTAAATAGTTTTGCACTTCACATGTTTACAATAGAAGACAACAAAATTGTAACTTTTACGGCTTTTGATGATTATGACTCAATGCGTCAAGCAATGGTTGAATAACATACTATAGGAGAAAAAATGAAGATTTTAATATTTATGATGAGTTGTTTCATTTCTTTTGGCGCATTGGCAGGAGGTCATGAGCAAAATGAAAAACATAAATCACCTTATTCAAAAAATTCACTTATTAAGATGGCAAAAAAAGCTGCTCCTTCTGCTATTACAGATAGTGCAACATTTATGGACTTTGATGGATCACTTCTTAGAAAAGGCTCTAATGATTGGGTTTGCATGACTGGTAGCACACCTCAAAGAATAGCTCCTATGTGTTTAGACGAAGAATGGCGAAAGTGGAATGAAAGATTTATGGCTGGAGAAAAAAACGATATTGAAAATCAAAAGTTTGGACAAGCTTATATGTTGATGGGAGACGTTCCAGTAGATAATGATGTTCCAACCAGTGTGGGAATGGAAGATCATAAAAAATCTGCCGAGACAGGAAATTTTCATGATTCAGGACCTCATCTAATGTTGCTGCTTCCAAGGGGAGTTTTAAAACAAATTACCTCCAACCCATATGCTGGAGGTTCATACGTTATGTTTCCAAATACAGAGTGGGAACATTTGATGATTCCAATTACAAACGTAGTGCCTTCTTTCGATTAAATTAAGACAATTAAAAAATCATTAGAAAGCTTTAAAACTCAATGATAAATTGAGATAATCATTTTTTTGAAGGTTTAATATGGCAGTAAATACAGAAAATTTTAATTTTGACCCAGATCAATTAAGAGATAAATATAGGCAAGAAAGAGATAAAAGGCTCAGAGCTGATGGGAACGATCAATATAAAGAAGTTGAGGGAGACTTCAAATATTTTGTCGAAGATCCCTACACAGAAAAGGTTAAAAAAAATTCCGAAAACTTAATTACAGAAGTTGCAATAATCGGCGGAGGCTTCGGAGGAATCTTAGCTGCTTCCAGACTTAGAATGTCTGGAATAGATGATTTTAAAATAATTGAAAAAGGCGGAGATTTTGGAGGAACATGGTATTGGAATCGTTATCCGGGAGCATCATGTGATATTGAGTCATATATTTACTTTCCTTTGCTTGAAGAAACAAAATTTGTACCAAAGCACAAATATACTAACGCACCTGAAACTTTAGAATATATTGGCAAAATTTCGGAAAAATTTAATCTTGCGGAAAACGCTATTTTTCAAACTGAGGTGACAGAGGTAATTTGGTTGGAAAAAGAAGGTTTGTGGAAAATATCGACAAATAATGGCGATGACATAAGATCAAAATTTGTAGTTCATTCTAACGGTCCTTTAAATAGACCGAAATTACCGGCTATTGAAGGGATTAATGATTTTGAAGGCCATACTTTTCATACCAGTAGGTGGGACTATGCTTATACTGGCGGAAGCTCAAAGGGAAATTTAGAGAACTTAAAAGATAAGAAAGTAGCCATTATAGGAACGGGTGCCACTGCAGTTCAGTGCATTCCTCATTTAGGTGAAGCTGCTAAAGAATTGTATGTTTTTCAAAGAACTCCATCATCAATCGACGAAAGAAATAATTCTCAGACGGACGAGGAATGGTTTAAAAATTTAAAACCTGGTTGGCATAATGAAAGAAGAGAAAACTTCGAAGGGTTTTTGACAGGAAATTTTCAGCAAAAAGATTTGGTGAATGACGGTTGGACAGAAATTTTTAGAACCATATTAGGAAGCATCAGAAGCAGCGCACCATCCAAATTAACTATGTTTTTTTGGTTTTTGGGCGGGCTATTTACAAAAGAATTTTACAAGAAAGGAATCAAAAATTATTTGATGGATAAATTTATCAAGCACGTGGGCGAAGATAATTTAATGAACAAAGTCGAGATGGTCGATTTTGAAAAAATGGAAAAAATAAGAGCTAGAGCTGATCAAGTTGTGAATGATCCAAAAACTGCCGAGTCATTAAAACCTTACTATAGACAGTTTTGCAAACGTCCTTGTTTTCACGATGAATATTTAAAAACTTATAATCGAGAGTCTGTGACCCTAATTGATACCGATGGTAAAGGATTGGATAAGATTACAGAAAAAGGCATTTTCTTTAACGGTAAAGAATACGAAGTTGATTGCATTATTTTCGCAACAGGTTTTGAAGTTGGCACAGAGTACACGCGAAGAAGCGGATATGAGATTATAGGAAAAAATAATTTATCAATTTCAGAGAAATGGAAAGATGGTTTGGTCACATATCACGGTATGCATTGCAGAGGATTTCCAAATACTTTCTTTTTTGGGCCAGCTCAGGGTGGTTTCACAGCAAATTATACTCACTCTTTGGATGAGCAAAGCGTTCATTTGTCTTATATCTTAGATGCCATGAAGAAAGAAGGTAAAAATTATGTAGAGGCTTCAGAAGAAGCAGAAAAAAACTGGGTAAACACTGTGATTGAAAAGGCCAGAAATATGCAGGCTTTTCAAGAAAGCTGTACACCGGGTTATTATAATAATGAAGGTAAGCCCAACACATCACCGCAAAATAATCCTTACGGTGGTGGCTCATTAGAATTTTTTAGTTTAATGAAAAAATGGAGAAAAAAAGGCTCTTTAGAGGGTTTGGAACTTCAAAGTAATTCTTTTAATTAAGAAAGATAAAAAGGGGGAGAACTTAATGGAAACATTTCCAGTTTCTGGATATTGCCATCCAAAATTCAAAAAAATTGAATCAATTTTTTCTGAAGCCATAAAATCAGGACATGAATTAGGCGCATCAGTGGCTATCGAGCATGAAGGCGAAATGGTTGTAAATTTATTTGGTGGGCACAAAGATGAAAAAAGAGAAAAAGCCTGGGAACAAAATACTTGGGTAAATGTTTTTTCAGTAACTAAAGCGGTAACTGCCACTTGCATAGCTAAATTAATTGAAGAAGGTAAATTGGATTGTAATGAAAAAGTAACCACTTATTGGCCGGAGTATGGGAATAATGGTAAGGAAGATACAAAAGTAAGTGACTTTTTATGTCATCGTGCAGGTATGTTTGGGTTTTCGGAAGGCATTCCAATTACTAATTGGTCCAAATTTGAACACTTTAGAGAAGCATTAGAAAAACAAAAACCTATTCGAGAACCAGGATCGTCTCAAGGATATCATGCGTTAACTTATGGATGGCTAGTTGGCGAGATAATTAAAAGAGTAGACGGTAGATCCGTTGGAAAATATTTTGAAGAGGAAATCGCTACTCCATTTGGAATAGATTTCAAAATTGGACTAACTCCTGAAGATTTTTCTAATTGCGCCGATATGATCATGATAGAAAGAGTAGATGCTCAAGTTTTTCCTTTAGAAAAAATTAAATACATACCATCATTCCTCTTGCCCAGACAACTTAAAAATATGAAAAATGCAATTATTGGCGGAGATTTCTATTGGGCATTTCAATCACTAGCACAAGGAGCAGGATTGACTGGAGTTAACGATCCCGAATGGCGATGTGCAGAAATCCCTTCTGCAAATGGACATGGTAGTGCAGAGGGTTTGGCTAAACTATATGGAATCTTAAGTTCTGGTGGTTCAAGAGATAACAAAAAGCTTATTTCTCCTCAGACTCTAGATTTAATAACTACGCAAATATCTAACGGTCCAGATACTGTTTTGATGGGAGGTGACGTAGCTTTTGGTCTTGGTTATATGTTGCATAACAAGACTGCCAGAGTTGAAGAGTCACCAAAGCATACCAAAGGATATTTTGGTCATGCAGGAATAGGAGGGGCAGTAGCTTATGGTGACAAAGACAAAAATTTAGGTTTTGCTTTTGTATGTAACAAAGAACATGAAATCAGAGAGCTCTACAAAACGTCTAATCAAATATCTAAAGCATTGCATGCATTGATTTAAAATGAAGATCATCAACAAAAAAACAAAATTTTTTTTGATTTCTTTATTATTTATCTTTTCTTCTTTTTCGAAATCAATTGAATTTGAAACAGCTGATCCGGAAGAGGAAGGATTTTCTAAAGAGAGACTAGAGAGAATTGCGCCCGCAATGGAAAAATATATTAACGCGAATCTCACGCCAGGAGTCTTAACAGCGATAATGAGAAATGGAAAAATTATTCATTTCGAAACTCAAGGTTACATGGACGTTGAGACTAAAAAGCCTATGACGGACGATGCAATTTTTAGAATCGCATCAATGACAAAACCAATAGCATCCATTGCTTTGATGATTTTATGGGAAGAAGGACTTTTTCAATTGAATGATCCAGTCTCCAAATATATTCCTTCTTTTAAAGATGTCAAAGTCAGTACAACTTCAGATGCAAGTGGTAAAACTGGTAAATTAATTGCTCCAAACCGTGAGCCAACTATAAGAGACATGCTTACTCACACCGCAGGCCTTGCTAATAGTTATTTAGGAAATTCAAAAGCTTATGATGAAATTATGAATGCAGAACCTATACCTAAAAATAATGCAGAAAGAATTAATCGACTTTCTAAAATACCACTGAATTATCATCCAGGTGAAAAATGGGAATATTCGCATGCTACAGATGTAATTGGACATTTAGTAGAAGTAATTTCAGGTGAATCCTTGGATATTTTTTTAAGAAAACGAATTTTTGAGCCACTAGATATGCGAGATACTCATTTCTATCTAGATGATACCAAAGGCGGAAGACTAACTGCTCAATATGGACCTGGAGAAAAAATGGAAATAGAACTTAGAGATCCAGGTTCGGATGAAAGTAGATGGATTCAATCACCAAGATATTTATTTAGCGGAGCCGGCGGCCTGGTTTCTACTGCTCGCGATTATTTAAGGTTTCAAGAAATGGTTTTAAATAATGGAAAGTTAAATGAAGTAAGAATATTGGCTCCTTCAACAGTTTCATTAATTCTTGAAAATCATACGTCAGACTATTTAATCTGGTTATATGGAAAAGGGGTTGGCTTCGGACTCGGTTATGGAGTCGTAACTGACAGAGGAAAGGCTTCGACAACTATGTCGGAAGGCTCGGCTTTTTGGGGAGGGGCTTATTGCACACTTTCATGGATAGATCCTGAAAATAATCTTATAGGCTTAATAATGACTCAACTTCGTCCTTACAGGCACATAAACATTAGACAAGATTTTCAAGTTCTAACTTATCAAGCTCTTATGGAGTAACGAAAATGAGAATTCACTGGATAATTTTTCTACTTGTATACTTCGGTTTTTTTATCTGGTATACCAATTTGTCAGGCCCTTTGTCTGAAGAAGAAATAGATCTTGTTATAGAAAGAATAGACAATGGCGAAACAACTATTTCTGAAAAGGATAGATCAAATTTTATTAAATTTCTCCGTAATGATGACGGTGGAGATTTTTACATGGTCAATTTTTTAGACCTTAACGAAAATCCCCCGATAATGGAAAATACTGGTGAGTCTGCTTCGGCATCTGATCTCTTAGATTTTTATATGGAGTATATGTATCCTGAATTATTTATAAGAGCTTCTCATCCTGTGTTTGGAGGGGAAGTTTCTGCAAATGCAATTGATCACATAGGCGCAGAAGAAACTAAAGAGTGGGATCGAACTGCGATAATGCGATACAGAAGTATTAGAGATTTGCTAGAAATAGGTAATAACGAAATATTTTCAAAAAGACACGAATATAAAATAAATGCATTAATCAAAACCATAGCAATACCGGTAAGTGCGCCTATTTTTTTAGACTTTAGAATAGTTTTTTTCCTTTTTTTATTAACTTTAACTTTACTTGTAGATAAATTAAGAATTCGAAATAAAATTAGATAGGGATCAAAATATCAGCAATTTCTTTTTGCTCTATGGAAGTATGTATATAGTAGGGCTTGGAATTAAATTTATATATATTCTTAGAAACAAACATTTAACTTAGAAAGGGAGAAAAAATGACAGATTTAAAATCAAAAGAAATTAGATCGGAAATAACTAGTGAGGGAAAATTAAACTTATCTATTGTCACCTCGGATGTACCAACCCCAAGTGACGACGAAGTGTTAATAAAAGTCGAAGCATCACCCATCAACCCTTCTGATTTGGGCTTGCTGATAAGTTTTGCTGCTGATCTTGATAGCATTTCATCTCAAGGTTCGGGTGACAACACAGTTACATCAATGGGAATTCATCCGGGTTTGATGCAGTCTATGAAACCGAGAATAGACAAATCTATGAAAGTTGGAAATGAGGGCGGAGGGATTATAGTTGATGCAGGAAAAAACGCAAAAGATTTAATAGGCAAAACGGTTGGTGTAGCCGGAGGAGCGATGTATTCTCAATACCGTTGTTTGCCAGCAATGAGTTGTTTGGTTATGAATGAAGGGACGACTTCAGCTGAAGCTGCTTCTTCCTTCGTGAATCCTTTAACAGCACTTGGGTTTACCGAAACCATGAAGCTAGAAAATCATTCAGCATTAGTTCACACAGCTGCCGCCTCTAATCTTGGACAAATGTTGGTAAAAATCTGTCTGGCCGACGATATACCTCTTGTCAATATTGTACGAAAAGAGGAACACGTTGAATTATTAAAAAATTTAGGTGCCAAATATATTTGCAATACTTCAGATGAAAATTTTATGAAGAATTTAATAGATTGTTTGGTGGAGACTGGAGCCACGTTAGGATTCGACGCAACTGGGGGTGGAAACGAGGGTAAATTGGCAGGACAAATTTTATCGGCCATGGAAGTTGCGGCAAATAAAAATGCCACGGAATATAGTCGTTACGGTTCTGATACATACAAACAGGTTTACATTTATGGTGGTTTGGACCCAACTCCAACGGTACTCAATAGATCTTTTGGATTATCTTGGGGGCTAGGCGGATGGCTGTTAACTCCTTTCATAAGAAGAGTAGGAACGGAGAAATTTCAGGAAATGCGAGATAGAGTTGCCAGAGAAATCACGACTACTTTTGCAAGTAGCTACACAAAAGAAGTCTCTTTAGAAGAAATGCTAGAACCGGATGCAATTAAAACTTATGCAAAACAAGCAACTGGAACTAAATATTTAGTTACGCCACATAAGTAATTTATGTTTCTAAGACTATTTGGGGTAGGTTTAATCTTATTGTCTGTAGCTGTGTATCCACTAGTAGGAGCAATAGCAATTAGTTCTTCATTCAATATAACTGAAAAAGCAATATATTCTTCTTTAGTATATGCCTTGAGTTGGATAATCCTAATAATAGGAGCTTATTTTGCTGGACCAGAGCTTGTAGAAAAATTAAAAACTATGTCTGCAAACTTAAAAAATAGGATATTTGCAAAAATAAGTAAGAAGGAATAATGAAAATGAACTGGATAATTTTTGGCAGCATCTTTATTCTGCTTATATTAGCTATAATATTTGGTCCTAATGCTTGGAGGCTATACAAAGTGGCTAATCTTTTTGATAAAAAAACTATTTCTTATAACTTCATAAATATGAAGGAGTTTTTTCCAACTTCCACGCCAATAAAAGCCTCAATCAGTCCCTATGTCTTTAAAAAAAGAGAAGGTTTTAATCTGCCTGAGTTTTACGAATTTGAAGGAAAGGAAGAACAAATTCAAGCAGCCATAGATTACTTCAATACCGATGGATTAATGATCTTACAAGATGGGGACGTTTTATATGAAAATTATTGGAATGAAAATAAAGAAAACAGTAGACATATTATTTGGTCTGTTTCCAAATCTTTTTTGTCTGCTTTGGTAGGAATAGCATTGGATGAAGGTTTAATAGATGATATCAACGATCCAATAATTAAATATCTAAATGATTTTAAAGGAACAGGTTACGAAGGAGTCTCAATTAAAAATTTATTGCAAATGTCATCTGGAATAGAATTTAACGAAGACTATGGAGATCCAAATTCGGATATTAATAGATACGCCAGAGTGACTGCTACTGGAACTTCACAAAGAGAATTCGCTAAAACGCTTAAGAATTCGAGAGAACCGGGCACCTACAATCATTATATTAGTTTAGATTCTCAAATGTTGGGAATGTTAGTCGCAGAAGTTACTAATATGACCGTCAAGGAATATCTTTACGAAAAGATTTGGAGTCAAATCGGAATGCAAGATGATGCTTTTTATCTTACCGATAAGCAAGAAGTAGAAATGTCTTTAGGAGGTTTGAATGTTACGCTTAGAGATATGGCTAAATTCGGTCAGCTATACCTGAACAAGGGGAGTTGGAATGGAAAACAAATAGTGCCGGCTGAATGGGTTTCAAACTCAACAATTCCACTAGACAAACACGTCCAACCTAATGCTGGAGAAGAATTTACTTCAGATGCATGGGGCTATGGTTATCAATGGTGGATTCCAGGTCCAGAAGTATCAGATTACTCTGCGCATGGAATTTACAATCAATTTATTTATGTTAATCCTGAATCAAAAGTTGTAATAGCCAAAACATCATCTAATTATAATTTTGTTGAGGAGAGGCAATATACTAAAGATGCTCATATCGCTATTTTTAGAGCCATTGCAAAATCTATTTCCCAAAAATAGTTATTTATATTGAATTCTTCAACCAAGACAATTCTTCTTTTAGTGGTTTTTTTGAGCCAACAGGAGATAATGATCGAGATATAGAGTTTGTAAAAAATTTAAACCAAAAATACCTAGTAACTTTTAAGGAGGGATAATTAGTTATGGAAATCTATCAAATTGTATTTATTGGATTGTGGCTAATCCTCACAACAATCGTTATCCAAGCAATGATTATGGTGGGAGCACACAGAGCCGAAAAGGATTATAAAGTTGGAAAAATTGACCCTAATTTAGGTCAAGAGTCTTTCTTTTTTAGAAGTCATAGAGCTTTTTGGAATTCATTGGAAAATATCATTCCTTTTTTAGGAATGTCAATTGTGGCAATCTTGTCAGGCTATAGTTCTTTTAAATTAGGAATAGTGGTTTGGATTTATGCAATTTCTAGAATTATTCACATGTTGCTTTACTATTACATAGCTACTGAAAAAAATCCCAGCCCTAGAAGTTATTTTTATGGATTCGGATTATTAGCTACGCTTTATTTAATAGTAGACCTAGGAATCTTTTTGATATTTTAGATTCAACATATAATTAACTATGAGTCTTTTAAAGGAAAGTATTTCCTTTGTAATCGTATGCTATAAAAGTAGCGAAGCTTTAAAATTACTTTTGCTTTCAATTCCAAAAGAAATCGAAGTTATCTTAGTCGATAACTCTCAAGACGAAGAGACAAGAAAAATTGCTGACGCATATGATTGCATCTTAATACAAAACAAAGAAAATATTGGGTATGGTTCAGCATGCAACCTTGGAGCAATAAAAGCTACTGGCAATTATCTATTTTTTGTTAATCCTGATTCTGAGATTCAGCCTAATGCTCTAGAAGAATTGATCAAAGCGGTTAAAACCTATCCCGATGCAAGCGCCTTCAATCCTAAAATTGTCAATAAAATTGGTAAACAAAGCTTTAAAAGAAGATCTGTCCTTCTTGCAAGATCTGAATGGATGAGCAGAACTTTTCCCACATCCGATAGAGAAGTATCAGTTTTAAGTGGTGCCGCAATTTTTATCAAGAAAGAAAACTTTCTAAAAGTTTCAGGATTTGACGAAAAAATATTTTTGTATCATGAAGACGATGACATCTCTATTAGATTAAAGGATGAAATTGGATCACTGATGTATGTTCATAACTCAGTGATAAAGCATATTGGCGGAAGTTCAAGTTCAAGAGACAAGTCTATTGCAGCAATAAAGGGTTATCATATGGGTAGGTCAAGAGTATATTCACAAAAAAAACATAACCATAAAGCAGTTTCTATAAAAAACGTGATATTTGCGATGATACAAATTTTTTCTCCTGAAATGCTTTTTTCCGAAAGAAAAAGAGCCAAATACATTTCCTTTTTAAAAGGTGTGCTTGCAGAAATAAATTTATTGGAATTAATTAGATGATTATTGTCACTGGCGGAGCTGGATTCATAGGTTCAAATTTTATCTTGAGGTGGCTAGAGAAGTTTGATGAAGATATTTTGAATATTGATAATTTGAGTTATGCAGCGGACTTAAATAACTTAAAAGATATCGAGCACAATTTAAATTATTCTTTTAAAAAATTAAATATACAAAATCAAGATGAAATTACAACATTAATCCTAGAGTCAAAACCTAGAGCAATATTGAATTTTGCAGCAGAAAGCCATGTCGATAGATCAATTGAAGGCCCAGAAAATTTTATTAATTCAAACATAGTTGGAACATATTCTCTATTAGAAGCCTCTCTTCAATATTGGAATTCATTAGGCGAAAAAGAAAAAGATAATTTTAGATTTTTTCATATCTCTACGGATGAAGTTTTTGGATCATTGAATATGCGTGATGAAAAATCTACCGAAGATAGCCCTTACAGACCCAATAGTCCTTATTCAGCATCAAAAGCAGCAAGCGATCATTTAGTTAGAGCTTGGCACCATACCTTTGAACTCCCCACTTTAATTTCAAATTGCACAAATAACTATGGCCCTCATCAACACCAGGAAAAACTTATTCCATTGATCATCACTAATGCTCTAGAAAATAAAAATCTTCCAATCTATGGAGATGGAAAAAATATAAGGGATTGGTTATATGTAGAAGATCATTGCGAGGCAATTATTAAAATACTAGAAAATGGGAAACCAGGAGAGACTTATAACATTGGCGGTAGTTGTGAAAAAAATAATTTAGAAGTGGTTAGCGAAATTTGTAAAATCTTAGATTCTATAAAACCTAAGCAGGATGGCTCTTCCTATAAAGAACAAATCGAGTTTGTAAAAGATCGACCAGGGCATGATTTTAGATATAGTTTGGATACTTCAAAAATAAAGAAAGATTTTAATTGGAAACCAAAAGAGTCTTTTTCTTCAGGACTAGAAAAAACTGTTCAATGGTATTTAGATAAGGCTTAAATTTATGAAAAAGATTTTAGTCTTAGGATCAACAGGTCAAATAGGAATGGCATTAAAAAAAGATTTAACCAAATGGTGTGAAGCAACCTTTTTGAATCGAAATGATTTAGATTTTGCAGATATAGAATCTTTGAGTGCTAAATTAAAAGACTTCAAGCCAGATTTCATAATCAATAGCGCTGCATATACTGATGTTGATCAAGCTGAAGAATTTCAAGAAAATGCATTTCAAGTAAACAGTTTTGCTGTTGAAAAGTTATCTAAATTGGCAAACAGCATTGGAGCTGTATTAGTTCATTTTTCTACCGACTATGTTTTTGATGGGAAAAAGAATACGCCTTATACAGAAACAGAAACTCCTAACCCTTTATCAATATATGGAAAGTCTAAATTAGAAGGCGAACAATTTGTCGAGAAGAATTGTTCAAAATTTTTAATTTTAAGAACTTGCGGAGTGATATCTAAAAACAATGATAATTTTGTTTCAAAAATTAAAAAACTTTCAAAAACTAAAAAAGAATTATCGGTAATCAATGATCAAATAACGGCTGTGAACTTTGCATCCTATATTTCTGAAGCTACTTCAAAAATATTAAAAAAAATTGAAGATAACACAGAAAATGAAAACAGATGGGGTATTTATCACATGTCCGGAGGTGAATCTGGATCTTGGTTTGATTTCGCAAAATATGCTCAAAAAATCAACGCATTAAGCTATCCTGATTCGTCATTTTCCCAAATAAAAATTTTACCTATTTCTTCAATTGAATTTAATCAAAAAGCAAAAAGACCCAATTATTCTTTTCTAACTTCTGATAAATTAAAAAATGATTTTGATATAAGTTTGCCAAACTGGGAAAAAAGTATTTCTGAAGTTATTGGGTGATATGAGAAAAAATAGAAAAGGGATAATTTTAGCGGGGGGAATAGGTTCGAGACTTCATCCTCTAACGCAAGTTATCTCCAAACAACTATTACCGGTATTTGATAAACCAATGATTTATTATCCATTATCAACTTTGATGTTAGCGGGCATTAAGCAAATTGCAATAATTACTACTCCTCAAGATCTGCCAAAGTTTAAAAAACTTCTTAGATCTGGTAAACAGTGGGGACTAAAATTTTCTTATATAGTACAAAAAAAACCTAATGGCATAGCAGAGGCTTTTATTTTGGCTAAAAATTTTATTAAAGACTCTCCGAGCTGTCTTATTCTTGGGGATAACATTTATCACGGTAATAATTTATCCAATATTTTAAAAGAAGCAGACGAAGATAAAGAAAATTCAACGATATTTACTTATCAGGTAAAGGATCCAGAAAGGTTTGGAGTAATAAATCTTGATAAAAAAGGGAAGCCGGTAAAAATTGTAGAAAAGCCTAAAGCGCCTAAAAGCAATTTAGCTATAACTGGCTTATACTTTTTTCCAAAAGATGTTGTTTTTCGAGCAAAGAATTTGAAACCCTCGAAAAGAGGCGAGTTAGAAATTACAGATCTAAACCAGAGTTATTTAAGTGATAAAAAATTAAAAGTTAAAAATTTAAATAGAGGTTTTACTTGGATGGACACAGGCACTTTTGATAGCTTGCTTGAAGCTTCAAATTTTATATCTTTAGTTCAGAACAGACAAAACACTATAGTTGCTTGTCCAGAAGAAATTGCTTATGGAAATAAATGGATAAACAAAAGCGATGTTAAAAGAGTAGCAAAACTCATGCAAAGCGCATACGGTCAGTATTTGAAAAGCTTTATTAGATAAAATTATGAAAAGAGATATTCTTGAGGGTGTAAAAATTATAGTTCCAGAAATTTTTTCAGACGAAAGAGGAAATTTTTCAGAAAATTTTAATCAAAAAAAATTTAATAAGACTACTAATACTAATTTTTCTTTTGTTCAAGATAACAAAAGTTTTTCAAAAAAAGGCGTTTTTAGAGGATTGCATTATCAATTAAATCAGCCACAAGGAAAACTTGTGCAAGTACTTTCTGGAGAAGTTTATGACGTAGTAGTAGATTTAAGAGAAAGCTCTGAATCTTTTGGAGATTGGATGGGTATAATTCTATCTGAGCAAAATAACAAGCAACTATGGGTTCCTCCTGGTTTTGCACACGGATTTTTAGTTATGAGTGAAATTGCTGAATTTTTTTATAAAGTTACAGATTATTGGAGTAAAGACGATGAAAGATGTATCAAATGGGATGATGAAAAAATTGGAATCGAATTCCCCAATAAGCCAAAAAATATTTCCGAATCTGATCAAAAAGGAACTTTATTTGCAGATGCAGAATATTTTTTATAATTTAAAGTGGAGATAAATATGAATAGAGTGACTCAACATTTAGGTACCAAATACCCTATCATTCAAGCGCCAATGGGCTGGATTGCAAGAAGTAAACTTGCATCATCGGTATCTAATGCTGGAGGCTTAGGAGTCATTGAAACTTCCTCGGGTGAAGTAGAAATTTGCAAAGAAGAAATTAAAAAAATGTCAGATCTTACTGAAAATCCTTTTGGCGTAAATTTACCAATCTTATTTTTACAAGATGAATCTATAGTTGATTTTGTTGCAGAATGCGGAGTTAAATTTGTAACCACTTCCGCTGGAAGTCCAGCCAAATACATTGATAAATTAAAGGGAGCTGGATTAACTGTATATCATGCTGTTCCTAGTTTAGCTGGAGCGTTAAAAGCCGCAGAAGCTGGTGTTGATGGTTTAGTTGTTGAAGGAACGGAAGGTGGCGGTTTCAAAAGTCCGGAAGAAGTTGGCTTGTTTGTATTGATTCAGGCAATAAGAAAAAAAGTTGATTTGCCTATAATAGCTGCAGGCGGAATCGCAGATGGACAAGGAATGGTAGCAGCTTTTTCTGTTGGTGCCGAGGGAATTCAAATGGGAACTAGATTTGTTTCCAGCCAAGAAAGTCCAGTTCATGAAAATTGGAAGAACGCTATATTAAATGGCACTGAATCTGACACTTATGTATTAAATAAAACTGGTTCTCCTTGTCTGAGAGCTATAAAAACTGACTATACAAAAGAAATATATGAAAAAGGTTCGATGGATATGAGTGTTTTTGGAGGAGTTCAAGATTTGTATTTTGGTGGAAATCTAAATGCTGCTCCTGCCTTAACGGGGCAATCTATGGGCCTAATAGATGAAATTAAGTCTGTTGAAACAATCATTAATGAAACAGTAAAAGAATTTAATGCTACCTGTGAAAAACTTAGCTCGGTAAAGCTCTAATTTAAAAAAACTATTTGTTTCAAAATCTATAGAAAACAATTAATCTTAACGACCAATTTAAGAATTTTTTAGTTGTGAATTTTATTTTTGAAAATATTACTACCATTATTCAAGCACTTGCCGCCTTTGGGGCAATAGGAACAGTTTATTTTTTAGTGCGCGAATTGGGAGAACAAAATAGGGTTTCAAGGGCTAATGTTCGTCAAAATGTCGCTGACAGTCACCAAAAAATGGCATTGGCCGGAATGAAAAAAGATATTGTAAAGATAAAATTAAAACTTAGAAAAAATGAAGAATTAACAGAAATTGAAGATGCAACTTATTTATCCTACTTTGCAGTTATGCTCAGATCCAGAGAAAATCAATATTATCAATATACTATTGGAATGTTAGATGAAGCAGAGTGGAATTCTATGCTTAAATCATTTAAAACTTTGTTCAGATCCCCCTATCATCTTAAATTATGGTCTTTTATGAGAGACACTTTTGATGAAGAATTTGTAGAAATTGTTGATGAAATAATTGAAGAATTACAATGATTAAGCAAGGTCAAGAATTCTATTTAACGGAGTCTCTTCAACAACACCCAAGTGCTTTTATTATTTTTGATAAGGATTTAAAGATCAAATGGATGAATAATTCGTCCAAATATATATTTACTTGTGATGATTCAAAAGATTTAGCAATCAAAGGAGTTTTTTCTTTGGGAGAGTCAAAAAGACTTGAAGAAGCAAATATTGCATCATCTTTTGAATCAAATATTGAAATTCAGCTAAGAAAAATCACTTTCTTTTTAAGATCAAGAGTTCATGAAGTCCCTTTAGAAGACGGTTCATCATTTTTTCTTCTGGAAGTGATAACAAATTCTAAGGAGTCTTTAGAGGCTATGAAGGGAACAATCACTTGTATTGAGTATGACCGAATAGATTTAGCTTATCAAAAACAAATAAATCTTAAATCAGGAAAACTAGTTGGTTTGGAAGCTCTCTTAAGATTAAGGGATGAAGATGGAAATATAATTCCAAATGACAAATTTATTCCCCTAATTGAAGGCGAAAGCTTATTTTCTCTTGTAGTAATGTCTTCACTGCAAAAACTTAAAAAAGCTTTTGAACTTAAAAATGAATTTGATATGAATGGAGTAACCATTTATTTAAATGTCTCAGCACATACTGCGATGCAGGATAACTTTACAAAAATTTTTGCTGATTTTGTCAAAGACTTAAATTTAAAACCCGGCGAACTAGGATTGGAAATAACTGAAACAGCAGAATTAGCAGATGTTAAAAAAGCTGGAGAATCTTTTCAAAAATTAAAGGATGTTGGTATCCCATTAGCAATAGATGATTTTGGTGCTGGCTATTCTTCGTTGAGTTATTTAAGAGATTTGCCCGTTGATTCAGTAAAGTTAGATAAAGTCTTTGCTCAGACTATATCTGAAAAAACTACTTCTGAATTAATTAAATTTGTTGTTAGTGTATGCGACACGCTGTCTTTAAATATGTTGGGCGAAGGAATAGAAACAGATGACCAAAAAGAAAAATTTATTAAAATAGGATGTCCCAATGGACAAGGATATTTAATGCATAGGCCAGAATTTATAGAAGATTTAAAAAAAAGCTTGAAATGGAAATAAATCGAGACAAACCTTCCAAAGGAGCAGAACAAATACTTCTTGCTCAAATAAAGCAAGAGTTTACTGCTCCTGCAGATGCTATTGAACAATATATAGATTTAGTTTCTCAATACATTGAGGAAAATAATATAGCTGTTGAGGACGAGGTAGAACAAATAAAAACAGGACAAAAGAAACTTCTTTCTCAATATGAGGAAGCCTTTAGAGAAAATACCAAAAGTGATTCACAGAAAAATAAAACTGCTGAAGAATATTCTGAATTGAGACATAACTTGAGAACGCCTCTAAACGCAATAATTGGCTACAGTGAGATTTTGATGGAAGATTTTGAAGATGATCTTTCTGAAAGTTGTATAAACGATCTAAATAATATTCTTTCTCACTCTAGAGAAACTGAAAAAGCAATAGAAAAATTTGTTGATTTCATTAAAGGGGACCTCAAACCCGAGCCAACAGATGACTCTGGCCAATCAAATGTAAAAAACGCTGAATCACTTTTTAAGTCTTTGGGAGATTTGGATTACAGTCTTGAGATTGATGATAATCTAAAAGATGCTGATATATTAATTGTTGATGATAATGTAACAAATTGCGAAGTTCTGCAAAGGAGGTTATCTCAACACGGTCTTCAGTGCAGGGTTGTATATGATGGGGAAAATGCACTTAAGGAGGTAGAAAAAAAAACTCCAGATTTAATTTTACTGGATGTCATACTCCCAGATATAAATGGTTTAGAGCTATTAAAAGAATTTAGATCTAAGCATACCGATGACGAGTTACCAATAATAATGGTTTCAGCTTTTAATGATGTGGATAGCACTGCCAAATGTATAAAGCTTGGAGCAACAGATTATTTGCCAAAGCCACTAAATGGAACAATCTTGATGGCTAAAGCAGTTGCAAGCTTAGAGGCAAAATATTTTAGAGAGGCCAACAGAAAATTACTAGAAGAATTACATGTTCGTGCCACCACATGCCCTTTGACAGGAATTGCAAATCGTAAAGTCATATTTGACTATGGAGAAAAATCTTTCTTGGAAAAGAAGAAGGAGAAGGGAAAAGATTTTTCTCTTTTATCCATTGACATAGATTTTTTCAAAAAAGTAAATGATACATATGGGCATCCCGGCGGAGATGAAGTTTTAATAGCTTTTTCAAAATTATTAGAAGAAAAAGGCAAACCAAATATTGTTGGAAGAGTTGGCGGAGAGGAGTTTATGGCGATTATTATGCATAGTGAATCTCAATCAGTAGAAGAGTTCTGTTCTCTTCTTCGAGAGGATGTAAATAATTTAGAAATACCATTCCAAGATGTCGTTATTAATATTAATATAAGTGGTGGTGTAGCTAGTTCTGAATCAGCTGAAAGTTGGGAAGATATGGTTAATCTTGCGGACGAAAGACTTTATAAGTCAAAAGAGAATGGACGAGACCAAATTACATATGATTGATTAAGGAGAGTAAAGTGAAGAAAATTTTGTATGTAGAAGACAATGAAATGAATAGAGATATGCTGGGCAGAAGATTGTCTAGACGAGATTTCGAAGTGATATTTGCTTTTGATGGTCAAGAGGGATTGGATAAAATGAAGTCTGAAAATCCTGATTTAGTTCTGATGGACATGGGTTTGCCAGTTCTGGATGGTTGGGAAGCAACAACTAAAGCGAAAGAAGATCCAGAAATATCAGGTATTCCAATAATAGCTTTAACTGCTCATGCAATGGAGCACGACAGACAAAAGGCTTTAGATTGTGGAGCCGATGATTTTGATACCAAGCCAGTGGATTTTAAAAGGCTGCTAGAGAAAATAGAGCAAAAAATATAATCAACTTTTGCTTAAAATTTTCGACACCATTCTGGGTAGCTGATTTATAGAAACATCATCCTTTTTGATCAAGCCCTCTACATTTTGCTTTAACAATTCTTCTTGAACATCGGTTAAATCTTTTCCTGAATAAACCAAGACATTTGGCCTTTCGCTTTCGTCCTTAATTTCGATAAGATTTTCTAGAAATTCAAAACCATCCATCCTAGGCATTTCTAAATCTAAAACAATTAAAGCGGGATCTTTATCCAGTTTTGAAAGACCATCTTTACCATCTTTAGCTAAAATAGCTTCGTAACCAGCGTCTACTAAAGCTCTTTCTAAAATATCTCTGGTATTAGCATCATCATCTACCACTAAAATAGTTTTATTTTTATCGTCTGCACCTATTAAAGAAGAAACTGTCTTTAAAAACTTTGCTCTATCAATTGGTTTCGTTAAATAATCATCTGCTCCCAAAGAAGAAGCAAGTTTTTCCTGAGACATTTGGCTAACCATTACAACTGGGATATTTTTTATTTCCTCATCTGTTTTACATTCTTTTAAAATAGACCACCCATCCCTTCCTGGCATTAAAACATCTAAAAGAATTAATTTAGGCTTCACTTCACGAATCATTTTCAAACCTTGTTCACCATCAGTAGCCCCAATCAATCTCATGCCTGCCTTGACAATTGTCCGTCTAATTAAATCATGCATTGCAACGTCATCGTCTATCAACACACATATATTTTCGTCGTCAATATTTTCTACATTGACTTCGGAAATATCTTCTTGTTCAGAACAAATTCTAGGAATAAAAATAGAGAAAACTGACCCTTTGCCTTTTTCAGAAGAAACTCCAACATCGCCACCCATTAGTTGAGCAAATCTTTTGCTTATTGGGAGTCCCAAACCGGTTCCTCCATGAGTAGCAGAAGTTGAACGTTCGGCTTGGGTATATTCTTCAAAAACTTTTGCAACTCCCTCTTCGCTCATTCCTTCACCATCATCGGTTACTTTAAATTCAATCATTTCAATATCATCTTTAACAAAGGAAGAAACATCCAAAGTTACTAAGCCATTCTCTGTAAATTTGAAGGCATTACTCAGAAAGTTAGTAACACACTGCCTGAGTTTCGTTTCGTCTTGAGTCATCGAACCAATCGCATCTTCTACATTTATTTTAAAACCATTATCGTTTTTCGAAGCTAAAGGAGAGTTAACATCCTTTAAAGTATCTACCAATTTTTCAATTTCAAAACTAGTAAGATAAAGTTCCATTTTTCCAGCTTCAATTTTTGATAGATCTAGAACGTTGTTAATTAGAGACAATAAATGCGTACCAGCAGATGTGATCTTTTGAAGATCTGGCATTAAATCATCATATCCAAGGTCTTCACACTCCTCATAAAGCATCTCACCATATCCTAAAATAGCATTAAGCGGGGTTCTAAGTTCATGACTCATATTTGCAAAAAACTTACTTTTTTGTTCGTTTGCCTCTTGAGCTTCGTCTCTAGATTCTTCCATTTCTTTTGTTCTTGAATCTATAAGAACTTGTACTTCGTCTGCCATTCTAGAAAAGGCCATTGTCATTAATTCAACAGATTTATCTTCGCTTGACTCTTCCTCATTATCTGTAGCCAGATCTTGCATTTTCTTTATATCGTTCAGTATTAGCGTCCTAGAATCTCCTTCAAGCTCATCAGCAAGAATCGACATTTTATTGATAATTGCTTCGTCTCTTTCTTTTCGCCGCCTCGCTTGCTCCTCACGAATATTCTCCATCTCTGTAAGATGGCCTCTATATATTTCTAATGCTTTTCCTAATTGACCAACTTCATCATCGTCAGATGTAAGGAAGCTTCTTCTTTCGGGCATATTTTTAGATAAATCTCCACCAGTTAGAGCTTCTAGAACCTCAATAGCTTTATTAATAGATCCGAATGTACTTGCTGTAATTAGAGACATTATTAAAATTACTACCCCAATTACAATCAATATCAGAAAGTAGATAATATTTAAAATATTATTTTCTTGGGCGATACTTGCACTTTCATCTTTAAAAATAAAAAATTGAGCCATATCTGCTGAGGTATAAGAGCTCAGCGGGAGCATTGTAATTGATGAGCCTAAATCTGCATCTCGAACATTGCTTCTATTTCCATAATCAGATAGATAACTTTCTGCTTTCTCAACAAATAATGACAAATCATTTTCGTTCCCAAAGGAATCAACTTGCTCCTCATTTAATGCTGATTCGTATCTTGCGTAATCATCTCCTAAAGAAATAATCCCTTCAGGTGTTCTTACTGCTGAAATCAATTCAAATTCATCTCCAAAAGTCTCTAAAGATTTTCTTATATCTATTCCCATAACCATTACAGCTTCAGCATTATTGCTAAAAGCTTTAATCGGAAAAGCCATTGCTTGATTTAAAGTCGATATTTCTTTTCCAGAGACGTCAACAATCGTAGAAAGGGTTCTTCTGGGTCTTCTACTTGCATCCGTTATGTATTCTTCTAGGTTAGAAAAAAAATCAGGTTCAGCTTTTGGGTTGCACGGATCAATACCCGACAAATCCAGTGCACTACTGCAATAAAATCTATTTCCATCTGGGTAATAAGCCATAACATAACTTAAATTTCCTTCATCTAAATCAAATTCAAACATTAAATCCAATAGGTATCCGGCTTCCCCAGTATTTTTGGTTGTAATAAATTCGATTAAAGGATTTTTATATTCGTCATCAGGAGATGAAAGTTCCTCTTCAGGAAAAATTTCATTTTCAGGGTCCCAAAAAGTTCCCCTCTCTCCACTGGGAAGCCAGCTAGAAATAGTATCAAAAGATGTTTCTAGAGTTTGAAACCAAGCTGCTTCATAAGTCGTTACAAGTGACTCTGAAGAATACTCTCTTTGAGTATTTTCTCTCCATGTATATAAACCATAGAGAACTGCAGCAAGTAGAATGTTTCCTACTAAACCAATTAAAATTAGTGTAGTTCTAATACGCATTTAGCGTTTGATTAAAAATTTTATTGAACTTTAAATGTGAGTTTTACTTGAACATCATTAACTTTTACTGAAACTCCTTCGTATACAGGAGGCTCGTAAAGCCATTTTCTTATTGATTTCATAGCTGCTCTTTCAAATAATCCAGCAGGCTCACTCTCAACTACGTAAGGATCGATTACTGAACCATCGGTATCAATATCAAATTCTATTAACACATAACCATCTTTGGCTAACCTTAATGCCTTTCTTGGAAATTTAGCAGGTTGTGTATAAATTCTATTTACATCAATTTCTATTTTGTCATCTTCGCCGACATATCCTACGTCCGCAAGAGAAGAACTAGTAAAAATAAAAAGTGCAACGCCTAAAGATAAGCTTTTTACACTTATATATTTATATAAATTTTTCATTTTAATCTCCATGAGAAAGAAAACATTATAAAACGGATCAATTTCAACGTAAAATCATTATTTATGGATCATAAAGTCAGTGAAATGCTCTTAAACCAAAGATACTGGGATATTTTCACTGTTACTGATAATTGTTCTGTAAAAAAAGCTATTAAGATGATGGATGAAAAAAAAATTGGAGCTCTTCTGGTTCATTGCCCCGAAAGTAATAATCCGCAAGATTTGACTGGCATACTAACAGAAAGGGACATTATCGAACTGTTATCTAGAAGTGATGAAAATTTAGATAATTTCAAAGTTAAAGACATTATGTCAGAAAATATTATTAGCGTAACTTCTTCTCAAACAGCAGGAGATGCATTGGCTCTCATGATAGAAAATCAAATAAGACACTTAGCCGTAATGGAAGAAGGAAGTCTTGTAGGAGTTTTGTCGATGAGAGACATTTTGAAAAAAAAATAATTTAAAACCTAACACTATCTTTTGATAAGTTTGATGGTATAGCTTTTTCTTTCAATTCTGGGTAGTCGATTGTGTAATGCAAACCTCTGCTTTCTTTTCTTTTTATAGCACTTTCAATGATAATTCTTGCTACTAGTACCAAGTTTCTTAATTCTATAAAGTCAGATGTTATTTCATAATTTTTATAAAAATTTTCTACCTCTTCGAATATTAACTTTATTTTTTCTTTGGCCATTTCAAGTCTATTATTGCTTCTTACAACGCCCACATAATCCCACATCAATCTTCTCGTTGCATCCCAATTATGGGCAATAACAATGTTTTCTCCTGCTCTTATTACTTTTGAGCTATCCCAATCAGGCAAATCAATTATTTCTGAGTCAAAATTCAATTTGATGCTTTCAGCAGAAGATTTTGCAAATACAACACACTCTAATAAAGAATTACTTGCCATTCGGTTTGCTCCGTGAAGACCAGTGCAAGAAGTTTCGCCAATTGCATATAGGTTTTTTAGATTAGTTTGTCCGTTTAGATCAGTTTTTACTCCTCCACAAGTATAATGAGCAGCAGGAACAACCGGAATAGGGTCTTTTGTAATATCAAAACCAAATTCTAAGCATTTTTTTAAGATTGTAGGAAAAGCCTGTTTTATCTCATCACTGTCTTTATGACTGATATCGAGAAAAACATTATCATTTCCAGTTTTTTTCATCTCAGCATCTATTGATCTCGAAACAACATCTCTAGGAGCAAGTTCTTTTCTTGAATCATAAGCCTCCATAAACTGATTACCTTTATAATTTTTAAGTTTTGCTCCTTCACCTCTAAGAGCTTCGCTTATCAAAAAAGATTTTGCATCTGGATGATAAAGACAAGTAGGATGAAATTGATTGAATTCCATATTGGATAGCTCGCATCCAGCTCTCCATGCTAAAGCGATTCCATCGCCACTAGCTCCGTCAGGATTACTTGTGTAAAGATATACTTTGCTGGCTCCGCCTGTAGCTAAAACTGTTGCCCCAGCAGATATCGATAACACCTCCTCTTGCTTCTTGTCGAAGACATAGGCGCCTCGGCATTTTTTTTCTTCAATTATTAAATCAACAGCCAAATGGTTTTCTAATATTCTAATTTTTTTATTTTTTAAAACTTTAGCAGCTAAGGAATCGGAAACTTCTTTACCTGTCGCATCAGCGGCATGAATTATCCTTCGATGAGAATGACCACCTTCTTGTGTTAAATGAAAATCATTTGTTGCATCGTTTTTTGTGAAAGTTACGCCAGAGTTTATTAACCAATCAATTGCAGATTTACCATTTTCTATACAAAATCTGACAGCTTTTTCATCACAGAGACCATCTCCTGCAATTAAAGTATCTTTTATATGACTTTCAGTAGTATCTTCTTTTGCAAGAACAGCAGCAATTCCTCCTTGTGCATACCAAGTTGAACTGTCAACCAACGTCTCTTTCGAAATTATTAAAACATTGAATTTATCAGCTAATTCTAACGCAGCCGTTAGCCCAGTAGCACCACTTCCTATAATTAGGACGTCTGTTTTTATTAACATTTAGAAGAAAAATCTTATTAAAAGTGATATTGATAGTATTGAAACAAGCGCCCAAATAAATATTTTTAATAATGGACTTCTTCCTTTAGACCAGTCGATTCTGTCCTCTCGATTTCTCTGCTTAACAGATGCTCTTAACGGGCCAAGAAAAAAAAAATATGCCCAATGAGCTAATAGCTAAAAGCCCAAAAAAAATAGTGTTGAAATCCACTATCTACTTCTTAATTTTGCCAAGAGTCTTAGCATTTCTAAGTAGAGCCAAATCAAAGTAACCATTAAAGAGAAAGCTCCAAACCACTCCATATACTTAGGCGCCCCTTGTTCTGAACCTTGTTCGATAAAATCAAAATCTAAAACAAGATTAAGCGCTGCAATAGCAACAACGAATAAGCTAAATCCAATTCCAAACAAACCATTGGAATGAATAAAACCAATACCAGAAGAGCCAAACATGTTCATAACCATACTCACTACATAAAGCAATGCTATACCCATAGTCGCTGAAACAATCATTAATCTAAAATTTTCAGTAGGTTTGATAATTCCGGTTTTGTAAAGAACTAATAAAGAAGCCAAGGTTCCCATGGTGAGTCCGACCGCTTGTATAACAATTCCAGGAAATTGAAGTTCAAAAATAGCAGAAATAGCCCCCAAGAACAAACCTTGACTTAATGCATATAGAGGAGCTGTAACAGAAGCCCAAGTTTTTTTAAAGATAGTTGCAAGAGCAAAGCCAAACCCAAAAATTGCCCCACCGATAGCAATTGGCATGACAGTTTCAGGCAATCCAGTTGAAAAGAATTGATTCCAAGTATAGGTAGCGGTGATCATAACTAGTATTAGCAAGATTCCAGTTTTATTTACAGTTCCTTGCAGCGTCATAGTTTGTCCTGGAACTATTGAGTCAGGATTAAAATTAGAAAAAGTAGCATCGTTCATTGCAGGGTTTCCAGATCTGCCGAACATATTTAGAGCATTGTGTTTAGACATATTTTAAATTGTTAGTTTAGGTTAATTTTAAAACATTTATGGAATTAGCCAACTGCTTTTTAATTGATTTGAACTCCAATCAAATAATGATCTTCGATGTCCAGCGCCTTTTAAAAAGAGAAACTCAAGAGAGTCGTAGCAAAATAGCAAGACAGCAAAATTCTCATAACCAAGTTCTATATCGATTTCTTCTTTCACTATATCGAAAGACTCTGGGGAAGAAATTTTTAATCCCGGAGAGTCTTTGACTGAATAGCAAACTTTTGACATCTCTCTAGATTGAGACCATGCATTTTTAGAAATTTCATCCTCGATGTGAATATAGGTTTTTCCCTTTAATCTAATTTGAACTTTTAGGTCCGGATCATAACCATGGATTGAAGAAATGGAATTTTCTTTTAATTCATCTATTTTCCCAGATCTATTATCAGTGTGAAATCTAAGAATTCTCTTCTTTGCATTAAATTCTCTAAGGACAACAGTTCGAGTAGAAATCGTTTTGTTTACAAAAGTTGATAAAACAGGAGTATGAAATAATGATTTACTATTGTTTACACCATCAGCGATTAGATTTTCTGCTTCAAGCAGAGTCAATTCTAAAGAGTTATAAAAATCTAATTTTTCTGACATTATTCTCGCGTTTACTATTTATAGCTTAAACTATAAAAAATGGATATCTCATATATTTTAGACGATTTAAACGAAGTACAAAGAGATGCAGTTACAGAGGAATTACCTTATTCACTTGTTTTAGCCGGAGCAGGCTCAGGAAAAACTAAAGTAATAACTCATAAAGTTGCCTGGTTGAGTAAAGTTAAAAATATCAATCCTTTAAGCCTTTTAACTGTCACATTTACTAATAAGGCCGCTAAGGAAATGCGAGGTCGGATTGAATCCATCCTCGGCGAACAATTGAATCAAATGTGGTGTGGTACTTTCCACGGCTTGTTTCATAGAATGCTGAAGATGCATTGGGAAGAAGCTGGCTTAATTAAATCGTTTTCTATCCTTGATGGCGATGACCAAAACAGAGTCATTAAAAGAGTGATAAAAAAAATGAATTTAGATGAGGCTACTTGGCAACCCAGACAAACACAATGGTTCATCAATAAACAAAAAGACGAAGGCCGAAGAATAGCTAAGCTTCCTAATAAAGCTACTTATGTTGAAGAAAAAATGGCTGATATCTATTTGGAATATCAAAAAACTTGCGAAGAAGAAGGTGTAGTCGATTTTGCTGAAATTCTATTGCGTTGCCATGAGATGCTCAATAAAAATCCTGATCTTTTATTGCATTATCAAAAAAGATTTCAACATATTCTCGTGGATGAGTTTCAAGATACGAATGAAATTCAATACCTATTGTTGAAACAGCTTGTTGGTAAGGATGGACACATAACTGTTGTTGGAGATGATGATCAATCTATTTACAGCTGGAGAGGGGCAAAAAGCTCAAATATCAATAGGTTTATTAAAGATTTCAAAGGAGCAAGAACTTTAAAGTTAGAACAAAATTATAGATCTACAACAAATATCTTAGCAGCTGCAAATGCAGTAATAAGAAATAATCCGGAAAGACTAGGCAAAGAGCTTTGGACAGAAAAAGAAGAAGGAGAGTTAATCAAAGTTTACAGAGCTTTTAATGAAAGAGACGAAGCAAAATTTATAGTAGACATAATTAAGAGTTGGGTTGACGAAGGAAGGAATTTATCTGAATGCGCCATCATTTACAGATCTAATGCGCAATCAAGGATTCTTGAAGACTCTATTTTAAGAGCTGATTTGCCTTATAGAATATATGGAGGCGTTAGATTTTATGAAAGATTAGAGATAAAAAATGCACTTTCATATGCAAAATTAGCTATCGATAGACAAAATGACGCAGCATTTGAAAGAATTATTAATGTTCCAAGCAGAGGAATAGGTGCAAAAACTATGGATCAAATTCGTGAGTTAGCTAGAGAAAATGTCCTTTCACTATGGGATGCAGCTGAAAAACTATCAGAAAGTTCAGGGCCCAAAGTTTCAAATGCGCTTAAAGAATTTTTTTCTGTTGTAAATAAAATTTCTAAAATAGCCAATAATAAAGAAATCGAAGAATTTTTCGAAAAACTTGTCAATTTATCTGGTCTAAAAGAATTTCATGGAAAAGAGCCGGGAGAAAAAGGAAGATCTAGAGTGGAAAACCTAGAAGAACTTGTATCAGCAGCAGCAGGATTTTTTTCTATTGGCGAGGATGCCGATGACGAAAGGTCACAACTTGAATTATTTCTTGATCAGGCATCATTAGATGCAGGAGAAAACCAAGCTAAAGAAAATGAAGACGCAATTCAGATGATGACCTTGCATTCTTCTAAAGGACTCGAGTACCCATTGGTTTTTGTAGCCGGCTGTGAAGAGGGACTTTTCCCTCACAAAAGATCAGTAGAAGATCCTCGACAGTTAGCTGAAGAGCGAAGACTTTGTTATGTAGGAATGACGCGAGCAATGGAAAGACTATATCTAACCTACGCAGAAGTTAGGAACGTTTTTGGAGTAGATGGCTTTAGTCCAGCTTCAAGATTTTTGAAGGAAATTCCTGACGAATTTAAATATGAAATTAGAATAGCTTCAGAAAATGTTAGTCAGGCAAAATCTTTTTCACCTAAAATAGTTGGTGGAACGGATCATAAAGTTGGAGGTTTTGCACTTGGCGATAGAGTGGGGCACCCATCTTTTGGAGAAGGCGTAATTTTAAATTATGAAGGTGATGGAAGTAATGCCAGAGTGCAGGTTAATTTTGATACAGAGGGGACAAAATGGTTAGTTTTAAGTTTTGCAAAACTAGACAAAATTTCTTAATTTTATTTCTAAGTTTTATTTTTATTTCTTGTTCGGCGCAAGAAACTTCGAATCAAACTTCAGAGGTTAAAGAAAGTTTTAAATGGCGCATGGTAACGACTTGGCCTAAAAAATTATCCGGGCGTCGGCTTGGGAGCTGAAAACTTAGCCAAGCTTGTTGATGAAATGAGTGACGGAAGGTTGCAAATAAAAGTTTATGGTAATGGAGAATTAGTTCCGGCATTAGAGGTATTTGATACTGTTTCCAGAGGTAGTGTAGAAATGGGTCATGGTGCAGCTTATTATTGGATCGGAAAAGTTCCAGCAGCACAATTTTTCACTGCCATCCCTTTTGGCTTAAATGCTCAGGAAATGAATGCTTGGCTTCATTACGGAGGTGGCCAAGAATTGTGGGAAGAGCTTTACGAGCCTTTCAATTTAATTCCCATAGCTGGGGGCAATACTGGTGTACAAATGGCTGGTTGGTTCAACAAAGAAATAAATAGTTTAGAGGATTTAAAGGGAATTCGCATGAGGATACCTGGCTTAGCTGGAAAAGTTTTTACTAGAGCTGGTGGAGAGGCCGTATTGATGCCAGGTAGTGAAATTTTTACAAATCTTCAAACTGGGGTCATTGATGCTGCTGAGTGGATTGGCCCTTATAACGATTTAACTTTTGGATTTCATCAAGCTGCAAAATATTATTATTATCCTGGTTGGCATGAGCCTGGACCTACTTTAGAAACTATAATCAATAAAGAAGCTTATGACTCTTTACCAAAAGATCTTCAGGCAATTTTAAAAACAGCTTCAAGAGCTATTAACCAAGATATGTTGGACGAATACACTTCAAGAAATAACCAAGCGCTTATATCTTTGGTAAATGATCACAACGTTGAACTCAGAAAATTACCGAATGACGTTCTAGCCGAATTTAAAAGAATAACCGAAGAGATATTAGTCGAGATGACGCAAGAGAATGAATCATCAAAAAAAGATTTACGAATCTTTATTCAATTTTCAAAAAAATGTTTCTCAGTATCATGAGATATCAGAGGAAGCTATTTATAAGCTGAGATAGAGTTAATTTTTCTAATAATTAAAAGACCTATGAGTGTGGTGAAAAAGAACCTTAGAAAAAAAAGCAACGCTGCAGGAAGAGTTAATAGCCAGTTAATGTAGTTGCTTAATAAATAATTAAGCGCTCCAAACCATTCGAATAAATAAAGAGCCACTTGCCAATATTCTAGAAAATAATTTTCTACTGTTATCGGACTGACAAAAATGCTGTGAATGAAAAAAAGCACTAAATAAAAATCTCCCCAAATTAAAAAGTAACCAAAAGCTTTTAGAAAATTAAACATCTGCCAGGGCTCTGACCTCTTTCCAAACCCTTAGAATATTTTCATTTAATATTTTATCTATTTCACTTTCTGTGTAGCCTCGAATCAAAAGTTCTTCAATTAAATTTGGAAATTTTGATACATCATTTATATCTTCTGGTAAAGGAACTTCTCCATCAAAATCAGAACCAAAACCAACATGATCGATGCCAACTAAATCTCTTACTCGATCAATGTGATCGACAACGTTTTTGACAGAAACTTCAATATCAGGATTATCCTTTCGATTGGTGACAAAATCAGAACCAAAACAAAGCTGAATAACTCCTCCATTTTCAGCAAGAGCAATCAACATTTCATCAGAGACATTTCTTTCCCAACCCGGAGTGAAGTGTCTTAAAGAACTATGAGTCGCTACAACTGGTGCTTTACTTAGTTCAAGCACTTTCATAAAAGCCGCATCCGAAACATGAGAAATATCAATCATCACTCCTTGTTTATTCATTTCTTTAACAACTTTGAACCCAAAAGGACTTAAGCCGTCAGGCCATCTCTTATTTTCATCGTAAGAACTATCAGAAATATGATTACTTTTTGAATGAGCAAGAGTAATGTAATTAACTCCCAAATCTGCAAAGAACTTAATATTTTCTAAATTACCTTCAAGAGGAGCTCCATTTTCTATTCCATAAGCCATTCCAACTAAATTTTTATTACTCTTTAAAGTTTCAATATCCTCAGGATTTCTAATAAAAATAAATTTATCTGGATTTTCTTCAATGATTTCATTCATCATTTCAATTAATTCTATTGCTAAATCATAAGAGGTACCTTCGGGCTCGGTTCTAGGAGGAATCCAAATACTTTGAAAAGTTAAGTTTAATCCACCTTCAATCGCTCTAGGGTAGTCAAAATGATAACTTGTGCTTCTGGTAATATCATCATTAGTGCCAGTATTGTTTCTCTGTCTCCAAATCTGAAAAGGCGTATCTATATGTGTATCAATTATAATTTTTTCTTGGCTAAATTTTTTTGCTTTTTCAGAAAGGTTTTCTGCACATGAAAATAAAACAAACGGAATTAGAATTATTAAGAACTTTATGTATTTCATTTTATAAATATATCAAATTTAAAATTTTTTTTAATCAGTAAATTGCTGAAGGAAGATAAGTTGCCATAAAAGGAAAATATGCAACTAAACAAAGAATAAATAGTTGAATCAAAATAAAGGGAAGAACACCTTTATAAATAGTTTCTGTCTTTATTCTTTCTGGCGTTACGCCTCTTAAATAAAATAAAGCAAATCCAAAAGGCGGCGTTAAAAAAGAAGTTTGTAAATTTATAGCCAGCATTATTCCTAACCACAATGGATCAGCTCCCATCGCAATAAGAATCGGCCCAACAATTGGAACGACAACAAAGCTTATTTCAATGAAATCTAAAATAAAACCTAATAAAAAAACCAAGATCATTACAATTAACATAGAACCAAAAAGCCCTCCTGGTATGGCATCAAATAAGTTTGAAATTAATTCTTCTCCTCCATAACCTCTAAAAACTAAGGAAAATATTGAAGCACCGATTAAAATCATAAAAACCATACTGCTAATAAAGGCGGTTTGTTTCACTGCATCCGATAAAACCAATAAAGATAATTTTTTGTTAAGCCCGGCAATCAAAATAGATCCCATTGCCCCAATTCCTGCTGCTTCAGTAGGCGAAGCTATTCCTAAAATAATCGATCCCAAGACAGAGAAGATCAGCAAGAAGGGCGGAATTAAAATCTTCAATATATTCTTAAAAGAAACAGAGGCTTTTGTTTCACTAAAATCAATATTTTTGTTTGAAATGTTTAAAACAAAATAAAAAGAATATGCAGTTACTAAAAGCAAACCTGGAATAATTGCCGCAATAAATAAATCACCCACAGATATAGATTTGGCAGAGAAATTACCCATACTCAATTGAGCCTGTTGATAGGCTGTTGCTAAAACATCACCTAATATAACTAAAGCTATTGAAGGCGGAATAATCTGCCCAAGTGTTCCTGTGGCAGCAATCAAACCAGTTGAAACCTCTTCTGAATAACCTTTCTTCAACATAACTGGTAAAGAGATCAAGCCCATAGCTATTACCGTAGCTCCTACTATTCCTGTACTAGCTGCTAATAAGGTGCCAACAATGATTACTGAAATGCCTAAGCCACTTTTAAAATTTCCGAAAATCTCCGACATTGACTCAAGAAGTCTTTCTGCAATTTTTGATTTTTCTAAAATAACTCCCATGAAGACAAAGAGAGGAACTGCTACCAAAGTTGCATTAGTCATAATTCCAAATAATCTATTTGGAATTGTCTCCAACAGGTAAAGATCAAATACTCCAAATATTGTTCCTATACCTGCAAAAATTAATGAAACGCCACCCAAAGTGAAAGCAACCGGAAATCCTAGAAGCAAGCTGGCACAAATAACAATAAATAAAATTAGTGGAATGAACTCAATCATCATTAAAATAAGAAAAAATAGATGCTAGACTTTGCAGTATTAGAATTACAGAAAAAATCAAAATACAGCTTTTGTATAGATAAACAAATGGCAGTCCTCCTGGCTCTGGAGAAACTTCATAAATGGACCAGGAAAATAAAACATAATTTAAGGACAAGATAAATATTGTCCATGCCATCGGCTGAAGAAAAATTAAGTTACCGATTAAATTAATTATTTTTTTATTTTTTTCACTCGATCGTCGATAAAAAATATCTACTCTTACGTGTTCATCGTTTTCATAGGCATATGCTGAACAAAATAAAAAAGCTATACCATGAAGATAAATAACCATTTCTTGAAGACCTACAACCCCAATGCCTAAAAAAGTATCTTAAAAAAACTATCAAGGTTGTAAGAACAATCATTAAAAAAATGGCCCATGAGCTTATAATTCCTAAAGAATGAGGAAAAATTGTAAGTAAATATTGAAATGTTTGATTGATATTTTTCATTTCGATTTTATGATTTAATAATATCTATGATTATTGTTTTATCACCTGCTAAAACCTTAGATTACGAATCTCCCCTCAATGGGTTTGATTATACAACTCCTAACTTCTTAGGTAAGTCAGAGTCGTTGATAAAAATAATGAGATCTTATGAACCTGAATACATTTCCGATTTAATGGGCTTAAGCGATAATCTTGCCTTTTTAAATTTTGAGAGATATCAAACTTGGAAAAAACAAAGCAAACCTTCTAAAGATTCAAGACAAGCGATATTCGCTTTTAAAGGAGATGTCTATCAAGGCTTGGACGCGGGTAATTTATCAAACTCAACTATTAATTATTCTCAAAATCATTTGAGAATACTCTCAGGCTTATACGGACTGCTTAAGCCATTGGATTTAATTGCACCTTACAGATTAGAAATGGGTACTAAGTTGAAGTCTGGAGAGATAAATGGCTTGTATAATTTTTGGAAACCCGAATTAACAGAAGCTATCAATTCTGATTTGGCGTCTCAAAAAGAAAATACTTTGGTTAATTTAGCTTCAAACGAGTATTTCTCAGCTTTGGATCAGACAATGATAAACGGAAAAATCATTTCTCCAGTTTTTAAAGATTATAAAAATGGAAAGTACAAGATAATCAGTTTTTATGCAAAAAAAGCTAGAGGATCGATGGCTAGGTTTATTCTAGAAAATAAAATAGAACATTCCAAAGAATTAAAAAACTTCAATTTGGATGGTTACAAATTTAGCAGGGAAGCGTCCTCTGAAAAAAATCCTACTTTTTTAAGAAAAGAAACTTAAGTTATTTAGCGGAAGACTTTCCGTAGTCTTTGATCTCCTGCATGTCTTGAAACTCAGGATCTCTCTTTTCCATATTCGACATCATTGCTTCTGCCATGTCTTCTTGAGGTAGCATTGCTCCACTCCAAAGAGCGTTATATTCTAATCCCTCTGCTATGGTGTGATCTCTAGAAAAATTAAGAATAGCTTTTGTGCCGTAAACAGCTAAAGGGCTTTTGGAAGCTATTACAGCTGCCATTTCTTTCAAGCCAGATACCATCTCTTCATGGCTTTCATATACTTTATTGACTAAACCAGCATCCAAAGCTTCTTCTGCAGGCATTCTTCTTCCGGTGTAAGCGAGCTCTCTTACTTTTCCTTCAGGAATAACTCTAGGTAACCTTTGAAGAGTCCCAATATCTGCTGCCATTCCTATATTTACTTCTTGAATACAAAAGAAAGCATCTTTACTAGCAAATCTCATATCAGCAGCTGTAACTAAATCTAGTCCGCCACCAATACATCCACCTTGAATTCCAGCGAGAACTGGTATTCTCAATTTTTCTAATTTGGAGAGCATATCTTGCAACTCTTTAGCTACTCTATAAAGATTTTCTCCAATCCTTGCTTTATCTGGAACATTCGTTTTCTTTTCCGAATCGCTACCAAGAGTTCCAAAATTTTTAAGATCCATACCTGCGCAAAAATGTTTGCCAGTTGAGGATAGAATCAACACCCTCAGAGAAGCATCTCTATCTATTTCATCTAAAATTCTCGGCAGTTCATACCAAAAATTCATAGTCATTTTATTTAAATCTTCTCCTTTATTTAAAACAAGGTGGCCAACACCATCTTCTGATGAATATTTAAAGCTTTCGTAATTCATAATTTCTCTCCTGATTTTTTATTTCTACTCTTTTAAATCTTTTACTAAACTGTCTGCCACTTCTTCAAGTTCTTCAATTAAGTCGTACGAACTATGATATGGCATAACAACCTTTCGACTTTTTTTGCTCAATCTTTTTAAACCGTTAGATATTTCTTCTGCTTTCTCTAACAATTCTTTGTTATTTTCGCTCATAATTAAAATTTAAAGAATTACATTGTAAATCAAAACTTAAAATTTAAAAGATTTCATTAAAAAATGAAGACAAAAGAGCTTGTTCAGCCAATAAAATTAATTATGGAGGGAGCTTCTAAATTAATTATTGAAATTTATGAAAGTCAGAAAAATATCGATGTTCAAAGAAAAAATGATGATTCTCCTTTGACGATTGCAGATTTAAGATCAAATGAATTGATTTCTGCTAATTTAAAAAAGTTAATTCCTGATGTTCCAATTATTTCTGAGGAAGGAGAAGGGAAAATTAATAAGGAAGAAATTTTTTGGCTAATAGATCCTTTAGATGGAACCAGAGAGTTTATTCAAAAGAGTGACGAATTTACAATTAACATAGCCTTAATAAAAGATGAAAAACCTATATTTGGGGCAATATATATTCCCATTAAAAAAACTTTTATCGTTGGAGGTACAGATTTTAAAGCTTTTAGTGAAAAGAATGGTGAAAAGAGAGATCTTAAAACTTTTTTTTCCAGAGAAACTTGTCGAATAACTATAAGCAAGCAGCATCAAACTGGTGAAGAACAAAGATTCATAGATTTTTTAAAAAATAAGTTTAAAAAAGTAGAACTTTTTCCTGCAGGAAGCTCTCTAAAAATTTGCTTAGTAGCTAGTGGTGATTGCCACATCTACCCGCGTTTTGGTGACGTAGGTCAGTGGGATATTGCGGCAGGACACGCTATATTAAAAGCTTCAGGAGGCAACATCGTGGACTTGAATATGAATGAAATTAAATACAATACCGAAAAAACTTCAAAAATAAATGGATTTTATGCCTTATCAAATGAAGTATTTTTTAGTAAAATTATTCAAGAAAATCAATATTTTAAGTAAAATAATATCTTTTTATATGCAAATAACGCATTTTTAAGTATAAAATTCGACTTATATGGGTAGACAACTGCAACCAATGGATATTTCAGCCCCAGGTCAAAACCTGGAGTCATATCTATCTTCTATACAAAACATAGCTATTTTAACGCCAGAACAGGAAAAAAAATTAGCTGAAGACCTTTATTATAACGACGACCTTGAAGCAGCGCGTCAATTGGTAATGGCACATCTTAGATTTGTAGTCCACATTGCCAGAGGATATGCGGGATATGGATTACCTCAATCAGATTTAATTCAAGAAGGAAACGTAGGACTTATGAAAGCCGTTAAAAAATTTAATCCAGAGGTAGGTGTAAGGCTTATATCCTTCGCAGTGCACTGGATTAAATCTGAAATGCATGAATACATAATTAAAAATTGGAAAATAGTTAAGGTTGCTACGACGAAAGCTCAAAGAAAGCTTTTTTTCAATCTTAGAAGTCAAAAAAAAGAATTAAATTGGTTAAATCCTGAAGAGATCAAAGTCATATCCGAAGAACTCGGAGTTGATGAAAAATCTGTAAAAGAAATGGAATCAAGGCTTTCTTCATCTGACATGTCGTTCGATCCTCCAACTGAGGCCAGTGATGAACAAGCTTCATTCAGTCCATCAGGCTTCTTAGCAGATGACACATGTGATCCTGCCGACATAGTAGAGAAAGAAGATTCTGACGATTTTAGTTATGAGGCTCTTCATAAAGCAATGGAAGAACTTGATCCTAGAAGTAAAGAAATACTTGTTGATAGATGGCTAGAAGAACAAAAGCTCACACTTCATGAATTAGCAGATAAATACGGCGTTAGTGCCGAAAGGATAAGGCAAATAGAAAAAGCTGCAATGGAAAAAGTTAGAAGCTTTATTTCCTAAAAATTTGATATCAAATGACTAAAATTAAGATACTTCTTAATGGCAAATCTCGTGAGGTCCCTGAAGATTTATCAATTAAAGAGCTTTTTACATTCTTGGATTTATCTGAAAAACATTGTGCAGTGGAAATTAATAAAGAAATAATTTTTAAAACGAACTGGGATAAGAGGTTGCTTATTAATAAGGATAAGGTGGAGATAGTAAGAGCCATAGGAGGCGGCTAATTTTGGAAAAAGATCCCTTAATTATTGCAGGGAAAGCATACAATTCTCGGTTACTTGTTGGTACGGGAAAATACTTAAGTGAAAAGCAGGCTCTAGAAGCTATAAAAGCTTCAAATAGTGAAATCGTTACAGTAGCTGTTAGAAGAGTAGAGCTAGATTCCGAAAACAGATCTGACTCAATTTTAAATTACATAACGCCAGAAAAATATAAAATCCTGCCAAACACTGCTGGTTGTTTTAGTGCTAAAGAGGCAATTCGAATAGCCTGTTTAGGCAGAGAATTATTAAATGGTGAGAATTTAATCAAACTGGAAGTTTTAAAAGATAAGGAAACTCTTATGCCTTTGATGGAGGAAACTGTCGCAGCTGCAAAAGAACTTGTTTTACTAGGTTTTGAAGTCATGGTGTATTGCACGGATGAAATTGACTATGCTATTAACCTTGAAGATATAGGTTGTGTTGCAATTATGCCTTTAGCTTCTCCGATTGGCTCCGGCCAGGGAATCATCAACCCGGATTCCATAAATAAAATAATTGAAAAAATTTCATGCCCAGTAATTATTGATGCAGGAATTGGAGCTGCATCAGAAGTCTCAGTTGCCATGGAAATGGGTTGTGACGGTGTCTTATTAAATACGGCTATAGCGAAATCAAATAATCCAGTGTTAATGGCTGAAGCAATGAGAGATGCAGCAATAAGCGGGCGAAAATGTTTTCTAGCTGGCAGAATACCTGTAAAAAAAATAGCTGATCCAAGCTCTCCAACCAAAGGGATAGTTGATTCTTGAAAAATTCTATCAAAAGTTTTTCCAAAGCAAGGTCACGTTCTTCAATAAAAAACAAAAGACTTCTTTCGATAGCAGATAAAACAATTATTTGGTCTGAAGAAAACTTTAAAGACTTTAAATTTTTATTTAATGACTCTACTAAATTAAATTTAGAAATCGGATTTGGCGATGGAATTTTTTTATTTGATCAAGCTTTAAATAATCTAGAAGAATCTTTTATTGGTATAGAAGTATTTGAATCAGGACTAATGAATACTTATAACAAAATAAAAAAGTCTAATTTAAAAAACCTAAAACTTATCAACGGAGATGTAATTCAAATTTTATCTAGAAATAAAAGTAAAAACTTATTTGATTTGATAATTATTCTTTTCCCGGATCCTTGGCCAAAATCGAAACACAAGAAAAGAAGATTACTTAAAAGTGATTTTTTTATAGTTTTGCAATCTCTGCTTAAAAAAGACGGGAAGATTATCGTAAAGACTGATTGGCAGGACTATGCTGAGGAAATTAGAGAGACTTTGAATAAATTAGACTACAAACATACTCACATTTATGAAACAAACAATTTCAAAGAGCTGAAAACTAAATATGAAATAATTGCATTAAAAGAAAACAGATCAATTAATAAATTTTTGATTCCTTCAATAAGGTAATCATCTTTAAAGTGGACATAGTTCTATGACTTATTCTCATCCTTTCAGTTTTGGAGATTTCAGCTAAAGTTAAATTAGAGTTTTTTACTTGAAATATTGGGTCGTAACCAAAGCCGCCTTTACCTTTGGGAGAATCTATTATTTTTCCAAATAGCTCTCCATAGGAAAAAAAAGGATTTTTCAACTCAGGGTCCAAAAAAGACAAGATAGAAACAAATTTGGCAGATCTATTTTTTTTTAGACTTATTTCTTTTAATAATTTGTTGTTATTCAAAGAATCATTACCTTTTTCACCGGCATATCTAGCAGAAAAAATTCCTGGAGCCCCATCCAAAGCCTCCACCTCTAATCCAGAATCGTCTCCAAGAGAGGGAAGCCCCGTTATCTCAGCAGCAAACTTTGCTTTTAGGAAAGCATTCTCTTCATAGCTGTTTCCAGTTTCAGCAATATCCTCATTGCTAAATCTAGAAATAGGTATGAGTTCGATATTTGTGTTTTTAAATAAATAGTTGAATTCTTTCAACTTTCCAGCGTTTCTTGAAGCCAGAACTATTTTCAAGATTTTTTTTCTAGTTTGTAAACCGCAATTTCAGCAAATAAGTTCGGAAAAAAATTAGATAAAAAAGTACTTTCGCCAGAAGCTTTTATTAATTTTTTCTCTGAGATTTTTATGTTTGAGTTTTCACATAAAGATTCAAAATCCTTTAAAGAACATAAATGAAGATTGGGAGTTGAATACCATGAATGCGGTAAGGCTGAAGATACTGGCATTTTCCCGGTTAAAAAAAGCTGTAACCTACACTTAAAGTTAGCAAAATTTGGAATACTCACAATACACTCTTTACCTATCCTGATGATTTCAGACAAAGCTAGATCAGGCCTTTTTAATGCTTGAATCGATTGACTCATCAAAACCAAATCAAAAGATTGATCTCCGAAGTTACTTAAACCTTGATCAATATCCTGTTCAATAACATTTAATCCTTTTGATAAACTAAGCTGGATGTTATTTTCGGAAATATCCACTCCAAGTCCGTTAATGTTCAATTCTTTTTTTAGTTCAAAAAGCATTGATCCATCACCACAGCCAAGATCTAGGATATGAGAGTTTTCGGGAATCCATTTATTAACTATTTTATACATCCGAACTCAAAAAGGTTTTAATGGTATTTACGTATCTATTATCTGGAAACAAAAATCCATCATGCCCCTGAAAAGATTCAATATTTACGTAACTGACAGGTTTTTTTGCTGCAACTAAGGAATTTACAATTTCTTTGGATCTTTTAGGCGAAAATCTCCAGTCAGAAGAAAAAGAAATTATTAGAAAATTTGACTTTGTTTGCTCGAGACTAGAAATTAAATTTCCATCAAAATACTTAGCAGGATCAAAGTAATCTAATGCTTTTGTCATTAGTAAATAAGTGTGAGCATCAAACTTATCTGAAAAATTGTCTGCTTGATATCTTAAATAGCTCTCTACTTCAAACTCAACATCATAGCCGTATTCAATTTTTTCTTTTTTTAAATCTCTATCAAATTTTTCCTTCATTACCTCTTCTGACAGATATGTAATGTGACCTAACATTCTAGCTAAGCCAAGACCTCTTTTCGGATGATGAGTGCCTTTTTCAAAATCTGGATCATTTACAATTGCTTGTCTTGCAACTTCGTTAAAAGCTATATTCTGAGCACTTAATTTTGGAGCAGCCGCGATAACGACTGACTTTTCAACCAAATCAGGATAATCAATAGCCCATTGAAATGCTTGCATGCCTCCCAAACTTCCTCCTGCAACAGCAAGCCAACGGTCAATTCCTAAATGAGATCTTAATAAATTTTGGCTATTGATCCAGTCTTTAACTGTTACTAACGGAAATTCTTTTCCAAACTTTTCATTTGTCAAAGGGTTAATGCTTGAAGGTCCAGTAGATCCATGACAACCGCCTAAATTATTCAATGAAACTACAAAATATTTTTCTGTATCAAATGCTTTCCCAGGCCCAATCAACTCATTCCACCAGCCAGGCCGCTTGTCATTTTCGTTGCTTAAACCAGCAGCGTGATGATTTCCACTCAAAGCATGACAAATAAGAACAGCATTGTCTTTTTTATCAGAAAGCTTTCCATATGTTTCATATATAAGTTCAAAGCCATCTAGACTTTTGCCAGATTCGAGTGAAAATGTACCATCAAATAAAAAAATCTCAGGTTCAATTATTCCTAATTCACTCATTTAAAATAATGTTGGTAAGTTCATGCTGAATCTTAAATTATCTAAAATTCTATCAATTTGGATTAATAAAAAGAAAACAATAATTGGAGAAAAATCCATGCCTCCAAAGTTAGTTAGTCTCTGAAAAGGCTTCAAAAGAGGTTGAGTTATATTATGACAAATACTTAGAAAAGGGTTGTTAGAGGTCGGCGCTACCCAACTTCCAATAATTGAAATAAAAAGTGAGAATCTTAAAATTTGAGAAATTAAAAAAAATAAGCTCAAGATAGACCAAGAAATAGCGTTAACTAAATCAAAGTCCATTTCTTTACTGGAACTAAACAAATAAAAGGAAATAAACTTGAGATCGATAATCCAAAAGATACAGGCTAAGTCTATTCCAAACATAATGGGTAAAAATATCCTAAATGGTCTACAAAAGGGGTCCAAGGTAGAAAAAGATAGTTTTACGATTGGATTGAGAAAGCTAATCTCAAAAAATCTAAATAACAAATAAAAAGAAAAAACAATTGCTAATAAATTTGTCAATATTGAAGAGGCATAAAGTGGATCCATTTTTAATCTCCTAAAGCCTTAGATTTAAGAATTGCTTCATTTATAGCCTCTTCCCATATTTTCTCTATTCCCTCGGAATTTATCCTATTAAGAGCTGCCTCAGTAACACCTCCTTTTGAAGCAACCATTTCCATGATGTCCCCAAATTTATTACTTTCGTTAGATTTATGTATATAAGAAGTACCTTCCAATATGTCTCTTATCCAGGGCTCAGGGTCAATGAAACCATGTTCTTTTGCAATTTTAGACAAAATATTTGATAGATGGCTAATAAACGCAGGCCCAGCGCCAAAAATTGAAGTAAATGCATCGAATTGTTTTTCATCTATTTTTAAGCATCTTCCTAAGATATTTAAAATATCTATGGAATTGTTTTTATCTATATTCAAATCAGTAAAGAAAGCAATTGGACTTGAACCGCCACTAATTCCAAGAGTAGGCATTGCTCTAATAATATTTTCATGACCTCCCAACATAGTTTTCAGCTTATTAAACTTAAGTCCGGCAACAAAAGAAATTATCAATTGATCGGATAAAAGATTTTTAAGTTGATGCGAAATTTCCTCAACTTTATTAGGCTTAATTGTTAAAAAAATTATTTCTGACCTATTTGCTAAATCCTTTATTTCAGTATATTTGGCACCTAAATCTATTATTCTCTGATCTTCAAAAGGATCATTTACGAGCAAAGGAAACTCACTAGCTAATTTTTCAATAGCATGTCTTCCTAAATTCCCAGCTCCGATAAAGCCTATTGTTTTATTTTTATTAATTTCTTTCACCAAATATTCCTGTTCCTATTCTAATCATTGTCGACCCATTTTTAATGGCTAACTCAAAGTCATTGCTCATTCCCATCGAAATTTCATTAACACCTTTGAAATTTTTATTTAACGCAATTGCTATTTGTTTTGTTTTAGCGAACGAAACTTCAGTTAATTTTGAGTCTGTCGTATTTTTAGGTATCACCATAATTCCTTTTAAATTTAAGTTAGGCAGAGAAATAATTTTTTTAGCCAAACTACAAATTTCACTTTCACTGATGCCGTTTTTACTTTTTTCATCATCAATATTAACTTGAATAAGAACATTTATTGATTTGTCATGAGGGCAATTATCGTTCAAAAGCTTTGCAACCTTGTATCTATCAACCGTATGAACCCAGTTAAAATTTTGTGCAATTTCTTTGCATTTATTAGACTGTATTTTCCCAATAAAGTGCCAACTTATATTTAAATGTTTAAGAATAGAAATTTTTGCTAAGGCTTCTTGTAAGTAGTTTTCTCCAAAATTTAATATTCCATTTTCATAAGCTTTTTCTATCAAGTCAGCAGACTTTTTTTTGCTAACGGCAATGATGGTCGTATCTCTATTTATAATTTTTTTTAAGTTAGAAATATTTTTCTTGATATCAATCACTACATTTTCTCTGGAGTTTCTATTACCAATACGTCCATTCCACTTTTAATAGTTTTTTTAATTGCTAGCAGCAGGGTAAATTTTGCATTTCTTAATTTTTGATCATCATTAATAATAGTTTCAGAATTATAGTAAGAATGAAATTTTGATGCTAAATCTCTCAGATAAAAACATACAGGATGTACTTCGTAATTTTTACAGCATTGTTCAATGATAATTTTATAATCCTCTAAAGAAGAGATGATTTCTAGTTCTGTTTTATTTTCTAAAAGATCTAAGTTGTCTATTCCTTCTTTAAGATCAAAAATCATTCCTCTCTTTTTTAATTCTTTTTCTAAACTACAAATTCTTGCATAGGCATATTGAATGTAATAAACAGGATTATTTTTGTCCTGACTAATCGCAAGATCTATATCAAATTCTAGCGCTTGATCACTTTTTTTTGTTAAATAAAAAAATCTAGCGGCATCAACTCCAACTTCTTCTAGAAGTTGATTTAAAGTTACAAAATCCGCCGATCTGGTCGACATAGATATTTTCTTGCCATTTTTAATCAAAGAAACAAATTGAATAAATATTGTCTTTAATCTTTCAGGGTTAAGCTTTAGCGCTTCAATTGCCGCTTTTACTCTTGGAAGGTAACCGTGGTGGTCTGATCCCCAAATATTAATTAGTTCATCATAATTTCTTTGAAATTTATCTTTATGATATGCAATATCAGATAAAAAATAAGTTTCTTGTTTATCAGATCTAATTAAAACCCTATTTTTGTCGTCTCCAAACTTCGTTGATTTAAACCAAAGTGCGCCTTCTTTTTCAAAAGAATGATCACTTTTTAAATCTTCCAAGACCTCTAGTGTTTTATTTGCTCTTTTATCATATAAAAAACTCTCTGAAAAAAAAGAATCAAAATTTACTTTAAAGTTATTTAAAGTCTCTTTGATGCTAAGCATCATTTCGTTAATTATTAAATTAACAAATTCTTTCTCATTTTTTATTTTTATAAAGGTATCTTTTTTAAGATTTTTAATTTTAGATGCTAGCTCGTCTATGTATGAACCTTTGTAAAAATTTGTACTGTCTATTTTCGATATGTCTATATTAAATTTTTCTAAATACTTCATATGGACGCTATCAGCTAAAATTTTTGTCTGTAAACCCCTATCATTTACGTAATACTCCTCCGTAACTTTATTGCCAGATTTTTTTAGCAAATTACTTAATGCCGAACCAAAAGCAGCTCCTCTTCCATGTCCTACATGTAATGGCCCTGTGGGGTTCGATGAAACATACTCAATTAAAATATTTTTTTTATTTTTTTCTTTATATGGGAAAAAAGACTCTTTGTTATCTAAGAGTTCTTTTAAATATTTTAAATTAGCTTTTTTGCTCAAAAAGAAATTTATAAAGCCAGGCCCAGCTAGTTCTATTTTCTCTATCCAATCTTCTTTTGAGAATGAGTTAATTATTTTTTTTGCCAATTCTTTTGGGTTCTCTCCTCTTTTTTTGGCTTCAATCATTGCAACATTAGAACTCCAGTCTCCATGTTCTTCAGATTTTGTTTTGACTATTTCGATTGATAAATCTTTACTTTCATAAAGGTCATTAATGGCAGACAAAAGCAATTCATGAATTCTATCTTTCATTTGTTAACCCTACTTTGGTACTCATTAGTTCTTGTATCTACTTTAATAAAGTCACCTTCTTCAATAAAAAGCGGAACCTTTACTTCAAGACCATTAGATAATTTTGCTGATTTAAGAGTGTTCGTAGAGGTATCTCCTTTAAATCCAGGCTCAGTTTCTAGGATATCTATCTCTGCAAAAGTTTCAATTTCGACTGAGACCAAAGTATTTTCCCACATCGCTATCTCATATTTCTCACCTTCTTTGATCCACAAACTTTTAGGGCCGAGCAATGTTAAATCAAAACCAGTTTGTTCATAATTAGTTAAATTCATGAAAATCGCATTATTTCCCTCTTTGTAAAGATATTGCATTTCAATTGAAGATATATCAGCTTTTTCAATCGATTCTCCAGTTTTAAAAGTTTTATCGAGCACACGTCCATTTAATAGACACTTATATTTAACTCTCATTACAGCTTGCCCTTTTCCTGGTTTATGAAAATCATTTTCAATGATTTCACATAATTCTTTATCAATAATTACTTTTAAACCCGGTCTAAATTCATTGGTACTAACTTCAATCATTTTAATTTCAATATTCTTTTGCTATAAACTTAATTCTATGTTTAAAAATTATTACTTAAGGTTGCAAATAAAGTTTTTAAAACTTAAAGTACTGCCCTACAATTGTAGTTTACATAAGGATAAATAAGTTTTTATTGTTTTTCTTTTAAAAAAAAACTTAAAATTTTAGGGGATTCTATGACTAACAATTTATTCAAATTTATTTTGCCCATAGCTTTGACTTTTTCATTAATTGCTGTCGCTCAATTAGATTCTGTTCTAGAAGTGAATAAAGAGAGAACTATTGCTGCTACTACTTCTCAGGCAAAAATTGATTCAACTCAAATTAAGACAGATAAAGCTGCCACTGAATATAAAAGTGTCAGTAAACAAATTGAAGGTCTTAAAGTTTATAACGCTCAAAAAAGAAAACAGATTAAAAGACAAAAAGAGCGCATGGTTGAAATTGAAAAAACAATGAAATATGCATCTGTCTTACAAAGACAAATACCACCATTAGCAAGAAGAATGCATTCGGGCTTAGATCAATTTGTTAAATTGGATTTGCCTTTTAACACTGGCGAGAGAACTGAAAGACTTAAATTTATTAAGGACGCGTTGGACAACCCCACTGTTTCTCCGGCTGAAAAACTAAGACAAGTTTTAGAAGGTTTTAATATTGAAGCCGAGTATGGAAGAAAGATAGACACTTATAAAGATACTGTTTTAATAGACGAACAGGAGCGAGATGTAAATATTCTTAGAATTGGTAGATTAGTGCTGGCTTATCAAACCTCAGATTTGGACGAAACTGGTATTTGGAATAAAGAAACTAATTCTTGGGAAAGTCTGCCAGGACGTTATAGAGGTGTCGTTAGGGATGGTATCAGCATGGCTAAAAAATTAAAAACTGTTGACATGTTAGAACTTCCTGTGCCTGCAGCGGAGGTAGTTCAATGAAAAACATCATTTTAAAAACACTTCTATTTGGGGCTCTGTCTTTTTCTTCTTTCGGTTTAATAGCTCAAGAAGAAAAGCCTCAATCTCAAGCTTTAAGCCTTGATGAGCTTCTAGAGCTTGTAAAATCTGGAAAATTTGCAGAAAGCGAAGAAGCAACTAAAAGAGAAAATAGATTTAATAGAGAAAAGAATAGACAACAAACATTATTAGCAAATGCTAAAGCGGAAAGAGCAAAGTTAGAGTCAATTGCAACATCACTAGAAGCTACTTTTGAGGCCAATGAGGCGAAATTAAATCTATTGGAAGATCAATTAAAAACGAGATTGGGTTCTTTATATGAGACATTTGGACATTTACAAGGAGTAGCGTCTGATACCGAAGACTACTTTAAAACGGCTATTACTTCTGGTCAGTTTGGAAAAGATAGAGAAGTCTTTTTAGGGGATCTTGCTAAAAAGATGGGAGAGGGAGTTAGCGTAGCAACAATTGAGGAAATAGAAGAGCTTTGGTATGAATTATCTAGAGAATTAGTAGCTTCAGGAAGTGTAGAAAAATTTAAAGCTACTGTGATTGATAACGACGGAGAGTCAACTATTGAAGACGTTGTAAGAATAGGAAACTTTAATGCTGTCGCAGAAGGTAAATATCTAACATATTTGTCTAAAAGAGGAGCTTATGAAACTTTACCAAGACAGCCCGGACGGTATTTAGATGGTACTTATGATATTTTCGATGAAGATTCTGGTTTTGTGCAATTTGCTGTTGATCCTACCGGTCCTCAGGGAGGAGCATTATTAGTAAATTTAATTTCTTTGCCTTCATTTTTCGAACAAATTCAGTATGGAAGGATCACAGGTTATACAATTATTTTATTATTCTTGATCGCAATAGGCGTTTTCGGCTGGCGTTTTTACGCTTTATTTACAATTAATGGCGCTGTTAAAAAACAAGCTGCGGGTGAAAGTGCAGCAGAAAATCCTTTATCAAGAATTTTTGCTGTAGCAGATCAAAATAAAACTGATACAGAGACTCTAGAGCTCAAACTCGCGGAACAGATTTTAATTGAACGAGCGGAAATAGATCAGTACATATGGGTTGTTAGATTGATTGCAGTTATTTCTCCTCTTTTAGGTTTATTTGGGACAATTATTGGAATGATAAATACTTTCCAAGCGATAACTCTATTTGGAACCGGGGATCCTAAAACTATGGCTGGTGGGATTTCTGAAGCACTGGTCACAACTATGTTGGGACTAATGTGTGCAATACCAGCAACATTCATGGCCGCAGCACTATCAAACTATTCTAAAGGAATACTCGCTATTTTGGAGGAGCAAAGTACAGGTATGGTTGCAGTAAGAGCCGAAGAAACAAATACTAGTGGGTCGATCTAAAGTTTAATTATGTCTTGGTTTTTTAACCTTCAAGATACTCTCTTTTCTTTTTTAGAAAAAGGCGGAGGAGTAGTATTGATTATAAGCTTCCTTGTTGTTTTGATGTGGTTCTTTATTTTTGAAAGGATTTGGTATTTTAGATTTGTACATCCTGCTGTTGAAAAAGAAACTATTGAAGAATGGTCAAAAGTATCGGCACACAAATCTTGGAAAGGTCATATGGTTAGAGCAATGTTGATTTCTAAGGCTAACTTAAAAATTAAAAGCAATTTAGAATTAATAAGGGTAAGCATAGCAATTGCTCCTTTGTTAGGACTTTTTGGAACTATTGTTGGGATGATTGAAGTATTTCATATACTTGCTGTTACTGGAGGTGGAGATGCTAAAGCTATGGCCGGAGGTGTGGCGAGGTCAACTATTCCCGCAATGGCTGGCTTAATGGCAGCTATTCCTGCAAGTATAGCGGCAAGATGGTTGGAGCAGAATGCTAAGAAAAAGTCAGATTTAGTATCAGAACATTTAACTTACGAATAATATCAATGAGAAGATCGTTAATAAGTCAAGCAGTAGAAGAAGCAGAAGAACCAAATATTACCCCAATGTTGGACGTGGTATTCATTCTTCTTATTTTTTTTATTGTTACTGCAAATTTTATAAAAGATCCGGGTCTTGAAATAAATAGACCCGATTCAGAAACGGCCGAGATTACAGAAAATGCAGCTATTCTTATAGCCATTGGACCAGCCGGCGAAATTTATATGGATGGAAGAAGAATTGATGTCCGCCAGGTCAAAGCAAACGTCATTAGATTAATGGCTGAGAATCCTCAAGGAGCAGTTGTAATGCAAGCTGATGAAAAAGCTACTGCTGAAAAAATAATTGCTGTAATGGATGAAGTTAGAGAAGCTGGCGTTATTGATATTTCAATCGCATCAGAACCTAATTTTTAATGATTCAAAAAATATTAAATTATTTAAAAAAGCTCATTCCCATTGATCTAGATTCTATGGTTTTAGAATCGTCAGAAAATGAATCAAATGTTTATCAAAAATATGGAGTTGCAGCAGCAGCCGGTACAGCAGTTGCCTTATTTTCTCTATTTATAATGGCTTTTTTAATTGCAACTGGAGAAGTTCAATTAGATGAAATTAAAACGAGAAAAATCGTTGATATTGTTATGCCGCAAAGAGATCCAGAGTTGTTCGATAGTGTTGAAAGGCCAGAAGAAGCCGAGCCTGAACCTGAGCAAACTCCTCCAGACGTTGATATAGAAAATATTGATGACGTCTTGGATGACGCCTTAAACTTGAATTTTAAATTCAAAGCTAAAAGACAAGGAGTATTTGCTGACGGTTCGTATGTACCAATTTTCCAAGTGCCTCCTCAATATCCAAGAAGGGCCATGGAAAGAGGCATAGAAGGCTGCGTTCTTTTGGAATACACAGTTACAATAGCTGGTGCGGTTTCAGATCCAAAGGTCATAAAAGCTATTCCACCAAATATTTTTGATAGATCGGCAACAAGAGCAGCGTTAAGATATAAATATAAACCTCTGATAAGAGATGGGGTTGCTGTTCCTGTAGAAGGCGTTAGACAAAGAATTACTTTTGTTTTAGAGTCTGTAGACAAAGGTCCAGGATATATTCCGGAAAATTGCAGGGGTCAAATGTAATGAAAATCTTCAAAATCTTTTCAGCTTTAATTTTTTTGTCTTTTTTTTCTTTAAACGTCCTAGCTCAGGAAAAAAAGGAAGAATATAATTTTCCCGGCTTTACTTTAAATAAATGTTTAGCTGATTACGAAATTCAGAGATCAAATGTAAGAAGAGTAGCTAAACTTCCTAGTAGAGCTGCTCAGAAGTATTTGAAAGCATTATATCCTGCTCTAGAGGCAGACGATATAGTTGTTGCTAAAGCCACTTTGGACAAAATGAATTTAGATAAAGATATTTCCGAAACAGATAAAGCACAGATGCATTATTACTATGCTTATGTTTACTTTAGTGAAGACAATTTAAGAAAAGCTAAACAATCTTATAAATCTTTTCTTAAAATTGAAGGTGCAGATCCCAGATTAAAATCAAATGTTATTTTTAGCTTGGCCCAAATAGCTTACACAGAAGAAAATTACAAAGAAGCAATTAAACTTTTAAAAGAGTGGCTTTCTAATGAAGCAAATCCAAGCTCCACCGGTTTCGACATTATTGCTGCTTCTCATTGGCAATTAAAAAATAAGAAACTAGCTCTTAAAAACGCAGAAGCAGGCTTATGCGTTGCAAAGGCAAATAAATCAAAACCAAGAGAGTCAACATATAATCTTTTGTTAGCTTTGTACAACGAAGATGGAGAAACAAAAAAGATGTTGGAGCTTTATGAAGAATTAGTAATATTTCATCCAAAGAAAAAGTATTGGACTCAATTATCTGGAATTTATGGAGAACTTAAGCAAGAAAGTAACCAATTAACTGCCTTAGAAGCGGCGTTTGACCAAGAACTATTAGATAAAAAAAATGAATATACAGCTCTTTATCAGTTATTAATGAGGGCGGAGGCTCCTTTTAAAGCTGCAAAAGTTATGGACTATGGCATCAAGAATGGTTTTGTAAAGGACGATGAAAAACATCTAAAAATGCTTGCTCAAGGATGGCACATGGCTCAAGAATTAGAAATTGCAGAGCCAATATATGAACAAGCAGCTAAAAAATCCGAAGAAGGTGAACTTTACGTTTTTCTAGGTCAAATTTATCTTGCGACGGACAGATACGACTTAGCAAAAAAAACCTTAAAAGAGGGTCTGAAAAAAGGAAAGTTAAAGGATCCAGTTACAGTTAACATTTTATTGGGACAAGTTTCTTACGAACAACAAAATTTCGACGATGCAACAAAATTCTTCCGAACAGCTTTAGATCGTTTGACAGATTTAAAAATTAAAGATAAAAAACTGCTTGAAAAGAGGCAAGACAAACTGAGGGCTCAAGCACTTACTTGGCTGACCTATACTGAAAAAGAAGCAAGAAGAGTTAAAACTCTGGAATTGAGAAGAAAAGATTTGGAAGAAAGCTAAGTTTTTCTTAAATACTCCTCTAATCTGCAAGAAATATTACTTTTTTCATCCAAAAAATCTTCCTTACTTTTGATCTGCCAATTATTCCAATTTATATCAGGAAAAAATGCATCTCCGTCAAAATCTTTCAACACACGAGTGATCATTAGAGAAGATGCCCAAGGTTCAAACAATTCATAAATTTTAGAGCCTCCGATAATGAAAACTTCCTGATTTAATTCTTTTATTAAATTCAGAGCCTCTTTCTCATCAAAAACTATTTCAATACCTTCTTTTTGATAATTAGTGTCCTTAGTCATCACTATGTTTGTTCTATTGGGCAAGGGCCTGCCAATTGAGTCAAAGGTTTTTCTTCCCATCAAAATTGTATGTCCTGAGGTTAGTTGCTTAAATCTTTTCAAGTCCTCTGGAATATCCCATGGTAAAGAGTTCTTTTGGCCAATAACGTTATTAGAAGCAATAGCTGCAACAATAGTAATCTTCATTAAACGGCTATGGGCGCTGAAATAGAAGGATGACTTTCATAGTTTATAATTTCGATATCTTCAAACTTGAAATCAAATATATTTTTTACTTCTGAATTTAATTTTAACTTTGGTAACATTTTTGTATCTCTTGATAATTGAAGTTTAGCTTGATCAAGATGGTTTAAATAAAGATGAGCATCTCCAAAGGTGTGAACAAATTTTCCTGTTTTTAAATTGCAGACATGAGCAACCATATGAGTTAACAAAGCATATGAAGCTATATTGAATGGAACTCCTAGAAAAATATCTGCACTTCTTTGGTATAACTGACAAGAAAGCTCTTCATTAGCAACATAGAATTGAAAGAGAGAATGACATGGCGGCAAAGCCATTTCATCCACCAATGCTGGATTCCAGGCACTAACAATGTGTCTACGAGAATCAGGATTGGTCTTAATTCCTTGAATTAAATTTTGAATTTGATCGATAGTACCGTTATTTCCATCAGGCCAAGAACGCCATTGAGCGCCATAGACAGGTCCCAAATCTCCATTTTCATCCGCCCATTCGTCCCAGATAGAAACTCCATTTTCTTTTAAGTAAGAGATATTAGTAGAGCCTTGAAGGAACCATATTAATTCATGCACAATTGATTTTAGGTGAACTTTTTTAGTAGTAACTAATGGAAATCCATCAGATAGATTGAATTCCATTTGATGACCAAAAATACTCAAAGTTCCTGTTCCCGTTCTGTCAGATTTTTTCTGACCTTCATTTAATACTTTTTGCATCAAATCAAGATATTGTTTCATTTTTATTCTTATAACTTAGGAAGATTAATATTAAACCGATTACAACCATCGGAATGGAAAGTAACTGACCTCTAGTAATTATATCTAAAAAATCGAAACCTATATGTGAATCTGGCATTCTAAAAGTCTCGGTAAAAATTCTAAATGATCCATAAAGGGTTAAAAACATCCCGGAAATAAATATTTTTGGTTTAGGTTTCAATACTAGCAAATTAAGAATAAGAAAAAGTATTATTCCTTCAAAAAATGCTTGATAAAGTTGCGAAGGATGTCTGCTAATTTGAAGTGGATCACTCCAAAAAATCATACCCCAAGGTAAGTCTGTTGGCCTGCCAAGCAGTTCACCTCCCAAGAAATTACCTATCCTTACAAATCCTAGACCGATAGGAAAAGCCAATGCAATATGATCAGCAAGATCAAAAAAACTTATGCTAAGCTTTTTTGAAAAAATAAAAAAAGAAATAAGAACTCCTATAAATCCTCCATGAAACGAAAGACCTCCCTCCCAAATTCTTAAAATAGATGATGGATCCGCAATTATTTGCTCAATTCCATAAAAGAACATATATCCCAATCTGCCACCAATAATTGCGCCAAGAACTCCATAAAATAAAAAGTTATCTACATCATTTTTATCGAAAGGAGTTTTTTTAGTTACAATTTTTTTTGAGTACCAAAGAATGCCAAATATTGCGATAAGCCAAGTGATTCCATACCAATGAATTGGCCACCACCCAATTAGAGGCAGAGGAATATATAAAGCAACTGGGTCGATATTAATAAACATTAAAAAGTAATATATATAATTCTTAAAGCTACTAAAATCACTAACAAGGAAAAGGCAATTTTCAAAGAATTTCCTTCAATTTTGTTCGAAATATTTGCGCCCAATTTGGCAAAATAAATACTTGAAAGTCCTGCAACTATTATTGCGGGCAAGAATACTGAACCATACACATAATCTATCTGTTTAAGTTTTTCCGGCGCAAATAAAATAGCTCCAATGAGACCTGATATGGCAAAAAAGAAACCCATCAAAGACGAGGTGCCAATTGCTTCGTGTATTTTTAAACCTCTAAATAGAAAATAAGGAACCATTAAAATTCCTCCTCCAATACCTACGAAAGAGGTAATCAATGCAATAAATCCACCAACAAGAAATAATTCAATTTTTTTAATCGAGGTATCGATATTTTTCGGAGAAAAATTAAAAATAAGCTGCATAGCTGCCAATAACATCGATATCGCAATAATAATTTGTAAACTCTCACTAGCTAAGTTGGCAGCTATATATCTTCCAAAGATGGTTGAAACAACTGCAGCTAAAAACATATATTTCACAATTTCTAAATTTATATTTCTATTCTGATAATGAGTATATGCAGCCATGGGAATCGTAATTGCCATAGTTCCCATTGACGATCCTGTAGCAAGCAAAGGAATAAACTCAGGTGGAAAATTTAAATAGTTAAAAAGAAAGATATACGCTGGTACTAATATTATTCCGCTACCGATCCCAAAAAAACCAGATAATAATCCAGCAAATATACCGAGCAATACCAAAGGGATAAAGATCTCAATCATGGGTAGTCATTATCGCTTATCTCTGACCTCTGATAAACTTAAGTTTTTTTTCCATCTATGTGTTTAATTTTGCTTGCGACAGAGCCTACTAAAAAATATAAATTTGTTATGGCATCCAATAGAGACGAATTCTATTCTCGTCCCACTGAGTCTGCTCATTGGTGGAAAGAGCCGCAGGGTTTTTTGGCAGGAAAGGATTTAGAGCAAGGCGGAACATGGATGGGGGTTTCAAAAGACGGAAAATTTGCTGCAGTAACAAATGTAAGAGAATTTTACGAAAATGATTACTTAGAAAAAAAATTTTTATCTAGAGGAGATTTAGTAAAAAATTTTTTTATGTCTAATATAAATATTGATGACTATCAAAACTCTATAAATTACGAAAAGTACTTAGGATTCAATTTAGTTTTATCTGACTTTAAAAAGATAAATATTTGCTCTTCCCAAGGAAAAGAAAACTTAAAGAAAGCAGAAAAAATATTTGTTATAGGTAATAAATCTTTTCACACTAGCTCGGATAAATTAGCTACCGCAAAAAAAGATTTCGAAGAGATTTTGGACTCAAATTTTACAAATGATGATTTGTTAAAATTAATGCAATCCCCGGAAGAATTTTACAATTTTGATCAAAAAATTTTAAGTAATAATCATGGATCAGAATTTTCCGCCAGATTCATAAAATCCTCAATTTATGGAACTAGATCAACTACTGTTATGACCCTAGATAACAACAATCAAATTGAAATTAAAGAGCAGTTGTATAATTTGAGGGGAGAAAAAGGAAAAATAAAAAAATTTAAATTTAAAATCTCTGATGCAAGAAAGTAAAGAAGGTTATAGACCTAATGTTGCTATGGTAGTCATTAACAGTCAAAAAAAGGTTTTGATTTGCCGAAGAAGGAATACAAAAACATGGCAGTTTCCACAAGGCGGAATAGACAAAGGTGAGGATATTAAAATTGCAATGTATAGAGAACTTCTTGAAGAAGTAGGTCTCAAAAAAGAGGAGGTAGAGTATGTTGGTGAATCTGCTGAGACCATATTTTACGACATTCCAAAAACAATTAGATCAAAAGTTTTAGGTGGAAAATTTAAAGGACAAGAACAAAAATGGTTTTTACTAAAATTAAAAAAAGATAACCAACAAATAAAATTAGATAATGAGGATTTTCCAGAATTCGATAAATATGAATGGGTTTCTTATTGGCAACCGATAGATAGAATAGTTGATTTTAAAAGAGAAGCGTACCGAAAAGCATTGAGTGAATTAAGATTTTTAATATGAAAACTGTAATTTTTGATTTAGACGATACTCTTTTATGCGGAGATAGTGAATTCAAATGGGCAGAATATACAGTGGAAAAGGGCTTTATAGACAAAGAACTTTACATAAAAAAAATAACTGAATTCGAAAATGACTACAGAGCAGGAAAGATGGACTTCGAATCTTATTGTGTATTCTTGCTTAATCCTCTGATTGGCAAATCAATTCAGGAAGTAAATCTTCTAGTAAAAGACTTTATAAATCAATATGAAAAAACGTTAATTGATACCTTGTCTTACGAACTTTTAAAAACACATGAAAATGATCAAAAAATTATTGCTTCAGGTTCCTTAAATTTTATTGTTAAGGGTTTTTCTGATTTTTTTTCCATAGATACCTTCTTTGGAACACCATTAGAAATAATCGATAACAAAGTTACAGGTAATTTAGCTGGAGTTCCTACTTTTGCTGAAGGTAAATTAAGGACTATGCAAAAATGGAGCGAAGAAAATAATTTCCAATTGGAAGAGGCTATTTTTTATACCGATTCAATAAATGATCTCCCTCTCGTAAAAGCTTGTAAAAATAGTATTATTATTTCACCAGATGCCAAACTAGAAAAATATGCGAAAGAAAATTCTCTTGAAATAATATATAGATGAAAATCAAATGAAAAAAGAAGAAAGAATAGCTCTTGAAAAAAAATATAAAAGCATTAAAAAACTGAAACTTAATCTAGATTTAACAAGAGGAAAACCTTCTTCTGAACAACTAGATTTTTCAAATCTTGTTATGAGTAATTTAAAAACTAAACGAGACTATAAATTTGATAATACAGATATAAGAAATTATGGAGAAATTGATGGACTTCCGTCGGCAAAAAAGATTGGATCCTTTTTGCTGGACATCAAGCCAAAAAATATAATTGCCAATGGTACAAGCAGTTTGAGTCTTACTGCATTTATGTTGCAAACACTTTTCTTTAAAGGTAACGGAGATGGACCATGGAAAAATAAAAAAAAGATTTCTGTAATATGTCCAGTGCCTGGATACGATAGACATTTTGCCTTATTTGAAGAAATGGGAATAAACATGATTCCAGTTCCTTTAACTGGAAAGGGTCCAAATATGGACAAGGTTGAGGAAATAGTTTCAAAAGATAAAAGCATTAGGGGAATCATCTGTGTTCCTAAGCACTCAAATCCAACCGGCGAAACATATTCTAACGAAACAATTATTAGATTGGCAAAATTGCCTAAAAAGGGGAATAAGGATTTCATGATTTTTTACGACAACGCCTATTCAGTTCATGACTTCAGTAAATCACCTAAACTTTTGAATATTTTTAAACAATGTGAAAAGTTTAAAACTGTTGACAACATATCTTTATTTGCAAGCACCAGCAAAATAACATTTGCAGGCTCAGGTATTGCTTTTATTGGAGGATCTGAAAAAACACTAAACAATTTTCTGTCCTATTTAGGAAAAATAATTGTTGGTGCAGATAAAATCAATCAAGCAAGACATGCAAAATTTTTGAAAGGCACGAAAGCATTGACCAAGCACATGGATAATCTAGCAACTGTGATAAAACCAAAGTTTGAAATTGTTGAAAATTATCTATCAAAATTACCTGATGGCTATGCAACTTGGAGCAGTCCGACTGGCGGGTATTTTGTTTCTTTTAATTCAAAGCCTGGAAAAGCAAAAAAAATATATCAGCTTTGCCTAGATGCTGGATTGAAACTTACTCCGGTTGGTTCTACGTTTCCATATAAAAAAGATCCTGAAAACCAAAATATCAGACTTGCCCCAACACAAGTGAAGAACTCTGATTTAAAAAAGGCTATGGATTTATTTGTTACAGCAGTTTGTTTAGCAGGTTAATTTCTGACACCTTGCAAAATCTCATAAGAATTATCTTTGAAGGGCCCAAAGTTACTCGATACGTCTGGGTGAGAGACTGGCTCGTTGGATATATCTGCTAATAAATTTTGTTGAGAGACATAAGCAGTATAGAAAACATCTTCGTTCTCTGCGAATACATGATAAAAGGGCTGATCTTTTTTCGGTCTAATTTGTGCTGGAATGCTTTGATACCATTCCTCTGTATTGTTGAATTCCGGGTCGACATCGAAAATTACACCTCGGAAATCTAAGAATTTATGTCTGACTACTTGGCCTATGGCAAAGTTTGTCTCAATTATTTCTTTCATTTTTATATCCATATCTTACACTATTTTATTTGGTGCCATTTAAAAAAAATTCAAGGCTTATGAGCTTCTTTTAAATATTCTTTTGATTGCATTTCTATAAGCCTGCTCTCGGTTCTTTTATATTTCTCTATAAGTTTATTTCCTGTATAAATTTTCGAAATGTCTGTATTTGCTGAAATGATTATTTTCACTTTTCTGTCGTAACACTCGTCAATTAAACTTATAAATCTTCTCGCCTGATCATCAGAAGTAATAACAGGAACATTGGAAATTAAAACATTATGGAATTCTTTGGCAATTTCAATGTAATCTGCCGCACTTCTAGGAGATGAACATATGTCATCAAAGTCAAACCAAATAGTGCCCTCTGAACTTTTAACAGTATTTACTTTTCTTTCTAATATTTTAATAGGACCACTTTCTACATTTTTAGATTTTGAAAGAGAATTAAAAGCATTTTGCATGTTAATTTCCGATTCTTTTCCGAGAGGCATAAAAAGGAGTTTGGTCTTCTCCAAAGTTCTTAGACGATAATCGCTTTTAGAGTCAAGGAAGTAAATTTCACAATTTTTTTCTATTGATTCTATTGCTGGGATGAATAATTTCCTTTGCAGGCCGTTTGCATATAAATTTTTTGGTTCTATATTAGAAGTAGTAACAAGACAAACGCCAGAGGAAAAAAGTTCAGTCATGAATTTCCCTAAAAGCATTGCATCTCCAATATCCTCAACAAAAAATTCATCAAAACACAATACTTTATATTTTCTTGCAAGTTGCTTAACAACTTTTTTAATTGGATCTTTTTGACCTACTAATTTATGGAGATCATTATGAAGATTATTCATAAATCTATGAAAGTGTAACCTTATTTTTTTTTTCGTTTTTAGATTGTCGAAGAAAAGATCCATTACAAAAGTTTTACCTCTTCCTACTTCCCCGTGAATATAAAGACTTTCAGAGTTTTTTTTCTTTTTAAAATTAAAAAAGGGATCAGACTTATTTAACTCTTCAAGGCGTGTTTCTAATTTTTCTATTAAAGCGAGCTGGAAATCATCCAGCTCAATTTTTCCTTCTTCAACAGACTGTAAATAAGTTTTTTTCAGTTTACGCTTTTATGAACAGTTATCTCTGGTGCGCCGTCTAAAAAGGGAGCTAAAGCCATACCTAAAGTTGCAAAATGCTCTGTCTGAGTATGGTTGGCATGAGCTTCTTCTGTTTGATAAAGTTCAATCATCATTATTGTTAAAGGTTCATCCGTTTCATGCATTTCGTAATAAAAACAATCTGGTTCATTTTCAGCTACTGCTTTAACAAGATTTCCCATCGCCTCAATAAAATTATCTCTCTCTCCATCTTTAATTTTTAATTTCGCTATTGCTCCAATCATTTTTTTCCTCTTTTTGTTATTATTAATTTTTAAACCTTTTAAGTATAAACATTAATTAGAGTTGGAGAAAACAATGATTAAAATTTGGGGAACTGAGGCATCAAGAGCACTAAGACCTATTTGGACAGCAGAAGAAATGGGCTTAGATTATGAATTAACAATGATGCCATTTCCTCCGAGAGTCTTTATGAAAGAATATTTAGATGTGAATATGTTAGGGACCATTCCTTATTTAATCGATGGAGATGTAAAGATGACAGAATCGGTAGCAATGTCCCAGTATTTGGTAGAAAAATACGGTCCTACAGATCTTAGAGTAATGCCAGATGAAGCCGATTATCCTGCATATTTAAATTGGCTTTATCATTCTGATGCAACATTAACTTTTCCTCAAACAGTGGTCCTTAGATACAAACTTCAAGAACCAGGTGTTGCTGATGCTGCCGTAGAAGGTTACAGCAGATGGTTTGTTTCAAGATGTAAATTACTTGAAACAGCTTTAGAAGATAAAGAATATCTTTGTTCAAACCGGTTTACTATTGCAGATATTTGCGTAAGTTATGCCTTTGTTGTTGCAGAATCGTTAGGCATACATCAAGCATTCAAACCAAACATAAAAAGATATACCGAGATGCTCTTTGAAAGAGAAGCCTTTAAAAAATCTAAAGCTTTTAAATTCGAAGAAAACTAATTTTTTTTAGGTGGGAAAGGCACTAAAACAGAAGTTCTTTCTAAGTAATCAATATAAGCCGGATCATCTTTCCATTTTTTATACCCTCTTGATTCGAGCATTGTTATTCCGCTGATTCTAGTAAGAAGAAAGATGACAAAAATAGGAGATATCAAAGCCACTAATTGCCATCCAATTAAAACAGGAAAAGCTATTACAGCTATGCCAATCCATAAGACCATTTCTCCAAAATAGTTAGGGTGGCGTGACCAGCTCCAAAGACCAACGGTAATAAAACTATCTTTATTAGCTGGATCATCTTTAAAATTTGTTTTTTGTTGATCAGCAATAACTTCTATGGAGAAACCAAATATCCATATTAAAGTTCCTATGACTGCAAAAACATCTATAGCCATTTTCGATTCAGAAGTAATAGCTGCTAAAGCCATAGCTAAGGTAAGAAATACCCATAATCCTTGGATTGTCCAAGTCATTAAAAACCACCAGAAGTCTTTTTTCATAAGATCGAATCTTCCATCACTGCCTGCTTTTTTCACTCTTATAAATAAGAAAGAACCAAGACGAAAAGCCCAAATCCAAACAAATAAAGCTAATAAAATATCTCTTAAAGAAATGTCTACAGTAAAAAGAATGGCTAAAAGCGTAACAGAAACATAAGTTAGAGAACCTGTTAGATCAAAATAATGTTCCGTTTCAAAAATATATGAGGGAATAAATACCAACCACTGCGCTAAAAATATAAATGCACAACAAAAATAAATTAGAGAGATCCCGGAAATATTAACACTGCCTTGGTCGATTCCAATAGCAACTAAACTAGCCAGTAAAATACTTATAAAGATTGAAGGAATAGTGATTTTTTTCGACATATTAAAATTTTCTAAATTGATATAGAATTTCCCTTCAAAAGATATTAACCTAATATTTTAAATTGAGGGAGTAAAAAATATGAAATCACCAATATGTGAAATGCTGGGAGCTGAGTTTCCTTTAGTTGCTTTTAGTCATTGCAAAGATGTCGTTGTTGCAGTTTCAAAAGCTGGTGGAGTTGGTGTTTTGGGAGCAGTAGGTATGTCTCCTGAGATCTTAGAACAAGAACTAAATTGGATTGATGAGAGAATTGATGGCAAGCCTTATGGTGTTGATGTTTTAATTCCAAACAAAATGTTGGGTAAAGGCGAAGAATTTAATGCTCAAAAATTAGCCGATATGATTCCTCAAGAATATAGAGACTTTAGAACAGATGTTTTGAAAAATCATGATATCGATGCACCAGAACTTAGAGAAAGCGAAGGAGATATGGCAGCCTCTGGATTTGCTCAAAACACAGCTGATCAGGGCGCAAAAGCATTATTAGACGTTGCCTTTTCTCACCCAATAAAATTAATTGCTAATGCTCTTGGAGTTCCACCGGAATGGATGGTTAAAATGGGTAAGGACAATGATGTGAAAGTAGCAGCTCTTTTAGGGACTAAAGAACATGCAATTGCTCAGGTTAAAGCCGGTGTTGACATCTTAGTTGTGTCTGGAACAGAAGCTGGTGGACACTGTGGAAGCGTTTCAACTATGGTTTTGGTTCCAGAGGTACACAGAGCTATTCAGCCTTATGGCGATGTTCCAATCTTAGCTGCTGGTGGTATTGTAACTGGAGAACAAATGGCTGCTTCTATGGTTATGGGAGCTTCAGGAGTTTGGACTGCTTCTGTTTGGCTTACAACTGCTGAAGCTGAAACTCATCCGATCGTGAAAGAAAAAATGTTACAAGCAAGTTCTAGTGATACTGTCAGATCTAGAAGCCGAACAGGAAAACATTCTCGACAACTAAAATCTTCGTGGACAGATGCTTGGGAAGCAGAAACCGCCCCTGAGCCTTTGCCAATGCCTCTTCAGCCAATGGTAGCTGAACCAGCTTTAGCAAAGGTTAATAAACTAGCTGAAGGCGGACATGATGGAGCAGTAAATCTAGCTACATACTGGGTGGGGCAAGGAGTTGGTTTAATGACTCAAAGTTTATCTGCTGGCGCAGTTGTCCAAGAATTTAAGCAAGATTTTATCAATGCTTACGAAAGATTCGAGGGCTTTTTACAAGATTAAGTCGAGTGAGATCCTGACCAGATTACTTTTTTAAGATCTCTTTCTTCGGGAGTTAGAATTTGAATTCCAAATTCTTCTCTTAAATCACAAATCTTTCTATCTAGAAATTCTTCTGGGTGTTTAAATGGCCACCTTTTTTTCATTTTTCTTGAATTTTTAAACGCAATTTTTAACTTCGTGGTGATAACATTTTTATATAATTTAAAAAACCCGACTACACCAACTTCTTTTAAAAGTTTTTTTGTTAATTCTTTCAATTCTGGAAGTTTTGCATAGGATGCCAAATAACTAAATTTGTAACTACATCCACAAAAAAGCCATGTATCTAATAATGATTCTTCTTCAAGGGAAGTATCTAGACCAAAAATAACATGCAAAGCATCATGATCTCTTATTAAAGTAGATTCTGCATCGGGATCTTTCAAAGGAGTTTTACCGTTTTCGATTAAATAATCTACATAGACTTTAATACCTTCTCTTAAAGTAAGTTCACAATCTTGGTTTTGATAAATTAACATCTTGGCAAAATTAATAAATTCTTAAGTTTTAGTCAATATTAATGATTCCACCATGCTTGGTCAGAAAAAGCTCTTATGTCAATTTCATGAGTCCAAGTGGATTTTTTTTGCTTAGCTACAAATAAATAAGTTTCGGCAACTTCTTCAGGCAAAATCATCCCATTTTGACCTTTCTGTTCTTTGAATTTTTCAAAAAGTTCAGGGCCTAACATTTTTCCTAATGTGTCTGGTGCATCCACCGCTCCGTCAATAATCACGTGAGCAACGTGAATACCATCTTTTGAGAATTCAGCATTCAATGATTGGCAAAGCATTCTTCTGCCTCCCATAGCAGCAGCATGAGAATGCTGACCTTTATTTCCTCTCACGGCTGAAGTCGCAGATGTAACAATAATATTACCTGTTTGTCTTTCTTTCATTTTTGGCGTCACAACTTGAGCGAGTCTAAATAATCCAAAAGTAGCCATTCGCCAGCCCATTTCAAAAGCTTTATAGCTTGTTTCTGCTAAAGATCGATCTCCTATTTGAGCTCCTATGTTATAAATAACAGTATCAATTGGACCAATTTCTGATTCAACTTTATTTACTAAATCTTCAATAGAATTTTCATCAATTACGTTTAGTAAAGAACCCGAGGCTTTTCCTCCTGAATCTTCAATTTCTTTGATTAATGTTTCTAAACCCTCTCTGTCAGTGCGCCTTGCTAAATATGAATGATAACCATTTGAAGCGAATTTCTTTGCTACAGTTCCTCCAATTCCTGCTCCTGCACCAATTACCAAGCAAACCTTTTCCATAGTTTACTTATGAGTTAAAGAAACAAGACCACGGAGTTCTCCGGATTTCATTTCTTTAAGGGTTCTGTAGGCCTCTGATACGTCTCTAGATTCTACTTCGACAGGTTCAATTTTTCCTGCTGAGACTAACTTCATTAAATCTTTCATCTCTCCTAAGCTACCAACATAAGAACCCATTATTTTTTTTTCGGTTAGAGTTAAAAGAGGTAAAGGTATAGTTAATTGTCCTCCAAAAAGGCCAACAATAACTTGCTTACCTCCTTTACTAAGGCATTGATAACCCAAATTTACGGAAGCTTCTGCTCCGACAAAATCTACTATCGCTTTGGCTCCGCCTCCAGTAGCTTCCATAATTTGGTTAGCAGCGTCTTCAGATGAAGAGTTAATAGTTAAAGAAGCTCCCAAATCTCTTGCTACTTTTAATTTTTCATCATCTATATCTAGGACAATAGGATTTATTCCATATGCAGCTTTGGCAATTTTTAATGCTAATAATCCCAAGCCTCCAGCACTTACAATGATAAGAGAACTATCATGAGTATAGGGTTCGGCTTTTCTCAGGGCACTGAAAGCAGTAAGACCTCTGCAAGCATAACTTCCTGCAAGACTATCCGGAGTATCTCCAGCATCAAAAAGGTATTGTTCTCCTGGAATCAAAACGTGATCTGCATAACCTCCACTTACATTAATTCCAATATTGCTATTGTTCATACAATAATGAGTTTTATCGTTTTTACATAGTTCGCAATCACCACAGCCTATCCAAGGGTAAACCACGTATTTTTCACCAACTTTTACCTTTGAAACTTCTTCACCTACTGCTACTATTTTTCCAAAAACTTCATGACCCATTGTGAGTGGTTCTAGAAGGGGAGTAGGAAGTTTGGCTCCACCACCTAAATCAAAATAGCCATCGTGTATATGAACGTCTGAGTGACAAACTCCACAAGCGATAGTTTTTATAAGAACTTCACTTCCCTTAGGCAAAGGTGTTTCAACATTTTTTTCTTCTAAAGGTTTTCCATTTTCTATGACTTGATATGCTTTCATTTTATTATTTTATCTTATCTTGTTGGCATTGATTTTATAACAGTTAAATTTTTTAAGTCGGTTGCCGGCCTTCTATATTTTTCTGCCAATTCTTGATAACTGGTTGATGAAAACCAATTATTCATCTCTTCTTCCGATGGAAAGGTCCACATTATGATACGACCTTCTATAGGGGAAGTTCCCTCCAAATGGATAGATTTATCATCCATAGTAATGAATTCACCATTGTGCTCTTTGAGAGTACCAAAAAAACCTTTTTCGTAATTTCTGAATAACTCGGCATCTTCTATTTCAAGATTTGCGATGCAGTAAACTCTAGTTTGAGACATTTCTACTCCATTTATTACTAAAGAGTATAAACAAAAAATAAAATAAAGGTTGTGAAATTGGAGAGTTAAATTTTATCTTCAGACCAATCTAAAAAATCTTTTAACTCTTTAGGAGATAAATTTGAAAGCTCAGCAGTATCATTTAAGTTAAGATTTACTAACTCTGCACCCTTTTTTGTTATCTTGAGATATGCTTTTAAGAGTTCAGTACTTTTTTCAGTAGCGTGGTATTCGACGACTCTTTTATCTTTACCAGGATTTTTTTCAAAATAACCCACTTGAACTGATTTGCTTAAAAAACGTTCTATGCTTCTGATGTTTAAATCAGTAACACCTGTTAAATCACTGATTGTAAAAAAACCTTTTTTTATATGACAATCCATTATGACCATTCTTATGAGATCGTATCTAATGTCTTGAGTATAAACGTTATCCCAACCTAGCCTGTCAGACATTTCTTTGAAAACGTTATACTTTTCAACCTCAAATGCCAGCATCAAATCTGAAAAACCTTTGAGTTTTTTTAATTTTTTTTTGTCTTTAAAGATATGCATGTTACTTCCTTGTAATTTAACTTAGCATAACTTGTAAGCAACTTTCTTACAAATCTTCTTAACTAAAATGACATCTGATAACCAATGATCAACTTGTTATCATTCTTCCCAGTTGAATTTTGGTAGGGCGTGGATTGCACTATCTAATTGTTCTGCCCAAATAGAAGAAAGTTCTTTGAAGAAAGGAGAATCTAATTTTAGCTGATCTTGAAAATTCAAATTAATTTGATCTTTTTTAAAAACAACAAAATCTATAGGCGGGCCAACGGTTAAGTCACTCTTCATTGTCGAATCAAAGGATAATAATGCTGCTCTGGCAGAATCTCCCAGTGGTGTATTGGCAACAATCATCCTATCTAAAATTGGTTTTCCATATTTCGTTTCACCGATTTGTATAAATGGAGTTTCATCAGCAACATAGATAAAATTTCCTTCCGGATAAACCAAAACCAAGTTAGGATCTTGACCTTTAATTTGTCCACCAACAATAAAATGAGAGCCCAAAAGGGCAGTGCTCTGATCGATTTGTTCTGTTGGATCGTGATTTTTTGACTGTTGTTCAATACTAATCTTGCCAACATAGTCGGCTACCGCTTCAATATCTTCGCAGAGGTTTAAATTAATTTCGCTGTTGTTATTTTCTAGGTCTTTTTCAATTTGATGATAAACGGCTTGAGAAGTAGCTAAATTGCCAGCAGTTAAAATAACGAAGGCTCTATCGCCAACATTATAGGTAAACATTTTTGTATAAGATCCAATATTATCCAAACCAGCATTGGTTCGAGAATCTGAGGCAAAAACTAAACCTTCTTCAACTTTTATAGCAAGACAATAAGTCATATGTTATTTTTTTGAGCAATTGATGCTTTGTTTTGGAACAAAAAAACAATCAATTAGCTGTTATATTTAATATGTAAAATATTATAAATTTTTTATGAAAATTTCTTGGAAAAAATATCCCAGCTCTTCTTTTTACGATGAATATGTTACACCACAAAACACTCTAAGGGGACATTCAAAAAAAATCGGAACTTTTTTGGAATCTTTATCGCTAGAAGATTTGAAAGAAATAAATTTAGCAACTGAGACGGCCATTAAGTCTATGGGAATTTCATTCAGAGTCTATGCCGATGAGGCCGATGATGGACAAGATAGAATGTGGCCATTAGATTTCATTCCAAGGTTAATTCGACAATCTGAATGGCAACAAGTTGAAAAAGGATTGAAACAAAGAGTCAAAGCTCTAAATATGTTCATTGAAGATTGTTATAACAAACAAAACTTTTTGAATGAAAGTGAAATGGATAAATCTTTGGTAATAGATTCTCCTGCTTACAAAAAATATTGTGTTGATGTGAAGCTAAAACATAACACTTGGTCGCATATTTGTGGATCAGATCTTATTAAGGCTCAAGATGGAAAGTTTTATGTTTTGGAAGATAACTTAAGAGTTCCATCAGGTGTAAGTTACATGTTGGAAAATAGAATGATTATGAAAAGAGTTTTTCCTGAATTATTTTACCAATATGGCGTCACTCCAATAGATGCTTATCCGACTAAACTTTATGAAACTTTAGCTTCGGTTAGCAATTCAAGATCTAAACATCCTGAGATAGTTTTGCTTACTCCTGGTATGTTCAACTCTGCATATTATGAACACTCTTTTTTGGCACAACAAATGGGAATAGATTTGGTTGAGGGCAGAGACTTGATAATCGGTAAAGAAGGTTTTGTGTATAAAAAAACAATTGAGGGATTAGTAAAAGTCGATGTGATTTACAGAAGGATTGATGATGATTATCTCGATCCTGATCAGGGCAATCCTAAATCTGCCATTGGTGTAAAGGGGCTTATCAAGGCTTGGCAACAAAAGAAAGTTGCTATTGTAAATTCTCCTGGTTGTGGAATTGCTGACGATAAAGCAGTTTATGCTTTTGTTCCGAAAATGATTAAATATTTTTTAAACGAGGAGCCAATCATTAGAAATATAAAAACTTTCCTCCTCACAAACAAAGAACATAGAGATCACGTTTTTAATAATTTTAAAGACATGGTGATAAAGCCCGTTGCAGAATCTGGAGGCTATGGGATTGTGATAGGCAAAAGCTGTAGTAGATCAGAAAAAGACTCAACTGTAAGAAAAATAATGAACAACCCAAGGAATTTTGTTGCCCAACCTTTAATATCGTTATCTACTACTCCTACTTATTCTGGAGAAAGTCTTGAGCCAAGACATCTAGATTTGAGACCTTTTATCTTATCCGGAGAAAAACAATATGTAACTGTGGGTGGGCTCACCAGAGTAGCGCTCAAAAAGGGTTCCACAGTTGTCAACTCCTCACAAGGAGGAGGCAGCAAAGACACATGGATAGTTTGAATGTTAAGTAGAGACGCAGAGCATTTGTATTGGCTCACAAGATATGTGGAAAGAATAGAAAATACTGCCAGAATGATAAATGTTCATTCTGAGTTAATGTTAGATTTCCCTGGCGATCAATCTTTGGGATGGAAACCAATTATTCAAACCATGGATTCAAAAAAATTCTTTAAGAAAAGATATTCAGAATATAGCGAAATAAGTGCCGTTAAATTTTTAGGAGATGATAAAGAAAATGTAAATTCTATAATCTCTTCCCTAGATATGGCTAGGTATAATGCTAGAGCTATCAAGGATGATTTGCCTAGGTCTGCAACAGAGCAACTCAACAATTTATTTAACGAATTTAGTGGTGGAATGTCTTCTTCTTCTAGCAGAAGGAGACGAGCAGCTTACATTTATAATGCTATTTCTGGCGCTCAAAGATTTTTTGGAATCATTTCAGATAACTTTTCGAGAGGATATGCTTTCGAATTTATGAGGTTGGGAAGATTTGTAGAAAGAATAGATATGATTTCAAGAATTATAGATAGTTTATGTATAACAAAATCAAAGGAGCAAACTCATGACTTTCCAACTTTAGAATGGGTAAGCATGCTTAGAACGTTATCTGCTCATGAATCTTTTAGAAAAGAAATTCGAGGAGAAATAGAGAGAGGCGATGTAATAAATTTTCTTTTGAAGAATGAGAATTTTCCAAGATCGATTTATAGATGCCTTTCCATAACAGAAAAAAGTCTCACCTCTCTACCAAACAATGCTAACGTTCTCGAAGTAGTGAAAAAATTGAATACTAGAGTATTTTCAGCAAAGTTAGAAAGCTATGACGACAACCAGCTTCATAATTTTTTAGACTACTTACAAAGAAGAATTCATCTTCTAGACGAACATATTCATAAAAATTATTTTCACAATCACTTATAGATAGAATTATGAATCTTGGAATATTTATTATTGGGGCTCTTACTTTTATTATTGCTTTTTCTTTTTTTAAGTTTTCTGCTTTTCGTAAAACCAAAAACGATCAATCTACATGGCCAAAATTACTCTCTGTTTTTGTAGTTGACTATCTTGTTCTTGTTCTTGGAGTTTTAGCAAGTGGGATACTATTTGTGTCTATTTTTAACATAGCTCATGGATAATATATAAGTGAATAAAGATTAATTTTTGCTAAAAGTATCTGTAGCCTCGATTAATAGCTCTGTAATTTCTTTTTCAAAAGCTGAGTGTCCTGAGAAAGGTGCAATTTTTAGTTCAGCTTCAGGCCATTTTGAATAAAGTTCATATGCAGTAGTGGGCGGACAAACTACGTCATACCTTCCTTGAATTATTACTGCCGGTATGTGCCTGATCGGATCAATGTTATCTATAAGTTGATTTTCGTAATCTAAAAAACCCTTATTAATAAAATAGTGATTTTCAATGAGCGCAAATGCAAGAGCAAAATCTGCATTTACAGAATCCTTGACAGCACTTACGTTGTGATTGATAAAACTTGCAGATGCTTCCCACTTAGACCAAGCTTTAGCAGCTGAAAGTTTTTTTTCTTTGTCTTCGCCATTAAAAATTTTTCTATATGCGTTAATTAGATCGAATCTTTCTTCTTCTGGAATCTCATCGATAAATCCTTGCCAAGCTTCAGGATATATTTCACTTGCACCATACTGATAAAACCACTTTAGTTCTTTTTCTCTCAGCATAAAAATTCCCCTCAAAACGAGTTCAGTAACATATTTAGGATATTTTTGGGCGTAAGCTAGGGCTAGAGTACTTCCCCAAGAGCCTCCGAATACAAGCCATTTTTCTATTTGTAGTTTGTTTCTTATAGATTCAATGTCGTCTACAAGATGCCAAGTGGTATTCTCTTCTAAGCAAGTGTGAGGTTTACTTTTACCACAACCTCTTTGATCAAAAAGGATTATTCTATATTTTTTTGGATTGAAAAATCTTCTCGATAATTTTCCAGCTCCTCCACCCGGTCCTCCATGTAAAAAAACTGCTGGTTTGCCTTTAGGATTTCCACACTGTTCGTAATAAATTTCATGAATCCCTTTTTTGATAAAGCCTGTGTCGAATGGCTCAATGGATGGATAAAGTTTTTTTTCTTTTTTAAAAAATCTCATTGCAATATATTATCTGAAGTTTCTGGTCTAAACCGTAAAAAGGATTAAAATTTTGTGGTGCCCAGAGGTGGAATCGAACCACCGACACAAGGATTTTCAGTCCTTTGCTCTACCAACTGAGCTATCTGGGCAAAAAGAGAAAACGATTTTATATAAGTTTGTCATAATAAACAAAATTAAGTTCTAGGAGGATTAAAATTTTCGATATAGCAATCATTGGAGCGGGAGCAATAGGATTATCTATTGCAAAATATGCAGCTGCAGAAGGCAAAAAGGTTCTGGTAATAGAGCAGGAATCAAGAGCTGGAGAAGGAGTCTCATCAAGAAATTCCGGAGTTATTCATGCAGGAATGTATTATCCTAAGGAGTCATTAAAGACTAAATTTTGTATCGAGGGCAACAAGCTTCTGTACGAGTATGCAAAATTAAAAAATATTAGTCATAAAAAGACTGGCAAGTTTATTATCGCATCAGATGAAAGTGAATTAGCAAATTTAGAAAAGATATTTTTACAGGGCCAATCAAATGGTGTCGATCTTAGAAAAAGCTCTTTGAAAGAAATTAAAACAAAAGAACCAGAATTAGACATTGCAGGGGCACTTTTTTCGCCAGAAACCGGAATTATCGATGTACCTGAATTCATTACGTCTTTAGAAGGCGATATTCAGCATAACGAAGGCGTTGTTTCTTTCAATACAAATTTTTTGAGTGCTAAAAAAAATGGTAAATCTTTTTGTATAAAGTGTTGTGATGGAAATGAATTCGAAATTGAGACATCTTTTCTAATAAATTCAGCAGGGCTTGGTTCTGAAAATGTTTCGTCAAGTGTTTCTCCTTTAGGTGAAGAATTCACACATAAAATTCATTATGCCAAAGGACATTATTTTAAATATTCTGGTGTAAATCCTTTTGATGCTTTAATTTATCCTTTGCCAAACGAATCCTCACAAGGTTTGCATGTTGGTTTTGATATGTCACACCAACTTAGATTTGGTCCAGATATTTCTTGGGTTGACGAAATAGATTATGTATTCGATGAAAGTCTTAAAGAAAAATTTATTCATTCAATACACAACTACTGGCCTGGAATGGAACCTGAAAGGTTACATCCAGATTATTGTGGAATAAGACCTAAAATTCAAAAACCATCAGAAAAAATGCAAGACTTTTCTATTCAATTTCCTAAAGATCACAAAATTGAAGGTTTTGTAAATTTACAAGGCATTGAGAGTCCGGGAATAACAAGCAGTTTAGCAATAGGAAAATACATATCTTCAATGATATAAATTATCTTTTCAAATAGGGGGAAAAATTAATACTAATTTAGTAAGTAACAAGGTAAGAGTTGGTTATGGAATCGGCGATTATGCAATTTGTCTCTATTGGAGCGGCGTAGGACTTTATTTATTATATTTTTACACAGATGTAGTAGGTATTTCGCCTTTACTGGCTGGTTGGATTTACGCTTTAGGAATAGGCTGGGACGCAATAACAGATCCATATATGGGTTTTATTGCTGAAAGGACCAGGACCAAAATGGGAAGTTATCGGCCATACATATTGTTTGGCTCCATTCCTTTGGCTTTATCCTTCGTTTTACTTTTTTGGGTACCTCCCTTTGAAGGAACATTTTTATTTGTTTTTCTGATCATAGCGAATATTTTCCATAGGACTTGTTTTACTATTGTGAGTGTTCCTTATAGTTCTCTGACGGCAAGAATCTCTGACGACAGTGAAGAAAGAACAAAACTAACTACAGCTAGAATGTTGGGTGCCTCTTTTGGAACTCTAACTATTTCTGCACTTGGATTTCCAATCGTTAATTGGTTTGGAAGTGGCGAAGAATCTTTAGGTTTTGTCTATTTAGGAATTTGTTCTGGCCTTGCGGCAGTTTTAATTTTAGCAATCACAGTAAAAACAGTTAAAGAAAGAAATTTTGATTTAGAGACTGCAAAATTACCCAATTTCTCTGAAGTAAGTAAGTCAATTGTCAGTAACTATGCTTTTTTGATTGTATTTGCTTCTACTCTTACGTTGATTACAACTTCTATTATGTTTAATAAAAATTTAATTTATTACACTAAATATGCATTAGGTTTGCATGATTACCAAGGCTTAATTTTAGGAGTGAGCAGTGCATCTGCTTTTCTTGCTATACCGGTTTGGGCTTACTTCGCACTGAAAATAGGAAAAAGAAATTCCTGGTTGATTTCTATGATTCTTTTGGTATTTAGCTTTTTGTTTTTTTATTTATATCCAATTAAAAATTTATTAGAACTTTTAATCGTTTTAATAGTTTTAGGAATTGGCAATGGCGCCACTGGAGTATTATTTTGGTCTATGTTGCCCGATACAATAGAATACGGAGAATGGAAAACAGGCGTAAGAACAGAGTCTTCTCTATATGGCTTTATGACCTTTGCACAAAAAGGTGGAATAGCTATCTCAGCACTTATTTTGGGAATGCTTTTAACAAATATAGGATTTATTCCAAATACAGTTCAATCAGAAGAGACTTTAGAAAGTTTAAAAAGCCTGATGACTTTTATTCCCCTGGCAGGAGTAGTTTTGAGTTTTATTTTGGTATATTTCTATCCTATAGATTCTAAATTTCATAAGAAATTAATAAGAGAAATTAATGAAAGAAGTTAAATGGGGAATAATTGCTGCGGGAAGTATTGCTAACGCTTTTGCGCATTCAATTAAATACTCAGAAAATGCAAAGCTTTCTTGTGTACTTGGTAGAAATGAAGAAAAAGTTAATTCCTTTGCTGAAAAACATAATTGTAAGCCATATTTAGATTTAGATTCATTTCTTGATTCCGACATCGAAGCGGTTTACATAGCCACCCCACATGATTCCCATTTTCACTATTCAATGGAAGTGATTAAAAGAAAATTACATGTTTTGTGCGAAAAACCTTTGTCTGTGAATTCAACAGAAGCAATGATTTTAATTAATGAAGCAAGAAAAAATGATGTTTTCTTGATGGAGGCTTTCATGTATAGAACTCATCCTCAAACATTTGAAATCTTAAAGATTTGTAAGCAATATTTTAAGGAAACAAATGTGAAAATTTCAAGCTCTTTTGGGTTTGATGCTCCAGTAGACAAAAGTCATAGATTAAGAAATCCTAACTTAGCTGGAGGAGCAATATTAGATGTTGGTTGTTATCCCTTGTCTATGGCTAGGCTAATCGCTGGAGCTATAAATGATGAGCAATATTTAGATCCTAAAAGCATCGAGGTAAAAGGATCACTAGATTCAACAGGAGTAGATAACAAGTCTGGCGCTAATTTGATATTTAACGATAATATTTCAGCTTATATTGAAACGTCGATAAATGAAGAGTTACAAAATAACCTAAATATTAAATCTGATAAAGTTGAAGTTGAAGTTCCTGAACCTTGGCACTGTGGACAATTTCAAGAGGGTAAGTATTCAATTAAGTTAAATCTCGAAGGCAAAAAAACTATTATTTCTAACAGAGATGAAGTAGGTCTTTTTACTAGAGAAATCAATGAGGCGTCTAAATGTATTTTGCAAGGAGATTCTGAATCTTCATTGATGTCTCATAAAGATAGTTTGGGTAATATGCTTTGGTTAGAAAAGTGGTATTTAGAAACAGGGGTCAAATATCCTCAAAATATAGTTGAAAAGTCTCCAATATTTTCTTGTCGATACGAGCCAGTAGCAAAATTAGCTAAGTCTGAGATTGATGGCGTTTCAAAGAAAGGCTCAAGATTAGTATTTGGTTGTGATAATCAAACTTCTCAATTACATGCATCAACAATGTTTGATCATTTTTATAACAATGGTGGAAATATTTTTGATACAGCATATATATACAATGATGGTAAATCTGATCAATATTTAGGAGAGTGGATCAATACAAATGGGCTTTCAAAAGAGATAATAGTACTTGGAAAAGGAGCTCATACACCACATTGCGAACCTAAATTTATTAAACAACAATTAGAAGAGTCATTAGAAAGATTGAAACTTGAATCATTAGATATATATTGTTTGCACAGAGATAATTTAGATATACCCGTTGAGGAATTTATTGATGCTTTAAATGAAATTTATTCAGCAGGGCTCGTTTCTACAATTGGAGCTTCAAATTGGACTTTAGAGAGATTTGATAATGCTAACAACTACGCAAAGAAAAATAAAAAAATTGGTTTTAAAGTTTTGAGTAACAATTTCAGTTTAGCCAATATGAATAAACCTGTTTGGCCAGGATGTGTAAATTGCAGTGAACAATATCTAAATTATTTGTTTGAAAATGATATATATCTTTTTCCATGGTCTAGTCAAGCCAGGGGTTTTTTCTTGGAAAAAGATCTTTATCCTAAGGCAGCGCATGTTGCAAATCCGTCTTTAGAAGAAGAGCAAAGGGTTTGGCATGATGAAACAAATCTATCAAGAAGGAAAAAATGTTTTAAGCTTTCTGAAGAAATAGGATGCCTGCCAATAGAATTAGCACTTGCCTATGTTGTAAACAAAAATCCTAATATTTTTCCCTTAGTTGGACCAAGATCTGTTTATGAGTCAGAAAGTTGTATGAAAGCTTCTTTGATTGCTCTTGATGATGAACAAATGAATTGGCTAAACTCATAACAAAACATCTTTCTGTAATTCTATTTGCTCAGAAGAAGAACCTATACTAACGGTGTAGGTTCCAGGCCTCACAATCCAATCTTTTTCCTGAATATCCCAGTAAGCAAAGCTTCTTTTATTTAAAGTCAGCTTTAATTCCATTTCACTATCTTGCTTTATAAAAACTTTCTTGAATGATTGCAGTGATTTTAAAGGCTCGTCTTTTTCTGCTTTAGAAAATGAAACGTAGCACTGAGCAACTTCGTTACCGTCCATCATTCCCTCATTTTTTAATTTAAATTTACATTCAACGTTGTAGTTATCATCTTTAATAAGCTCAAGATCTGAAAAAGAAAAATCTGTATAAGAAAGTCCAAATCCAAAAGGGAAGAGGGGTTTAATGTCCTTCTTTTCATACCACCTATGGCCTACTAAAAGTTTTTCTTCATAATCCATTTGAGAGTTCTTTCCTGGATAGCAACTAAATGCGGGCGTATCTTCAATTTTTTTGGGAAAAGTTGTTGGAAGCTTTCCTGACGGATTCACTTTCCCAAATAATAGGTCAGTCAACGAGTTTCCATATTCTTGCCCACCAAACCATGACTGTAAAACTGCTTTGCTTTTATTCAACCAGGGCATTGAGACAGGAGAGCCAGAATTTAATACAACAACAGTGTTCTCACTTGCCTCTAAAATATTTTCTATTAATTGATCTTGATTCGCTGGAAGGCTGAGGTTAGCTCTGTCATTTCCTTCAGTCTCCCAATCAGAATTAGTACCAACAATTAAAATGACAGTGTCAGCATTTTTAGCAACTTCAACAGCTTCCTCTAAAAGGTTTGTTTTTTCAGGAGGCATACAACCAAAATGAATGGCAGGAAATCTTCCTTCAAAGAAATATTCAACTTCAAATTTATAACTCTTATCTTTCTCAAGATTAATTGAGTTTCTTTTTGCAGCAGTTGCTAAAGAAAAGAAAGCTTCTCCGGGAAAGGTTTCATTCCAATTATCAATTAAGATATTCCCATCAATCTTTATTTTGCTGAGGCCAATTCCAAAAACTTCGAATTCGTGATCTCCTGATACATCAGGTGAGTAATTACAAGAAAACCTAACGATAACGGAGGGACGATCCTCTCTTTTAATAATATCTTTTGCAAACCCTTCAAATATCCAAAATTTATTTCCTTTTAAAACTTCTGAATCAATTAATTTATCTTCCTTAATTTCTTTATCAAAAAACTCAACTAAAAATCCTTCTTCAGGGTTTAAAAAGAGTTTTTCATTTAATTTAGGTAAAAATTTATTTGTCTTTGCTCCTTCTGCGTATGAAATTGAAAAATTTTCAGAAAATCTTTCTTTCAAAGCATCATATGGATGAATTTGATAGTGAGGCTTTAAACTAGCACTTCCACCGCCAATAATTTGACTATTCTTCGCATTTGGACCGATTACTGCTAATTTTTTTATTTTGTTTTTATCAAACGGAAGAACATTTTCATTTTTTAATAAAACCATACCCTCACAAGCAACGTCTCTAAGAAGTTGGTTATGAGATTGTCTAATATTGCTCTTCTCAGGCTTATTTTCTGGTGAATTGAATCTTCCTGAAAATTCTCCTACTTTTAAAATTCTCGTTACTTTGTCATTGATAATTTCTTCCTCAACTAATCCATCTGATATCGCGCTTAATAATTTTTCCCCCCAAGTATTTCCAGGCCCAGGCATTTCAAGATCTAATCCCCCGTTGGCGTTTTCAATAGTTTCTAATGCAGCCCCCCAATCACTAACTACAAATCCATCAAAACCCCATTCATTTTTTAAAATATCAATCAAAAGTTTTTTATGAGAACTGCAATAAATATTATTTAACTTATTGTATGCAGACATTACTGATTTAGATTTTCCTTCTATAACTCCCATTTCAAAGGGTAGTAAATAAATTTCTCTTAATGTTCTTTCATCAACATTTGAACTTACTGTATGTCTTTCAAATTCAGTATCATTTGCAATAAAGTGTTTTAAACAGGCTGAAACACTCTTAGACTGAACACCTTTCACGTAGGCTGTAGCTAATTTGCCGACTAAAAAAGGATCTTCAGAGTAATTTTCGAAATGCCTACCACCAAGGGGATGTCTATGAAGATTAATTGTCGGACCCAATAAAACATCAACATCTTTATCTTTGGCTTCGTCTCCTAAAGCTTCTCCAATTTCAGAAAATAGGTCTTCATTCCATGTAGAGCCCATGAGGATTGGGCAAGGAAAGCAGGCAGATGATTTTCCGGAATTACCGTCACCTCTAATGCCGTTAGGGCCATCGGACATTTTGATGCTGGGAATATCTAATCTTTCTATTTTATTCGTATACCAACTATTAAAACCACTCAGCAAGCTAATTTTTTCTTCTAGAGTTAATTCGTTAACAATCTTGTCTATATCAATCATTTAATACCGAGTTACTTTAAATCTTGAGGAGAAAAGCCTTCAGGTTGATCTGTTGCATCATTAGATAAAAACTTTTCTAACTGTTCGTTTAAGTATTTTCTTGATGAGCTGTCAGCTAAGCTAAGTTGTTTTTCGTTTATTAACATTGTTTGAAGAGCAAGCCATTCCTGCCAAGCTTGCTTTGAAACGGTATTGAATATTTCCTCTCCGTTAGGGCCAGGATAAGGCGGTCTATCCATTTTAGGCAATTCTTTTTTAAATTTTCTACAAAAAACCGTATTACTCATAAATGATTTTCTAAAATTGTCTTTACCGGTTTAGGTATTCCCATCTTAACCGATTCTTTTTTATTTACCCAAACGAATCCTCTTCTGTCAATTGGAAGTCTATCTTTGTTTTCAAGGAAATATTTTTTTGTAGAAATAGAAAGTTTCTGATGAGATAAATTATGAACGATTAGTGGAAGAGATTCTTTCTCTTCAAGAAAGTTAAATTTCTCATAATTTAAACTATTTGCTTCTGGAAAGACCCATAAGTTTTGCCAGATACCTCTATTGATATTTCTTTTTAATAAAACCTTATCTTTTGAAGCAATGAGTAGCCAATTTAAATTCCTTTCTTTTTTTTGACTTTTTGAAATCTTTACAGGAATCATATTTTGCAGATTCAATTGAGAAGACTTGCATTTACTTTGAATTGGGCAATTTTTGCATGATGGATTAATAGGGGTACATATCATTGAACCTAGATCCATAATTCCTTGAGAATAAGTGCGAAAATTATTTTTTGGCAACAACTCTGCCGCGAACTTTTTTAGTTCTTTTTGCGTCTTAGAATGATTGATTGGTGACTTATTCCCTAAAATCCTCAATAAGACTCTTTTGACATTTCCATCCAAAATAATTCCTGGTTTGTCGAATGCAAGAGTCAAAAGGGCACCAGCAGTTGATTCTCCAATACCCGGAAGCTCGATCAGTTGTTCATAATTTTTGGGAATTGAGCCGTTATATTCTTGATGAATAATTTTTGATGTCCGATGAATATTTTTCGCTCTTGTGTAGTAACCGAGACCAGACCAATTCGCCAAAACTTCGTCTAAATCACTTTTTGCTAATGATTTAATTGAAGGAAAAGAATTAATAAATTTATGAAAATAAGGAATTACCGTTTTTACTTGAGTCTGTTGAAGCATAATTTCAGAAATCCAAATGTGGTAAGGACTTTTTGCTTGCCATGGCAAATTGTTTCGACCATTAATTTTTTGCCAGGAAATAATTTTTTTTGAGAAGTAGGACATCTTGTGCATTTTAACCTTTTACGTCCGCTATAATAGAATCTTTGAGGAATAGATGAGAAACGCTAACATAGAAAGAAATACCAAGGAAACGCAAATTAGCATTTCCCTTGAATTAGACGGTTCAGGAAAAAGCTCCCAAGATGTAAAGCTTCCTTTTTTTGCGCACATGTTAGATCAAGTAGCTAAGCATGGTTGTTTCGATATTGATCTAAAGGCCACTGGAGATTTGGAAGTCGATGCTCATCACACGGTAGAAGACATAGGTATCACTTTAGGAGATGCTTTTAGCCAAGCTCTCGGAGATAAAAAAGGAATAACAAGGTATGGTCATGCATATGCCCCTCTTGATGAAGCCTTATCAAGAGTAGTGATAGACTTTTCAGGACGTCCCGGTCTTTTGTGGGATGTCAATTTTACAAAACAGACAATTAATGACTTTGATTTGCAATTGCTAAGAGAATTTTTTCAAGGCTTTACTAATAAGTCTTTGGCAACGATTCATATTGATAATTTAAAAGGTGAAAATGCTCATCATCAAGCTGAAACAATATTTAAAGCGTTCGCTTTGGCTTTAAAACAGTCTTGCTCAATAGACGAACAAAAAATAGATCAAATTCCCTCAACTAAGGGGAGTTTATAGTCGGAATTAAATATGAAAGTAGGCGTCATTGATTATGGTGCGAGTAATATCTTTTCAGTTGTAAGGGCATTAAATAGTCTAGGGGCTTCTACAAAAATTATAAAAACACCTGAAGATTTTAAAAATATAGATAAGTTAGTTTTTCCAGGGCAAGGTTCTATGGGCTCATGTTCTAAGAAACTATCCGAAAATAATTTAAGAGACTCTTTAATAAATGCACTAAATAATTTACCTTTTTTGGGAATATGCTTGGGATTGCAAATTTTATTTTCTGAAAGTGAAGAAAGTGAGGGTCAAAAAGGATTAAATATTTTTTCAGAAAAAATTGAAAAATTTAACGAATTCGAAGATAAAACCATAAAAATTCCTCATATGGGATGGAACCAAGTTGAGATCAGCCAAAATCATTTTTTATTAAAAGGCATTAAATCAAATGAAGACTTTTATTTTGTTCACTCTTTTGCATCAAAAGAAGCTAACCAAAATGAGATATTCACAAAAACTTTTCATGGAGAAATTTTCAATTCCGCAGTTGGAAAAGATAATATTTTTGCAACACAGTTTCATCCTGAAAAAAGTGGAAAGTCCGGATTAAAGATGTTAAAAAATTTTTTAGATTGGAAAATTTAATATGTTACCTATTCCTGCGATAGATATTCAAAGTGGAAAATGCGTTAGGTTAAAAATGGGAAACTTAGATAGCGCAAAGATTTATTATGAGAATCCTCTTGAAGCTGCAGAATTTTGGATAGAAAAGGGAACAAAAAGATTACACATTGTTGATCTTGACGGAGCTTTAAAAGGCGCATCAGTCAATTTCTCTCTGATTTTAGAAATTAAAAATTCTTTCCCAGATATAGAAATACAACTAGGAGGCGGAATAAGAAGTTTGGAAATAGTTGAAAGTTATATAAAAAATAAAATAGATTTTTTAATACTTGGAAGCTCGGCAATTAAGAACAAAGATTTTTTCAAAGAAGCTTGTACAAATTATCCAAATCAAATTATTTTAGGTCTTGACGCAAAAAAAGGTTTTATATCCACCGAAGCCTGGACGGAGTCTTCAGAGATAAGAGCTGAAGATTTGATAAAAGAATATTGTTCTTTGCCAATTAACTCAATTATTTACACAGATATTAGCAAGGACGGAATGTTAGAGGGTCCAAATGTACAAGAAACTAGAGAATTAGCAGATTTTTCAAATATTCCAATAATTGCATCGGGCGGTGTACGAAATCTTAATGATTTAATTAAACTGGAGGAAACTAAAAAAATATTTGGCGCAATTTGCGGAAGGGCATTGTACGAAGGTACTCTAGATCTGGGGGAAGCCATAAATTTTTTTAAGAAAAAATGAGTGTTACTATTAGGATCATACCTTGTTTAGATGTCAGAAATGGCAGGGTAGTGAAAGGAATAAATTTTGAAGATATAGTTGATGCCGGAGATCCAGCAGAAGCTGCAAAAAGGTATGACTTAGAAGGCGCAGATGAAATTTGCATGCTTGATATAGATGCCTCATATGAAGCGAGATCAACTACATTAGATACTGTAGAAAAAATAGCTAATCAAGTTTTTATCCCATTTACTGTCGGAGGTGGGGTTAAAAGTGTTCAAGATGTCGAGGTGTTGCTTAGATCTGGAGCTGATAAAGTTTCTATAAATACCTCAGCAATCATTAACCCCAAACTTATAGCAGAAGCTTCTAAAGAGTTTGGTTCTCAATGCATTGTCGTAGCCATAGATGCAAAATTTAATGGAAAAAATTGGAGCGTTTATACCCATGGCGGTAAAAATAAAACAGAGTTAGATGCATTATCTTGGTCAAAAAATGTCGAGCAATTAGGCGCTGGAGAAATTTTGATGACTTCAATGGATAAAGATGGAACTAAATCAGGCTTTGATAATAATTTAAATGAAACTTTAGCGAATGATCTTAATATACCGCTAATTGCATCAGGTGGTGCCGGAGAACTAAATCATTTAGTAGATGCAATAAAAATAGGAAAAGCTGATGCAGTTTTAGCCGCTAGTATCTTTCACTACGAAGAAATTTCAATCAGAAAAGTTAAAGAAGCTCTGAAAAGAGAAGGCCTGGAAGTAAGACTATAAATCTTTCCTTTTAAATCCCGAACCAGTCGAATAGCTGAACAAAATAGGTTCTCCAGTTCCTATTTCAACTTTTACAATTTCACTAGGAGATATCTCTTCTAGAGTCATAATTAGAGATCTAAGAGAATTCCCATGGGCGCAAATTAAAATATTATTTCCTTGTACTAATAAAGGTTTTATCTCCTCTTCAAAATAAGGCAAAACTCTCTCGGATGTATTTTTCAAGCTTTCTCCCCCCGGAGGAGGTGTATCAAATGATCTTCTCCAAATATGAACTTGGTCTTCTCCCCATTCTTTTTTCGCTTCGTCTTTATTCAATCCTGACAAATCTCCATAATCTCGTTCATTCAAATTTTGACTTCTAGTTTTTATAATTTTTTCTTTTTCTAATTGGCTCAAAATAATTTCACCTGTTTCCTGAGCTCTAATTAATGCGGAAGTAAAATAATGACTGAAATTAATATTTAAATTTTTTATTTTCTTCCCAGCGAGCTTAGCTTCCTCTATACCTTTTTCTGTTAAAGGAGGATTTTTCCATCCGGTAAATAAGTTTTTTTCGTTCCATTCACTTTGACCATGTCTTATCAAGACGAGATAAGAAAGATTTTTTTCTTTATTCATAGTTATAAGTTTTATTTCAGTTTATGATACCCGTCCTATGCCGTATTTTGTTCAATTTTTAATAGATAACTGGTTCATAGTGATACCTTTAATTGTTTCTATATCAGTTTTTTTAAGAATTGAGAATATTCGAAAAGCTACTATATTAGACCCGCAACAAGTTATTTTGTACTTAAACAGAAAAGATGCGTTGTTGATAGATATCAGAAATAATAAAGAATATTCAGAAGGAAAAATTAGCCAAGCAAAACATGTGGGCCCTGATATCGAATTATGTAAAAAAGAGATCAATAAAATATCTGATAAACCGATAATAATTGTCTGTCAAAATGGAAATTATTCTTCAAGGATGGCTGCAGATTTAAAAAAGGAAAACATTAGTGTTTTTATTATGAAAGGTGGAATAAATTCCTGGCGAAACGAAAATTTGCCTTTAATTTCTTAGAGATCTAGTTCATTCATTTTTCTAGCTAGAGTATTTCTGCCCCAACCTAAAAGATTTGCTGCCTCACTTTTTTTGCCTTTAGTAGCTTTCATAGCAACTTTTATCATCGTTTTTTCAAAAACTGGTATGGTTGAATTAAGAATATGATCGTCTCCATTCGATAATCTCTCAGTGGCCCAAATCTCTAACAAGTCGTTCCAAGTTAACTCAGGCCCTTTTTTCTGAATTAATAAATCATTAGGTAAATCGTTGACTGTTATTTCTTGAGCTGAAGACAAAACTGTAAGTGAATGACAAAGATTTTGGAGCTGTAAAACGTTTCCAGGCCATATTAAGTTTGAAAAAAGATCTATAACCTCTTCGGTTAAAATTTTAGTTTCCGATTTAGTTTCTTTGGAAAATTTATCAAAAAAATATGCAGCAAGTAATGGTATGTCCTCTTTTCTTTCTCTCAAGGCAGGCATCGGAATCCTTATTACATTAAGTCTGTGAAAAAGGTCTTCTCTAAAGGCTCCAGTTTTAACTTTTTCATTCAAGTTTTGATTAGTTGCCGCAATTATTCTTACATCTACTGTGATAGGTTCACTCCCTCCAATCCTATAAAATTCTCCACTGGACAAGACTCTCAAAATTCTGGTTTGAGTTTCATAAGGCATGTCTCCAATTTCATCTAAGAATAAAGTTGCTTTATGAGCTTGCTCAAACCTTCCAATTTTTTTCTTTTCTGCACCCGTGAAAGCACCTTTCTCATAACCAAACAGCTCAGATTCTAGTAATTCAATTGGAATATCAGCCATGTTAAGAGAAATAAGTTTTTTGTCAGCTCTCTCGCTGTGCTCAAAGATAGCTCTCGCAACCAACTCTTTTCCTGTCCCAGATTCTCCTACTAATAATACTGTTGAATCTGAATGTGATAACTTACCGATAGAATTGAAAAGATCTTGCATTGCAGGAGATTTACCAATAATTTTTCCCTTATCCAAAGTGATTTCATCTTCTTTATTTCTTCTTTTTGATCTAATTTTTCTTTCATCCAGAGCTTTTGATATTTTTGATATCGCGTCATTTAAATCAAAAGGCTTAGCTATGTAATCCCAAGCTCCGTTTTCAAAAGCGTCAACTGTAGTATCCAAATCTGAATGAGCAGTCATCATAATAACTGGTATATTCGAAAATTCATTTTTAAAAGTATCTAAGAGATCCATACCATCCCTGCCAGGCATTTTTAGGTCTGTTAAAAGTACATTGGGTTTATCTAGGTCAAGTTGATTTACAACTTCATTTCCGTCTTCAAAAACAGACACTTCAAATCCTGCGTCAACCAAACCTTTTTCTAAAACAAATCTTATCGATTCATCATCATCAGCAACCCAAACTTTTTTTGACTTAGACATTTAAGACCTCCGCATTTTCTTCTTCGAAACTTTCTTCGGGGAAAGGGATCAAAATTGAAAAATTAGTTCCACTCGAATCACTTGAACACTCGATAGAACCATGATGTTGATTTATGATTCCCTTTGCAATTGCAAGCCCAAGACCCGATGCAACTTTCTTGGTTGAAACTAAAGGAAAAAATATCGAGTCTATGTATTCCTCTGGAATACCCGGTCCATTATCAATAAAATCAATCTCACATGCAGTTTTAAAGAAGCTACCGTTTATAATCACCTCTGATGCAACCCTAGTTCTTACGGTAATTTTTGTCCCAACCTTTGTTTTAATCATAGCTTCAATAGAATTTCTGGTCAGGTTATAAAAGACTTGCATAATAAGTGAAGAGTCAATGTTCACTAGAGGCAAACTAGGATCATAATCTCTAATAAACTTTATGTTTTTGCTATCAAGAGAGCTAATAAAGTCAGGTAATTTTTCCAGAACAACATGAATATTTTCTTTTGCCAAGCTGAGTTGAAATTGTTTTTCCGAAACCTGATTAACAATATTTGTAATTCTGTCAGATTCTCTAGAGATAATATTTAAAAGTTCTTGATTTTCTTTAGTTTTGAGTTTGTTTGAAAGCAATTGTGCTGCACCTTTAATACCGCTTAAAGGATTTTTAATTTCATGTGCTAATCCTTTAGAAAAGGCTGCAGTTATTACCCCACCAGTAGATTTCCTTCTAGCCTTTTTTTCTAGAATTTGTTTTTCAGCATCAAAAAATTCAAATACTATCGATTCACTTTCCTCTCCTAAATAATAAGCAACAAAAGAACATTTTTTCTTCAAGCCTCCTTCTAAGAAAAGAGTTGTTATGTGTCTTTTGAGATAAGTTTTCTTCTCAAGCAGATCAAGAAGTTCAAGATTATTAGTAGGTTTTTCAATAAAAACATCATGAATCAATTTACCTTCACATTTTTTTGAAGTTGTATTTAAGAAGTCTTCAGCCGAACTATTTATGAATAAAACTTTTAAATCTTTATCAGTGATTAGTAATTTTGATGAGATCTTTTGTAAAGCTGTTTCTAAAGATTTTTGCATTATTTAAGAAAGTTCGAGTAAATCTCAGACACTGGTTAGTGGACTTTATAGTCTTCTTTTGATGCCTGTGAATCTGAGATTAGCTCATTTCACTTTTTCCAAACTTTTACTTTGTCAGAGTTCCAACAATATGTGAAAGTATCTTATATGGATCTGCATTAGAAGCTGGTCTTCTATCTTCTAGATATCCGTTCCAATCATGTTCTACAGTATAAACTGGGATTCTAATACTAGCTCCTCTATCACTTACACCATAAGAAAACTCAGTAATTTTTTGAGTTTCATGTAGTCCAGTAAGACGCATATCGTTATCAGAACCGTATGAAGCAATACCTTCGTCATGAACAGCACCAAGTTTTTCACAAATTGATGAGAATAATTCTTCGGATCCATTTGTCCTCATTTCTTCGTTAGAAAAGTTACTGTGCATACCGGAACCGTTCCAATCCCCTGTTTTAGGTTTTGGATGAAGATTCACTCCAACACCATATTCTTCTGCGATCTTGAATAAAAGGTATCTACTTATCCATAGATCATCTGCAGCTTTAATACCTTTTCCAAAACATTGATATTCCCATTGACCTAGAGCAACTTCAGCATTTGTTCCAGTCAAAGTAATTCCAAGATCTAGGCAAGCTTGTAAATGAGCGTCGGAAATTTCTCTTCCTACTACATTTCCAGCACCAACTCCACAGTAATATTCTCCTTGTTCTCTAGGAGTTCCATCTTCCCATCCCAAAGGTTGTTCAGATTTTGGATCGGTAAAAAAGAATTCTTGTTCAAATCCGAACCACCATTCATCAGTTACTACCTCAGCAGCAGCAGCTCTGAAATTAGATGGATGTGTTGTATGGTCAGCTGCTTGAACTTGAGTAAGAACTAAATCATGTCCATTAGGATTAGAGTAAGTTTGGACCGGAAGAAGCAAGCAGTCTGAACTTCCACCTTCAGCCTGTTGCGTTGACGAACCATCAAAAGACCAGTCGGGAGCTGTGTCCTCATCTGTTGCTTTAACTTTACTTCTCATATTAGCTTCTGGCGCGTAGCCGTCAAGCCATATATATTCGTATGTTTTGAAATCTGCCATAATTTTTTCTCCTTTTAATTACAGTTTTTAAACGAAAAGTAATAATATCAAATTAAATGTAACTAAATAGTGCAATTATTGTATTATTTTAAAGCTTAAAATGCACTATTTTAGACCAAAAAAATCTAAAATATAGGGTATTTTGCTTTCAAAGTTATTGAATTTGTGTGAACCTTGACTTTCAAGACATAAATGACTGTTTCTATAATAAGTAATTGTATCGAAATGATTTAATACTTCATCCTCAAGTTGAACAAAAGATAGATGATTAAGAGGATTATTTAAATTCTTAATTTTAATTTTATTTAAAAAATCATACATTTCTTTTGTGAAATAATAATTTTCCATAGTTTGAAAATTTTGGTGCTTGCCAATGAGACTTTTCATCTTCAATAAATGATTTGGCACAACAGGATTAATATTTACAGACTTTAAATTATAAGTATCTGAAAAATAAGTGGCATAAAAACCTCCTAAAGAGCTTCCTACAAGAGAAACATTAAAATTAAAATTTTCAAGAATTTTTAAGATATCTTCTATTGCTTCTTCTGGAGATACTGGAAGGTTAGGTAAAATAATTTCGTTTTTTAAATTTTTTACAAATTCAGAATTTTTGAATGTTTGTGCTTTGCTTGAATTAGACGAGGAATTAAACCCGTGGAGGTATAAAATTTTCAAGTGCTCTTCCAGATTCTTTACAAATTTTTAAAAACTTATTTAGAAATGAATTCCATTGATATTTTTCGTCTTTGGTAAATCCAAAATTTTTCTGACTTGGAAGAATTGAAATTAAACTTTGGTGAAAACCTTGAAATCTTATTACTTCGCACATTTTAGCTTCATGGTATAAACGAACTTCAATTTCGATTTCTTTTGATAATTCAGCAGAAAAACAGACCTTAATATCAGAAGTAAACTTTGAGATTTTGTTTAGACTTATGGACACTTCATTTAATTTTGAATTTTCCATAGGCAACCCAAAAGAAAAAACTCTCCCTTGATTCAAATTTGGCAAAATCTGAGAGAATAAAACATAATTCTTTTCACAAACAAAATGAAAATTTTTAAGTTTCGAATATTTTTCTTTATCTTCCATTTCTATAGTCTACTTATAAAATCTTTATTTTTAAATCAGTCATGAGACGTCCATAACACATTAGCAACTATTGATCTATAAGGCTTCCAAGAATTTGCCATCTCAGACATTTCTATTTCGTTGGGCCTTAAATCTAAATTTTTTACTTCCTTTAAAGCAGCTTGCAAACCTAGATCTTTAACTGGCCAAATATCTTTTCTTCCAAGTGATGCGAGCATATAGCATTCTGCAGTCCATTCACCTATGCCTTTAATTTCACACAATCTTTTTTTTAAAGCATCATCACTAAGTTTGTGTAAAGATCTAAAGGATAATTTCCCAGAAGAAATTTCATTAGCTAAAATTTTACAGTAATTAATTTTAGGGCCGCTTAAACCAGTTTTTTTTAATTCAGAATTTTTTATTTTTAAAAATTCTTTGGGTGAAAAAATTGGCATAAGTCTTTTGATTCTTAAGAAAACTGCTCTAGCTGAAGCAACAGAAAGTTGTTGCTCCGTTATCAATCTAATCAATCCTTCAAAGCCTCTTGGTCTTTTGAAAGCTCTAAAATTGGGATATTTCAAAAACAAATCTTTAAGGTCCTTATCTATTTTTGAAAGATAGATAATTTCTTCTTTGTATGGATGATCTCTAAACAGATTTGAAAGGGAGATATTTTTTTGCTTCTTTAACATACCTTTTGATTTGGGATTCTTCTCTAAGGACAAAATCTTCAATTGCTGTTCTAAATTTTTCATCAGCAATCCAATGTGCAGAAAAAGTTTCCACAGGTTTAAATCCTCTTTTAATTTTGTGCTCTCCTTGAACGCCTGGGTCAAATCTCTTTAAATTATTTTCAATACAAAAATCTATGCCCTGATAATAGCAACATTCAAAGTGCAGACAATCAAACTCTTCATTACAACCCCAATATCTACCATATAGATTCTCCTTGTCTTTAAAAAATAACGATCCTCCAACTACATGCTTAGTAGTTTTTTCATTAGCCATCATTAAAACTATATTGTCTGCTATAAACTTTGGAGCATTTAAAAAAAACTCTTTTGATAAATAACCCTCATGACCACTCCTCTTTAAATTTGTTGATAAATAAAAGTTATAAAAATTATTCATTAATTCACAATTTAAATCAGCTCCAGTAAAATGATGTACCTCAAGATTTTGACTGGATAATTTCTTTCTCTCTTTCTTAACATTTTTCCTATGTCTAGCTCTAAAAGAATCTAAATAGTCATCAAAACTACTGTAGCCTTCATTGAACCAAACAAATTGAGCATTTTTTCTTATGCTCAAATCGTTTTCTTGATAAGACGCTATTTCGCCGTCTTCGGGAAATAAAATATGCCACGAAGAAATATCATTCGATTTAGAAATACTCTTAATACCCTCTAAAATAATAGGAAGAATATCTTTTTTGCTATAAGTGTCTTTAATTATTACTCTTGGCCCAGTTGCAGGAGTATATGGAATAGAACTTACTAATTTAGGATAATAATTAATTCCATGATGATAAAAAGCATTTGCCCAAGAATGATCAAAAACGAATTCACCTTGAGAATTATTCTTAAGATAAAGAGGCATTGCGGCTATTAAATTATCCTCATGTTCCAAAGTTATATGCATCGGAACCCATCCTGATGAAATTCCAGTAGAACCAGTAAGTTCCAAAAGTTTTAAAAATTCATATTTCAAAAATGGATATTCATTTTTAGGAGCAAGGCTGTCCCAATCATTTTTGTTGATTTCATTTATTGACTTATTGAATATTATTTTCAATTAATTTAGACCTATATAAAAAGACATGAAAATTAAAATACCTACATAATTATTTTTTTTAAAAAAATCAAAAAAAGTGTCAGGATTTTCTACATCAATCATGTTAATGGAATAAATTAGTAAAAATCCATTTATGACAGAAAAGATATAAAAGTATAAATTTATATTTTCATTTAACCCAATTATTAATATCAAAAAAAAGTTAATCAAACTTCCTAAACAAATCATCAATTTTTCATTTCCCTTAAAAAAAATTGCAGAATTTCCTATATTCAAAAGTTGATCGTCATCTCTATCTGTCATTGCATAAGCTGTATCGTAAGATAATATCCAACAAAAATTTGCAAGCATTAGAATAAAGGCAATAAGAGGTATTTCATTTACAGAAGCAGAGAAAGCCATTGGAATTCCTCCAGAAAAGACAATACCTAAAACAATTTGTGGAACTTTCATTATTCTTTTAGCGAGAGGATAAAAAGCAACTAATATTGCAAGCGAGGTTGCAACTAAAAGGCTGAGGAGATTTAAAAAAACAAGTAACAGAGCAGATAACGATAATAAGAAAATAAATAAAGATAATGCTTCGAAGTTGTTAACTTTTCCTGTAGCTAAAGGCCTCGTGCTAGTCCTAAAAACTTTTTTGTCTATATCTTGATCAAAGTAATCATTTATTACACATCCTGCTGACCTCATCAAAAAGGCTCCTATACAAAAAACTATTAATAAATAATTTTCAATTTTTCCGTTTCCTGCAATTGTTAATGCTGTCAATGTAGGCCATAACAATAAAAAAGTTCCAATTGGTCTGTCAGCACGCATTAGGAGTAAATAGTTTTTTATAGAATTAATCACAGTGATATATAATTTTATTTGAATAGCTTAACAATATTTATATTATGGAAGAATTTAAAAAATGGGAATGTATAGTTTGTGGCTGGATTTATGATGAAGAGCTAGGATTGCCAGAAGAGGGTATTGAACCTGGAACAAAATGGGAAGACGTTCCTGTAGATTGGGTTTGTCCAGATTGCGGAGTGGGTAAAGAAGATTTTGATATGGTCCCATTAGAAGGTGGAAAAAGTTACTAAAAATGTCTTTCACCAAAAGAATCTTACTAGCTATGTTTTTGGGTATTTCCTTTGGCAGTTTAGTTAATACGTTTCAAAATTTCTTTTTTGTCGAATTTATTTTTACTTATTTAGTTTCAGGATTATTCGACGTAGTAGGACAAATTTTTATTAGCCTTTTAAAACTTTTAGTAGTTCCTTTAGTTTTTGTCTCTCTTGTATGTGGAGTGAGTCAAGTTTCTTCTGGATCTCAATTAGGTTCGATCGGAATAAAGTCTGCTTTACTTTATTTTTTTACAACTTCATTTGCTATCTTTAGTGCTTTGTTAATTGCTTCATTTTTTACCCCTGGTGATGGGATAAATATTGGGTCTGTTAATACTTTTTCGGCACCGGATCCACCTTCTTTTAAGGAAACTTTAATAAATATTTTCCCTACAAATCCAGTGAATGCAATGTCAGAAGGTAACATGTTGCAGATAATTGTATTTGCTCTTTTATTTGGATATGGCCTTTTAAAAATTGGTGAAACTGGAGAAAAAATAAAAATCTTTTTTGAAAATCTTTACCAGGTAATTTTACAGATTGTAAACATCGTAATTTTAATATCACCAATTGGAGTTTTTTGTTTGATTTTCAATATATTTGCGACATTAGGAATAGAAATAATTACAGATTTAATTGAGTATTTCTTAATTTTGACTTTTATATTAATTTTTCATGCCTCATTCACTTACAGCATAATTCTTATCTTTTCAAAACTTAGCCCTTACATTTTTTTTACAAAGATGCGAGAAACAATGTTGTTTGCTTTTAGTACTTCATCAAGTAGTGCCACAATGCCAATAACACTCAAAACAGTAGAAGAAAAACTTGGTGTAGGAAAATCTGTAAGTTCTTTTTGTGTCCCTTTAGGAACCACTATAAACATGGATGGCACAGCAATTATGCAAGGAGTTGCTACAGTATTTATTGCCCAAGCATTTTCTATAGACTTGTCTTTCACGGAATATTTGATGGTTGTTTTAACAGCAACTTTGGCTTCAATTGGAACCGCAGGCGTGCCTGGTGTGGGGTTGATTATGTTAGCAATGGTCTTACAACAGGTAGGTTTGCCTGTTGAGGGTATTGCTTTGATTATTGGCGTGGATAGGTTGTTGGATATGATTAGGACGGCAGTAAATGTTTCTGGAGACGCAATGGTTTCTTGCATAGTTGCTAAATCAGAAAATAAATTAGATGAAGAAATTTTTAACGAAGTTTAATAAATGAAATTGACACATCTTTCTGTTAAATTAACTTTTTTCTGGAGGAGAAATTTATGGCTTCTATGTTAATTATTCCACCATTATTTGGAATTACAGGATTGTTGGTTGCACTTTTAATATACTTTGTGGTTCTTAAATACGATGGCGGAACAGATAAAGTAAAAAAAATTGCAGATCAGATACACCTTGGTGCGATGGTATTCATGCGAAGAGAGTATTCATATCTTTTTATTTTTGTGACCGTTCTAATCATTCTTACATACTTGGCATTAGGTCTTAATACTGCGATAGCTGTTACAGCAGGAGCAATTTCATCTTCTCTTGCGGGTTGGTTGGGAATGTTTTCCGCAACGAAAGCAAATTCTAGAACAGCTACGGCAGCAGCTAATCAAGGTGCTAAAACAGCTTTATCTATAGCCTTTTATGGAGGATCTATCATGGGCCTTTGCGTTGCTTCTTTAGGTTTAGTGGGTTTAGGTGGTTTGTATTTTTATTTTGGAGGAGATCCGGATACGGCAAGAGCAATAGAAGGATTTGGAATGGGAGCTTCTTGTGTAGCTTTATTCTCAAGAGTAGGAGGAGGAATTTTTACAAAGAGTGCGGATGTTGGAGCTGATTTGGTTGGAAAAATAGAGGCAGGTATTCCGGAAGATGATCCGAGAAACCCAGGAGTTATAGCTGATAACGTCGGTGATAATGTTGGCGATGTAGCTGGAATGGGCTCGGATATTTTTGAATCTTATTGCGGAGCAATGATCGCTTCTATAGCAATTGCTGCTACCCTCGATGATTCCGGAAGAATGCTTTTACCTTTAGCACTAGCATCAATAGGGTTAATTTCATCTATTCTAGGAATACTTATTGTTAAGGCCGCCTCATCTCTTGATGCTGATGTGGCTTTAAGGACTGGAACAATAGGTTCGGCTGTCATATTTATAATTATTGCCTTCTTCCTAACCCAATCCATGTTAGGCGAGGATGGACTAAATGTTTGGTTGGCTGTCTTAACTGGCGCTGTTGGAGGAGTTTTGATTGGTTTAATCACAGAATACTATACTGGCAGCAAGCCGGTTGAGGATATAGCAAAATCAGGAGAAACTGGCTCAGCTACCGTCATGATCACCGGACTGGCTGTCGGAATGCAATCTGTCGTAATACCGATATTAGTTTTAGCTTCGATAATTTGGATTTCGACCTATTTAACAGGTTTATACGGAGTTGGAATTGCTGCAGTAGGTATGCTTGCAACTGTCGGAATAACAATGGCAATTGACGCTTATGGACCAGTTGCAGATAACGCTGGCGGCATAGCTGAAATGGCTGGTATGGGAGAAGAAACAAGAAAGATTACTGACTCATTGGATGAAGTAGGTAATTCTACTGCAGCTATAGGAAAAGGTTTTGCAATCGGAGCAGCAGCTTTAGCTGCTCTGGCAATCATTGCAGCTTTCGTAGAAACAATTGCTCACAGCAGAGGAGGCGAATTTGTTTTATTACTTTCAGATCCTAAAGTCTTAGTAGGAATGTTCATTGGTATTTCTATTCCATTTTTAATTTCTTCTATAACAATGACTGCTGTGGGCGATGCAGCATTTGAAATGATTAATGAAATTAGAAGACAGTTCAAGGAAATACCAGGACTTTTAGAAGGAAATGCTGAACCAGACACAGCAAAATGTGTAGATATTGCAACTTCAGCTGCATTAAAAAGGATGTTACTGCCAGGAATCATTGCCGTCTCTGCTCCTGTAGTTGTTGGGTTTGGTCTTGGAGCTGAATCTTTAGGAGGAATGTTAGGTGGAGGTCTTATTGGTTGTGTCTCTATGGCTTTAATGATGGCAAATGCAGGGGGTGCATGGGATAACGCTAAAAAATATATAGAAAAAGGAAATCTTGGAGGCAAAGGTACTGATACTCATGCTGCGGCAGTAGTTGGCGACACTGTAGGAGATCCTTTTAAAGATACTTCTGGACCATCTATGAATATCTTAATAAATGTTATGGCGATTGTGAGCTTGGTAATTTCTCCACTGCTTTGAATTAAAAATCGATTTGAAATCGGCTTTTTATTGAGCAGATATTAAATCTTGTTTATTACCTATCCATCTCTTCATTAGAATTTCTACTTCATTTGGTGAAGAAATAAGAATATTTGCAAGTTTTTCAGCGCTATCTAAATGATGAGCATCTCTCATTAAATCAGCTATTTTAAGTTCCATTCCTCCAGATTGTTTAGTTCCTAAAATTTCTCCTGAACCTCTTATCTTCATGTCTATTTCTGAAATTTTAAAACCATCAGTCGTTTCTTTCATAGCTGCCATTCTAGACTCAGCAACTTCTCCAAGTTTTCCTTGATAAAGAAGAACACAATGAGCATTCATATCTGGACCTCTTCCTACTCTCCCTCTTAGTTGATGTAATTGAGATAATCCTAGTCTTTCTGCATTTTCAATAATCATTAAGCTAGCATTTGGGACGTCCATTCCAACTTCTATTACAGTCGTGCAAACAAGGACATCTATCTCTCCAGTTCTAAAATCTTCTATGACTGTATCTTTTTGAGATTTATTTAATTTACTATGCACCAATCCAACCTTTAGATTTTTACTCTTCTCTGAAATCCAATCTTTTGCTGATTCTGCCGCTTGAACATCAAGACTTTCAGATTCTTCGATCATTGTGCAGAGCCAGAAAGCCTGATTCCCTTCAGAGCATATTATTTCAAGCCGCTTTACCAGCTCATCTTTCTTGTCATTTGACATGACCGAAGTAATAACGGGATTTCTTCCTGGAGGCATTTCATCAATTTTAGAGACACTGAGGTCTGCAAAAATGGTCATTGCCAAAGTTCTAGGTATAGGTGTTGCAGTCATAAAAAGCTGATGAGGCAAGAGCTTTCTTTTTGATTTTTGAAGCATTTCAAATCTTTGCTTAACACCAAATCTTTGCTGTTCATCAACAACAACGAGAGATAGATTTTTCATTGACACTCTTTCTTGAAAAACTGAATGCGTTCCAATAAGGATTTTTGTTTTTCCAGAACGTAAATTTTGATCTATTTTTTCCCATTCTTTCTTTTTTGTTTTTCCAGTTAGAAGATCGATTTGGATATTTTCACTTGCAAACCAAATCGCGAAATTTTTGAAGTGTTGTTCCGCTAAGACTTCTGTGGGACAAAGAAGAACTGACTGAAGATCACTTTTTGCGCAAGTCAACATTGCGGCAGCAGCAACCACAGTTTTTCCTGATCCTACATCTCCTTGAACAAGCCTTCTCATTGGCCTAGAGTTGTTCATATCCTCTTGGATTTCTTCAATAACTCTCCCTTGGGCATTTGTAAGGGAAAAGGGAAGGCACTTATAAAAAGAAAGTAATAATTCTTTATTATAATTAATGCTTGCTGCTTTCATTTCATCTACTCTCTTGGTGGAGATTTTCACTCCAATCAAGTTTGTAATTAACTCTTCGATAATTAATCTTTTTTGAGCAGGATGCTCAAACCGTTTAATTTTAAAAATATCGTCGTCAATAGAAGGGTTGTGAATTATTTTTAATGCTTCTTTTATGGATAGATTTGAGATTTTTTCATTCAAGAAAGTTTTATCTATATTTTCTTCATTTAAATTAGATTCGTTAATTTTTTTGATGCAATTTTGAATGATATTTCTTAATCTATATTGGGTAATTTTACTGGACCCTAAGGAATATACTGGTGTAAGAGTATTATCAAGTGGTGGTCTGAATTTAGAATTAAAGATTTTATAACTTGGATGAAAGACTTCTAATTTATTACCGGAGTTTCTTACAACTCCATAAAGCCTTACAGATAGACCTTTTTCAAAAGATTTAGCTTGTTGCTGTGAAAAGAAAAATAATCTTATTTGTAAAAAACCAGTTCCATCAGTAATTCTTGCAAAAAAAGCTCTTCTGCCTGGATAATAAATTTTACTCTCTATTATTTCTCCTTCGACTTGAAAAGGTTGACCAGGTACTAAATCTTTAATTTGAGTGAGTTTTGTTCTATTTTCGTAACTTTTAGGAAGCAAGAAAAGCGCATCTTCCACAAAGTTAATGCCTATTTTCTCTAGTTGAGATTTTATTTTGGGACCAACTCCTTTTATTTTATCTATTGGAGAATTTAAAGAATTATTTTCCACTTCCTTTATACGCAATAGTTTCTATTTCAATGGAACTATTTTTAGGAAGTTTAGAGACCTCAAAAGCCGCTCTCGCTGGATAAGGTTTTACAAATAATTCGCTCATAATTTTATTTACTTTTTCAAAGTTATCTAAATTATCTAATAAAATAGTTAACTTAATAACATCAGAAAAATCCATGTCAGCTTCGCTAAGAATTTTTTTTATATTTTTAAAAACCATCTTTATTTGATTATCTATACCTTCAACTATCTGCATTTTCTTTGGATCTAATGCGATCTGTCCAGAAACATAGAGAAAATCATTAATAAGAACAGCTTGAGAATAAGTGCCTATAGCAGATGGTGCATTATCGGTAGAAATTATTTTCTTCATTTAGAAACTAACTCTAATTTTTGGTCTTGATTATGAATTCTTACAACTGACATAACATGATTTAATCTTCTCAATCTTCTCATGATTTTTGCAAGGTGTTGTCTATCCTTAACTTCGATTACAACAAACATTTGAATTGACGTTCCTGCAGGCGGATCCATTCTGAAGTTCACAATATTTGAATCAGCTTCGCTAATAGATGCAGATATTTCCGCAAGGAGACCAGGCCTATCATCTGATATAATCTTAATTTCTACGGAAAAGTCACCAACCACATCCTTTTCCCATTGCACGGGCGCACAATGAGCTGGATCTTTTCTCAAAGCTGTCATATTTTTGCATCGCTCAGTATGGATTACGATACCCTTTTGATTAGAAAAATGAGCAATAATGTTATCTCCTGGTATAGGTTTACAACATGCCGCATAAGAAAGAACTAATCCCTCAGAACCACTAATTTGGATATTTGAAAATTCAATTAAATCTTTTTGATCATAATCTAAAAATTGAATGATTTGATGCGCAACCACTAAACTGGATCTCTGTCCCGATCCAATCTGTTCTAATAATTCTCTTACGCTTTTTACATTAATTGCATCTAAAAGTTTAGTCATACGAGGTTTTGGAACATTTCTAAGTTTAATTCGATGCGGCCTTAAAGATTGCTCTAATAAATTTTTTCCGTATTTTCGGGCTTTGGATGCTTTTAAGTTTTTTGTTGAATTTCTAATGGCACTTCTAGCTCTGGAAGTCCTAACAAATTCTAACCAAGTAGGATTGGCCTGAGGATATTTGTCAGTAATGATATTAATTGTTTGTCCACTCTCAAGAGGAACACTAAGAGGTGCTAAGTTTTTATTAATTCTGCAACCTTTACAATGGAGTCCGATATCGGAATGAACGGCAAAAGCAAAATCTATAGGTGTTGAGTCTTTCGGAAGTTCGACAATATCTCCATTGGGAGTAAAAACATAAATTTCATTCGGAACTAAACCAGTTTTTATCACATCAATAAAGTCCTGAGGGTCATCAATATTTTTTTGAACTTCTACCAAAGTATTCACCCACCTTCTAGCCCTAGATTGAGCAGGATTATCTGCATGACCCGTTTTATAGAACCAATGTGCCGCAACTCCAAATTCAGCTAATTCATCCATATCATGAGTTCTAATTTGAATTTCAACAGGAAGCCCGTCAAAAGTCATAATTCCAGTATGTAAAGATTGATAAGAATTTGACTTAGGTATTGCAATATAATCTTTAAATCTTCCTTCGATCGGCTTAAAAGAATTATGCAATATACCAAGAACTTTGTAGCAATCCATTGCATCATCAATAGTAATTTTAAAAGCATACACATCCATTACTTCTTCAAGTGATTTGGATTGTTTTTTCATTTTTTTAAAAATTCCATACAAATGCTTTCTTCTGCCATGAACTTGGCAAGGAATCTCGTTTTCATTCATTTTTTCTTTAATGGAACTTTCAATTTTTGAAAGAATTTTTTTTCTTCCTTTTGTTTTTTTATCAATTGCATTTTTTAAAACTTTGCTTCTAAAAGGATTTATCACCTCAAAGGCAATGTCTTCCAATTCTCTATATATTTGATGCATACCCAATCTGTGAGCAATTGGCGCATAAATTTCTAAAGTTTCCAGAGCAATTCTTTTTTGTCTTTCTTCACTTAAAAATTTAAGAGTTCTCATATTATGTAATCTGTCTGCAAGTTTCAGGACAATTACTCTGATATCTTGCGACATGGCAAGAACCATTTTTTGAAAATTTTCTGCTTGCTCTTCTTGTTTTGAATTTAAAGAAATTTTATCTAACTTACTTACACCATCCACTAGTTCC
>CABZIF010000004.1 GCA_902525735.1 uncultured SAR86 cluster bacterium
AAAGAACTAGGCATTAGAAAACCGAACAATGAATTTTACGAACTTGCTTTGACTAAAACAAAAGCCATTCCTGAGAAGACAATATTTCTGGATGATTTAGGAATAAATTTAAAACCTGCGAAATTATTAAATATTTCTACTATAAAGGTTTTCTCTGAACAGCAAGCTTTAAATGAATTAAACAAATTGACTGGAGTTAATTTTAATTAAGCTTTAAATATCTATTAAGACTTTCATCGTTTTTTATATCTGCACAGATTTCTTTGAATATGTCTCCATCAAGATTTTTTATAATCTTATATGTTTTTTCAGAACAATCTTTATCGAACTTTAATAATATTTTTTTCAAAAATGGAAATTTTAGTTCTTCAATTAAAAATGATATCAATGAAAAAACTATTATCTGTCTAGATACCAAAAAGATTATAAAATTGATAAGCTCGTCTTTTGAAAAATCATTTAGTTCGAAATAGAACTTGCTTTTAATTTTTTTCAACGAATCATTTTCAATAATTGATTTCTTGGAAATTTCAATAAGCTTTTCTTTTGAAAACATCTTAAGTGAATATATTAATTTTTCTGAATTTACAAAAGATCCATGAGAAAAATTTTTATTTTTAAGAACAAACTGAGTTATGCCGATTTCCCATCGCCTAACAGCAATATTTTTTGTTCCTGAAAGCCTCAAATTTTTCCAAAATTTTAAAAAATTTTCATCTCTTAAAATTTTATTTGAGAAACTTAATGCATAAGAACCATAATGAAAGTTTTTATTAAAACTGAAGTTAATATTTCTAGTAAAATCTTTTCTGTTAGAGGGAAGTTTTAATCTCTCGAAACCATAATGAGAAGTTGCCCCTATAAAATCTAAATTAGAATTACTAATGAAATCGATATAAGAGTCATCTTTATTTATTGGAAACCATACAGAATCATTAAGCAAAAATAAATTTTTAAGAGTAGATATTCTCTTAGATAATAATAATATTGCTTCTCTATGTCCTCCGCCGTCATAACCAAAATTCTTTCTTTCAATTAAAGTCCAGCAATTTTTTAATATATTTTCTCTATCCTCTTTTGACAAAGGCTTATTGGAAACAACTAATGGTGAATAATTCTTTTTAATGAAATATTTTAAGGTTCTTAAATGAGACTTACTTAATCCAGATTCTGGAAAAATAAGAAAGATGAGTACTTTTTGTTTTAAGTTAAGAAGTCCATAATGCTCTGTTTTGTATCTAGATAGAAAAATGTCGTTGTAAAAATTACCAAATAAAAAATTTATAATACTTTTTGGAAGTAATATTAACTGTTTAATTATTCTTAAAATTTCTCTAAATATTTTCACTTTAAAAAGTAAACAAAAATATTAATTTTATCTTTTAGTGACAAATAAGGTCATAAAATCATTAACGCTCCTCTTTTGAAGCTCATCAAAATCAGAAAAAAAACCTACTATTTTATCTACTTGATTTTGATCAAAACGAGTCTCTAGATTTTTTTTAAATTTTGATAGCAATATTGGAATTCCTTCATTTCTTCTTCTCTTGTGGCCAATTGGATATTCAACTTCGATATTTTTTGAAAAAGAGCCGTCTTTAAAATATATTTGTATTGAATTTGCGATCGATCTTTTATCTGCTTCAAGATATTCTTCAGAATATCTTTTATCTTCTTTAATAATCATCTTTTTTCTTAATGAATCAACTCTTGGGTCTGCAGCGACATCATCCTCGTAATCTTCAGCTACTAAGTCTCCTTTCAACAATCCTATTGCTGTCATATATTGAATGCAATGATCGCGATCAGCGGGATTGTTTAGTTCCCCTTCTTTGCTGATAATTCTTATTGCTGATTCATGAGTAGTAATTTCAATTCTTTCTATTTCTTCTAATCTGTCGATAACTTCTTGATGCAAAGTTACAGCTGCTTCCACAGCTGTTTGAGCATGAAACTCTGCTGGATAAGATATTTTAAAGAGAACATTTTCCATAACGTAACTTTTAAAATCTTGATTGATTTGAAAATCATTGCCCTTAAATAAAACATCTTTAAACCCCCAAGTTGGAGCAGTAATGGCGCTTGGGTATCCAATTTGACCTTTCATGGTAAGAAAAACTAATTGAAGAGCTCTGCTAGTTGCATCACCAGCTGCCCAAGATTTTCTTGGTCCAGCGTTTGGACTATGCCGATAAGTTCTTAAACTTTGACCATCTACAAATACCTGAGAAAGAGCATTGACAGTTTCTTCTTTGGATAATTTAAATAACGAAGAAATAACAGCCGTTGAGGCCAATTTGACTAAAATTACATGATCTAATCCCACTCTATTAAAACTATTCTCTAATGCCATTACTCCTTGAATTTCATGAGCTTTGATCATAGCGACCAAAATATCTTTTACCGTCAAAGGTTCTTTGCCATCGAGAATTTTTTGTTGCGAAATATAATCTGCAGCAGCTAAAATTCCACCCAAATTATCTGAGGGGTGTCCCCATTCGGCTGCTAACCAAGTATCATTAAAATCAAGCCACCTAATTATCGACCCTATATCCCACGCGCCCTTAATGGGATCAAGGACAAAATCAGTTCCTGGAACTCTTACACCATTTGGAACAACTGTCCCTTCAACATAAGGTCCAAGTAATTTTTTACATTCTGGAAAAGAAAGAGCTAATATGCCACAACCCAAAGTATCCATTAGGCAATATCTTGCTGTAGAAAATGCTTCTTCACTATCGACCTGGTAATTTAGGACATAGTTGGCTATTTTATTTAAAAGTTCGTCTGGTTCCTGACGAACATTAGTTTCGACGGTTGATAACATTTTATTTTTATCTGTTTTCTATATCGACCCAATCTGAATGATCAGGTCCAATATATTCTTCACTTGGTCTTATAATTCTATTGTCAGCTCTTTGTTCAAAAATATTAGCGGCCCAGCCAGAAGTTCTACCAATAACAAATAATGGGGTAAAAAGTTTTGTTGGTATGCCTAAGTAGTGATAAGCAGAAGCCATAAAAAAATCAGTATTTGCAAACATGTTTTTTTCTTCATCCATTGTTTTTTCAATTTCTTCTGAAACCTGATACAAAGTTTCGTCATTGCCTGACTTACTCAGCTTTTCTGCCCAACTTTTTATAATTTTATTTCTTGGATCTTCTGTACTATAAACAGCATGCCCAAACCCCATTATTTTTTCTTTCTTATCAAGCATTTCTAAAACTGCTTGATGAGCTTCTTCTCTTGAAGAATATTTTTCAATCATTTCCATAGCAGCTTCATTTGCTCCTCCATGAAGTGGACCTCTGAGTGTTCCAATTGCTCCAGTAATACAAGAATGAATGTCTGATAAAGTAGAGGCACATGTTCTTGCAGTAAAAGTAGAAGCATTAAAACCATGCTCTGCGTACAAAATTAAGGATGTATCTAAACAACGAATATCATCTTCAGATGGTTCTTTATCTGTTAACAGAGAAAGGAAATGGCCCCCAATAGTTTCATATTCTGTTTCAAGATCAACTTTGATATCCTCATGAGAAAATTTATACCAATAAACGATTATTGAAGCCATAGAGGCAAGAATTCTATCAGCAGAAGAATTTTGATTTTTAAATTCTCCCTCTGGTTCAAGATTACCCAGCATTGAGCAGCCCGTTCTCATAACATCCATGGGGTGAGCTGAAGCGGGTATATTTTCTAAAACTTCCTTGAGTTCATTTGGCAAGGCTCTTAGTTTTTTTAATTTTTCAGAGTAGGTATTAAATTCCTTTTGATTTGGTAAATTTCCATAGAGAAGCATATAGGCAACTTCTTCGAAAGAAGCCTTCTCTGCTAATACTTCAATTTCGTATCCTCGATAAGTAAGACCTTTTCCTTCTTTACCTACAGTAGATAAAGAAGTTTTACCAGCTACCTGTCCACGAAGGCCTGCGCCCTCTAGTTTTTTTTCTGCCATGTAATTATTCCTTGGAAAATAGGTTATCTATTTTTTCTTCGTAGCTATGATAATTCAGTACGTCATATAATTCATCTCGAGATTGCATTTTTTTTAATTTTTTTTCGACTGTACCCTTATGAGATATCTCGTCATATATTTCTTGAGCCGCTTTAGACATAGCTCTAAAAGCGCTGAGAGGATGCAAAATCATTTCGACCCCTACTTGATATAGTTCTTGGTCTGTATATAGAGGTGTCATACCGAATTCAGTGATGTTAGCTAGAATTGGCGCTGTTAAATTTTCAGACAGAATTTTGTAATCTTCTAAATTTGTTATTGCTTCTGGAAAGATAGAATCTGCTCCAGATTCTATATAAGCATTTGATCTTTCAATTACTCTCTCAATTCCTTCTTGAGCAAAAGCATCTGTTCTCGCCATCAGCATAAAATCATCAGCTGAACTATCTTTTGCAGCTTTTATCCTGTCCATCATTTCGCCTTCAGAAACAATCTCTTTGTTTGGTCTATGGCCGCATCTTTTATTTGAAACCTGATCTTCGATATGAATTCCATTTACACCAGCACGAATCATATCTTTAACTGTTTTAGAAATACTAAGTGCAGAGCCCCAACCAGTATCGCAATCGACTAAAATCGGAAGATCTGACGCTCCTCTAATTCTTCTTACATCTTCGAGAACATTATCTTTTGAGGTCATTGCCAAATCTGGAATTCCATAGCTTGCATTAGCTACACCTGCACCTGAAATGTAAAGAGCTTCCAAACCTGCTTTTTGAGCTAGCAGCGCAGAATAAGCATTTATAGTCCCGACAATCTTTAAAGGTCTGCTATTTTTTAATAAAGAAAAAAAATTTTTTGACATTTATATATATTCTAACAAATGAGCTTTCAATTCTTCATGATTATCTGCAGTTAGTAAGTCTGGAAATTCTTCCTTGATATGATTCGGAGCTTGAAAGAAAATTCCTTTGTCTGCAGCTTTAAGCATATCAATATCATTATAAGAGTCACCGACAGCCAAAACTCCAAAATTCAAACTCAATAAAGCTTCTATAACCTTTTTTTTGTTATGCCTAAGAGAATAATCAACTATTTTGTCATCTTTAATTTTAAGATGGTGACATATAATATTAGGATAATTTAACTTTTCCACCAATGGCCAACAGAGTTCATAAAATGTGTCTGAGATAACAGATACTTGAAAATTCTGTTTCGCCCATTTAAGAAATTCTTTGGCGCCATCAAAAGGCTCCATACTTCTCACAATTTCTTGTATATCACTTAATTTGATATTCTTTTCATTGACTACTTTCATTCTCAAGGCCATAAGATCGTCGTAATCTTTTAGGTCCTGAGTAGTAAGCATTAATTCATCTGAATTTGTTTCTTTTGCAACATATTGCCAAATTTCAGGTATAAGAACACCTTCAAAATCAAGGCAAAGAAACTTCAATTTTATCTCCTAAGGAGCTTTGTGGAATCAAATACTTTATCTAGTTCTTTTTTTGATTTAGTTGAACAAGCCTTGGCTACAATATCTTTGGTCAAGTGAGGTGCAAACATATTTATAAATTCGAAAAGATGACTTCTTAAGTAAGTACCTCTTCTGAAACCCATAAAAGTCGTACCAGAGTCAAAAAGATGATTTGCATTAATCGCAACTAAATCACTATCTTCTTTTTCATTAAAAGCCATGCTTGCAATAATACCAACGCCTGTTCCCATTTTTACATAAGTTTTAATTACATCAGCATCAGTGGCTGTAAAGACAACATTCGCTTTTAGCCCTCTTTCAAAAAAAGCTCTATCTAAATCATTGCTTCCCGTAAAACCAAATACGTATGTAACAATTGGGTAATTGGCTAAGTCTTTGAGTTTAATTTTGGGTAACTTTGTAAGAGGATGACCTTTAGGCACAATGACGCTTCTGGACCATTTATAACATGGCATTTTAATTAAGTTTTCGCCTTTTTCGTTAGTTTCTGTCCACAAAGCTATATCAACTTCTCCTCTCGCTGCCATTTCAACAGATTCATCTGGTGTACATTGATGCATTTGAAAATGGACATTTGGATATTTTTTGACAAATTTATCTACAACCCTTGGTAAAGTAAATTTTGCTTGTGTATGAGTTGTTGCAATGCTTAAAGTTCCATAATCTTCATCTGAAAATTCTGTAGCTGCATGCTTTATTCCATCTACTAAAGCAAGGATTTCTTCTATTTGGGTTAATATTTTTTCGCCAACTGGGGTAACGCTAACAAGATGTTTCCCCGATCTTTCAAATAATTCTATTCCTAACTCTTCTTCAAGTAATTTAATTTGTTTGCTAATACCCGGTTGTGAAGTATATAAAATTTTAGAAGCCTGAGAGACATTTAAATTGCTTCGAGCTACTTCTCTTACATAAACTAATTGTTGAAACTTCATAATTACTTATTTCCTAAAAGCATATAAAATATTATTTTTAAACACTTTAAATAATATATCAATATAAAAATAAGCAAAAGTAGAAAAAATTTTAAATACTGTATATAATTACAGTTATGAATAATTTAACAAGTAGACAATTTGAAATTTTTGAATTTATCAAAAAAGAAATAGAGTTCAATGGATACCCTCCTACTAGATCTGAAATAGCTAAGGTTTTTGGATTTAAATCACCTAACGCTGCTGAAGATCATCTAAAAGCTCTCAAGAAAAAAGGCGTTCTCAATATTGTCTCTGGCGCTTCTAGAGGAATTTCTATAGTCAAAGAAGATCTTGGTATACCTGTTATAGGTTTAGTCAATGCCGGTGGTCCCATTCTCGCACAAGAGAATATAGAAAAAAGAATTCCTTCTTCGCAAAATTTTTTATCACATGGAGTAGATTTTTATTTACGAGTTAGAGGTGACAGCATGATAGAAGCAGGAATTTTAGAAAACGACTTAATTGCAGTTAACAAAAAGGCACAAATAAAGAAAGGTTCGATTGTTATTGCAAGAATAAATGATGAAGTAACGGTTAAGACTTTGAAAAGCATTTCTTCAGAACTAGTTGTTCTTCAACCAGAAAACTCGGATTATTCTAATATAGAAGTCAATCCAAAAACTGAAGACTTGTCTTTTGAAGGAACTTGCGTTGGTCTCTTAAGAGATTTTTCTTAAAGAATTTTAAATTCATCGATTGCTAAAGCTTCTTTTATTAAAGAGTGTTGTTCTTTTTCTTCTAGTTTATAAAAGTCATTTGGACATTCAATTTCTTTATCCCCGCATTTTATAAATTTTACAAACTTGAAAGCTTTGCCAGGTTTTCTAATCTTAATCCCAATTGGTTTGTTAGATTTTGGATGAAATCCCAAAATTCTTAAACTTTTTAAAACAAAAGCTCTTGTTTCTTTATTATCGTAATCCATTTGATGTGGATCATAATACGAAACTTTAGGATTTTTTGGTTTGTCTTCAGGAGGTAGTTTAGTTGCCTTATTAAATCCATCAAATTCGGTATATTCTCCAAATTTTCCATTTTTCAACATTACCGGTATACCGCTATTAGTCTCGGTAAATAAAATATGTTCGCCTGAATCCCTCTCAATTAATTCAACTGCCCTGTTTAAACCAATGTCTAACAAATTTTCATCTTCATCGGGCGAACCAAATATTTTTTTTTCTTCTTTCATGGTCCAAACACAAGGACCATTTATACTTATATCTGCAAAGACTATATCTTGATATTCTGGATGTATACCAATTTCCTTTGGAAGGACTTGATATGTTTCCCAGTCAATATTGAATTCAAAAGGTTTTTTCGTCCATTTGCATTCAGAACAGCCAACAAAATAGCCCCAAGCTCCAGATTTTAAACTTAACTCAGAAGAACACTTCGGACAATCTCTTCTTATTTCTCCATTCTTTGTTTTCGGAAAAATTACATCATGTAACTCTTCATTCAATAAATCTAAGACTTGTCTTGTTTTGAATTCATCTTTATTACTTATTTCAATATCATTAATTTTTCTATTAAGATAATTTTGAAGATCTTCCCAAAATTTATCCAAAACGTCTTTCCAATTCAAATTACCTGATGCAATTTCGTCAAGATTATTTTCCATTTCCGCTGTAAATCGTGTTTCGATAAAAAAATCTTTAAAAATTGACTTCAAATATGAAGTTAAAATTCTTCCTAAATCCGAGGGAGCAATAGATTTTGCTCCATAAGCATATTTTTTATCTCTAAGACCCTTTACGGTTGAGGCATAAGTCGATGGTCTGCCGATACCTTCTTCTTCCATTCTTTTTATCAATGAAGCTTCAGAATATCTATTAGGCGGAAGAGTAAATTTCTGTTCTGTACTGTCTGAAATTAAATCTAGAGTCTCTCCCTCTACTAACTCCTTTGGAAACTGAATATCACTATCTTTATCTTCTTTAGTTAAAACTTCAAATCCTAAAAATAAATTTTTTCTCGAGGCTGCTCTGAATAAGTATTTGCCATCTTTAGAGGAAATTGTGAGACTTTTTCTTTCATGTTTTGAGTTAACCATTTGGCTAGCTACAGTTCTATTCCAGATCAATTCATATAGTTTTTGTTCATCTTGACTTAGATTTAAATCCTTTGGCTTATTAGAAATATTTGTCGGTCTAATAGCTTCATGAGCTTCTTGAGAGTTTTGAACTTTGGATTTATAAACTCTGACTTCTTCTGAGAGGAAAGTTTCATCAAACTCTTTTTTAATTAGATTTCTTATTTCTTGCAATGGAGGCGGTCCTGGTTTTTTTTCACTAAAAGGTTCTCCTGTATTTGGGGACGTGCTTATAGAAATTCCATCAGTTCTTAAATACGTTATCAATCCTCCTTCATATAGGTTTTGAGCACTTCTCATAGTTCTATCTGCGGTAAAGCCCAAAGAACTTGCAGCTGACATTTGTAATGTAGAAGTTCTAAAAGGAGCTTTCGGGGAACTAGATTGAGGTTTTGTTTCAATTTTTGATACAAAAAAAGATGTTTTTCTTATTTTTTCTAAGGTTTCGTTAACTAATCTTTCTTGATTCAAAGGTTCTTTAGTTACATTTACTCCATTTGCTTCAATTAAATCCGCATCAAGTTCTAAATCATTAAATTTAAACTTTGCTTTTATTGGCCAATATTCTTCTGCTAGATGCGCATCTCTTTCATCTTCTCTTTCGCAAATAATTCTTAGAGATGGAGATTGAACTCTTCCCGCCGACTTTGCCCTTGAAACATGTCGCCAAAGAAAGGGAGAAACTTTAAATCCTATCAAGTGATCTAAAATTCTTCTTGTCAAATAAGCATCAACTAAGTTTTGATCTATTTCTCTAGGATTTTCCACAGCGCTTTTGATAGCGGAAGAAGTAATTTCATTAAATGTAATCCTTTTTGTATCTACTATTTCTAAAAGTTTTTTATTTTTGAAATCATCTTTTAAATGCCAAGCTATCGCTTCCCCTTCTCTATCTGGGTCCGTGGCAAGATAAACACAATTAACTTCTTTACATAATTTTCTTATTTCTTTAATAGTTTTTTTCCCTTTTTGGGTTTCTTTCCATTTTAAATCTGTCCAATTATCTGGGTTAACTGCAGTCTCTTCATCGGGTAAATCTCTTATGTGTCCCAAACAAGCCTCTACCCTCCAATCATCTTTTGGAAAATTTTTTTTAAGGAATCCTGTTATTTTTGTAGCTTTTGCTCCGGATTCAACAATGACTAAATTTTTCATCTTTTTTTAATATCTGATAATTTAGATGAATTTGTCAAGTAGAAGAAACATCCAGACAATCTTGAAGAAGACTGTTCCCTTTAAAAACGAATCCAGAATATAGTTGGATTAAATCCGCCTTTAGTGTAAATCTTTTAATAGCATCTTCTTTAGTCATCAAACCTCCAGAAGAAATAATTACTGCTTTATCTTTGACGATTGATCTAACAAACTTAAGAGATTCTTCAGATTTTTGTCTCAAAGGTCTTCCGCTAACACCTCCGAGCATATTGTATTCGTGATCCATAGAAGTATTGGTCAATATAAATCCATCGATACCATTAGATAGACTATAAGAAATAATTTTTTCTAAATTATTTAATGACTCATCAGGTGATACTTTTATTACAATTGGTTTGTGTTTGGAAAAACCTTTCGAAATTTGCTCTCGTTTATTGGTAATTTCATCAATCAATTTACGAAAGTATTCGTCTTCAGAAAGCTTTCTTAAATCTTTGGTATTAGGAGAAGAAATATTAATTGCAAAGTAATCTGCAACATCTTTGAAGTAATCTAACAAATGCAAATAATCTTCGTGAGCTTTTTTATTGCTTATTTCTTTTCCCTTTCCAATACTAACACCCAAAATACCAGAGAAGTTTTTTTTGTTTCTCTCAATATTTTCCAAGGCTTTAACGGAGCCAACATTATTAAAACCCAACGAATTAATAATTGTTTCTTCATTATTAAATCTATGAATTCTTGGTTTAGGATTTCCAGACTGAGGCTTTAAAGTTATAGTCCCAACTTCAACAAATCCAAACCCTAAATTTCCTAAAACGTGAAAGTAATTTGCATTCTTATCTAAACCGCCCGCCACTCCAATTTTATTAGGAAAATCTAACCCAAAATAATTTGATGGTAAGTTTTGATTTTTATTTAAAGAAAAAAGAATCTTTGTTAGATTAAATTTGTATATCAACTTTAAAGCATTCAAAGAAAACTTATTGCTAAATTCTGGCGGAAGTTTTCTAGATATACTTAGAGCAAAGTTATTAAAACTCAATTAATCTTTCCTAATCACTAAGCGCATCTATTGCAGCTAGCGTTTGAACTAAGTTAGAAAATATTGGAAGCACTGCTCTCCAAAAGGCTAAATTTGATAATTCTGTAGTGTCCTGAGGAATAACAATGGTAGTTCCAGGAGCTAGTTGAGTTTCGGAAAACCAGCTTCTAGATGGTTTTGCTGCTTGGCCATTTGGCAGAAGATAGAAGATATTATCTTGATCTGCGCCTTCTCTTAATCCTCCTGCTAACTCTATGTAGTCAGAGTAACTTAAATTTTTTGAATAGACATATGAGCTAGGTGAAAGCACTTCACCGGAAACTGTAATTGTAGATTTTTTCTTGGGCATTATTATTCTATCTTGATCTCTCAATATGATGTCTATTTCTAAATTTTCATTTTTTATTTTTTTTAAATCAAATGAAACGACAACTCTTCCCAGTGGCCTAGCTTCTTTTAACTGTTCTACAATGTTTCCAATTAATCTAATTGCCAAATCCGGAGAACTAACTTGAGAAAATTGTCCAGTTTGAATGGCTCTTGCAATACCTTTTTCTAAATCATTTGCAGCTCTAATTAAGCTATCTTTCTCTCTTTTAGCTACTGACGCTCTTAAAAAAATTCCTCCCTCAGTGTATGCTTCGCTCGAATATCCGCCTGCTCTTTCTATTAATTCAGATAATTTTTCATTATCTTCAAGGTAATAAATTCCTGGATTAACAAATGCACCTTCTAAAGATATACTCTCTCTTCTAGATTTATTGGCATCCACTGAAATAGATGGTAGGCGATCTACATAAATTGAATCTCCTGATAGGAGAGGAAATTCTTTTAATTCATCAAAAGATATTTCTTTCACAAAAATTTCATTATCCAGAGCTTGTCGAGTCAATACGATTTTACTTTTATCTGCCAAGGGCTTAAAGCCTGAAGCAAAACTAATCAAATCTTTGAAGTTTTCACCTTCTTTTAATTCAAATATTGCTTCAGTATTTACTTCCCCAAAAATCTTAACTTGCCTTTCAATTGGATTGATTAATAGAACGTCACCAGATTGGATTTTTATATTTGCGGTTGAATTTCCTTTGATAAATAATTCATACAAATCCAATGCACCTATCAATTCATTTGATCTTTTTAAAGATATATTTCTTAAGGACCCAGAAACATTTGGACCACCAGATTCAAATAGTGCGGTCGAGATAGAAGATAAGGCATTTAAATTATAACTTCCTGGTCTCATAGACTGGCCAACAACAAAAATTTGTATTGGTCTTACTTTTATAAGAGAAATAGCAGCTTCTGTTCCAATCAGAGATGCTTCAACTATTCTATCAAGTTCTTCTTGTGTTTTTTGGTAACTCAAGCCTGAAAAGTTTAAAGTACCTAATTCTCTTAAAAAAATATTTCCTTCTCTATCAATTTTAACTTTTCGCGAGGCTTTTAAAGAACCTGAAAAATTAATTCTTAATTCATCTCCTGGACCTAATATGTAATCTGCTGGAGCTGACTGAACTGATGTTAAGTTATTTCTTTTATAATTTTGAAAAAGATCATATCCGAAAGGTTTAGGAATAAGCGAACCGTATCTATCATACTCTTTTTGAAAAAGATCATATTTTATTAAATCATCTTCTTCATCCTCTATATCTTCATCTTCTGTCTCTTGAAGAATAGATATTTGATTATCCGCTTGAGAAAAGTCATTTTCATTTATTCTTTCAAAAACTGAACTCCTTACTGACTCAGGCAACATATCCAATTGTTCTTGATATTGAGAAGGAACTTGAGCAATTCCAATAGATGAAAATAATAAAAGTAATAATGCTATTTTAAAGTTCTTAGTCATGAATATTTACTAAGGGGTTTCCCCAAGATAATTTTGTCCTACAAGCCTCAAAATAATCATAGTTTAAAGGATGAATTAGCTCATAGGAAAGATCCTTTTGAGAAATTGTAATTTCAAGATTCTCCTCAATTTCATCATCAGTATATCCGTCTATAACAATTGACGCGTTTTTCTTGCTAGCTAATTTTATAATTAGTTCTTCATCAGAGGGCATAATCATCGGGTTAGAGGATGCGCTTTGTGAAAACATTGGCATTATGGCAAATACAGGCAAAGTAGGATGAATTATTGGCCCTCCGCCAGAAAAACAATATCCAGTTGAGCCTGTTGCAGAACTTACTATAACTCCATCAGATTTGTGATTTGAGACCAGTCTATTTCCTAAATAAATAGAAAAACTCATCATTTGAGCTACTTTTCCAGAATGAAAAACTACCTCATTTACTGCAATTTTTTTATCATTTGTACTTAAAGAAACTTCCAGTAAAGGCCTTTTTTCTTCAACATAATCACCATTAAATATTTTCGGAAGCTCATCTGCTATGGATTCTAAGTCAATATCTGTTAAGAATCCTAATTTGCCGATATTTATTCCAAGAAAAGGAATCTCTAGAGTTAAAAGTTTCCTTACAGTACTAATAATAGTTCCATCTCCACCGATTACTAATATTAATTGTGAATTTCTATCAATTTCTTTTGCTAGATTATTTTCAGCTATGGAGAGAACATCTAGAACTTCCACAGAGCAATTTTGACAAGTTTTCTGACAAATTTCTAAAGCATTTTCAAATTTTCTAGAAACAGAATGTACAATTGTTATTTTCGATATTTTGGTCATTTCCTTTTAAATATACTTATTATTAATCATTTCTTACATCTTTGACTAGATAAATAAAAATTGTATCTACTAAAGCTATGAATATTTTAAAAATATATTTTGTAAGGGCTATGCTGAAAGCTACTATGAACGATAATTCCCCAGCCAAAACCCAGACAAATGTATATATAAAAGTATCTAAAGCTTGAGATGAAAGAGTAGAAACATTATTTCTTAGCCATAAATATTTTCCTTGAGTAATTGTTTTTAATTTGTGGAATAGCCAAACATCAAATGTTTGACTTATAAGATATGCACTCAGTGAGCCAATAACAAAAATTGGTGAATATAAAGCAAGCGTAGATATAGCGTCATGAACTTCATCTGATGATTTTGCTATTTCTGAAGGTAAATAATAAGTGCTCAAGACCAATGTCAACATTACAACTACGTTTGCTATAGCACCTAAAATTACTGCCTCATTAGCTGCAGTTCTTCCATATTTTTCGTTAATTAAATCAGTCGCAAAATATATGCCAGAGTACATTATCGCACCCATACTTACAGTGAAGGTATATCCAAGGACTGTTAAATCACTAACCTTTCCGCCTTGCAAATTTCCTAGAACAATCCCTAATATTACGGCAATATACAATCCATTTTTTCCAAAAAAATAAAACAAAGATATAACTATTAACAAATCGTAAAAAACAGTAATAACCCAAAGCCATTCAGGATTATTTAAGAAAAATTCTAAGCTCATTTCTATTTAAAATCTTGATTTATAAAATACCCCAGATTAAGCTATTATCCTATTTATTATTCAAGTAATGAGGTTTATATGTCGAATTTAGATACTTTTAGACAAGAAACAAGAGAATGGCTAGAAGCAAACTGCCCTCCAGAAATGAGAAAGCCGATGACAGCTGACGGTGCATGTTGGGGCGGGAGAAATTTTGAGTTTACACACCCTGATCAGAAGTTATGGCTAGAAAGAATGGGTGAAAAAGGTTGGACAGCTCCTACTTGGCCAAGTGAATATGGAGGAGGCGGTCTTAATTACGATGAAAATAAAATTCTTGCCGAAGAACTTTTTAAGATTGGTGCGAGACCAGCTTTAGCAAGCTTCGGTTTGTGGATGCTTGGTCCAGCTTTGCTTGAATACGCTTCTCACGAACAAAAAATGGAGCACATCCCAAAGATAGTAAAAGGAGAGATTAGGTGGTGCCAAGGATATTCTGAACCTGGTGCGGGTTCTGATCTGGCTAGCTTAAAAACAAAAGCTGTTGAGGATGGCGATAACTTTATAGTTAACGGTCAGAAAGTTTGGACTTCATATGCAGATGAATGCGATATGATTTTTACATTAGTGAGAACTGGGCCTCAAGAACCCAAACATAACGGAATTAGTTTTTTGCTAATTGATATGGATCAACCTGGAGTTGAAACTAAACCTATTAAATTGATTTCTGGTAAATCTCCATTTTGTGAAACCTTTTTTACTGATGCGGTCGTTCCTAAGGCTAACTTAGTCCACGATCTAAACAAAGGTTGGGATGTTGCTAAAAACTTGCTCCAACACGAAAGAAAAATGCTTGCCAGTATGGGCTTAGGAGGCTCTGCGTCGGGCGGAAAAGGAAAAGGAAAATCGGGTTCTGGCTTAGCCAACTTATCCAAAAAATATGTGGAATCTTCTGATGGCAAAATATCAGACGAAGGGTTAAGACAAAAAATAGTCAAAAGCGATATGGATGCACATGCTTTTGGATTGACATTAAGAAGAGCCTCGGAGGAAGCAAAAAACTCAAATCATGGTCCCAGCGCTGCAACGTCAATATTTAAATTCTTTGGTTCAGAGCATAACAAGAGAAGATATGAAATTATGCTTGAAGCGATGGGAACTCAAGCTTTAGGCTGGGAAGGTGGCGAATTCGGCCCTGAAGAGTTAGCTGTCACTAGAGAATGGCTTAGAACAAAAGCAAATTCTATTGAAGGCGGTACTTCAGAAGTTCAACTGAATGTTATTTCTAAAAGAGTTTTAGATTTGCCTCAGTAACTCTAAAGTCCTAGGAGAGAAATATGACGCTTACTTTGAGTGAAGAACAAGCATTTTTAAAGGACACAGCCAAAAAATTTGCTCAAGAAAAAACTCCAACTACTCATTTTAGAGAAATCCGGGACAACAAAAATCCTGAGTGTTTTGATAGAGCAATCTGGCAAGAAATGGCTGCTCAAGGATGGTCGGGGATCCTCGTTCCAGAAGAATACGGTGGCTCTAATTTTGGCTTAGCTGGTATAGGAGTCGTACTTGAGGAACTTGGAAGAACTTTGACGCCCTCGCCTCTTTTTGCAACATCTGTAGTTTGTGCAACAATCTTAAACAAAGCTGGGAACGACTCACAAAAAAAAGAATTCCTCAGTAAAATTGCTTCAGGAGAAATTACTATGGCCTTTGCTTTAGAAGAAGGGCCAAGACATAGGCCTTTTTCAATAAATTTAGAAGCAAAGAAAGGAGAAAAAAACTTTATTTTAAATGGTAAGAAAAATTTTGTGATAGATGGTGGATTTGCAGATTATATCATCGTGGCTGCTAGATCGTCCGAAAAAGAGGATGAGCTTTCTTTATTTGTTATTGCTAAAGATGTTAAAGGCATGAATATAATACCAACCACAATGGTCGATCATAAAAATGCTGCCAACATAGAATTCAATAACGTAAGCATTTCTGAAAAAAATTTAATAGGTACTCAAAATAATGCTAAAGAAATTATTGAAGAAACTTTAGATATTTCTAGGGCAGCTCTTTCAGCAGAAATGCTAGGAGGAGCTCTTGAAGCTTTTGATATAACCTTAAATTATCTTAAAGAAAGAGAGCAATTTGGTAAGAAAATTGGAAGTTTTCAAGCACTGCAGCATAGAGCTGCTTTGATGTTCACTGAGTTGGAATTATGTAAATCGTGTGTAATTGAGGCACTTACTGCTTTTGATGAAGGTTCTAATGATTTGCAAAGAATTACTAGTCTAGCGAAATCAAAGATAGGTGAGACTTTCTTTAACGTCTCTAACGAGGGCGTTCAAATGCATGGTGGAGTTGGAGTAACCGATGAGTACGATATTGGCCTCTACATGAAAAGAGCAAGAGTTGCTGAGCAAACCTTTGGGAATTCTGAATATCACAGAAATAGATACGCTGAGTTAACTGGTTATTGATCTGAAAAACCATTACTCTTGGAAAAGTAATGATTAAGTTAAAAAATATTTTAGTTGGAATTTTATCCGCCCTTATTTTAGTTAATAACACATTAGTTCTTGCAGTATTGATGATTCCCCTTGGGGTGATTAAATTTTTAATCCCCCTAAAAACACTTAGGGCTTCGTTCACGAAGATTATTATCAAAATAGGAGAACTTTGGATAAGTATTAATTCCTCATGGGTGATTTATTTACACAAACCACACATAGAAATCACAGGGAAAGAAAATCTAAATGGCGATTCTTGGTTTTTATCTACATCTAACCACCAGAGCGCCGCTGACATATTTATAGTTCAATACATAACGAATAAAAAAATTCCAATGTTGAAATTTTTTATAAAATACGAACTAATATACGTTCCTGTAATAGGAATTTGTTGGTGGGCCTTGGATATGCCTTTTTTGAAAAGATATACACAAAAGCAAATCAAAAAAAATCCTAAGTTAAAAGGTCGAGATTACAAAAAAATGAAAAAATCTTTAGAACATTATTCTCTGCATCCAGTGTCTATATTCAGTTATGCCGAAGGGACAAGATTTACAAAGAAAAAACACTCTCTCCAGAAAAGTGAATATGCAAATTTACTAAAACCAAAGGAAGGTGGTCTAGCTATTGCCTTAAGTAATGTAAATAAAATCAAAGAACTAATAGACATAACTATAATTTACGATAGTGATAATATGGGATTTTGGAATTATCTATGCGGTAATATTAAAAATATAAAAGTTTTCATATCCAAAATTGAGATTCCTTCAAAATATTTGACTGAAGATTTAATTACCTCCGAAGAGCTTAGGAGTGACTTTAAATTATGGTTAAATAACGTTTGGAAAGAAAAGGATATTCTTATCTCAAACAATCAATTTAATATATAGAAAAAACAGTGAACTTTAATATTAAACACTTCGTATTTATTTCTGTTCTACTTTTTGGATCCACTTTATTTTCATCTGACAAAACTAGCAATGAAAAATATATTAACGTCCTATCTGAAGTAGAGAATATTTTAGAAGAAAATCATTTTAAAAAGAATGTAATTATTACTTCAAATCAAATCAAAGAAAAGTTTCTGAACTCTATAGATAGTCAAAAAATGGTTTTCACCGTTTCAAATTTTAATGAACTTTCTAATCAAACAAATTTTAGTAAAGAACATCAAGTAAAATTTGCTTTTGAGGTCTTTAAAAAATTTAAAGAAAAATCTATCAACTACTTCGAAATTCAAAAAAAAGCAATTTTAAATATTACTTCAGAAAATCAACTTGAAACGCAACACTTCATATTTAAAGATAGAGAGGATGAAAATAGATTTGATAATGAAAATCAGCTTGTCGAGTATCAAATTAAAGAAGCCAAAAGCGAACTAATCTCTATTTTCTTAAAGGAAAAGGATCTCTCAAAATCAAAAGAAAAATTGTTAAAAAGACTTGTTAATAGAGAAAAGAGTCTTAACAGAATATCGAATGATGATATTTTTAGTATGTTTGTAAATAGTTTTACAAGTTTCTACGATCCGCACACAAATTATCTCACTCCAAAAAGTCAGGAAGATTTTGAAATTAATATGTATTTGTCTCTTGAAGGTATAGGAGCTATTTTAACTATAGATGATGGGATTACCGAAATAGTGAGGTTAATTCCAGGTGGTCCAGCAGAAAGATCTGGGTTAATAAAAGTCTCAGATAAGATTGTTGGAGTAGCCTCAAAATTATCGGAGGAAATTCAAGACGTTAGGGATTGGAGAATAGATGAGGTGGTAAATTTAATTAGAGGGCCTAAAGGTACGAAAGTTAAACTAGAAGTCCTTTCTGCCTCTATGGAAGATGATGAAATTGGAAAATTTATTGAGATAACCAGAGATGTGGTAAAACTCGAAGATCAGGCAGCAAAAAAAAGAGAAATAGAAATAAAGAGATCGGGTAAATTATTTAATATAGGAATAATTGAACTTCCAACGTTTTACATGGATTTCGATGCATACAAAAAAAATAGATATAACTATAAAAGCAGCTCTAAAGATGTAAGAACTCTTCTTAGAGAACTAGATAAAAATAATTCTGATGGAGTAATTCTAGATTTAAGGGGTAATGGAGGCGGATCATTATTCGAAGCATATTCGCTCGCTAAACTATTCATCGGAAGAGGTAGTGTAGTTCAAGTTATGGAATCAAATGGTTCTATTCAACCTTTAGGACACACAATGGGAAGGCAAAATTATATTGGTCCAATAGCGATTCTAGTTGATAAGTTAAGTGCTTCAGCATCAGAAATTTTAGCCGGTGCTATCCAAGACTACCAAAGAGGGTTAGTTATAGGAGCTCAAACTTTTGGAAAGGGAACTGTTCAAAGAATGGAAAATTTAAGCTATGGGCAAATTAAGTTTACAGAGCAAAAATTTTATCGAGTATCTGGTCAAAGTACGCAGCATAAAGGCGTGATACCTGATATTGAATTACCATATGTATATTCAAATCAGGAAATAGGAGAAATGTCTTATGAAAATGCTCTCCCTTATAATGATATATCGCCTGTATATTATGAAACTTTTGAAAATCTATCCAATTTAGAGTCTATTAGAAGATATTCCAATAATAGAATTAAAGATAGTTCTATGAATTCATATGTCAAAGAAACCAAACAACTTATTGAAGATGAAAATAACAAAAATTTACTTCCAGTAAACTTAACATCGAGAAAAGAAATAAAAATAAAGAATGAGATGAAAAGACTCGCAATTGAAAACGAACTTAGAGGATCTTTGGATTTAGATATTTTTCAATCATATGAAGAATTTGCTAACTCGGACGGTGAAGATATTTCAGACAAAAAGGATGAAATTATTTTACAAGAAGCTGCAGAAATTTTAATTGATCAAATCCTTATGGAACAATCTTCAAGAATTTCCTTTCGAAGATAATATGAAAATTGTTTCTTTCAATGTAAACGGCATAAGAGCAAGGTTTCATCAACTTGAAGCTTTGATTAAGTCTCAAAACCCAGATATTATTTGTTTCCAAGAAACAAAAGTTCAAAATGATGATTTTCCTTTTGATGCATTAAAAGATCTGGGATATGAAATTATCATAAATGGTCAAAAGGGTCATTATGGTGTTGCAACATTTTACAGGGGGGAATTAGTTTCTTCATCTTTGGGTTTTAAAAATGATCCAGAAGATGCTCAATGTAGATTAATAACTAGCACTCACAAATTAAAAAAGGGAGAATTAACTTGCATCAATGGATATTTTCCTCAAGGAGAAAGCCGCGATCATCCAACTAAATTCCCCTACAAAAAAAAATTTTTTAAAGATCTAGTGAAGCATTTAGATGAAAATTTTACCAATGATCAAAATATCATTATTTTAGGTGATTTAAATATTTCTCCTGAAGATAAAGACATTGGTATTGGAGAAAATAATAGAAAAAGATGGTTACAGACTGGAAAGTGCAGCTTTCTTCCTGAAGAGAGAGAATGGTTACAAAAAGTAATAGATTGGGGTTTTCAAGATAGTTATAGACAAATAAATCCAACATCTGATGATTTATTCAGTTGGTTTGACTATCGAAGTAGAGGCTTTGATGACAACCCGAAAAGAGGCTTAAGAATCGATCATCTCTGGATAACTAAACCGTTGATTAAGAAAATAAAAGACGTTGGAATAGATTATAAAATTAGAGGCATGGAAAAACCTTCAGATCATGCTCCTGTTTGGACCGAGTTTTCTTTTTGATCTCTTCTCTTTGAAAAAATTCTTTAATATATCAGAGCATTCTTCAGAAAACAGTCCTGTTTCAACTTCAATTTTATGATTTAGTTTTAAATGACTCAGTAGTATTTTGTTACTAATCGGCGCCCCGCTGTCTTGATCTAGCGCTCCAATTACTAATCTTTTGACTCTAGAATTAATAATTGCTCCAAAGCACATTAAACATGGTTCTAAAGTCGTGTACATTGTAGAGTCCATAAGACGATAATTTTCTTCTTTTTCACAAGCGCTTCTAATCGCAAGTATTTCTGCATGAGCAGTTGGATCGTTCATTTCAATAGACAAATTATGTGCTTTACTAAGAATAGTTTCCTTTTTAGTCAGAACAGAACCAACTGGAACTTCGTCTTTAGATTTTGAAATTAATGCCTGTTCAATTGCAAGAAACATCATTTTTTTATCAAAATTTGAAAATATCATCTAATTATCAAGATTTTTTAATTCGTCTTCATACATTAATAATGCTTTATCTGCGACTCGATCAACATATAGTTTTCCAAATAAATGGTCGATCTCATGTTGAAATACAGTTGCCAGAAAACCTTCTAAATTTAATTTTTTAAATTGTAAATTCTCATCTATAAAGTTTACAGATATTTGACTAGGCCTCTCTACATAGCCTCTTAAACCAGGAACACTCAAGCAACCTTCCCAATTGCCTTGTTTTTCATCTGTTAAATATTCAATACTGGGATTAAACATCACATATTCGGGAGAAGATTCAATTTCAGGATATCTTTCAGATGATTCATCTAACTTTATGATGGCTAATTGTTTAGAAACAGAAATTTGAGGAGCTGCTAATCCTATACCTCCTGCTTCATCCATTATTTTCCACATTTTTTTTATAAGAGATTTAGTTTCTTCCGATTTAATCTCTTCATCAGTAAAGGGTTCAGCAATTTGTCTCAAAATTGGATTGCCCATTTTTAAAATATCCTTGTGTCCTAACATTTAAGAATTATAGACCTTTATTTTGGTTTAATATTTTGTATTGATTAGAAAATGCAAAAGATATAATGAAAACACAAAGAATGTTTACCAAAACAATCAATTTTTGAATTGTTGCTTGTTGAGACAAGTTCTCTATATTTTCAAGAGGATTTCCACCATATATTTGATAGAGCACATAAGCAAATGTTGAAATCATTAAAAAAAATATAGTAAAAGCAAAATAGTTTTCAACCTTACTTCTGTATAAAACTATCAGAAATAAAAGAGAGCCTGGGATCATTAATCGAAATGCATTTAAAGCAAAAAAAATATGCATTTCCATATATAAATCATGTGGAGTAAGTCCCACCCCAGCAAAAAAAATAGAGCCAAGACCAAAAAAAATTGAGCCACATAAAGCTAATCTAAAATTTAAAATATTATCTTTGAAAAGATGAGGTATGTATAAAAAAGCAATCCCAGCAAAAAAAAATAAAACTAAAGAGAATCCAAAGAAAAAAGAAGAAAGAAAATTAATTTCTCCTGAGTGAGATTTATAACCTCCTAAATCGCTCAGAAAATTATGAGTAAAGGAATAGCCCTCTTGTGAGGAATCATGAATATTACCTCCCGGATAAAAGAAAATTGCAATACAAACTGAAAGAAAAAATAAGATTGGTACAAGTCTTATAAATTTTACCGCATAAATTAAATTACTATCTCTCATAAATAAAATATTACCTCAGGAAAATAAAAAATAAGAAATTTTGTGAGAATTATATCTTAATTAAATTAGTTATAATTAAGACTTATTTTGAATATTTTAAAAATTAAAGAGAAGCTAGTTTCTCAATCAAATAAAAAAAAAGAATTGATTGAAGTCATCAATTTCTCAAATAAGGCTCTCTCAATTAAATCTTTTGCTTTCAATTTTAATAATCTAGTAAATAAAGAATTTGAGAATCTTTACTCATTTTTGAATATTGAAGATTCTATAACTAAGCTTTTCAATGAAGAAAAAGTTAATATAACTGAAAAGAAAGCAGCGCTTCATTGGAAGATAAGAGATTCGAATAGTGACCTATACAAAGATCTTTTCATTAAATCTGATGCTATAAGAAAACAGTTATTAAAAAAATCTGTAAAAAATATTGTTACTTTGGGGATTGGAGGCTCTTACGAAGGGCCTAATTTGCTTTCTAAATCTTTAAACAATTTAAATAATCTAAAATTCAACCATATTTTCATTACCGGATCAGACAATCAAGAATTAAAGGAAAAGCTAATAGGTCTTAATCAAAAAGAAACTATTTTTATTTTGTCCTCAAAATCTATGAAGTCGTTAGAAATATTAAATAATTATAAGCTGGCTAAAAAATGGCTTTCTTTGAAAATGAAAAGCTCGAAAGCCAAAGAAAATTTTTACGGCATCACATCAAATATTCAAGAAGCAAAAAAATTAGGGATTTTAGAAAAAAATATCATTAATTTGGAAGAGGAAATTGGAGGAAGATACTCTATCTGGTCTGAAGTTTCACTAACATCCATACTTGAATCAAAAAAGAATTTTTCATCATTTTTAGATGGAGGTCATCAAGCTGACCTTCTCATGAAGTCAGAAAATAGCTACAAAAGATCTATAAAAAAACTAGCTTATATAGAGTTATGGAATTCAAATTTTTTAGATGTTGATAATAGAGTAATACTTTCTTATTTGTGGAAAATAAGAACTCTTCCAAAATATCTTCAACAGCTAGAAATGGAGTCCTTAGGGAAAAAAGCTAATCTTAAGTCTATCTTTTCAAAAACCTCTCAGACTATTTACGGTGATTTTGGCCCAAGAGCGCAACATTCTTTTTTCCAAATGCTTCATCAAGGAACTTCAAAAACTTCTATAGATTTTATAATTGACAAAGATGTATCTAAATCAAATAAGCTGCCAAAAATACAAGCTCTTACTCAAAATAAATTATTTAATTTTCCTCTTAAAGAAAATTTAAAACAAAATTACAAAATAAATAGCAATGTTTCTAGTAATCTATTTTTGCTAAAAAAACTCACACCATTTAATTTGGGTTTTTTAATAAGTTCTTGGGAGCACAAAACTTTTATTAGCTCTCAACTGCTTGAAATAAACCCATTTGACCAGTTTGGGGTTGAAGAAGGGAAAAATAGAATATCTAAAAAATTTAGTTAACTTGATCTTTTTTATCATCTAAAAAATCAAAATTTAAAATGAACTCATCTTTATCAAAGATAAGTTTCCTTTTATTACCTTTAATCAATCCTTTGATAAAACTTGGGAGCTCATAGAAAGATATTTGTAACCTTTTAAATTTTCTTGAAAACCAAGACTTATTAATAAAATTTATATTTCTTACGCCTTTAATAGAATTCTCATCTTGTTTTGTTTCTTTGCCCAAGTGCATGATCTGCATAACAGGGGCAGGTTCAACTTGCATATATTGAGCCCAAGATCTTGACCAAAAAGCAGCATCAACCATGACGTAATTTTTAAGTTCTTCTAACATTTTTAAGGCAATTTGAGGCCCTAAGATGTAAGCAGCTAAGCCGGTTTTATTTCGATATATTTCTCTTATATTAAAAAGATTATCGTGCCCCGAATAAAAACTTTGTTTGCTTAAAACGTGATAACCGGGAGCATACTCTAAGTCGTATACTGTATTCCAAGAATCTTTGAGGTTATCAACTAAATTTATAACATTTTTTATTTTTTTAGAAATGATGACATCATCTTCTAAGATCAAACATTTATTATCTCTTCTGCTAACTTCTTCCCAAGCTTTTCGATGAGACAAATAACAACCAACATCTTTTGAAAAAATAGGTCTTGTCCATTGATTTGCAGCATCTTGCAATTCTTTGGTGCTTAAACTTGATCCATCGATTGCATCGATAAAAGTAATATCTAATTCTAAGTTTTTAGCCTGCTTTATTTGAAATTCTCTTCTTTCTTTATAAGATTTCAAGCTAATAACAAAAATTTTCATAATTTTAAAGTAAGATTGTCTCTATTATAAATTGTTTTTTTTAGGCATAAATAGAAAGAAATTCACAACTATTTGCTCCATATTAAGTCAAATTTGAACTTTTTGATTTAGCAAACATTGAATTCCGCCTAGAAAATTATTATTAAAATTTAATTATGAAAGATTATGTCAATTCTATATTCTGGTTTTTTAAAGAATATCCTCTTTTTGCAATTGGTTTTTTCTTTAGCGGTTATTTGATAGGCGCAACCTATTTTTAATCTATTGAATTAATTTTTCGAGCTGAGTTGAAATTTTCACTCTAATTTTATTTTTTTCTAAATCAGTCCAAGAAACATCATTCGCCATTAACATTGAGAATATTTTTTCTGACGCCTCTACATTATTATTTTCAAAATATTTTAAAGCACCTTTAACTCCTTCCCTGTTATTACAGATTAATATCATTTCACAACCAGAATTAATTGCGTTCTTAGTTTTGTCATAAAAACTTGCAAATTCGTTTGTTCCTTCCATTGAAAGATCATCACTAAAAATCATTCCTTCAAATTTCATTTGTTCTTTCAAAATTTGCTTTATCCAAACTTTAGAGAAGGTTGCTATCCTCGTATCAACTTCAGAGAAAAGAATATGCGCTGTCATAATTCCATCTAAATTATTTATTAACTCTTTGAAAGGAATTAAATCTTTGTTTTCAATTTCATTAAGTGTTCTTTGATCAATAGGTTTTTCTATGTGACTATCTTCACTAATTGATCCATGTCCTGGGAAATGTTTTCCAACACATGCCATTCCTGCTTCATTCATTCCATATATAAAAGCCCTTGCGCAATCTATTACGATATCTATCTGATCAGAAAACGCTCTATCGCCAATTATACTACTTGAATTTTGATCTAAATCTAAAACAGGAGAAAAACTTAAATCAACCCCAGATGCTATTAATTCTGAGGCTACTAACCAGCCGGTGTTTTTGCATAAATCTAAGCCAGCCTGTTTATCACGGCTTGCCATGTCTCCCAATCTTTGCATCGGGGGTATTTGTGAAAAACCTTTTTTAAATCTTTGCACTCTCCCACCCTCTTGATCAACAGCAATAATAATCTCGGGCTTCTTTGATTTTATCTCAAAGCAAAGATCCGTTACCTGACTTCTGTCTAAAAAATTTTTCTCAAATAGAATAAGCCCGCCAACATGAGGTGATTCTATTAGCTCAATGTCCTCTTGGCTTAGAGAAGGTCCTTCGATGTCTATCATCAATGAAGCTTTATTCATTTAAGTAGTATAAGATTAAAAAATGAATTTATATGAAAAATATGTTCTTCCTAAGGTTCTAAATTGTACTTGTGGCTCCAAACCTATAAAACTTCAAAGAGAGAAAATTGTCCCTCTCGCTCAAGGTAAAATTTTAGAAATTGGTGTGGGCTCTGGACTTAATATTCCTTTTTATAATCAGGCAGTTATTGATGAATTTCACGCTATTGAGCCTTCCAGAGAACTATGTGACATGGCAAGAAAAGTAGCTGAAGATGAAGATGTTAATATTAAATTTTACGAGTGTAGTGCTGAAAATATTCCTCTTCCAGATAATTATTTTGATAATGTAATTATCACCTATACGATGTGCACTATTCCTGAGGTTATGAAGGCAAACAAAGAAATTCTTCGAGTTTTAAAACTAAATGGAAAACTACTTTTTTGTGAACATGGTTTATCTCCAGAACAAAAAATTGCTAAATGGCAATCCAGAATAAATTTTATATGGGGAAAAATTGCTGGAGGATGCAATTTAAATAGAAACATTCCTGAACTAATTAAAAAATCTGGATTTGAAATATTAAATTTGGAAGAAATGTACTTACCTAATACTCCTAAAATAGCTGGTTACAATTATTGGGGAACGGCATTAAAAAAAAGCTAATTTATGACTCGCTGGTCATCAAAAAAAATAAATGAATGGTACTCTGAACATGAGTGGTTAATCGGATCAAATTTTTTACCTAGCACTGCAATAAATCAATTGGAAATGTTTCAAAGTGAAACATTTGATGAAAAAACAATCAGAAAAGAATTGGGCTTAGCAAAGTCATTGGGATTTAACTCTATGAGAGTTTACTTACATGATCTTCTTTGGGACATAAAGAATGAATTTTTGATTAACTTTGAAAAATTTCTTTCAATCTGTGAAGAGAATAATATTAAACCAATTATTGTTTTATTTGACGACTGTCACAGAGCAAATCCTAAACTAGGTGCTCAATATCTTCCTGTTAAAGGAATTCATAATTCAGGCTGGAGCCAAAGCCCTGGTCATAAAATTGTAAAAGATATTAATGATGGATGCTTGTCAGAATTAAAGAGATTGAAATATTTTACACAAGGGGTTTTGGATTTATTTAGGCATGATCGAAGGATTTTGCTTTGGGATTTATACAACGAACCTGGTCAATTTGGAATTGGAGAACAATCATTAAATTTTTTAAAGCTTGTTTGGGATTGGGCATTCGAAGTAAGGCCGGATCAACCTTTGACAAGCTGTATGGATGGCTCGATTGGAGAAAAGATTATAGCTTTAAATAGCGAAAAGTCTGATGTAATCACTTTCCATACTTACGAAGCAGATAAACTTGAACCAACTATTAAAGAATTATCTATTTTTGACAGACCAATTATTTGTACAGAATACATGGCCAGAGAATTTGGAACTACTTTTGAATTTAGTTTGCCTATTTTTAAAAAACATAATGTGGGTTGTTATAATTGGGGTTTTGTAGCTGGCAAAAGTCAAACGCATTTTGGTTGGGAGACAATTTTGAAATTGAAAGAATCAGTTGAAAATAAAGATTTTGTTACTGATATTAGAGAAATTCCAGAGCCAAAAATTTGGTTTCATGACATTTATAGAATGGATGGAAGCCCCTTCGATCAAAAAGAAGTTGATTTTATAAAAAATTTTTTAAGTTAATTTTTAATCTTTAGCTTTTCAAAAATTTTATATATCTCTTCAGCGGTGTTGATATCATTTACGTTGCCGCCAAAGAATGAGCTGTATTTAACATTTGGAGAGGCATAAATATGTCCTCCATTTACTAAAGTATAGAGGGCAACAATTTTACTTCCGATAACATCTTTTTTTGTTACTGAACTATTTAAATTTTCGTCTCTTTCAGGAAGAATTTTAAAATTTTCTTCTTCAAAAGATGATAAATCTCTCCAATATTTATAAGATTCTTCAGAAGAAATCACTTCTCCCCTGCTATCGTTTCCAAGTAACGACACCAAACCTCCATTGAATGGATTTATCGGATCATTTGTTCCATTAAAAATTGCCATATTTACTTCTACTTCAGAAATATCACAGTCGTTATTATTTTTAATAGGGAGATTTGCTACTAGAGGAGCATGCAGAAAAGTGCTATTTGGAATCTCATATGCAAGTTTGTAAACCATATGACCGCCATTAGAAATTCCCGTGGAGATAATATTATTTTTATTAATTCCAAAGTCTTTCTCAATTAAATTTATTACTTTTTTGTAATATCCAATGTCGTCGACATCTTTTAGATTTGCTTCGTAGTCTGCTGAGCCTCTGCAATCGTTCCAAAAATTTTTATAACCTTGAGGATATACAACGAGAAATCCTTTTTCTTGAGCTAAATATTCAAAATCAAATCCTGTTGCACCTCTCATCCCCGCGGATGTTCCATAAGATCCATGAAAAATAAAAAAAACTGGAGCGTTTTTCTTAAGTGAATCTGGCACAAAGACATCAAAAGTTCTATCAAGATTATCGTGAGTGAGAGAGTAGCTTTTGAGTTTTCCTTGAGCAGGTTCAGGTCTTAAAATCTCTATATTGATGTAATGATTGAGAAAAGTTACAGATAGAAATGATCCTAAAATAATTCCAAAAATAAATATAAAAAATTTTGAAGAGAGGCTTTTTTTGAAAAAATTCATTAAGCAATAAATATTAAATAATAAGTCGTTCCAATAAACCCTAAAGATATACCGAAAATAAGGAAGAGACTTAATTTCAATATTTTCATTAAGACAAATTATTTTTTAAGAAATTAATGCTGTCTTTAAAAGATGACTTTCTTGCATTCCAATTTCTTCCAAGGGAAGCCCCGATTGGTGCAGAGCCAGATTCAATCAATTTAAGTCTGCCTTCTGGTGTATTCATCTCGAATCTTTCTCCAGAATCACTTTCATAATATAAGTTTCCATTTTTATCGATCTTGCTTGGCTTATTGCTGAGTGCAATTGCATCAGGAAGGAATTTTACTGGATCCACTCTATCAAAAGAATGGTGGCTATTTTCATAAAGAATAACTGAACTATTTCCTCCAGACTCATTAATAGCTTTGGATAAATTTTCTATTAAAATCGAAGGAGTATAATCATCATCTTTTCCGATTAGACTGAGTATGGGATTCTTGTTCCATCTCATTTCTTCAGGCCAAACATAAGCACCGGGATAAAAAGCTAAAAAACCTTTAAATCTCTCTCCGTTTGGAGCTAATTTTTCAGCTAGTGGCTCCCAAGCGGCATATACTGCAGTTGACCCGCCAAAACTCCAACCTGCAATAAAAATGTTGTTTTTTTGAATTTTTGGGTGATGAGATAGATGTTTTAAAGCTTCGTAACAATCGGTAAGTGACATAGAAACTGTAACCTGCATTTGATCTTGATAAATTGTTTTTACATTCCTAGACTCAAAACTATGAACCTTGAAAATTGCAAAGCCATTTTCTAAAAAATTGATAGAGTGATCTTGTGAACTAATCCCCCATCCCATACTGCCATGCATACATATCACGAGCGGATAAGAATCCTTTTTTTCTTCTGGAAGAATCAAGGTCCCAAACGCCTGATGAATTTCTTGTTTGGTTGAATTTAATATATCTGTGAACTCAAATGGACTGGCTGACTCATAAAAGAAGTCTCCTTCTTCATTTTGAGAAAAATTCATTTTTGATTTAATTAAAAAAACAGATGGCTCTGACTTCTAAACTCATTCTTGGAGACACATCTTTACCCTCGAAAGATATATCGTCAAAAGCGCTATGAAGAGTTGGCATAAAAGGATTCAAAGTTGAATCATAGGTTTTAAACATTAAAACCTCATCTCTATTCATTTTTGGATAATAATTCCATTCGTGCTTGTCGCTATGAGAAGATTGAAATATCTCAACTGTCAAAGAATCTTCTTGATCCTCTAAATAATTATGAAGATCTGTAGGAATTAATTCTTTCTCAGAAACGGTTCTGGAATCGCAGACTGCAAAAGGAGCGTCTAAACCGTCCTTATCAAATCTTCTCCAAAGATTAAAAACCATTATTTTTGATGGGTTGCTATTAGTTTCTTGGAGGAGGGGTTCAAGAGTGTTTTTAAAATTTGGTGTGAAATCGTTATGGACTAATCTGTGTGCACCTTTTCTTTCACCTGACTCTACTTGAGCCTCGTTTCTAGAAATATGCGAGACTATATGAACCTCATCCGCCTTTGTTTTATCTTTAACTAATTTAGTCATTTCAGGATAATAGATCTGAGAAACCTCGTTGTCATCAAAGAAATCTTTAACAGAAGATTTGTGACTTAATAATTCAAATCCTCCCATCTCAATCTTGAAATCTTTTAATCTTGCGTTTTGTATAATTTTTTTATAAGAACTATGATTTGGCATCGAAGGGTCTTCCTCTTGCAAACCAAACGCTGGTTTTGACTCCCCTTCTTTCAGAGGATTTCTATAATTAAAATAAGCTTCTATTTTTTCCATATCAATATTTTATCTTGAAATAAATTAAAAGCTAGACTAACTTAAGCTTGGTCCATATTGTCGGGATCAACCAAGTGACTATTAGCGAGAAAGTTATTCCAAGAACATAACTAACTAATACACCAATAATTCCCTGAACTGTAATTGCTTCATTGATGTTACTGATGACCATCATAGTTATAAAAACTAGAATAGTGCTTATCAAAACAACTGGGATCTTAATAAGTTCAGATTTATTTATTTCAATATCGGAAGCAAATACATACCAGCCAAACATCACACCCAAAAACCAAGCACTCGGCTCATGGTCAATATGTGTTGGATAGGATATATAATAAATAATTTGTGAAAACAATATTGCAACTATCCATGTTTTATTGTTTAAAAGATCGTTAAATTTATAAATAGTTGCTGAGTACCATATTGCTAAAATTATTATTCCAATTAAAAGTCCAGCAAAAACATCTCCGATGTCGTGGACACCAAGATACATTCTGCTAAAAGAAACTAATCCGATCATCAAAATGCAAAAAGTAGTGAGCCAGTTTTTTTTAAATTCTATAGCAATTAAGCCCCATAAAGTCACAGCTATTTGAGCATGCCCGCTTGGCCAACCATAAGATTGTCCAATCCTAGGATCAAGCATAAATTCCATTGCGGGTCTTGGGTCTTGAAAATAATCCTTCAAAAACCCATTTATCAAACCTGAAATAAACAGCAACATTGCAATTCTAGAAAATTTTTCTGGAGACCAGTAAAAATATCCAAACGAAAGGAATAAAATTAAAAAAGTTGGGTATCCTGCCAATGAAACCAAATCAAAAAATATATTTAAAAAAGGAGTTCTTAAATCTAAAACCCATGATAAATCATTCCACAAAGATACAACTTCCATGTCTTATTTTCTTTCGCTGGAATCTGAAACTAACTTATCGGCACTATTGATAACGCCATATTTGTCTTCAAAATCTCCAAACATTTTTTCTGGTGAAACAGATTCTAGTTCACCATTTTTATCTTCTGGGTCAGAATAAAAGCCTAATACGTAACCCCCTTTTGAATAACCCATTAAAGCTCTCAACTCTGGAGTCAAATCTTTTGCAATGTGTGGGGGACAAGATAGATATTGGTTTTCTTCTTGTCTTAGCCAAGTTGGAGCATAATGCAGAAATACGCCAAGTCTATTTTCATCAGAATTATTTGCTCCTCCACCATGTATTACTGAACCGGTATAAATAAAAACAGATCCTTTCTTCATTTCGGCAAAACATATTTCTCCTTCTAAAGGTTCTCTATTTCTATCCCATTTGTGAGAGCCTGGGACAACCTGAGTGGCTCCATTTTCTTTTGTAAAATCAGTAATTGCCCAAACCGTGCTAAGTTGAGTTTCTATTTTTCTTGGAATGTAACCTCCCCATACTCCTCTGTCCCTATGCAATATTTGTTCACTTTCGCCTGGTGCAATATCAATTGCGGATGTGAAATGTAATTGATAACCATCGCTATGCGGTTCTAGAAACCTTTTAGATACTTCATTTATTTTAGGATCTAATGCCAAGACTCTGCATTCTGAAGATCGAGCCATTAAAGCCCCGACTCTCCTTGTATTGAAGCCGGTAAAATCATCTTGACCTTCTTTAGTATTGACTAAATAAGGATTAAGTTCTTCTGAAATTTTATCTAACTGATTTTGACTAAGTACATTATCAATTATTACGCCTGCGTCTTGGTCAATTATTTCCAACACTTCTTCAATTGAAGCATCAGCATTTAAATGTCTTATCCCCATAAATCACTCTCCCCTGAAAATTTAATTATTCCATATTTTTAAAAAGTTTTTCTAACTTTGATATCATATCTTCATCAAGCAACCCTTTTTCTTCTGCTTCAATACATTCCACTAATTCTTTTCTGTTCTTTACTCCCAGAATAACTGAGCCTACTTTGTTTGCGCTAAGTGCATATCGATGAGCCAAAGAAGCTGGATTTTCATTGATTTTGTCAGCAAATTTCCTGAAAGGCAGAGCTTTTTCAAAATCTTTAAAATCTGCCTCATCAAAACCTAAACTGTTTGGTTCTCTATCCATCGCAGCAGTCAAAGCGCCAGCTTGCACAGCTCTTATGGCCAAAATTGGAATTTCTTTGTTTTGGCACTCCTTTAATATTTTATTTGGATTGTTTGTTTCACTAACATAGCCGATTGCTCCAATTGAATTTAAAACATTAACCGCACATTGCATTGCTTCGGGTGGTGTGGAAGAGTTAATTGCTTTAATTAAAGCTTCCTCTTGTCCTAAGCCAATGCCCCAGTGACTTATTTTTCCTTCCTGCTTAAGTTTTTCAAAAGCTGGGATTACTGCATTAAAGTAACATGAGAGAGTAGTCCCGCTTGCCTCTCTTGTTTCATCGAATTTAAAAAAACGAAAATCATCTTCAATTAATTGAGAGTGAAGTAGAAATAAATCTACTTTTTCTAACTGCATCGTTTCAAGGCTTCTGCACAAAGAATTATTTAATATTTCGTAGACTTCTGAATCTTTAGGATTGCCCAGTCTACATTTGGTAGTAACTTTTATATTTTCTAAATTTTTATCTTTCAAAGCCAAGCCAAGAACCCTTTCGGCTTCGCCTTTTCCATACATTGGCGCAACATCAAAATGATTGATACCAGAATTATAGGCAAGGTTTACTGTTTCAATAGCTTCTTCTCTCGAAGTTTCTCCCCAAACATTTCCTATTCCCCCGCCCCCTAAAGTTAGCGAGCTGACCGAGCCAAAAGGTTTGAATTTTCTTTGTTCCATATTAATTATTTTGATTTTTATTAACTATTGATAAAGCATCGTAGCTATAAAGTTTGTTAAAAATTTTATTTCCTACATATCCCATGACCAGATTTCTTAAAATTGCAGCTAATCCAGATAAATGAAGAACTTTTGCATTTCTTCTTGCAGCTAATTGAACATATGAAGTTCTTGGTTTACGAATTTTTTCAAATTGATTAAGCGCTTCCTCAATATCGTCAAAATTATCAATGCAATTTGCCAGAACTGCGCCATCCTCGATAGCCATAGCTGCTCCTTGAGCTAAAAAAGGCAACATTGGGTGAGCGGCATCACCTAAAACTAAAATTCTTCCTTTGCTCCATTCTTTCATTGGAGGACGATCATGCAGAGCCCACCTGTATAAAGTATTCGGATCAACATACTCTAATAAAGTTCCAATTGTTCTATTCCAACCTTTATAAATCCTTTTTAGTTCTTCAATATCTCCTTTTTCTGACCAACTTTCGTTTAACCAGCCATCTTGTTCAACCAAACAGACGCAATTTAAATTTTTACCTCCATTAACGTGATAAGTTACAAAATGTTTGTTAGGCCCCAACCAAACAGTTGTATCGGGAAAAATTAAATTTTTTGGAAGTGAATCAACTGGAATTAGCATTCTCCATGCAACATTGCCAGTAAAAATTATTTCTTTTTTTCCAAATAATGAATCACTAACTTTAGAGTGAATGCCATCTGCTCCAATTATCAGATCGGCTTCGATTTTTTTTTCATCAACTTCGATAAAAGCAGAATTTTTATTGTTACCAACACTGGTTACTTTCATGTTGGTATGAATATTTATATTTTCAGCTTCAATTTTATTAAGTAAAACTCTTTGCAAGTCAGCTCTATGAATATCATAATTTGGCGAATTGAAATCATTTTTTATGAATTCGCCTAGTTTACGTTCGGTAATAACCTTTCCTGATAAATAATTAAGAAATTGAAAGGAATTGGGTTCAAATATGTAAGGCTCCAGATCTTTAAATAAATCTAGATAATTTAAAACTCTGGTCGCGTTTGGTGAGAGCTGAACTCCAGCTCCTAATTCAGATAAAATTTCAACTTGTTCGTAAATTTCAACTTTATAACCTTTCTTATGTAAGCAGAGAGCAGAAACTAGTCCGCCAATTCCAGCTCCAACAATAATTATATTCATGCTTTATTTAGAAAAACTTTCTAGTTTTTTAAGCAGTTTTCGAAGCAATGTGCTTTAAACCCTTGATGTTTGCCCCCATCAAATCTTCTATTTTAGGAGGAATTTCACTGATATCGCCCAATTCACTCAAGACCAAATGAGAATCATCATGTCCTTTCAATGAACTCATATCTTTCAACCAGCGAGTGACGTTTGAAAAAGGTTCAAAGTTATATAAATTTGTAAATTGACTTTGTAGTTGGCCAATTTCAACATAAGCTGCAATATCGGCAATGGTTGCTTGATTGCCGGTTATAAATTTATTTTTTGCCAACCATTGATTTTCCAACATGTTAAGAGCATTTTTAAATAATCTTTTCGCCATACTTATTGCATCTTCCGACAAGCCTAGGTCAGGTCTTGCCATTGGTGCAAAAAAAGCCAAAGTAGCCTCTTTGATATTACGATGATGATAATGCAGAAAGTCATCAACTTTAGCTCTTGCCTCAGGATTTTGTGGATATAAATCATCCCAGCCATGTTTATTACACAGATAACACATAATGGCATGAGATTCTGCTAAGAGAAATCCTGTATCAGGATCTTCCAAAGCTGGAATGGTTCCATTTGGATATTTTTCCAGGTAAGAAGGATGACGTGTTCCGTTTTCCTCTTTAGAGCCTGGAACAGTTAATACCAACTCAAAGGACAATTCCTTATTAAATAAAAGCCAGAGCACCGCTCTAACTGCTTGCGACATTGGAACGCCATGAATTTTAATTTTATTATTCATCTTTAATCCAGATCGCTTGAATCATGTCTTTCTATGATAGCTTTATCATCAGGGCCACTAGGAGCTCTATTTACTCTAACACCTCTTTTAAACGCAGGACGATCTGCAATTTCTTTAGCCCATCGGGTTACATTCTTATATGAAGCAACATCTAAAAATTTTGTTGCATTATAAAGATTTTTTAATACCAACGTTCCGTACCAAGTACTTACTGCAATATCGGAGATATTGTAATCGTCTCCACATAAATATCTTCTTGATTCTAAATTTTTATCCAAAACATCCAACTGTCTTTTAACTTCCATGGCAAATCTATTAATAGGATATTCAAATTTTTCAGGTGCATAGGCGTAAAAATGACCAAATCCCCCACCAAGATAAGGTGCACTTCCCATTTGCCAAAATAACCATGACATACATTCTGCTCGAGCTGAAGCTTCAGTAGGTAGGAGCTCTCCAAACTTTTCAGCTAAATAAACCATGATGGCTCCGGATTCAAAAACTCTGGTAACTGGATTAGTGCTGACATCTAATAAAGCAGGTATCTTAGAATTTGGATTTACAGCTACGAAGCCACTTCCAAATTGATCGCCCTCTCCAATATTGATCAAAAAAGCATCGTATTCTGCGCCTTCATGCCCTAAGGCCAATAATTCCTCCAATAAAACAGTTACCTTCATGCCATTGGGGGTGCCTAAAGAATAAAGTTGAAGAGGATGTTTTCCTCTAGGTAAGTCTTTTTCATGAGTTGCACCAGAAATTGGTCTATTTATATTAGTGAATTTGCCACCACTTTGATTATCCCATTCCCATACTTCAGGTGGCGTATATTTTTCTTCTGCCATGATTTTCTCCTATATTTTTCTAAAAAAACTCGAATAACTATTTTATTAGTTTAATTGTTTGTATGCATTTAAAACATTCCACTTATGAAAGCCCTCCATAAGATCTCTAATATCATCCTCAATTTCAATCTTAGAACTTAAAGAAAGTTTTGTAACAAATTTATTTATATTTTTTTTATCTTCATGAAGCTGCTTAGACATAAAAATCACATCATTCAAATAGTTAATATACTTTTCAACAATGTTTTCATCTGCTATTTTTCCATGACCTGAGACAATGCTTATGGGTTTAATAGTTTTTTCAAAATTTTTCATAGTTTCTAAATAATCTCTTAATTGTTCCGATCTAGCCCAAGGTATACTTCCTTTTCCAAAAACTAAATTACCTGTCCAAGCTATTTTTGAACTCGGCACATAAAGAACAGAATCACTAGGTGACATACCCGGACCAAAGTAATGCAATTCGACTATTTTTTCTCCCAAATCAAGAGACATTTTTTTTGAAAAAGTTAAAGTAGGCAGTCTATCCTTAACATCTTTAAAGACATTCATATCTCCTTCGACAGTAACAGAAATTATTTTTTTTCTGGCATCTAAAGAATTATCTTTTAAAAATTTTAAAGTTTTTTCATGAGAAATAATGACCGTTGATTCTGGGAAAACATAATTTCCAAAAACATGATCTCCAAAAGCATTTAAATTCACCAAGTACTTGATTGGTAAGTTTGTAACCTTTTTAACTGCCTCAATGATTTGCAATCCCATTTCACCATTGAAATGTGCATCTACAACTAAAACGCAATCTTTCCCAACTATGAATCCAGCATTATCTGCAAAAGGAGTATTGGATAAAAGAGCATAAACTCCTTCATCGAGTTTTTTTGTTTCTAATTCAACGCCAGTAGGATCTAGGGGTGGAGGAATAAACCAAGGAGGTCTTTCATTAGAAAAAACGCTAGCAGAATTAAAATATAAAGTAATTAAAAAAATTATTTTTAACATCAATACAAATTAAACTTGTTGAGTCATCTGTTTCCAAAGATAGCGCATAGCGATAACAGCTGGTATGTAATAACCCAATACAAACAGTGCGATCAAACGTGTTTCGTTAGCTGCCATCCCAAAAGTTAAAAATGCTGGGCCATCTATCAAGTCAGTAAATAACCTAATGAAGATCAGTATAAAAAGCATTGAAGCATTTTTTAGATAAATTGCGATAAAAAAAGCAATTCCAACTGCAAAATTTCGTGCTAGATAAATTAGACTTCCAACAACAAGATTTGATGCTTCGGGTCCTCCTAAAAAAGCTGGATTAGTAAGGGCTAAATACGGACCAACGAACATTGGCCAGATTTCCATAAAAAGAATTATGTAAAGCCACCATGGAATCTGTAATCTATGCGAAAGCTGATTCATTTGTAATCTCCCTACCTAAAAATTAATAAATCTTTTTAACTTTCGTAAACAGTATTATGAGTATTATTTACTCGAACAAAAGTTGTGCATTTTGAGAGTGTTTTTAATCTATTAGCGCCAACATAAGTACATGCAGACCTAATTCCACTTAAGATATCTTTAATGGTCTCATCGGCCTTGCCTCGGTATTCAACCTCAACTGTTTTTCCCTCTACACCCCGATACGTATTATGGTTATCATGCCTAGTCATAGCGGATTCGGAAGCCATGCCATAAAATTTCATTACACCATTTTCTAGCGTTCCATCACATTCATCATGACCTGCCAACATGCCGCCAATCATGACAAAGTCAGCTCCGCCTGCAAAAGCCTTCACAATATCGCCCGAACTAACACATCCGCCATCAGCGATAATATGAGCATTTAATCCATGGGCTGCATCGGCACATTCTATGACCGCGCTTAATTGCGGATAACCAATACCAGTTTTAATTCTTGTCGTACAGACGGAACCTGGCCCGATACCAACTTTGACGATATCAGCGCCAGCTAAAATTAACTCTTGAGTCATGTCTGCAGTCACAACGTTGCCAGCTGCAATAGTTGCTTTTGGACATTTTTCTCTTAATTTTTTAACTGCATCTACAAATTTTATTGTGTAGCCATTGGCAACATCGAGACCTATGAAACCCGATGAAGTTTTTGAAAGTTTTGAAATATCATCAATTCCACCAAACCAACAAACATTACTTTTTCCCCTTTTGAATTTATCTAAATTCTTTTTTAAATGGTGCTTAGCTGGACAAGTAATTAGATTGTATTTAGTAAGTACTCTATGCATTGCTGGCGTGCCTACTGTGTCCATGTTGGCAGACATAATAGGAATTCCAGTCCATTTTTTTTTGCTCCAAAGAAATGTATGTGTGCGCTCTAAATTTACTTCGCCTCTTGAGCTCATCGTAGACCTCTTAGGCCTGATCAAGACATCCGAATAATCAAGTTTTACTTCTTCGTTAACTAACAATCTCTATATCCATTCTCAAGGATACTTTATCTTAATCTAGTAATCATTAAAATATTTTTTGTGTATAGTTATTAAAAATGATAAATCTTGAAAAGAAAGAATCCATTTATTTTTTAACAATGGATGCTGGGGAAAACCGCTGGAACACAACTTTTGTTAGAGAATTTTCCAAGGCTTTGGATGAAGTTGAAAAAGATGATGGTCCTGGAGCATTAATAACTACTTCTAGTGATCCAAAATTTTTTTCAAATGGCCTTGACTTAGATTGGATCCAATCTCCTGGTGATTTTCCAGAAAGAGGAGACAAAGTAGTCTTTGGTGAAGAGTTTATGTATCTAATGGGAAGAATTATAACTTTACCGATCCCTACAATTTGTGCAATAAATGGTCATGCCTTTGGAGCCGGCTTCATGCTTGCTCTTTCTCATGATGTAAGAATGATGCGAGAAGATAGAGGGTTTCTTTGCGCTAATGAAATTCAACTTGGCCTTAAAATTCCAAGGCCAGAATTAGCCCTTTTTCGTCATAAAATACCAGCACATTCCTTTTTTGAAACAGTACAATTGTCCAAACGTTGGACTGGACCAGCTGCATTGGAAGCTGGAATTATTCAGTCAATAAGTAGCCTTGATAATCTTGCTGAAATTACAAAATTAAAAGCCGAGGAATTAGCCCCTTTAGCAACTGATAGAGAAAATTTTGGGACTCAAAAAGAAATGCTTTATGGTGAAAATGCAGCAATTAATTTAAATCATGGGCCTGCCCATATGCTTAAAAATTCAAAAGAGTTCGATGTATGAGTAATTCCATTTTTAGAAAAGATGGAACAGCGCAAGGAGTAGCTAAGCAACGCTATATAGAGACCATTGCCGATCCTGCTAAACGCGTCATAGACGATCCTTATTCAAGTATTTTTACTCTTGGGGCCGGCCTAATAAAATTAATGGGGCATGGATTAAATCTTTGGCTTACAAATAAATTAGCTCCTGGTTTCCATGAACATCTTATTGCACGCACACGCTTCATTGATGATCTTGTAAAAGAAAGTGCCGAAAAAGGCATAGAACAATATGTAATCCTTGGAGCAGGATACGATATGCGAGCTCATCGACTTGATCTTCCAGCATCATTAAAAATTTTTGAAGTAGATCAGCCTGCAGTTCAGTCAAAAAAAATTTCTAAACTGCCGAAAGAATTATCTGATTTGGACAACGTTAGTTATGTGAATGTCGATTTTGCCAACCAATCTGTAAGCGAAAGATTGATTGAGGCTGGATTTGATCAAACAAAATCTTCTATTTTCACTCTTGAAGGAGTTACGCAATACATCGCCAAAGATGCCTTTAATTCAACATTGAGTGAAATCGCGAAACTTGCTCGTGGAACTCAAGCAATTTTTTTCTTATCTTATGTTGACGAACTTCTAAATCAAAACCCCGAAGCATGTTTTGGCATGGGTTATCCAAATCCAGCCAAAAAAGCTAGTTTGATTCAAAATCTGTCTGCCAAGGCTGCAGATGAACCTTGGATTTCTTTCTATTCTCCAAAAGAAATGGAAAATACTCTTTCAAATAACGGTTTTTCTTTAAAGGAAGATAAAGTTTTGAAAGATGTTAATTTTGAGTATTTTAGTCCAGTTAAGAGAACTCTTTCTGAAAATCAAATATTCAACTTAGAACATTTTGTTGTAGCTAAAACTATAGACCAATAAATATATTTATTTCTCTGTACTGATATTATTTGGCGCTGTTGGGGTATTTAAAAAAGTGATCGCCCAATGGACTAAAATTATCAAAGCTAAATCTTCAGTTACATAAAAAAGTCTACTCAATCCAATTCCACCTAAAAAAGTAAATATGCAAACCTTCAATTTCCAGCGCAAAGTGAAATAGTGAAGAGATGCGAAAAGCAAGTTGCTTAAAAAAATTCCAAATAAAAAGTTGTATTCTTTTAAAAAAGAATCGGAGAACAAAATAGGTAATGAGAGGCGAAAACCAATTTCTTCAACTATAGAAATAAATAATAAATATCCTATCCAAAATATTTGACGGTAATTAAGCTCTTTAGAAAAAAGTCTCAAATAAAGAAACATAAAAAAACCTAAACCCAGACCAACTAATGCATATCTATTAATATTTGAAAAAAGATTATCGAGTGAAGAAAATAAAGCTACTAATACAATGGGATATAACATACAGCCAAAAGATATAAGACTCATAGTCGTACCATGTCTTAAGAGTACTTGACGAAATTTTGATATGTAGGTTGCTGGATTTTGACTGGCTCTTTGAAGACGACCTTCTGAAATCGAAGTAATTGACTTATTCATCTGTTATCGATGGAAAATTTTTTTAAACAAATGATTATAGATATTTGAGAAAGAATATCCCTTGAATATCTGCAACATTTCTTCCTAGAGATTGTTGACTATCAAACGCATGATCCTCATCAGCATAAACATGAATTTCAGCTGTTCGATTATATTTTTGTAGTTCTTCATAGAAATTTTCGGATTCACTCAAAGGGACCACCTTATCTTCTGAGCCATGTATCAATAAACATGGAGGAAAAAAAGAAAGATCCTGTCTAATTGGGCTGGCTTTTATATAGTCTTCTGAAGAAGCCGTTTCCCCCATCAATAGAGCAAAAGCATTGAGTTTTCCTTCAGGAACTTCTTCTCTTATGAGCGTTGGTGGATACAAAGCACAAATTGCTTTTATTTTGCTGTCAAATTCGAGATTTCCACCTTTTCCTTCAAGATTAACATCGTCAGAAGCGCACATTAATGCCAAGTGGCCTCCTGCTGAATTACCGGTTACTCCAATTCTATCTGGATCGACTCCGAGTTCTTTTGAATTAGCTTTTAAATATCGAATTGCACATTTTATATCTTCAATTTGCGAAGGCCATTTTGCCTCTTGAGACAGCCTATAAGAAGCGCATAAACAAACAAAACCTAGTCTAGACAACAATATGCCATAGCCTCTTAGTTGGGTTTTATCCCCCTCCATCCAGCCTCCACCATGTATAACAACGATGGCAGCTTTGTTTGGATTGTTTTCTGGTGGAATAAATAGATCGCCTAAAAGACCTCTATCACCTGCTTTTCCAATTAAAACATCGTCCTTAATTTTGACGATTTTTTTTTCTTTATTCATTGATAGATTTTAAATTAATTTCTTCATAATTATTTTTTTGTTTTTCTATATAGATAACCTCACCAGTTATCTCAATAGTTGGTGAATTTTTTGTTTCTATCGTCTTCCCTCGAATATCAAAAATTTGCTGACAAGGTTGACTTTTAAAAGAAGCATTTCCTTTGCTTGACCATATAGCTTCTATGATCGCATGTTCTTTTTCTACAATTAAGCAGTTAAGTTTTTTTTCTTGAATGAATTTTTTTATCTTGCCGCCAGAGAGTATCGAAATCAAATACTTATAACAAAAATAGGCATCTCTTTTTTTGATTTCTCCATCTAAGTTATTAACCAATCCATAACCTGGTGCAACCAATTGATGCCAATAACATTTTTTTACTTTTCCAGAGGCCAACATCAAAAGATAATAACGAATCAAATAACTTGACTGAAGCGACTCTTCAATCAAGTATTCTGCCGAAGGAGACCATCCATTCATATTTTTGAGTGGCCAATTAACCTCTGTAATGTACAGTTCACTTACTGTATTTCTGCTTGCATTAGAAAGAGCAGCATAAGCCCTAATCTTTGATACTGTATCGAAACCTAACTGTTTTTCTTCTGGACCACCTCTTCTATCTACATAAAGCTGTGTCGCAATGCCGTCGTAAAAGATAGATTTGAAATGAAAAATTGATCGTGCAAAAAAAGGAAGATCAAAATCAATAATATTACTTCCAAGTAATTTAATTTTTGGAAATTTATCATTTTTAAGATCATAAGCTATTTTAAAAAATGAAAAATATTCATCTATCGATACGAATGCCCATTTTTTTCGATTGATTGAATTTCCTATTTGAAATGTATTCACTTCGTTTGAAAGATTAGAAAAAATAAAATCCAATCTTTGTTTTGTAAGATATTTTTCTTCAATGTGTTCTCTATCTTGTAATATACAAACTAAGACGTCCTTATCCTGAAGATTTTTTATGAAACGAATATATTTCTCAATATTATCAAAATCAGCTAATGGTATTCTTACTAAGATATCATTAACAGCCAGCTCGTCGATCATTTCAGTTAGTTCCTCATTACTAATTAATTTTTGAGAACCGACTGGTTTATCAAGATTTACACATAACCCAAAACTATCAATCTTATTTTCAGAGAGTTTGTTGTTCTTGATATAGAAATAAGGACCTGAGAATAAAGCATATGCACTAGAGATTATGATCTTTAAATTGGCAAACCAAGACATAAAAGCAATCTTTCTTTTAAGTTTTTTATTATTCAAGACATGAGGTTGATTAGAATAATAGTCCCAAGCATAAGATGATCGCGGAATCCTAAAGTCTCTTGCAAAAATATTCTTTAAAAATCTTTTTAGCTTTGATCTTTGCAGATTTTGATTGACTGATTTCATAAGATAGTCGGTGAAGTCAGAGAAAGAATTCGATGATTTATTTGCATATTCTTCAGCAAGAATTTTTATAATTTCTGGATCTCTGCTAATACGCTTTAAATTTTTCACACCCGTTTTAGTAGTGACAACTCCTTTATAAAGCCTATTAAGATCTACTAAAAAAAAGTCATAGCCTTTATCCATCTTTTTAACGCATATATTTCCGACAACATAATCAAGATGCATGATATTTTTTTTATGTAAGTTATAGGTAAAGTCAATAAAGCTCTTAAGAATATCTTTGTAATCTTTAGCTTCCTTATGCGCAGCAAATTCAAGGGTAAAATCATAATTAATTTGACGAGAGATATAATAGCTTTGGAGGAGTCGGAAACGATCGAATACTTCAATATAACATAATGGTTCTGGTGTCTTTATGCCCTTTTGATTTAACAATAAAGAGTGTTCGAAAGATCTTTTCGCCTTAGTTTCCCTAAAAAACTTATAGATCATGCCTTGAATGAAATTAGGCTTCTTAAATGATTTTGTTACTGTTTCTATTTCTCCGAAACGTATTTTTTTTATAGTGTTTCTATTATTTTTTATTATGTTTTGATTTTCTTTAAAAAACTTTTCAAAATCTTTTAAAGAAAAACCATTGGGGAACATTTCCTCAGAACGAAGTTTGATTTTTAATTCGTTTTTTTTCATTAAAGATATAGATTAAATATTAATTATATTCAATTTAGAGTATTTTTTTAAAATCGATATTTATTAAAAACTTTGAAAAATCTAAAATTAATAGTTTGTATAAAGTTTGTATGAGAAGAATGCTTATTTAATAGTATTTTCAGACCATTTTCTTATTCCCACTCAATTGTAGCTGGAGGTTTGCTTGAAATGTCATAAACCACTCTAGAGACTTCAGAGATTTCATTAATAATTCTATCTGAAACTAGATTTAAAAAAATATGATTTAACTTTGCTGCTTTTGCTGTCATAAAATCAGTTGTTTCTGCAGCTCTTAAAGCGATAACGTATTCATAACGTCTAGCATCACCAACAACTCCAACACTTTGAATTGGCAAAAATACCGCAAATGCTTGGCTGACTTTGTCATAAAGTTTATGCCTATTTAATTCCTCCATGAATATAGAATCAGCTTCCCTTAAAATCTCTAATTTTTTTTTGGTCACTTCTCCTAGTGTTCTAACTGCTAATCCCGGGCCAGGAAATGGATGTCTCTTTATTAAATAGTCTGGCAATCCCAATTCTTTGCCTATTTTTCTCACTTCATCTTTGAATAGAGAATTTAATGGCTCAATCAGTGGTAATTTCAAATAAGATGGAAGCCCACCTACATTATGGTGAGATTTAATTACGTGTGCTTTTCCATTTTTTATTCCAGAGGATTCAATTACATCAGGATAAATTGTGCCTTGTGCTAAAAAGGAAATATTTTTTAATTTTTTAGTTTCTTTTATAAAAACGTCTATAAAAGTTTTTCCTATTATTTTTCTCTTTTTTTCAGGATCATATTCCCCTTTTAAATTTTTCAAAAATAGTTTTTCACTATCAGAAAAATTTATATTCAATTTTAAACCTCGTTTTAGATCTTTTTTTACTTGCTTTGATTCGCCTTTTCTTAATAACCCATTGTCAACAAAAATACATTCTAAATTTTTACCAATTGCCTTTGATAATAAAGCTGCAACAACAGAAGAATCTACCCCGCCAGATATTCCTAATAAAACCTTTTTGCTACCGACTTGCTTTTTTATATCTTCTACAAGTGAATTTACAATATTTTTTGGACGCCAATATCCTTTGCATCCACAAATGTCTCTAACAAATGCTTTTAAGATTTTTTGCCCTTGGTGGGTATGAGTGACTTCAGGATGAAATTGAAAGCCATATTTTTTTAATTTAGTATTTTCAAATGCTGCAATTGGACTATTATTGGAAGATCCTATTTTCTTAAAACCTTTGGGTAATTTAGAAACTTTATCGCCATGACTCATCCATACATTTAATTCTTTTGTTTTGGGAGGAAGACTTGCAAAAATTGAACCTTTATTTATCTTTAAAGTTGCATTTCCAAATTCTCTTTTATTTGAAGAGCTAACCTTACCTTTAAAATGCTTTGCCATACATTGCATGCCATAACAAATTCCTAGAATTGGAATCTCACTATCCAATAGTTTTGAATCGAATTTTAAAGCTTTTTTGCTATAGACCGATTCAGGTCCACCTGACATTATCACGCCAGATGCTTTTAATTCTTTTATTTTTTTTAATGAAGTTTCATGTCGAAGTATTTCTGAATAAACTCCCGTTTCTCTTATTCTTCTAGCTATTAATTGAGTGTATTGGGAACCAAAATCTAAAATTATAATTTTTTCAGAAGTTAAAGCTTTTTCCACAGATTTAACTCATTCTGTAATTTGGCGCTTCTTTGGTAACACTTACATCATGAACATGACTCTCAGTAATTCCTGAAGAAGTAATTTGCATAAATTTAGGTTTGCTTTTCATAGTTTTGATATCTTTGCATCCTGTATAACCCATACTTTGTCTTAGGCCACCTAAAATTTGATGAAGAGTGGTTTCTACAAAGCCTTTGTATGGCACCCTTCCTTCTATACCCTCAGGTACCAATTTATCTGTTTGAGAAATATTTTCCTGAAAATATCTATCTCCAGAATTTGACTCTCCTGACATTGCGCCTACCGAGCCCATTCCTCGATAAGATTTATAGCTTCGTCCTTGATAAAGTTCTACTTGTCCAGGCGCTTCTTCGGTTCCAGCTAAGATACCGCCTAACATGACTGTATCTGCTCCTGCGGCAATAGCTTTAGCAATATCTCCTGAAAACCTAATTCCACCATCTGCAATGATAGGTATTTCTTTTTTTCCGATTGCTTCAACTACATTTGCAATAGCGGTAATTTGCGGCACTCCAACTCCAGTTACAACTCTCGTGGTACAAATCGATCCAGGACCAATACCAACTTTTACTGCGTCTACTCCTGCTTTAACTAAGGCCTCTGCACCCTGACCAGTTGCTACATTTCCAGCAATCACTTGGATATCCGGATACGTTTTTTTGACTGATGCAACTCGATCAATGATTCCTTTTGAGTGGCCATGAGCGCTATCAACGACAATAACATCTACACCAGCATTTATTAATGCTTCTAATCTTTCTTCTGTGTCAGAGCCATTACCAATTGCTGCTCCCGTAATTAATCTTCCTTCAGAATCTTTTGAGGCTAAAGGAAAATCTTTCGTTTTATTAATATCTTTTAACGTTACAAGTCCTTGTAAGAAAAAATTATCGTCGACTAGAGGTATCTTCTCTATTCTATTTTCATATAAAAGAGTTTTGACTTTATCCAAACTATCATTTTCTTTTGCTGTTACAAGTCTTTCTTTCGGCGTCATAATCGTTGATACACATGCAGATATATCCGAAACATTTCTAAAATCTCGAGAAGTTACTATTCCAACTAAGTGTTTTTCATCTACAACAGGCATACCAGAAATATTCAAGTCTTTAGTTAACTGAACTAATTCCTTAATCGTTTTATCTGAAGAAATTGTGATTGGATCTCTTACAATCCCACTCTCAAATTTTTTAACAGAAGAAACCTGTTGAGCCTGCTCTTGTATGGGTAAATTTTTATGAATAATTCCAATACCGCCGAACTCTGCGAGTGCTATTGCCATTCTTGATTCGGTGACGGTATCCATAGCAGAAGATACAATCGGTATTTTTAAGGATATATTTTTTGTTAATAAAGTGCTTAAATCAGCTCCTTGAGGTAGAACCTCAGAATAATCAGGCACAAGGAGAACGTCGTCGAAGGTTAAAGCTTGGTTTACTAAACGCAACATTTTCAAATTATACAGAAAGAATTTTAAAAACAAAGCTATGACTAATGCGACAAAATTCAAAGGTTGGCAAATGGTTTACACAGGAATGATGATGGAATTCTCTGTGGTTGGATTTGTTTTTTACTGTTTTCCATTGATGTTTTCAGAATTAGAAAAAGATTTAGGTGCTTCACAAACTCAATTATCCAGCGCCTTATCGCTTTTTTTTATTTTCTCAACAATTGCTTCTATATTTTTAGGAAGAATTTTAGATAAATATTCTATTAAAGGAATCATGACTCTTGGTGGAATAATTTTTAGCTTTGGTCTGATCTCCATTGCTTTTGTTCAAAATACTTTCAGTTTGCTAATTGTTTATGCAACTTTAATTGCTATAGGTGGACCTGCCTTAGGTAATTTATCCATCACTAAATTAGTAGCTAACTGGTTTGATGCCAAAGCTGGTATAGCATTAGGTATTGCAGCCATCGGCATTTCTTTTTCTGGGGTCATTCTTCCTATTTTAGTTGATCCTTTGATAGGTCTAATCGGCTGGCGAAATGTTTATTTAGTCTTTGCGTCAATAGTAATTTTAATTTTGTTACCAACTATTAGAGCAGTAATAATTAATACTCCTGAAGAAATTGGACAAAAAAAAGATAATTTAGAGTTTCAGCCTTCTTTAAATTTAGATCAAAAATTATTAAAAGTTTCTGATTTTTTCAAATCAAAAATATTTTGGTTAATATCGCTTACTTTTGCATTTCAGTTTTTTGCCATGGGAGGCGTCTTACTTCATCTTCCCTTGCACTCAGAAAGAATCGGTTTTGATGAGACTTTCTTCTTTTTAGGTTTTCCAATTAAACAATATGTATTCGCCTATTCACTTGCTGCATTTGGAGGTGTCGCAGGTAAAGTCTTTTTTGGCTACTTAGTTGATAAATTGAATCCTAACAAACCCGTAATGATTATGATGTTAATGCAGTCACTAGGTATTTTTGGAATCACTTTTTCCGAAAGTTTCCTACTTTTTTCCCTCTTTTGCTTTGTCTTCGGTCTAGGATTTGGTGGAGCAATGGTTTTAATGAGCGCATGTTTTTTAAAAGCTTTTGGATCTGTAAATCTCGGTTCCGTAAGAGGTTTTTCTGGAATGATAGTAGTGCCGCTTCAACCAGTTGGAATATTTTTTGTAGGAAGAGCCTTTGATTTAAATTTATATCTTGAAGCTTTTCAAATAATGGGTTTAGTAACTTTAATTGGATTTATTGTAGGTTCGAGAATTATAATTTCAAAAGTTCACTCTGCATAAATCGAGTCTGTTTTAGCAGCAGCTATGAAATCATTTTTATGCAAACCATTTATTTTATGTGACCACCAAGACACTGTTACTTTACCCCACTCTAAAACTATCTCAGGATGATGATCTTCAAGCTCTGCCATAGCAGCTACTTTAGAAACAAAACTCAAACCTTCCATATAAGTTTTAAATGCGAAACTGCAACTTAGTCTATCAATGTCATCGATTGTTAATATATCCCAGGCTGGAATTTTAGGTTTTAATTCATCTATTTCTTCTTTAGTTACTAAAGGTGCATCTGCATGACAAGCTTCGCAAGAATTATTTGTTAAGTCATTTTTGTCCATTTTAATTTATGCCTCCTTTGGTAAGTTTTAAAGGATCAAGTATTTTTTTTAATTTCGCTTCAGTTAAATCAGTTTCTTCCATTGTCACCTCAATGATAGGCCTATTTTCACGATATGCTTTTTTGGCTATTGCAGCAGCTTTCGAATATCCAATGATTGGGTTTAATGCCGTTACTAAAATTGGATTTTTATTCAAAGCATTTTCTAGTGATTTTTTATTAATTTTGAAAGATTTAATTGTTTTATCAGCTAGAACATTCATGCTTCCTCTTAATAAAGCTATACTTTTCAGTAAATTATAAGCAATGACAGGGAGCATAACATTGAGTTGAAAATTTCCTGACTGAGCTGCAATAGTTATAGTGACATCGTTTCCAATAACATCAGCAGCAGCCATAGCTACAGCCTCTGGTATCACAGGATTAACCTTGCCGGGCATAATACTGCTTCCAGGCTGTAAACCTTTTAACTCTATTTCTGATAGTCCTGCTAAAGGTCCAGAATTCATCCATCTAAGATCATTAGAAATTTTCATTAAAGTAACTGCAAGATTTTTTAACTCTCCTGAAACTTGCACGGCTGTATCTTGCGAGCTTAATTCATGGAAAAAGTTTTCACTAGAAATTGCCTTACATTTTCCTCCAGTTAGAACCGATAACTCTTTTGCAAAGGTCTTAGCAAATCTAGGATGAGCATTTATTCCTGTGCCAACTGCGGTACCGCCTAGAGGCATTTCCAATAACCTTTTTTCTAAAAAACCTAAGGTTTTTTTTGTGTTCTTTAATTGAGCAGTCCAAGCTGAAAGTTCTTGCGAAATTTCTAAAGGCATCGCATCCATTAAGTGAGTTCTACCCGTTTTAATAATTCCTTTCAACGAAATTTCTTTTTTTTCAATTTCAGAAATTAATTTATCAAGAGCAGGATGCAGTTTCTCCGTCAAATCTTTGTAAGCACTTACCTTAATAGCAGTTGGTATAACATCATTACTGCTTTGGCTCATATTTACATCATCATTCGGATCAATTTGAATACCGCTATACTTTGAAGCTAAATTTGCAATTACTTCATTCGCATTCATATTGGAACTTGTTCCAGAGCCAGTTTGAAATACATCTAATGGAAATTCTTCATTGCGTTTACTTTGCCAAACTTCTTTTGAAGCCCTAGAGATTGCATTGGCTTTTTTTGATCCAAGAAGGCTTAATTTTTTATTCGCTCTTGCAGCAGCGTCTTTAATTAATCCAAGAGAATCCACAAACGAATTAGTAAAAGGAAAGTCCATCTTTATTCCACTAATTGGAAAATTTTCAACAGCTCTTTGAGTCTGTGCTCCGTATAAAGCTTTTTTGGGAACATACACTTCTCCTAGGCTATCTTTTTCTACACGAAATCCCTTTTTTATTTTTGCCATAACTTTTATCAATGTTTAAAATATAATTGTACAAAATATTTATTTAAATAAATGATTTAAATGCATAATTATTAAATGGAGTGAATTATGTCAGATAAAGAAATTAAGCTTCCCATAGATACATCTTTGGGTAAATTACCTCAAAAAGAAAAAGGCTCTCTCCTTCCAATAGAATGTAAATCACCTGAAGAAATAAGAAGACATCAATTGGAAAGATTGGCTGCTGGTTTTAGAATGTTTTCTCATTTTGGTTACGATGAGGGAATAGCTGGTCATATAACATTGAGAGACCCAGAGTATCCCCATTACTTTTGGGTTAACCCATTTGGCATGCATTTTGGTCAGATCTGCATCTCAGATTTAATTCTTGTTGACAGAGATGGCAACATAGTTCAGGGCGAAGGAAAAATGCTTAATACTGCAGCTTTTGCCATTCACTCGAGGCTTCATGAGGCAAGGCCTGATGTCAATGCAGCTGCTCATTCCCATTCTATGTATGGAAAGTCATTTTCTTCTTTAGGTCGTCTTCTAGAGCCAATTACACAGGATTCTTGTGCCTTTTATGACAACCATGTGTTGTTCGATGATTTTACTGGTGTGGTTTTAGAAACAGATGAAGGAGATAGAATCGCAAAAGCTTTAGGCGATAAAAAGGCTGCAATTCTAAAAAACCATGGTCTCTTGACTACTGGTGAATCCGTTGATGCGGCTTTGTGGGCTTTTTTGTCAATGGACAGATGCTGTCAATCTCAATTAATTGCTGAATCTGCGGGCCAAATGGAAAGAATTTCTGATGAAGTCGCAGAATTGACAAAATCTCAAGTTGGTTCTGAGTTTGCAATGTGGGCGAGTTTTCAACCTATTTATGATTTAATGTTAGAAAAAGACGATAGTTTCTTAAATTAAATAATTTCTTTCTTTTATAAAATTGTTTTCTTTGTTTCTGTTATTTTCTTTGTTGGGTTTTATAATTCATCTTTTAGTTCGGCATTTTTTTAAAAAACGAAACTTTGTCGATATCCCAGATGGTTTTAAAAAAAAACATGAAAGTGCAGTGCCTATTTCAGGGGGTTTATCTTTTGCGATCTGTTTCACTTTATTTTTCTCTTGTTCTTTTTTATTAAGCTTTTTTAATTTAATTCCTTATTTTGATATACAAATTCCAGCCGAGGGTTTTGGATCTTTAAATTCTTTTCCTTATGTTTCTTTTTTTTGGTTGCTGTTTTTATCTTTAGTGCTTTTGATGATTTGTCTTATCGACGACTTAATCAATTTACCAGTTTGGGTAAGACTCTTTTCGCAAGTAAGCTGTACCATTTTAATGATTCAATTAGCAAATATGAATCTTATTAATCTAGGAGCTATATTTGGAGGGAACGATCTTATCCTCCCAAATTATTTAGCGTTCCTATTTACAATTTTTTGTGTCGTTGGAATTACAAACGCATTTAACTGGATAGATGGTATTGATGGTTTTTTTTCGTTTCAGGTTCTATTGGCCTTGATTGGATTAGCCATAATTGGTAGAGCTGGATTCACTCTTGCGCATTTGTCTTTACTAGCTGCCCTGCTTCCTTACAGTTTGATGAATTTGGGTTTGTTTGGAAGAAAGTTCAAAGTTTTTATAGGTGATCATGGTGCCATGATGATAGGTTTCTTTCTAGCTTGCTCTTTTATTTTTCTTACTCAAGACCCCCTTAACGAATATGAATCTCATGCGCGTCCAGTTGAAGCACTCTGGTGTGTTGGATTAGTGTTATTGAATGCCTTTAGAGTGATCTGGAAAAGATTTAATAAAAAACTTTCGATCTTTAGTTCAGATAGAGAGCACATTCATCATTATTTTTTGGATCAAGGATACTCCAATCGTAAAACGCTATTAATTGTTTGTGCTATAAGTTTTTCAATTTCAGCTTTTGGATTACTATTATTTTTTCTAAATACTCCCGAATGGCTTTCTCTTTTAATTTTTATGAGCATTTTAATAATTTGGAGCTGGGCAAGTAACTTTACTAGTCGAAAAACTAAGATTCTAGAATCTCCTCAATCATCCAAATAGTATCTTTGCCAAAGTAAATTTGATCATCGACAAAAAAAGTTGGTATGCCAAAAACTCCGCGCTCGACTGCCTGTTCGGTATTTGAAATAAGTTTTGCTTTCACTTCTGGATCTTGCATCTGATTCATCAATTTTTCTGAATCGAAGCCCGATTCATCAAATGCTGCCTTAATAACTTCAGGATCATCCATTTTTTTTGGTTCCTCCCACATGTGAATTAAAACTTTATCGATATAATCTTCTAAATAACCATCCATATCAGCCGCGACTGCTCCTCTTATAATTTGGAGACTGATAACTGGAAAATGAGGATTCATTTTAAACAAGTTAAGGTCATGTCTTTGAACAAATCTTTCCATTTCGATTCCTTGGTATTCATTTTTATTCAAGACACCAAAAAATTGCTCCATAGGAGGCTTATTGTTTGTAGCTTTAAATATTCCTCCCAATAAGACTGGGATGTAATTCAACTCAACGTCATATTTTCCTTTAATTTTTTGCATGACTTTATGACTTAAGTAAGCATTTGGGCTGGCAAAGTCGAAATAAAAATCTATTTTTTTCATAATTTCTTACACTCCTCTAGGGTAAAATTTGATTTATTGCCTGATTCTTTCAAATTATTAATATATTCACATTTTATTTTAATATCTCCTATTCTATTATCTTCTGCTAGCCTTTGCAGTTCATCGCCAAAAAATAATTCAGAGTTCGACATGTAAATGCCTTTGTCGTTTGTAGAGTCCAATACAATAAATTTATCTTTGCCAGGACCATTTTGCCAGGGTTGCCATTTTTCTAAATCTTTCTTTCTTCCAGAGCTAGGATTTCCCGAATATGCAAATTCTGCCCAATAAGACATCATTGAGTTTGATAACTCTCTTGCTGCTGGTCTGCTCTTGTCATTGATAATGAATCTCTCAAATCCAAAAAACTCTAAACTTCCTGATACAAATGGAATTTCAAATCCATGAGCCGCACCGAAAATTTTAGAAAAATCCATCCACAAATATGTTGGCTCTTCATCCCAATCAAATCTATATGCAAAAACATCAGGATTCCCTGATTTTGTTAATTTTCTTGCTGGTTGATCAACGCCACTTATTTTCCAATTATTGGAGGCATATTCATTTTCTATTTCATATTTTTCTTTATCTTTAACAAATATGATGAAATTGGCAAAACTTGTGACAAATTCTTCATCCAATGCAAAGAATAATTTCATTTCATCTCTGTTTGTTCCAAGCATGGTTGGAACTTTATTATATTGACCTCTTCGAAATTTCATACCTTCTTTTGGCAAAACATATCCATCAGCAATAATCCTAGGGACATTAAACATTCCAGCAACTATCTTTTCTTCGTAAGTATCGAAAATTTCTGAGGAGCTTAAGCTTTGTAAAAAGTTTTTTAAATTAGAGTTATTCATGGAGTCTTGTAAGATTTTTGCCTCATAAATGTCTTTGGCACCGTTATAGCCAATTAGAATATTGTTAACTATTTCTTTTGAACTAGTAGGCCAACCAGGATTTATTTCATCATCTACATAATTTGAGGCATCTTCTATTGAGGTTGTTCTAGTTGAGCCGCTTTGAGAAATTGCTCTATGAAAAAGACCGCTGGCAAGATTTGAAGAAATTAAAGAAAAAACATTATGCCCGCCAGCAGATTCTCCAAAAATTGTGACATTGTTAGGGTTTCCCCCAAATTCCTTTATATTTTTTTTGACCCACTTTAAAGCAAGTATTTGATCCAAAAGTCCATAGTTTCCAGATTTATCTTCTTCTGAATTGCTAGTTTCAATCAGGCTGGGGTGATAAAACCAACCAAATGGACCTAGTCGGTAATTTATAGTAATTACAATTACTTTTTGTTCAGATGCTAACCTACTGAAATCATAACCACTTCCTGCTCCAGTAGTATTTCCACCTCCGTGAATCCAAACCATAACAGGTAAATTTTCATTTCCTGACAAGTTTCTTGGAGAATGGATATTCAGGTATAAACAATCTTCCGAACCAATATAATTTTCTTTCTCTTCGCTATAATCAACAAAACTCCTATTCTGAAAGCAAATATCTGAAAATGAAATTGCCTTAATAATTTCTTCACTGTTTTCTATAGGTTGAGGAGCTCTCCATCGTAGTTCATTTATAGGTGGTTTTGCATATGGAATTCCGAACCAAGCTGTTGAATTATTTATATGTTTGAAACCAATTACTCGACCTGAACTAGTATTCTTTAAAGTAGTTAAATCCTCAACATAGGTAATCTTACCGTTATCTTCCGCACAAGCAAAAAATAAAAAACATGAAGTAAAAACAATGATTTTTTTAAACAATTCTTCCCCCTAAAATATTCAGTCTACGAAAATAAACTGATAAAGTATTATGCTAGAAATTTAAAAATAAATCGAAAAAATTATGGAAATATCACCAATACCTACTCTTTCAAAAGATATTAACAAAATCAGAGAATTAACAGCTTCTATTGTTGCAAATCAAATAATCCCCAATGAATCAAAAATTTATAAAGGCGGTGATGATGCTAAAGCTTTGAGGGAAGAGATAAGATCAGAAGTTAAAAAGAAACAATTATGGGCTCCGCATTTACCTAAAGAATATGGTGGTATGGGAATTGGCTTTATGGCACACGCTTACATGAACGAAATTTTAGCTTGGTCACCTCTTTCCAATAGATTATTTGGAGTCATAGCCCCAAATTCAGGAAATCAAAAAGTCCTTCTTAAATACGGATCAGATGAGCAAAAGAAAAAATGGTTAGAACCACTGATAGCAGGAGAAATGGAATCGGCTTTTTCCATGACGGAACCAGAGAATGCGGGCTCTGATCCAAGATCTATTAAAACTACAGCTAAAAAAGAGGGAGACCAATGGGTTATCAATGGGCATAAGGTAATGACTTCGAATGGAATAAGAGCAGATTTTGCAATCGTTATGTGTCGAACAGAAGAAGAAGATGATTCTGGTGAAGTAAATTCAAGAATGACACAAATTATAGTTCCAACTGATACTCCTGGTTTTAATGTAATAAGATCAGTGCCTATATGGGGTCATACTGGTGGAGATCATGTAGAGATAAAGTATGAAAATGTTAGGGTTCCCATAGAAAACCAGTTAGGTGCCAGAGGCTCAGGTCATGCTGCAGCTCAAGATAGACTCGGTGCGGGAAGAGTTTTTCATTGTATGAATAGCATTGGTCAAATGTGGAGAGCATTTGACTTAATGATGCAAAGAACAACTACCAGAAAAGTTCATGGCGGTTTACTCGAATCAAAACAACTAATTCAAGGTTTTATTGCTGATTCATATATCGACATTCAAACAGCAAGATTGATGACTATTCATTGTGCTGAGGTGATGGATTCCGAAGGAGATCCAAGAGTAGATATATCTGCTATAAAAATTTATGTTCCAGCAGCTATGCACAGAGTTGTAGACAGAGCTATACAGGTATATGGTTGGAAAGGTGTGTCTGCTGATTTACCTTTGTTTGGAATGTATCAAGGAGCAAGAACTCTTAGGTTGGCTGATGGACCAGATGAAGTTCATAGAATACTTATTGCGAAACAAATTTTAAAAAAATATCGTGAAGGACTTTCCTGGGACTTTGGGATCTAGGCTTTAATTATTTTTGCGTCTTTTGCCATATTTTCAATCAAAAAGTCCTTTGGCTCTCCCAGTTTTATTAACTTAAGACTAGAAGATGCCTTAGCAATTATTTTCTCGTTTTGGTAAAGCTCCGCTGAAGAGAAACCAATAGAATTTCCTAACTTAATAATTTTTGATTCGCAGAAAAGCTTTCCTGGGCTACCGGCGGATAAAAAGGATACATTTATATCAATCGACATTGGTGTGTAAATAAAATCTGTCAGCTCCATAACCAAAAATGCCATACAAGAATCCATCATTACGGCTGTATAACCCCCTTGGATAATGGTGCCATTTGTATGACATATATCTTCAGTGGCTTTAAAGGACATTTTTAAAGTTTCATTTTTATAATTAATTTCCAGAATTTTTGCTTTAAGCTGCTTCATATATTCTGGAGTGTGATCTTTTGGCATATTATATTTTTGAAAAAACATCTATTGCCCTTTTTCTTGATGAAGAAAGGTCTGTTATTGGCATTGGATAATTTAGTTCTTTTCTTAATTCAATATCAGGATTATGGATTTCCTTACTAGAAAGGCTCTCTAAATTAGGAAGATAGTATTTTAAAAATAATCCTTCTTTATCAAATTTTTCAGATTGGGTTATCGGATTAAAAATTCTGAAATAAGGTGCTGCATCTACACCTGTTGAAGCACTCCATTGCCAACCTCCTACGTTCGAGGCATGGTCTCCATCAATCAAGTTTTGCATAAAAAACTCTTCTCCCCTCTTCCAATCAATCAGTAAGTTTTTACTTAAAAACATTGCAACTATCATCCTCAGTCTATTATGCATCCAACCTGTGTTTAATAATTGTTTCATAGCAGCGTCAATTATTGGAAAACCTGTCTCTCCTTTTGTCCACGCTACAAAATCTTCTTCATCATCTCGCCATTTAACTTGGTCATACTTTTCATTAAAAGATTTTCTCATACTAACTCGTGGATAATGAAAAATTATATATTTATAGAACTCTCGCCAAATTATTTCGTTAAACCAAGAATATTCACCCGTGCCTGGTGAATCTTCTGAAATTTCTAATAATTTAGATACGCATTTCTTTGCGGAAATTATTCCTGAAGACAAATAAGCTGAAAGTTTACTTGTAGAATCTTGAGCAGGAAAATCTCTTGCGATTTTATAGTCAGAAATTTTATTTTCAAAAAAATTTTCCAAAATCTCTATTGCTGCTTTCTCACCAGGTTCGTAAAGCTTTAATGCATTTTTTTCGAGCTCATCTTCAAGCTCAAAATTGGGTATTTCGTCGGAATCACCAATCTTAGTTTGTTGTTTTTCCGGCCTAGGAAAACATTGAAGATACTCTTTATTGAGTTCTTCTCGGAAAGATCTTGAGTAAGGAGTAAAAACTTTAAAATAAGTTCCTGCACCTGTTACAATTTTTTTGGGATTAATTATTGAGGAATCAAATTCAATTAAATCAATTCTATTGTCTGCTAAAAGTTTTCTTAAATTTTCATCTCTTTGTTTTTCATTAAAACCATATTCAGTGTTAATAAAGACTTTAGAAGCATTTATCCTTAAAGCTTCCTTTAAAATCAATTCATTTTCATCGTCAAGCTTTGGTGAAAGAACTTTTAAATTAATATTTAGGTAGTCTAGTTCTTTTTTTATTATTTCTAAATTGTTTAATTGAAATTTTATTTTTAAAGGACTTTCGTAGTGAAGTTGCCATTTTTCTTTATTAAAAAGAAATAATGCTTCTAATCCATTTTTACCCAAAGAAGCATTGTAAAGAGCTGAGTTATCTTGGAGTCTTAAATCATTCGAAAAAATAAATAAATTTGCCATGGAATGTACTTTAATGAAAATTTAATAAAATAGTAATTACATATCTATAAAAAATAAACGGGTTGCAACTTCTTGTTACAACCCGTTTCTATTCGAGTTGGAGAGATTTTTCTGGGGAGAAAGAATACTCGAATAAATACATTTTATATACCCGAAAGTGTAAATGGGGTTATAAATATGGTTATTTTAGTTATAAAAGAATTAGTGGACTTTAAAGTCGATATCAGCTTCTTTTAATCTGTTTATCAATTCTTCCCCTAATCCGGCTGCAGAGGTTAAAACTCCTCCATAATCATCACCGCCTGGAAGATTGACAGACCTCGCAAGTGTCAAAGCGGATTCACAAACTAGTTTTGAAGTTGATTTATATCCTGGATCTCCTGAACCATAAATAGAACAAATCTTTTTCTCTCCATCTTCAGCTTCTGCAATAAAAGTAGATCTAAACCATCCATTGTTTTGAACATCTTCACTAGGACCCTCTCCTGGTTTTGGTAAGAATCTTCTCACTATGCCTTTTAATGGCGATGCAATAATTAAGAACCCTAAAACCAAACCATAAGACGCACGCCTTGCTAATTTTTTAGTCTTGTGAAGTCCATATTCGCCAAATGTAAAATTACTTCCGTAGCTTTTTTGATTTTGTTCCATTAAAGCTGCTGATCTTCTTACTACTCTAGTATTTGCTGCTGCCATAACAAACATTCCAGACCAAGCATCGAGTTCTTCAATTTTTTCAATTTTCATTTCATCTTTTGAATTATTTCTTTGCTCTTCTGTAACAGAATTTTCTGGATTAAGTAGAAAAGGATCACGCATTTCCTTGCTCAATTTACCCATCGTAAATCCAGTTTCAATAGTTCCTCCAGAAGCCCCGCCTTGCATTTCTTGATATAAATTAATTCTCTTTACCGGTTTTTTGAATTGAGAAACAGTATATAAAGCTCCAATATCTGATGGAATAGAGTCATACCCGCAAGATGGAACAATTCTCACTCCTTTCAAACTCGCATTATCATGATGTTTATCTATCAATGTCCTTACCCAATGATTTTCTCCAGTAATGTCTGTGTAATGCGTTCCCTGTTCAACGCAGGCTTGGACTAGTAAATCACTGTACCTAGCAAAAGGACCCGCTGTAGACAAAACTACCTTAGTTTGTCCTGCCAGAATTCTTAAAGCTTCCAAGTTATCGCCATCAGCTACTAAAATATCTGTTTTTAAAGCAAACTTTTCTTTAATTTCTTCCAATTTATCTTTATTTCTCCCCGCAATAGCCCAATTTAAGTCAGGGTAATTTTCTTTAAAATATTTGGCGCATAGTTGCCCTGTAAACCCAGTGCCGCCGTAGAGGATTATTTCGTATTTTTTGTCCATAATAAGATTATAAATTAATAAAAATTTTTAGTAATTATTTTTAAAAAAGTCTGTAGAGCTATAAGGAAACAAAGCAAAACTCAAAACATTTTCATCAACCAGAGATGCATCTTTTAGTGAATTTTTTGAACAGAAATTACTTAAATCTTTCTTGAGCTGATCAAAGTCATCTACCAAATCATCAGCTGGTCTAGTTTCAATTGGTTCCATTTCTAACTTAGCCTTTTCTTTTAAACCATCTTCTACTTGTCCAAAAATTTTTCCATAATATCCTGAAATAAGTTTTGTTAACTCAATAGATAATTTTTTATATCTTTCCCCGTCAATAATATTTGTTAAAGCTTGTGCTCCTATAATTTGTGAAACGGGCGTGACAAGAGGAAGATAACCTAAATCTTTTCTAACTCTTGGAATTTCCTGAATTACTGCTTCTAACTTATCTTCTAGATTCATTTGTTTAAGTTGACTTTCTAAATTGGATAACATGCCTCCCGGCACTTGCCTCACTAACATTTGAACGTCTACTCCTTTTAAACTTCCTTCAAATTTTGAATATTTATTTCTAATTTTTTTAAAATACTGACTAATTTCATCTAATTTTAATAGGTCAAAATTTAAAGAGAAATCTGTATCTTGAAGCATAGAAACTACAGTTTCAGTAGAAGAGTGACCGTAGGTCATGCTCATAGATGAGATTGAAGTATCTATGTTATCAATGCCTGCTTCAATTGCCTTAAGATTTGTAGCTGTAGACATTCCAGTTGTTGCATGAGTTTGCATATGAATTGGAATGGATAATTCTTCTTTTAATTTTGATATAAGTCGATAAGCAACATTAGGTTTTAAAATACCGGCCATGTCTTTTATTGCGATTGAGTCTATTCCAATATCCTCCATACTTTTCGCTAAATCAATCCAATATTGAATATTATGTATTGGACTAGTCGTGTAAGCCATTGCCGCTTGAGCATGTTTATTGTTTTCTTTTACTTGCTCTAAAGAAAATTTAATATTTTCGATATCATTTAATGCATCAAAGATTCTAAAAACATCTATCCCGTTTTCAGCTGATTTATTTATGAATTTAGAAACAATTTGATCGCTAAAATGTTTATAACCAACCAAATTTTGTCCTCTCAAAAGCATTTGTTGAGGAGTCTTTGGCATCGCTTTTTTCAATTCTTTTAATCTCTCCCAGGGATCCTCATTTAGATGTCTCAAACAAACATCAAATGTTGCTCCGCCCCATGATTCAATCGACCAATATCCTATTTCATCCAATTTTCTCGCTGCCGGAAGAAGATCTTCTAAACTAATTCTCGTTGCTAATAAAGACTGATTTCCATCTCTTAAAACAACCTCAGTTATTCCTACATTGCTCATTGTTTATTTTTTAAAATTTAACAAGTCAGAGATTGTTTTCCCTATCAGAGCTGGACTTTTTACAGTGAAAACCCCAGCATTTTCCAAAGCTAAAAATTTTTCATTAGCCGTACCCTTGCCACCTGAAATAATAGCTCCAGCATGCCCCATTCTTTTTCCAGCTGGTGCACTCACTCCAGCAATATATGCAACAACAGGTTTAGAAATATCTGATTTTATAAATTCTGCAGCTTCTTCTTCTGCAGTTCCGCCTATTTCTCCAACCATTACGATTCCTTCTGTCTGATCATCCAACTCAAATAATTTCAATATATCGATAAAGCTTGAACCTGGTATCGGATCTCCGCCGATGCCTACACAACTACTCTGGCCAAGACCAATTTGAGAAGTTTGATCAACCGCTTCATAAGTTAAAGTTCCAGATCTCGAGACAATACCGACCTTACCTTTTTTATGAATATCAGCTGGCATTATTCCTAATTTACAAACTCCGGGAGTAATTAAGCCAGGACAATTTGGTCCAATAATCATAGAGCCAAGCTCATCAGCTTTAATTTTTAAAATAAGCATATCTAAAGTAGGAATTCCTTCTGTAATAACTATAATTAGTTTAATTCCTGCATCTAAAGCCTCATTAATTGAATCCTTACAAAATTTAGCTGGTACAAAAATTATTGACGTATTGGCTTTTGTTTTTTCAACTGCACTTTTTACGTCGCCAAAAACTGGTCTGTCTAAATGTCTTTCTCCTGCTTTTCCTGGAGTAACGCCCCCTACTAAGTTTGTACCGTACTCAATGGCTTGTTTGCAATGTAACGTAGCCTGAGAACCAGTAAAACCCTGACAAATAGCAATAGTATCGTTTCCTATTAAAATACTCATTTAGAAAGTTCTACAGCCTTTTTTGCTGCAATGGATAGATCTGATTCAAAAATGATATTTAAATCGCTTTCAGTTAAAATCTCTTGAGCAATATTTGCATTATTTCCTTTCAGTCTGACTATAACTGGAATATCTACTCCTACTTCTTTTACAGCAGAAATAATTCCCTCTGCAACAACATCGCATTTCACTATGCCTCCGAAAATATTAATTAAAATCGCTTTTACCTTTTGATCAGAAAGAATAATTTTAAATGCCTCTGAAACACTTTTTTCGTTTACTCCACCCCCGACATCCAAAAAATTTGCAGGAAAGCCGCCAGCAAGTTTAATAATATCCATTGTTCCCATAGCCAAACCTGCGCCATTCACCATGCAACCAATTTCACCTTCAAGAGATACATAATTCAAATCCCATTTTGACGCTTCAAGCTCTCTTTGTTCCTCTTGAGATGTGTCTCTTAAAGTCATAAGTTCTTCATGTCTAAATAATGCATTGCTATCAACACTAACTTTTCCATCCAAACATTTAAGTTTATTTTTATCATCAATCACTAGGGGGTTGATTTCGACCAATGCTAAGTCTTTCTCAATAAATAATTTTGAAAGATTTTTAAAAATATCTATAAATTGTTTTGTTTGCTCGCTATTTAAATTCAATCCTTGAGCTAATCTTTTTGCGTCATCATCTGAAGCTTCTTCTTCAATTTTTACAGAAGCCTTGAAGATTTTTTCTGGATTATTTTCTGCGACTTCTTCTATGTTAACTCCTCCTTCTGGAGAAACCATTACTACAATTGATCTAGTTGATCTATCCACAACTAGACCAAGATAAAGCTCGGATAATATTTCTGTATATTCTTCAATAAGAATACTATTAACTGGCTGACCGTTTTTATCTGTTTGATAAGTGACTAAGTTTTTTCCCAGCCATTTTTTTGCAAAAATTTCTACATCATCAAGACTTTGGACAACTTCAACTCCGCCAGCTTTCCCTCTCCCGCCTGCGTGTACTTGGGCTTTAACAACCCATTTAGAAACATTTAATTTTTTGGCTAATTCCTTTGCCTCTTCAACTGTATTTGCAACAAAGAAATTTGATGTTGGAAGATCGTAAGATTTAAAAAGAGTTTTTGCTTGATGTTCGTGTAAGTTCAAAGTGCTTTTATTATAAAGCTCTTTTCACCAACATTTTTTTTATTTCGTTAATAGCTTTAGTTGGATTCAACCCTTTAGGACAAACTGAAACACAATTCATAATTCCATGACATCTAAAGACGCTAAAAGCATCTTCAAGCTGATCCAACCTTTCCTCTCTTGCTGTATCTCTACTGTCAGAAATAAATCTATATGCTTGAAGAAGAGCTGCTGGTCCTAAAAATTTATCTGGATTCCACCAAAAAGACGGACATGCTGTAGAGCAACAACCGCATAAAATACACTCATATAAACCATCTAATTTATCTCTATCTTCGACTGTTTGAGGAATTTCTTTTCCGTTATCTTCTTTATCAGAAATTAAATAAGGTCTGATCTTTTTATATTGATCTACAAATTGAGTCATATCGACTATCAAATCTTTTACTACAGGCAATCCAGGTAAAGGCCTTATCTCTAATTTATTTTTTTTCACAACCTCAGATAAAGGCGTAATGCAACCTAATCCATTTTTTCCATTGATATTCATGCCATCTGAACCACAAACACCTTCTCTGCAAGAACGTCTGAATGAAATTGATGGATCTTGCTCTTTAGCTAAGTGAAGTGCATCTAAGACCATTATGTCTTTGTCGCTTGGAATATCAATGTCCATCTCTTGCATGAAAGGCTTGTTTCCCGTGTCAGGATCATACCTATAAATACTCATTTTTAGAGTTGAGATTTGTTCTGTTGCTATTGAATTCATTAATAAGTCCTTGCAAAAGGTTGAAAAGCTTGGACTATTTTTGGTCTAAAGTTGACGTCTCTTTTTGATATCTCTTTATTCCCTTTAAAATAAATTGAATGTTTCAACCAATTTTCATCATCCCTTTCAGGATAATCATCTCTTGAATGAGCTCCTCTGCTTTCTTTTCTTTCGTTTGCGCTAATGGCAGTTGCCTCAGCGACCTCAAGTAAATTTAGAAGCTCTAGGGCTTCAATTCTAGCAGTATTAAATCTAGAAGACTTATCTGCTAAGTGAAGGCTTTCAGCTCTAGCTCTTATTTCCTCTATGACTTTAATACCACTTTTCATGTTATCTTCTCTTCTAAATACACCAAAACTAGTTTGCATAATATCCTGCAGATCTTTTTTAATAACTGAAGCATTTTCACCGTCTGAACTGATGTTTACCCTGTTTATATTTCTAAGAGCTTTGTTGACGTCTTCTTTTGAGGGATCTTTAATATCTATTCCTTGTTTAAAAGATTCTTCAATGTGAAGTCCGGCAGATCTTCCAAATACTACTAAATCTAGAAGAGAGTTTCCTCCCAACCTATTTCCACCATGCACAGAAACGCAAGCAGCCTCACCTGCTGCATAAAGTCCTTCTACTAAAGAATCAGATCCATCTGCTTTCTGAGTTATGACTTGGCCATTAACATTGGTTGGTATTCCGCCCATAGCATAGTGACAAGTTGGAACTACAGGAATTGGGTGTTCTGCTGGATCAATTCCAGCAAATGTTTTCGATAATTCAGTAATCCCAGGAAGTCTTTTATGAAGAAGATCCGCTCCTAAGTGGTCTAATTTTAAAAAACAATGATCAGCTTCGGGTCCGCAACCACGCCCTTCGATGATTTCTAGCATCATCGATCTTGCTACAACATCTCTGCTTGCTAAATCTTTAGCATTGGGAGCGTAGCGCTCCATGAATCTTTCTCCATCTTTATTAATTAAATATCCGCCTTCACCTCTACAGCCTTCTGTTACTAAAGTACCAGCACCATGAATTCCAGTTGGATGAAATTGCCACATTTCCATATCTTGAACTGCTAGGCCAGCTCTTAAAGCCATTCCGGTTCCGTCTCCAGTATTGATAAGAGCATTAGTGGTAGATTTATAAATCCTTCCAGCTCCGCCAGTTGCTAACACAGTTGCTTTGGCTTTTAAAAAATAAGCTTCGCCAGACTCAATTTCAAAGGCAATTACTCCAGTTACTTGATCTTCGCTGTTTAGTACTAAGTCGACTGCAAACCATTCACTCAAAAAATTAGTTCCAGCTTTAACATTCGCTTGATAAAGGGTATGCAAGAGTGCATGCCCCGTCCTGTCGGCGGCAGCACAAGTTCTCTCAGCCTGTCCGCCTTTGCCGTAATCTTTAGATTGTCCGCCGAATGCTCTTTGATATATTTTTCCTTCCTCGGTTCTAGAAAATGGTAGACCCATATTTTCTAATTCGAAAACAGTTGCCGGGCCCTCTTGACACATATATTCAATAGAATCTTGATCTCCAATAAAATCTGACCCTTTTACAGTGTCATACATATGCCAACGCCAATCATCATTTGGGTCAGCGCTAGCTATAGCGCATGTGATGCCTCCTTGAGCGGAGACAGTGTGAGATCTAGTGGGAAAAACTTTTGAAATAACTGCTGTGTTCATTCCAGATTGAGCTAATTGGAGAGAGGACATAAGACCAGATCCTCCGCCACCAATGATAATACCGTCGTATTCCTTTACGGGGAGTGAATTCGCATCTAAAGCTTTTCCATTACCATTCATTGCCATAATTTTTCTCTATATTACTAAAAGAAAACCACATATTAGGATACCGGCAACTTGAATATAACTATAAATGGTTAAAATTCTTCTTGCAGGAAGAGCTATTTTTCCAATTCTAGGCTCTGTAAGGTAATCGGTTTCTATATGATGAATACCTTGTAGAGAGTGATAAGAAATGGACATAGCGACCAATACTGTACTTATCTTTATAGCAAGAATATCAAAAAACCCATTAAGTTGTCCGTAATTAAGGGGGTAATGCAACAACCAATAAAAGGTTATAACTGAAAAATATAGGGCTTGATAAATAGCGGAAACCCTTACAAGCACGTAATCTAATATACCTGTTCTCTTCAGAGTATAAAGTTTTGTTACCATACGAGTGAAATTAGTAATAGGCTCATTAGTCCACTAAGTACAATAGTTAAAATTGCTGAAATTTTGCCGGCGTTAAGAGTTTGCCAATATCCAAAATCCATAACCAAGTGCCTTATCCCGGAAATATAATGATAAGTAAGCCCAGTCAAAAGCAAGACTAACAAGATCTTTATTGAATTTAAGTTCAAAAGATATGAGGCGATTGAGTAACCTTCTTCAGAATTAGAAGCTAGCACTAATATCATGCTAAAGGGTAAAAGAAGAAGAAAGATTCCGACAGCCGATATCCTATGCAAAATAGACGAAACCCCTGCAATTGGTAATTGAATCTTTAAAAGGTTGAGAAATATTGGAGGTTTAGACATATTGATTAGAGGATTAACTATTATAAATTAAAAATTATCTTTAACGTCCTCTGATGCGTTTTCTTTTATTCAGTTGACGTTTTGTTAGTTTATTTTTCCTTGTTTTGTAGGGATTTTCAGCTATTTTTAAAACTAGTTTTATAGGTATTCCCTTAAGTTGTAAAGATTTTCTGACTGAATTTTCAAGGTATTTAAGATATTGCTTACTCAGAAAATCAATTTTATTTCCGTGTAAAACAAATGTAGGAGGTTGCGTATCTAAAATCTTTATAAATTTTATTTTAGGTCTAAACCTTCCTTTCATGGGAGGAGGATTATTTTCGTAGGCCTCTATAAAAACTTTATTTACAGTTTTTGGATTTAGTTTTTCTTTGCTTTTTTTAATTAATCTTATCAAGCTCAATATCAAAGAGGAAGTTCCAAGATTTTTTCTAGCTGATATATATTTAACTTCTAAGTCATTTGCAAAAGATAACTTTCTATTTAAATCTTTTCTAACATTTGTTTTTTTATATTTATCTAAAGTTTCAGACTTATTAATGCCTATAACTAGAGGTTTTCCGGAGGATATAGTCAAAGAAATTAAGTGAAGATCCTGATCTGAAATTGATTCTTTACCATCTATTATGTAGATAATTCCTTCCGATTTTTTCATGGCCTTGATCGCCGCATTGACCGAGTATTTCTCTACTAAGTCACTTATTTTTGATTTTTTTCTCAATCCAGCTGTATCTGTTATTTTTATATGATTTCCTTTAAAAGTAATCAATTCAGAAATCGCATCTCTAGTCGTACCGGGAGTGCTTGAGACTATAGATCTTGAGTCTTTTAAAATTGAATTAAAATAAGTAGATTTTCCAGCATTTGGCTTGCCTAATATTCCTATTTGGAAAAAATCATTTTGGCTATCATTTGATCGAAAATTAGAAGGAAATATTTTGTTTAAAGAAGTTTTAAAATTTCTCATGCCTAGACCATTTTTTGCTGAAATTTCAAAAGAATTTTTTACTCCTAAAGAGTAGAAGTCTGAAATATTATTTTTTGACTCTTTAGTTTCAGATTTATTTATTACTAATACGTAATTTTTACCTGATTTTCTTAAAATATCATTAATTTCAAAATCTAGTTGGGTGATGGAAGAGGAAGAATCTACAAGAAATATCAAACCATCTGCGTCTGAAATTGCTTTTTGAGTTTCAGTTAGTATTAGTTGATCAAATTTCGAAGAAGAGTTTGTGATTCCTCCAGTATCAACAAGAATATAATTTGAATTATCAATTTTACAGCCCGAATAATTTCTATCTCTTGTTAAACCAGGATAATCTGCAATTAACGCGATATCCTCTCCAATAAGTTTATTAAATAGAGATGATTTTCCTACGTTTGGTCTTCCGACTATTGCAATTAATGGGCCCATAAACAAAGTCTATTTTCATTTAATTTTTAAAGTGGATATTCTTCCAGACTCATCTAAAACATATAAAAAATTGTTAAATGTGTAGATCTCATAAATAGCTTGATTTGAGGGTCTGAATCTTCCTTCTATTTCTCCATTATTAAGATTTATCGCATGCAAATATCCCTCATAGTCTCCAACAATCATATGGTCTTCGAATCTTTTTGGAGAAGACAATTTTCTGAGCTTAAAGTCATTTAGGCTCCATAGACTATTGCCTTTTATACCATCATAACTTTTGATTAAATCTTCGGAATCAACAATGTAAGTTTTATTTTTTGTGTGAAGTATGTCTTTGGTTGAGGACACTGAACTCCTCCAAACAGTTCGACCCTGAACTATTTCAACGGCTGACAAGTCTCCTTGAAAGGTAACGGCATAAGCTAATCCATTTGGAGAAATAACTGGCATTGCCTCAACATCTATCATTCTTTCAATTTCAGAAACTCCATCAGACACGGTTACCGGTACTTCCCATTGAACAACGCCTGTTCGTGATTCAATTTTGACTAAATTTCCATTTCCAAAACCCACATATATGAATTTTTTATTAAATACAGGTTTGCTTGTTCCTCTGAGACTGAGTGGAGAAACTGTTGATTGGTATTCCCATTTAAAGTTTCCATTATTGAAATCAAGTGCAGTAATTTTTCCATTAGAACTTTGAACTGCAACTATCAAACCATTAGTTGAGGGACTTGATAAAACTTCGCCATTAACTCTTGATTCCCAAATTTTTTCTCCCGATTTGGCATTAAGTGAAATTATCTTTCCGTTCTCAGTTGCAAAAAAAATAGATTCAAACCCATACCCTAAGCCTGCAGAAATTTGATCATTAAAACTTTTTTCCCAAATTAAATCACCAGTAAAGTCTAAGGCCGAAACTTCTCCTTGCTCTGTAAAAATAAAAATATTGTTTTGATTGAATGCTAAATCAACATCTCCTAAAGGAAAGTCACTTAGAATTTTTTTTGACCAGCTTTTCTCAAAAAAAACTTTTGATTGAATATCATTTAACTCAGCTGGCCTCTCCTCTTCTTTAGAGTCTGATTGACAAGAGATTATTAAAAAAGATAAAAATATAATTGATAAGTTCTTTAACATTTGAATCTAATTTTTGATAGTTGATAGCTTAATTTTAATTAACTCTTTGTGAATTTCCGAAGACGATATATCTAGGGCTATTTGATAATTTTTTTTCGCTTCTAAGACATTTGAGGACTCCATTTGGGCATCACCTAAAAACTCATACTTTAATTCATTAAAAAAATTAAAATCTTTACTTAGCAAATCTATGGCATCGTTTAGTTCATTTTGAGATATCAAAAGTAATGAATATTTCAATCTGGATAAGTCTCTTAGAACGCTAACCTCGTCTCCCCTTTTTTCTAATTCTAAGTTAACTTTTCTCAATTTATCCATTGATCCTTGAAGGTTATTTGAATTGTAGTTCAATTCAGAAATTTCAAGATTCATTAAAATTGAGTAAATCTGATCAGGATAGTTTTTGTTTGTTTTTTCTTGAATTGAATTTAATTTATCAAAATCAACGTTTTCGTTATTTAAAAAGGTATTGAATTCATCAAAAAGAATAGAAGCTTCTTTAGAATTCTTTTCCTGGATATAGCCTTGATAATAAATCCAACCAAAAATTGATGAGAGCAACAAAAAGACAAAAATTATCTTTAAATAGTTTTCTCTAATCCAATCTAAAGAAGTTTGTATAAAGCTATTTTGAGTTAATTCATTCATTTTTTTTATTTTAAGAAAGAAATAAGTTCTTCTTCAGATAATTTTTCATAATTTTGTTCTGAATCTAAATCTTTAATAGTATAAGTTGAAGATTCTACTTCTTCTCTTCCTAAAATGATTGCAAAATTAAAGTTATTTTTACTAGCTCTCTTCAGTTCCGATTTCAAATTTACATTCAAACCAGAAAACCTGACTGCTGTAGATGGGAAATTTAATCTAATTTTTTCGGATATTATATTTCCTTGTTTTAAAAAATTTCTATCTAGAACGATAACAGCTATTTGTCTTTGTAACGGGAACTTATATTTATCTTTGCAAGCAATTAGTAGACGATCTATGCCAAGAGAAACTCCAACAGCTGGTGTTTGTCGACCGCCAAGTTTTTTAGCGAGGCTATCGTACCTTCCCCCTGCACAAAAAGTATTTTGACTTCCTAATGAATCAGATTTCCACTCAAATACCGCGTCATTGTAATAATCAAGTCCTCTGACAAGATTTTCATTTTCTTTATATTTAATACCAAAATCACTTAAAAGATTTTTCAATAAACTGAAATTAGTTATTGAATTTTTAGATCTAAATTCCGAAATTCTAGGTGCGTTCAACAATATTTTTTTGGTTTCAGTTGATTTAGAATCTAAAATTCTCAACGGATTTTTTTCCAATCTATTTTGACTATCCTTATCAAGTTTACTTTTTAAAGGTTTAAGAAAGCTCTGAAGAGCTTTAGAAAAATTTTTTTGGTCTTCCTCAGACCCCAGAGAATTTATTTCCAGCCAGGAGTCATTGATTTTATATTTATTGATTATAGTTTCAATAATTTGAAATACTTCTAACTCTGCGGTCATGGATTCGATTCCAAATACTTCTGCGCTTAACTGGAAAAATTCTCTATTCCTTCCTTTTTGAGGTCTTTCATATCTATACATAGGGCCTGAATAAAAAAGTCTTTGCGGGCCCTTGTCTAAGAGACCTTGACTTATAGCAACCCTCATACATCCTGCTGTTCCTTCTGGTCTCAAGGTTAAAGACTTTTCACTTTTGCTGTTAAAAGTAAACATTTCTTTATTTACTATATCCGTTTCAGCACCAACAGATCTTTCAAATAAATTTGTATATTCAATAATAGGTAATCTAATTTCGGAATATGAAAAACTTTTCATTAATTTTTCAGAAAAATTAAACACATGGCTCCATTGATGAGTTTCTTCAATCGGAATATTGTGCATTCCCCTTACTTTTTCGAGTTTGCTCATGCTTTCGTAATAATTTTTTTCTTTTCTCTTTTCATTTGATCTACTTTTTGTCTAACTGTTCTTTCTATATGATTGACAATCTCATCATTGTCTATCTTGTGATCAGGAGAACCATCAATATAAATTAAACTTTTTGGAGAAGCTCCAGTTAAACCAACATGAGCAGCTTTGGACTCTCCTGGACCATTTACGTAACAACCTATCACAGCAACATCTATCGATTCTTTGATATCTTCTAATCTCAACTCTAATTCATTCATGGTCTTGATTACGTCAAAGTTTTGCCTTGAGCAACTAGGACATGCTATGAAATTTATACCTTTTTTTCTTAATCCTAATGATTTTAATATATCGAAACCTACCTTGATTTCATCTACAGGATCGGAAGCAAGTGATACTCTTATTGTGTCTCCGATTCCTTCTTTTAATAATTGCCCGATAGCTATTGACGATTTTACCGTGCCAGATCGCAATCCACCTGCTTCGGTTAATCCTAAATGGAGAGGCTGAGAAATTTCTTTTGAAATTAATCTATAACTTTCAGTCATCATAAAAACGTCTGACGCTTTGATACTTAACTTAAAATTATCAAAATTGAGTTTTTGTAATATTTCTACATGAGCCATTGCAGATTCAACTAATGCTTCAGGACACGGTTCTCCATATTTTTTTTGTAATTTTTTCTCTAATGATCCAGCGTTTACTCCAATTCTAATTGGAATTCCATTTGCTTCAGCACAATTAACAACTTCCTTTACTTTTTGCTTGGAGCCTATATTTCCAGGATTAATTCGTAAGCAATCTGCACCTTTTTCCGCCACTTTTAATGCTATTTTATAATCAAAGTGTATGTCTGCGACTAAAGGAACATTCACCATTTTTTTTATTTGAGCAAAAGCATCAACCGATTCTATACTCGGCGTAGATATTCTCACTATATCGGCACCAGCATTTTGAAGTTCTTTTATTTGAGTGACGGTCGCTTTAATATCTTCAGTATTTGTGTTGGTCATACTTTGAACTGATATCGGAGAATCTCCTCCAACAGAAACGCTACCGACTTTTATTAAAGACGATTTTCTTCTTTTAATTTTATTATTGATTTTCAATCTAAAACTCTACTTTATTTCGAAATAACTATAATTAGCATCTTTTTTAGAAATTCTAGAGATATTAATTATCTTATTATTGATAAATATTTTTGTTGCCTCAGGATTTCCTATTTTAAAGATTAATGGCCTATAACCCAAGACTTCTCGCTCTTCATTTTGCATCAATTCATAAATTAAATTTTTGTCATTTTCTTCTTCAATTATTATCCAGCTTTCTTCGGAGACAACTATTTTTATTCTCTCTGGTTCTATTTTTATTGGTTTCTCTAAGACATTATCAATTTCTTCTAAATTGAAAATTGATGGATTTTCTAAAGAAAATTTTTCTTTTTGACTTTCTAATGCAACTTCTTCTTTTTTTATTTCAATTTCTGTGGTTTTTAAAAATTCTTTTTCATCGTAAAAGTTTTCATTTTCTTGAATATTTATTATCAATATAAGACTAAACACGGACATAATAAATATACTTGGTACGATATAAGGAAAATTCATTAAAAAACTAAAATATTCATTTTCTTCTTGTTTTTTACCCTCATCTTTCTCATCAAAATTTAATTTTGAAATAGAGTTTTTGTATTCTTGAAGACATTCACTTGGATTAATACCTAAGAACGAAAAATATTTTTTTATATGAAATTCAGAATAAATTTTTGCGGGAAGAGAATTAAAATCTCGATTTTCTAAAGCTATTAAAAAACTAATTGGAATCTTAGTTATATCAGAACATTGTTCCAATGTAAGTCCTTTGGAAGATCTCACATTTTTTAACTGAGATTCCCATTCTGAATTCATTTTTTTAAAAAATTTTGTTCATTATATCAATTTCTCTCGCTGCAGACTCTGGAGAATCAGATCCGTGAACAGCGTTTTTAGATAGAGATTCGGCGAATAATTTTCTCAAGGTCCCCTCTTTGGCTTCTTCTGGATTAGTAGAGCCCATCAAAGACCTATAGGATTTTATTGCGTCTTCACCTTCAAGAATTTGGACAACAACTTCGCCTGAAATAATAAATTCAACTAATTCGTTAAAGAATGATTTATGGGCATGCTCCTTATAAAAATCACTTGCTATTTCTTCTGTTAGTAAAGTTTTTTTAGATCGGATGATTTTTAAACCTGAAGAAATAATTTTTTCATTAATTTTATCTTCGAAACCGTTTTTAACGGCGTCTGGTTTGATGATACATAAAGTTGTTTCCATTTCCTTCTCAAAATTACTAACTTAATTCTTCAATCCATAGAGCTTGTATTGCCTCTAAAATTCTTTCTCCGCATCGGTCTTGATCGTCTTCAAATTCATCTAGGGTGCACACCATATTCATAAGGTCGGTAAAAAGCAAGGTCTTTGGGTCTTGTTCAGGATAAGCATCTATCAAAGCGTCAACAATTTCATATGTGTCTGTCCATTTCATAACTAATGAGGATTTTCCGATACCATGTTGATATTATATTTTGGTATTTCTATCTCTAAATCTTCTTCATCAAGAATTATCTGACAACTTAGTCTTGATCTTTGCTCTAATCCCCAAGCTTTATCTAATAAATCTTCTTCGTCGTCGGTTGCCTCATTAAGATTTTCAAATCCTTTTGTTACAACCACATGACAAGTGGTACAGGCGCATGACAATTCGCAAGCATGTTCTATATTTATGTTTGCATCCAAAATTGCTTCACAAACAGTAGTACCTTTTTTTCCCTCGATTTCAGCTCCATCTGGACAAATCTCTGGATGTGGCTTAATTTTAATTTTTGGCATTAGATGCTAAAGCTTTCGCCGCACCCACATTGAGCAGAAACATTTGGATTAATGAATGTTAAATTGGAATTTAGCCCTTCCTTAACAAAATCAAGCGTAGTACCATTTAAAAAAGTAAAACTTTTTTTATCTATTAATATTTTAAAGGAATCGAATTCAAACTTGAGATCGTCAGAATTTATTTGTTCTGAAAATTCTAAAAAATAGGCGTAGCCAGAACAACCTGAATCTTTTATACCTATCCTCACTGAAGTATTCTCTTTTCCTTTTAAAAGAGAGGATAAGTGATCAATCGCAGGTTGCGTTAAATCAAAATGATTATTGGTTATGTTTTCTGACGTTGTCATTAGATTCAAAATCATTAATAGCTTTTTTGATAGCTTCTTCAGCTAAAACACTGCAATGGATTTTTATAGGAGGAAGTTCAAGAATATCTACAATCTCTTTATTGCAAATTTCCTTGGCTTCATCAATTGTTTTACCTTTTAACATATCAATTAATTGTCCACTCGAAGCAATGGCTGAACCACAGCCATAGGTTTTGAATTTTGCATCCACAATCTTTTTGACTCCGTCAATATCTTCACATTTAATTTGAAGTTTCATTACATCACCGCATGCGGGTGCTCCGACAATACCTGTTCCTACTTTGTCAAAATCTGCATCGCCAGGCTTCCATCTTCCAACGCTTGCAGCTTTTGGATTTTTTAAGGTTTGTTCAAACTTATCAACTACTTTTTTTGAATATGCCATATTACCCCTCTGTTTAACTAGCCCACTCTATTTTGCTTAAATCTACACCATCAAGATGCATTTCCCAAAGAGGTGAAATTTCTCTCAATTGGTTGACAGACGATTTAACCAAATCAATCGTGAAATCTATGTCTTGTTCTTGAGTAAATCTTCCAAATGAAAATCTAATAGAACTATGAGCTAATTCATCTGGACGACCCAAAGCTCTTAAAACATAGGAAGGCTCTAAACTGGCTGAGGTACATGCAGACCCAGAAGAAACAGCAATATTTTTGACAGCCATTATTAAAGACTCTCCCTCGACATAATTAAAAGACAAGTTAAATATTCCAGGATAACCTTCGTCGAGATTTCCGTTGATGTAAATTTCTTCCATATCCTTTAAACCATTGTAAAGTCTATTTTTTAAATTATTTATCTTTTCAAAATCTTTTTCTAATTCCTGAGAAGCAATTTTAAATGCTTCACCCATTCCGACAATTTGATGTGTAGGAAGCGTGCCAGCTCTTATTCCTCTTTCTTGACCGCCGCCATGAAATAGTGCTTCAAGCCTCACCCTTGGTTTTCTTCTAACGTATAAGGCTCCAATACCTTTGGGTCCATATATCTTATGAGCAGAAAAAGACATTAAATCTACCTTGGAATTACAAAGATCTATCGGAATCTTTCCAGCACTTTGAGCCGCATCTACGTGGAAGATAACCCCTCTTTCTCTAGTTAAATCTCCAATTTCATTAATATCATTTATAACACCAATTTCATTATTAATATGCATTAGAGAAACTAAAGTCGTATCCTCCCGAATCTCTTCAGAAATTTGATCGATTGAAATGCTTCCATATTCATCTGTGTCGAGATAAGTAACATCAAATCCTTCCTTTTCTAATTGTCTACAAGTATCTAGAACAGCCTTATGTTCTATCTTAGAGGTAATGATATGTTTACCTTTGTTCTTATAAAAATGTGCTACGCCTTTAATGGCTAAATTATCAGATTCGGTGGCGCCCGAAGTGAAAATTATTTCCCTAGGATCGCAGTTAACTAATTTTGAAACATTACATCTGGCTTCCTCAATTAACTCCTCGGCTTTCCAACCATACAAGTGAGATCTAGAACCAGGATTGCCGAAGGCTCCATCTATTGTCAGGCATTCCTTCATCTTTTCAACTACCCTTTCGTCAACTGGAGTCGTTGAAGCGTAATCTAAATATGTAACGTTATTTGGTGCAGTAGATTTTTTTTCTTCCGGACTAATTTTGAACTCGTCGAATTTCTTTTTCAGTTCAGAAATTATTGTTTCTCTGGCAAGAATGGCTTTTTCGATGTCACTTTCACCCGTTGATTTTCTTAAATCATAACCAAGTTTAGACCTGAGAGCTGAAGGTACAGCTAGTTTTACCCACCATACATTGTTTCTTTTGAAGAGGTATTTTGTATCCATTTAAGAATTGTACCATAATTTAATAAAAATCAATAAGGTACACTTAAATAAAATAAATAAAGAATATGCTTATTATAATAAAAAGTTCTTAAAAATATTTGATATATTTTTTATTTCTGAATTTTTAAAATTTAAGCCCAAATTTCATCGTCTGTTGGAACTTCCTTATCAGAAATTACTTTGCCAATTCTTGATACATTCATCAGATGTTTATAATCAAGATTTTCTGAAATTGAATTTCCTCCCCAGGATCCACAACCAAGAGTTGTTGTTGGCGCAAAACCATTTGTCAAAGAGCCGCCAGCAGAAGTAGAACTTGGCTGATTTACAACAAGACGGCTAATGGGCAGTTCAAGGCCCGCTTTTTGAATATTTTGATCATTGTCAGAATGCAAAGCTGCTGAATGGCCAGCTCCTTCCACAAGAAGGTTTGATTTAGCCATGTTTATAGCCTCTTCAAAAGTTTTATAAGGTACGATAGCTATTACTGGACAAAGTTTTTCTTTTGCAAGAACATCTTCAGTACCTGATCCGTCTGCCGGCAAAAGTATAAGCCTTGATGTTTCTGGGACATCAATTCCAGCTAATTTTCCAACCTCTCTTGCTGACTTACCTACAATATCCTTATTTAGATACCCATTTTGAAAAACAACATCGCGCAATTTTTGTATTTGATTTTGATTATTTGTGAACCAAACTTTCCCGGTATTTGTAAATAACTCAATTGTTTTTTCAAAATTTTCTTCGGGAGCAAACACGAATTGTTCGTGAGAACAAATAATTCCGTGATCAAAAGAAGCTCCGTCAACAATTTTTTCTACAGCATCTTTTAAATCTATGTTTCTATCTATTATTACCGGAACGTTTCCTGCTCCAACTCCAAAAGATGGTTTGCCGGAAGAATATGCTGATTTAACCATCGCCCCGCCGCCAGTTGCAACAACGACATCAGCACTTTGCATAAGTTTTTGTGTCTTCGCAACAGATCCATTTTTTACGACTTGTATCAGATCGTCTGGACCATTATGAGATTTAACAATTTTCATAAATTCTTCTGTTAAAAACTCTGCACAGTTTTGAGCCTTTGGATGAGATGCAAAAATTATCGCGTTACCTGTCTTTAAAGCAAACATACCATTACACATAGGAGTTACAATTGGATTAGTTACAGGAGTAACTGCTGCAACCACACCCATCGGTTTTGCAACAAATACAAGATTGCTAATGTTATCTTCGCCAATTACTCCGCGAGACTTCTTATCTTTTAAATTATTCCAAATTACACGTGCTTTACTTTTATTCTTGAGTATTTTATCTTCAAAAGATCCCATTTCTGTCTCATCAACAGCCATCCTTGCAAGTGCTTCTGCATTATCATAAACAAATTTACCAATATCACGGACAATCGCATCAACTTTTTCTTGCGTAAAAATTTCATAAGTTTCTTGTGCGATGCGAGCCTTATGAATGAGCTCTTCTATTGAAGCATCGTTACTTTGAGTTAACTTAGCCATAATAATTTATTTACTCCCTTTTTTAGTGAATATTATTTTAATTCTTTCTTAGATGAAATTCTTATTTTTCTTAAATATTTTAAATTTGAACTTAAAGCGAAGAACTCATTCTTTTTATATCTTTGTTTAAGATTTTGTCATTTTCACTATAGTCAACCGGACAGTCAATGACGTGTACACCGGGAGAATCCAAGCAAACTTTTAAAGTTTCTTTCAAGCTTTTTGAATCGATTATTCTATGTCCTATTGCACCGTAGGCCTCTGCATATTTAACAAAATCAGGATTTTCAAAACTTAAACCAAAATCAGAATATTTCATATTTTCTTGTTTCCATTTTACCATTCCATAAGCCTTATCATTCAAGATGACTACTGTTAAGTTCACACCCAATCTGATTGCTGTCTCTAGCTCCTGACTATTCATCATAAAACCTCCATCTCCGCAAACTGAAATAACCTTTTTATCAGGGTAAATCATTGCAGCTGTAATAGCTGAAGGGAGTCCAGCTCCCATACTTGCTAAAGCATTATCCAAAATAACAGTATTTTGATTTAAAGCAGGGTAACCTCTAGCAAACCAAAGTTTATAAACTCCATTATCAAGAGTAATTATTCCGTCTGCTGGCACCACATTTCTTATTTGACGGACCAAATAAGGAGGGAAAATGGGAAATCTATCGTCTACTCTAATTTTTTCGGAATGAGCTAAATGGGCTTTCCTTGTTGCAAGCATTTTTAAAAAATCCCATTTTGGATTAATTTTTATTTTTTCTTTTATCTGCCATATCGCATTTGCTATATCTCCTGTTACCATAAGTTGTGGAAAGTAAATCCCATTGACATTCGCAGTGATATGATCGATATGAATTACTTTTGTGCCCTCTTTTTCGCTCATTATGAAAGGAGGCTTTTCAAAATTATCGTGACCTACCGTAATTATTTGATCAGATTCTTGTATGGCTCTGTGAACAAAATCTCCATCAGTTAGAGCCGCGCATCCAAGAAAGTTTTCATGTCTCTCATTAAGAGCACCTTTTCCGAGTTGAGTTGTAATGAAAGGAATTTTGGTTTTTTCGATAAATTCATTAAGCATTTTGCTTGTCCTTGTTCTATTTGCCCCTCCGCCTAGAACTAAAATAGGTCTTTTTGCCTTTTCAATTAAATCCACAGCCTGAGTAATAGATTTTTCGTCAGCTATCGGTCTTCTTATGATACTTTTTAACAAAGGCCTTCTTCTTGTAGTTTCACTTGCAATGTCTTCGGGTAGTTCAAGATGTACTGCTCCAGGCCTCTCTTCTTCTGCCAACTTAAATGCCTCTCTGACTTCAGAGGCAATCATATTTGCAGAAGGTATTTGATTAGTATATTTTGTGATTGGCTGCATTAAATCAACAACATCTAATATTTGAAATCTGCCTTGCTTAGTATTTTTGATTGGTTTTTGCCCTGTAATCATCACCAAAGGCATACCGCCTAATTGGGCATAAGCTGCCGAGGTAACCAAATTAGTAGCTCCAGGGCCAAGAGTTGTAAGGCAGACACCTGCTTTACCTGTCAATCTTCCATATGTTGCCGCCATAAATCCAGCACCTTGTTCGTGTCTAGTGAGAATCAACTTAATTTTATTTGACTTACATAAACATTCTAAAAAATCAAGATTCTCTTCTCCCGGAAGACCAAAGACAAATTCAACGCCCTCCTCTTCCAAACACTTTATAAAAAGCTCAGCTCCTTTTATTTTTTTTTGATTTTGCAAGAAACTCATTTAAGGCTAACTAAGATCTATACCAATTCTATGAGCTATTTCTTGATAAGATTCAACTAAATCTCCTAAACCCAATCTAAATCTATCTTTGTCTAATTTCTTCTTAGTTTCTTTATCCCAAACTCTGCAGCCATCAGGTGTAAATTCATCGCCAAGATAAATTTTATTTTCAAATTTTCCAAACTCTAACTTGAAATCAACAAGAATAAGTTCTGCAGCGTCGAAAAGTTTTACTAAAATATCATTGGTTTGTAGAGTCATTTTTTTCATTTCTTCAATATCTTTTTCGGTAGCCCATCCGAAAGAAGTAATATGGCAATCGTTTATCAAAGGATCACCTAAGTCGTCGTCTTTATAAAAGAATTCAAATATTGGAGGATCCATTACAGAAGCCTCTTCAAGGCCTAATCTTTTACATATACTTCCCGCAGCAAAGTTTCTTACGACACACTCAATGGGAAACATCTCAAGAGAAATCACAATACTTTCATTAGGGGCAGACTCTTCTAAGTGATGATTCGCCACTCCTTCCTTTGAAAGGTGCTCCATAATAAAGCTATTGAACCTATTATTTACCGTTCCTTTGCCAGCAATTTGCTCAATTTTTTTTCCATCAAACGCTGAAGTATCGTCTCTATACTCCATAATAAGTTTTGAATCATCAGAGGTTGTGTACAAAGCTTTTGCTTTACCTGTTTTTAAAAGTTCTTTCCTTTCTAACATTTTAAGATAGTACCTGATTAATTTGAGAAATAATTTCTTGAATGAATTCTTTATTTTGTTCGCCCGTAGAAACAGAAATAATTGTCTCATTTTGGGCTATCTTTTCAACAAAGATTTGAATTTCTTTTGTGTCCCCTCTCCCAAAAAAACCTTCCTCGGATTTAATTTCTGTAATGAAAATACCTTTCTCTCTATCAAAATCATTTACCTTAAATTCGGCAATACTCAGAGATCTTTGCAAAGCAGACCAAGCTCTGGGAAAGCCAACCATAAGTCTTATTTTTGAAAATCCGTCTTTATCGATAAATACTTCAGTTTTATCAATTGAATTTAAATTTAAAGCTATCAGAGAGGTTCCAGTTACTGAACCTAATTCACTAAGGCCATTTAAAATTTTTGTTGAAATAGTTTTGACATATTCATCATCAGAATTTTTTTTCCATATATTTCCATCTAAAGCTTCATAAGAAATGAAAATTTCAGTACTATCTCTTTGCAATCCACTTTCTATTTTAAAAACAAATCTAGTAGTGATGTTATCTCTGTTAATTTCCTTGGTAAAAATTTCTCCTGTTTTTGGATTAGCATTAGAAATGTTTAAATCTTTACTCTGATTTAGATATTCTTGAAGCATAGGCCAAGCTTTACTTGGCTCAAGACTTAAATAAATCCATCTGATCTCTCCTAATTTGTGAAGACGTAATTCATTATTTGATTCAGATGAAAAAAATTGTTTTGGCAAAGGGAGTTCATAAACTTTTTGGGGAGCAGAAATTGAAGTATCAGGAATAGGATATAAATCTATGGATTTAGATATATTTTGTCCCAATATTTTTTCTGCATTTTCATTATCTTTCGCAGATAGGTATTTATTTGATTTATTATTTTCAGGATTTGAGGCGCATGAAGCTAACACCAAAAAAAATATAATTAATAATAATTTCATTATATTAAATCTAAATTTTTAAGTTCTTTTTTTAAACTCTCGTGAAATTTTGAATCTAAAATAGTAAGGGGAAGACGAATACCTAATTTTATTAAACCCATTAAATGTAATGCATATTTTACAGGAATTGGATTGGACTCTACAAAAAGAATTTTATTTAAGGCATTAATTTTTTCGTCTATTTTTTTTCCTTCTTCATTATTATTCATAGCAAGACGAGTCATTTCTGAAATCATGTTTGGAACTATATTTGAGGAAACTGAAATTGTCCCATGACCTCCTCTCACAAGGAACTCGTAAGAAGTGACATCGTCTCCAGAATATAAAAAGAATTTTTCATTTTTTATTTCTTCGCTGCATAATTTTTTTATATCTTCTAAATTATTCATTTCTCCTGTAGCGTCTTTTATGCCAATTATATTTTCATGAAGAGATAGTCGATGGGTTGTTTCGGCTTCTATGAAACATGCTGTTCTTGAAGGGACATTATAAAGAATTTGAGGAATTTGAATCTCGTCAGCAATTTTTTTGTGATGCAAATAAAGTCCTTCTTGAGTTGGCTTATTGTAATATGGAGATACTAAAAGAGCAGCATCAGCTCCTGCATCTTTTGCAGATTTTGTTAACTCTAAGGCTTCAATTGTTGAATTGGCTCCCGTTCCTGCAATAACTTTAATTCTTCCATTTACATATTTAACAAAGTATTCAATTAAACTAACATGTTCTTCAAAATCAATTGTTGCTGATTCACCTGTTGTTCCAACTGCCACAATTGCTGAAATAGAGTTTTCTATCTGAAAATCAATAAGATCGTTTAAAGATGAGTAGTCTACTGTTCCATCCTCGAACATAGGAGTGGCAATTGCTGTCATAGCACCTATCAATTTCATCTAAGTATAAAGTTTAATTTTCTCACAAAATTTTATACTATTTGTATCTAAATAGATAAAAGGATTAATAATATGAGCGTTAAAATAAATAGAAAGGTTAAAGAATTTAAAGTTTCTGCTACCAATGAATTAGAAATTGATTCATCTGACTTAATTGGTAAGAGTTATGTTATATATTTTTATCCTAAGGATAATACCCCTGGGTGTACCCAAGAAGGTGAAGATTTTAGAGATCTTTATAAAGAATTTAAGAAGTTAAAAACTGAAATCTATGGTGTCTCAAGAGATAGCTTAAAATCTCATGAGGGATTTAAAGAGAAATACAAATATCCTTTCGAGTTGATATCTGATACTGAAGAAAAATTATGTAATTTATTTGATGTAATCAAAGAAAAAAATATGTATGGCAAAAAGTATATGGGAATAGAAAGAAGCACTTTTCTAATTGATAAAGAAGGAAAATTATCTGCTGAATGGAGAAAGGTAAAGGTTAACGGTCACGCTGCAGAAGTTTTAGAAGAGGTTAAAAAAATTAGCTAGCTAATTCTTTTTTAGGCCAAACTTTAAACACCGCTCTTATAAAAGTTGCAATAGGCACAGCTAATAAAAGCCCCCAAAAACCCCAAATTCCGCCAAAAACTAATATCGCAAGTATAATTAATACCGGATGAAGATTTACTTCGTTACCCATTAATAAAGGAAACAAAACATTACCATCTAATATTTGTATTAATAAATAAACGAACAAGAAAATAAAAAATGAAGTATCAAGTCCCCACTGAAATAGCCCAATTGCTACTACTGGAATAGTAACCAAAATTGCTCCAAAAAGAGGTATCAAAACTGACATACCCACAAGAATTCCTAAAATAACGGAGTAATTAACGCCTAATATTAAAAAAGCTAAAGTTGTTACGGAGCCTACTATGATCATTTCTAGCGCCTTACCTCGAACATAACCAAATAATTGGGTATTCAAATCACTCCAAATTTGAGACAACAAGATTCTTTTGTTCGGTAAAAAATATGTAACGTAACTGAGCATTTCGCTTTTATCTTTGAGAAAGAAAAAAACAAGAATTGGAGTCAATATTAAAAATATTAAAGCATTCATTATTGCTGAAAACCCTGTATTGAGTTGAATTAAAACTTGTTCGGCTATTGATGGAATAAAAGAAGTTGAACTAGCAAAAATTTCTTCTACCTGTTCTGTAGTAAAAAAATTAGGATATCGAGTTATTAAATTGTCAAATAAGTTTTGAACAAAAGCTACAATTGCTGGGAGCTCATTTATTAAAGAAGCAATTTGACCTGTAACATAAGGCAGACTCACTAAGACAATCAAATAAAAAACTAAAAAGATTGTAAAAGAAATGTAGAAAGCTATTTTCTTTGAATAATTTTTGCCTTCAAAAAAATTCATAACTCCGTTAAGCAAATAGGCTATCAAGATGCTTACAAAAATTGGTGTAATCGTTGATCCAATAAAATACAGTAAAACTCCCGCAATTATTAGTAAAAAAAGAGCAGCAAATTGCTCTTCTTCATAAAAATAATTTTTGAAAAAACCTTTTAAATAATCAAACATAAAAGAATAATTTTTTTATAATATTTATTATTTTATATGAAAAAATATTTATTTTTGATTTTATTCTCTTTATTTGGAGTTTTAGCTAACTCACAAAATAATGATTCTTTGCCCTCATTAGGAGATGCCTCATCGGGTTCTATATCTTTAGCTGGAGAATATGATTTAGGAAGATTATGGTTATCTTTATTTAGAAGTTCCGCTAGAGAATATGATGATCCTATTGCAAAAAGCTATGTAAAAGACTTTATGTATAGAATTTCCGAGACTAGTGAAGTTAGAGATAGAAGATATGAGTTTATTATTTTAGATGATGCTTCAATAAATGCTTTTGCTGCTCCAGGTGGAATAATAGGAATAAATACTGGCATGTTCATAAAAACAGAAACTGAGGGACAGTTTGCTTCAGTCATGTGTCATGAATTAGCACACTTAAGTCAGAGACATTACGCAAGATCTCAACAGAACTATAATCCACTAACAAATGCGTTGATACTTCTGGGAAGCGTTGCAACAGCTGTTGTTACTGCAAATCCTCAAGCAATACTTATTGCTCCTGCTTTGATTCAGCAGTTGGCAACAAATTACACTCGAGAAAATGAAAGAGAGGCTGATAGAATAGGTTTTAGAAATCTCGTAAATGCAGGCTTTGATCCGAGATCACAATCACAAATGTTTCAGATTCTTCAAAAATCTCAAAGTGGAATAAATGAAGAATATTCATATCTTTTCACTCACCCAATTCCAAAAGAAAGAATAACCGATGCAAGAATTAGAGAAGAAAATGTCGATAATCAGGCAAATTATAGAAATTCTTTGGAATTTTATTTAGTCAAGGCCAGAGCTGAGGTTGCTAATTCAAAAAATTTTAATTCTCTAAAAGATTTTTATCTCTCAAAACAAAAAAATGATGACTATAAAACTGAGCTTTATAAAAAATATGGATTGTCTTTGGTTTTTAAAGAACAGAAAAAATACGAAGAATCATTTAAAGCTGCAAGAGAATTACTAAAAGAAATTCCATCAAACCTGATTTTTCAAACAAATATTTTAGAAATCCATTTAGCTGAAGGAAACTCTTTAGAGGCTATCTCTATAGGAGAAAAACTTTTAAGTGTAAATTTAAACAATTTCTCAATTTCTTACTACCTTGCTAAGGCGTATATTTTAGATAACAATCCTGAAAAAGCGGAAGAAATTTTAATTAATTTATCTAAAGAATATCCTAAAGATCCAACTGTCTGGTATGAATTGGCGGAGGCTCAGGGCTTGGCAGGAAATATTATTGGCCTTCATAGATCTAGGGCTGAATATTTTATTCTTACTGGAAGATATGATTCAGCAATATTTCAATTAAGAGAGGGATTAAAGTTATCTAAAAATTTTTTTGAAATCAGAGAAAGTATTATCAATAAGCTAGAACAAATTTATAAGACTAAGAGAGCTTTAAAGGATTTAACTTAAATTTATTTGGGTAAATTTAATTTCTTATTTCCAGCTAGAAAGTGAATATGGAGATGAAATACTGTTTGTCCTGCTTTTTCTCCATTATTAATTACGATATTAAAAGCATCTTCAACATTAAATTTTCTAGACATATTTCCTGCTATTAACATTAAATGACCAAGAAGATTTAAATCTTTCTCCTCAGCATCAGAAAGCTTTGGTAATGGTTTTTTTGGAATTATTAATAAGTGAAGTGGAGCTTGAGGATTAATATCGTTTATTACAATACATAGATCATCTTCGTAGATAAATTCCGAAGGAATTTCTTTTTCAATTATCTTTTGAAAAATTGTTTTACTAACCATTATAAAAAATCTTAAAACCTAAATATGTTGAAAACAAGCATAAAAATAATGTGAGAGATATATAAACAAAAAAAGTTAAAAAACTTTCGTTGTTGTAAAACACTAAAGCTTCCTTAGTGAAGGCCGAAAATGTAGTAAAAGACCCCAAAAAACCTATAGCAATAAAATTATTTATAAATATTGTGTTTCCTTCTTCTTGATTAGAAATAAAATAACCTATTAAAAAACATCCTAATAGATTAACTAGAATTGTGCCTAAAGGAATACTAAATAATGTAAATTGCGAGAAGTAATTTGAGAGGTAATATCGAAGAGATGCTCCTAAAGCCCCACCAAATCCTATAAAAAAATAAGTCATTTTAAATTGGTGGGTCGTATAGGATTCGAACCTATGACCAATTGATTAAAAGCCAACTGCTCTACCAACTGAGCTAACGACCCAATTTAAGAAATTATATCAAATCAACTTTTAAATTTGAGTAATTCTTGTTCGGATAAAATAGACGAACCTGATTCAGGGTAATTAAGTATTACTCGCTCGAAAAAATCAATAGCCTCATCGTTTTTTTCTAACTTTATAGATATTAGGCCTAACTTATAAAGTGAAACAGGAACTCTCTCATGTTGAGGAAAATTATTTATTAGTGAAAAGTATGTCTCATAAGCGTCTTCATTCATTTCTTGAAGAAAATATATTTCAGCTAGCCAGAAATAAGAATCTACTAAATAAGCTCCGTTTGGATATGACAAAATGAGCAATCTTAGATTTTCAGCCGCTTCTGAATATCTGGAATTATCTATTAGTTTTAGAGTATTGGACCACAAAGTAAATTCTTCTTCTTCGCCATCCTTTTCGATTAATTCAGCCAAAGGATTATTTGATTCAATTTTATCTTCAGCCTCTTCTTCTTTTGATAACAGAATTATTGCTTCCAGATCATGGATTCTCTTATCTAAATCAACATATCTCGCCTGATTAGATTCATCTAATTTTTGAACTTCAAAAGTATTTGAATCTATTTGATTGGATAATCTAGCTAATTCATTTTCTAAATTTTCAATTTTTTCTAAAATTAAATCCAAAGAGTCGTCATTTGCCTGTGCATTTGCAGTCACAGCAACAAATAAAAATAAAAAAATAAAATTTTTCATAAGACTTAGGATATTAAAATAAAGATATCTCTACCCTTCTATTTTTTTTCCAAGCATTTTCATTTGAATTGATGTCTATTGGTTTCTCTTCTCCATAGGAAATTACCTTAATTTTAGAAGAAGAAACCCCTTTGATAATTAAATAATTTTTAACTTCTATTGCCCTTTTTTCTCCGAGAGCAAGGTTATATTCCCTTGTTCCTCTTTCGTCGCAATGACCTTCCAATCTAATTGCTTTAGCATTTTTTGCAAATTCAACATACTCAGAAATGAGATCCTTCGAATCAGAACTTAATGAAGCTTTATCAAATTCAAAATATATTAAATCATCTAAGTTAGTATCAATTTTATCAACGGATTCATACTTATCACTTTCAGCAGAAGAATAATTAGTTGATGTTACCAAGTCTGAAACTTGAGTTGCACATCCAATTACTAATGGAAAAATGCTTAATATGATGATTTTATTAAATGTTTTCATGAAGGCTCCTTTCATAGTGAATTATAAATTAATTTAGTAACTTTTATTTTGACAAATATGCTAATTTTTAGTTCATGTAAGGTGACCAAGCAGGCTCTCTAACAGAGCCAAATTTAACTGGTAATGTGAACTTTGATTTTCCGTCTAGAGTAAGGCCAGCTAAGTAACCCTGTGAATTATTTTTTGTAGCATAAATTACTATATTTCCATTAGGAGAAATTGTCGGAGATTCATCTAAAGTAGTTTTAGAAATAGTATTAATAAATCTACTTCTAAGCTTTTTTGTTCCAATATGAAAAACTCCGTTATTTCCATGGACAAGCACAATATCTTTCCCGTCAGGGAAGTAACTTGCTCTAGCATTATAATCACCATCCAAGGTAACCCTTTTTATTCTATTTGAAGAAACAGTTAATTCATAAATTTGTGGAGAGCCCGATCTATTTGAAGTAAAAAGTAATTTCTTGCTATTTGGAGACCAAGCAGGTTCTGTATCAATTCCATAGTGAGTTGTGTGCCTTGAGATCTTTTTATTCCTGAGATTATAAATATAGATATCAGGATTGCCGGAAGATGACATAACAAATGCTAGTTTTTTATTATCTGGCGACCAAACTGGAGCGCTATTACTTAAGCCTAGTGTTTTGATTGACTCTCTCTCACCAGAAAATAGATCTTGCATATAAATTTCTGGATAACCTTTTTCAAACGAAACATAAGCTAATTTTTTTAAGTCTGACGACCAAGAAGGTGACATCAAAGGTGCGGAAGACTCAAATAAAACTTCTTCATCAGTTCCATCTATATCAGAGATACAAATTTTATACTCTTCTCTTGATGGGCTAAGAATGTATGCAATTTTTGTATCAAATACTCCATTTAAGCCTGTAATTGATTTATAAACTCGATTACTAATAACTTTAGAGATTTTTTCTTTTTCTGAATATTTCCCTGAAACATCTCCTCTTAAAATTAATTTATTTAAAGATATATTGAAAACAAAATATTCAATATTGATAAATTGAGAATTTTCCTCTTGAAAATTTCCTATGACTACATAATCCACATTAAGAATATTCCAATCTCTATAAAAAAAATTTTCCTCTTTGCTTGGAAAAGATAGCATTTCATTTTTTGGTAAAGCCCTAAATTCTCCAAATAAAGTTAAGTTATCCTGAATAAGCGAGGAAATAGACTCACCTATTTTCATATTAGATTTAAAAGGGACTATTGCGATTTTAGGTGAATCTTTAGAGCCCTGCGAAATTTCAATTTTTAATTTAGCTTCAATTGATAAAGCAAGAAAAGTTAAAAAAATAAGAAAGATTTTCATTTTATTGATTTTTTGACTTAAAAACTAAATTAAAAGATCTAAAATTTCTCTCAAAATACTTTCTCTCTAAGCCTATTACTTCTGTAATAAAAGAAATATTAGATAGTGCCGCCAAAGCTGAATCATCAAATACTTTTTCGCCGCTCGAAGAAATTAAATCAAAACTCAATATTTCACCCGATGGAGCTAAATTAATAACAAACTCTGCTTGTATATTCTTGTTGATAAGAGAAGGTTTTTTCCAAATTGAATTAATTCTTTCTTGAATCAAAGCTATTCTTATTTGGACTTCCCTTTTTTGCTTAAGCAATTTAGTTTCAGCAATTTGATCTTTTAAATTTTTTTTTGAGTCAAAATCTAATTGTTTTTTATCAATGGCCTTTAAGCCTTCAATTGATTCCTTTTTTTTGAAATTATTTTTTAATGATTCATTTTTAATATTCTTTGTTTTTTTTGGAATATTTTCGACATCCATTGGAAAGGTAACAAATTCAACTGGTATGGTTTTTATCCTATCTTGTTGGGGAACAAAAATTGAAAAATCTACAGTAAGGATGGCAAACAATAACATATGAACGAAAATAGAATTTAAAAGACCGATAAATGAATTAGTCATCGACAGGCTCTGTGATAAAATTTATTGAATCAGGTTTTAACTCTTGCAAGAGAGACATTAATTTAGCTACTTCTCCAAAAATCACTTCTTTATCTGATCTTACATAAATCACTATTGAATCATTATTTTTTAATATCTTTAAAAGTTCTTCTTTTAACTCAACTATAGAAAAAGCTTTATTTTTTGAAGATTCAAAATCCAAGAAAAAATCACCGGCGGAGCTTATAGAGATTGTTACATTTTCTAAGTTAGCTTTTTCAATTGGTTGCGATTCAACTTCTGGCAAGTCAACATCTATTCCTTGAATCATAAAAGGAGCAGTCACCATAAAAATTACTAAAAGTACTAACATTACATCAACATAAGGAATAACGTTGATTTCTGTAAGATATCTTCTTTTTTTTGAAGAGAGCATTCTAAGTGTCTTTTTTTGAAAGAACGATTAAAAACTCTTCACTGAAATTAGAATAATTTTTTAAAATCTTATCGATATTCGAAACATTCCAGTTGTAAGATATTAGTGCAGGTATCGCAGCAAATAAGCCCAAAGCTGTTGCAACAAGAGCCTCTGAAATCCCAGGAGCTACTACTGTAATTGAAACTTGTGTTAACTGAGACAAACCTCCAAAAGCATTCATGATGCCCCATACCGTTCCAAATAAGCCAATAAAAGGGCTCACTGATGCAACTGTAGACAAGAAAGAAAGTTTATTTTCTAAGTGTTCTTCATGACGAGAAATCGTTATTTCCATGACTTTTTTTGTATCATCTATAGAATTTGATTTTTGATATTCCTCAAAGCCAACAAAAAATATTTGTTCTAATCCAATTTTATTTTCTTTTTTAGAGATATTTAAAAATATAGAATCTAGTTTATTTTGAGACCAAAAAAATCTTTCAAAAGAAAAAATATCTTTTTTTGCTCTATTAAGTGTCGTCCAACGTTCAAATATAATCCACCATGAACTCAAAGAAGCTAGAATTAGAATTACCATAACAACTTGAACAACGATGCTGGCTTGCAAAAATAAAGAAAAAATATCTAGTTCAAATGAATTCAACTTGTCTCCTTAGTCATATTTTTTAGAAGCTTTTCAGGTACAAGCATAGGTTTTTTTGATACATAATTAATCGAACCACAAAATACCTCTGCTTCGCAAATTTTTTCCAAGTTAGAGTTATAAATAGTTTGTAAAAAATTAAAACTTACTTTTTTTACTTTATTCAAACGAGTTTCAATTTTTATCAATTCATCTAAATTTACTGGCTTTAGATATTCGATAATTACTTTTCTAACAATAAATATTACTCCGATATCCATTAATTCCTTCTGTTCATAACCTAATAATCTTAAATATTCTGTTCGAGCTCGCTCACAGAACTTAAGATAATTTGCGTAATACACTACACCTTGCGCGTCTGTATCTTCGTAATAAACTCTGTACTCTATCGAATGCATGAATTATTTTTGATGAGATTTTATATCTTCACTATAAAGAGCTTTTAAAATAAAAATAAAATCACTCCAAGATAAATCGCATGTGTGATTGTTATTTTTTTCTAAGTTAGTGTTAATGGTATAAAGAGGCACCCTAACCTTTATAGGCCTATTGTTAAATTTATAAATCAAAGCCGGCAATCCTTTGTCTTTTGTGGAGTCTAAAACCTGTGACCACCATTTTTCTATGGGCTCATTACCTTGACCATAACGTTTACATTCTAAATACCAGTTTCCAAGAATTAAATCTGGAAGAAATTTTTCTCTTGTTTGTTCTAATATTCTTTTGAGTGGTATTGTTAAATTTAATTCTTTATTAAGGGAATTTGCTATTTCTCTCTCAAATGCAGCTCCTTTATTTCTAGAATTAGTCATATTTGTTTAAAAATCTTCTGAAAATTCAGCATTTGAATGAACATTTTGTACATCGTCAAGATCGTCTAAATTTTCTAAAAGTTTAATTACTTTTTCAGAAGTATCACCATCTAATTCAACGTTTATTGAAGCATTCATTACGACTTCACTTTCTTCTATTTCGATTGTTTGGGAATCTAATGCCTCTTTTACAGCGGGTAAATTTTCAACATCCATATTTATTAATGTTTTTCCGTCTTCTAAAGGCTCCAAATCTTCTATACCAGAAGGTATTAGAAGATCTAACAATTTATCTTCATCTGATTCTAAAGCAATGATTTGCCCTATTTTTTTAAATAAATATGATACCGATCCATCTGTTCCTAGACTTCCTCCAGCTTTAGAAAAAGCATGTCTTACTTCTGCGACCGTTCTATTTCTGTTGTCTGTCATAGTCTCTACTAAAATAGCCACTCCTCCAGGACCATAACCTTCATATAAAACTTCTTCTAAATTTTCAGATTCAGTATCTCCAGCTCCTCTAGATACCGCTCTTTCTATGGTGTCTTTGGGCATATTTGATCTAAACGCTCTATCTAGAGCTAGTCTTAATCTTGGATTATCTGCAGCATCTGGGCCACCTAGTCTTGCAGCAACAGTTATCTCTCTAATTAATTTCGAAAAGACTTTTTGTCGTTTTTCATCCTGTCTTCCCTTTTGATGCTTAATATTAGCCCACTTAGAATGTCCAGCCATATTTAATCCTTAAGTGGTAAAGTGCTTTTAATTGCTAATTCTTTAAGCTCGTCATCAGAAATATTACTTGGGGCATCAGTCATAAGACAATATGCAGATTGCGTTTTTGGAAAGGCAATAACATCTCTAATTGAGTCTTTATTACAAATCAACATCGCCAGTCTATCTAGACCAAATGCTATCCCGCCATGCGGTGGACAGCCATAATCTAAAGCCTCAAGAAAAAATCCAAATTTCTCTTCTGCTTCTTCTTCTGAAATCCCTAAAATGGATAAAACTTTTCTCTGCTCTTCTGAATTATGTATACGCATTGAGCCACCACCTATTTCATATCCATTTAGAACAAGATCATAAGCATCTGCTATTGCCATCGCTGGATTTTTTTCTAGCATTTTTAAGCTATCAGAAGTCCTTGTAAAGGGATGATGACTTGGAGAAAGTGATCCATCTTCAGCTTCATCAAAAACTGGAAAATCTTTGATCCAAAGAGGAGCCCACTTTTCTTTATCGATCAATTTAAGATCTTCACCCAGCTTTTCTCTTAACGCGCCCATAGATTCATTGACTATTTTTTTATGCCCTGCGCCGAAAAAAACCGTATCTCCTGATGAAATATCAAGTTTATTAGAAAGACTCTTTATTTCATTTTCGGATAAAAATTTAAGAATTGGAGATTGCAACCCTTCTTTCAAATCATTCGCATCATTCACCTTTATGTAGGCCAAGCCTTTAGCTCCATAATTCCCTACAAATTTTGTATAATCATCGATCTGACTTCTGGCTAGAGAATTTGAAATTTTCAAAGCGACCAACCGTGATTTTGCATCTTTGGCAGGATCACCAAAAACTTTAAACTCAGAATCAGTAAATATATCTTTAACATCAATCAATTCAAGAGGGTTTCTTAGATCAGGTTTGTCAGACCCAAATTTTTTTATAGCCTCAGAATAAGTCATAACAGGAAAATCTTTTAACTCTATGTTTAAAACCTTTTTAAATACTTCTTTTATTAAATTTTCTCCAAGATTCATTATTTCTTCAGCTGAAGTAAAAGATGATTCGATATCTATTTGAGTAAATTCAGGTTGCCTGTCTTTTCTCGTGTCTTCGTCTCTAAAACATCTAACAATTTGAAAGTATTTACCGAATCCACTGATCATCAATAATTGTTTAAAAAGTTGAGGTGACTGAGGTAATGCATAAAAACTACCTTGATTGACTCTGCTGGGAATTACAAAGTCCCTAGCGCCTTCTGGAGTGGCCTTAGTCATCATGGGTGTTTCAATATCTAGAAAATCATTAGATGTTAAAAACTGCCTTACTTCATTTGAAATATTAGACCTTATTCTTATGGTTTCCTGCATCTCTGATCTTCTCAAATCAAGATACCTGTATTTAAGCCTAGTTTCTTCTCCAACTTTTACATGTTCGTCTAATTGAAATGGCATGGGTTTGCTTCTGGATAAAATAGATAAATTAGATGAATCTAATTCAATTTCTCCGGTCATCATTTTTTTGTTAATGGTACCCTTTGGTCTTTCCTTTATCTCGCCAGATACGGAAATAACAAATTCATCTCTTATGGATTCGGCTACTTTAAATATTTCTTTATTTTGTGGCTCAACCACAACTTGAAGAATTTCGTTACCTTCTCGAAGATCAATAAAAATTACGCCTCCATGATCTCTTATATTTTCAACCCATCCAGCAACAGATATTTTTTTTCCTAAATTTTTTTTAGTTAAAGATGAAATTTTTGAGAGACTCATTTTTCTTTTTTTTCTGTTTTTTTGGAAGTATTAGTTGTTTTTTTTTCTTTCTTATCTGATTGTACTAAATTTTTCTTCTTACCTGTTTTAAAGTCTGTTTCATACCACCCTTTTCCACCTAAACGAAAAGATGGAGCTGATATTACTTTTTTTGCAAATGCTTTTGGAGAGCAATTACATTTTACTTTTCTATTAGATTCTGAAAGGCTTACAATTTTCTCGAACCTTTTCCCACACACATCACATTGAAATTCATATATTGGCATTTACTAACCTTTATAAGACAAAAAAAAGTATAATTTCATTTTTAAATAGGAAACTCATTTTAATATGAAAGCCTCTTCATATCACTACAAAACCCTTAAGGATGCCCCTAGCGATACAGAATTGATCAGTCATAAATTGATGATTAGAGCTGGAATGATTAAGCCTATAGCCTCAGGCATTTATACCTGGTTGCCCCTTGGACTTAAGATTTTAAGAAAAATTGAAAACATAATCAGAGAAGAAATGAACGAAGGAGGATGCTTAGAAATTAGCATGCCAATGGTTCAACCAAAAAGTTTATGGGACGAGACAGGACGATCAGATGAATATGGACCAGAGTTATTAGGTTTTAAAGACAGAGGAAATAGAGATTTTTATTTGGGACCAACACATGAAGAAGTTGTAACTGATTTAGCAAGAAAAGAAATTAATAGTCCTAAAGATTTACCTTTGACACTTTATCAAATACAACCAAAGTTTAGAGATGAAATAAGGCCTAGATTTGGAGTAATGAGAGCAAGGGAATTTCTTATGAAAGACGCATACTCTTTTGATCTAGACGAACAATCGATGCGAGAGACCTATTCTAGGATTAAAGAAATTTATATCAAAATATTTGAGAAGTTGAATCTAGATTATAGAGTTGTCAATGCAGATTCAGGCTCTATTGGAGGAAGCTCTTCAGAAGAGTTTCATGTTTTAGCTGACTCTGGAGAGGATCTATTAGCATTTAGTGACAAAAGTGACTTCGCCTGTAATGTAGAGCTAATTGATCAAGAAGATGTTGAAAAAATACCTGGTATGGATAGTCCTGACGGGAAGGGGAAATTAGCTGTAAAAAGAGGTATTGAAGTTGGACATATATTTCAGTTAGGAAATAAATATAGCAAGTCTATGGATCTTAAAGTACAAGATAATAATGAAATAAAGTACCTAGAAATGGGTTGTTATGGAATTGGGGTATCAAGAATTATTGCGGCTTCAATTGAGCAAAATCATGATGATAAAGGTATTATTTTTGATAAGGCTCTTTCACCTTTTGACTTAGTTATTGTATTAATCAACCAAAAAAATGATGAAAGCATCAACCTAAAAGCTAATCATTTTTATGAAAAGTTAAATGATTCAGGCAATGATGTTCTGCTTGATGATAGGGACTGTTCTCCAGGAATAAAATTTTCAGACGCAGAGTTGATTGGTGTGCCCTATCAAGTAATTGTAAGCAAAAATTGTATTGAGTCTAATAGTTACGAAGTTGTTTCTAGAAAAGACTTATCAAAAAAATTACTCTCTGAAGAAGAGTTATTCGCCCTCTTCAGTTAGATTTTGCGCATCGGGTAATTCTTCATCTTTTGGTAGTTCTTTTTCTTTGATTGCAGCATATATTTTATTTTCTATTTCCTGCATTATTTTTTGATTTTGTTTTAAGAATTCTCCAGCATTAGTTTTGCCTTGTCCTATTTTTTCACCTTCATAAGAATACCAAGCTCCTGCTTTTTCAACTATCTTGTGTTCAGCTCCAATGTCTAATAACTCTCCTGCTTTGTTAATGCCTTTGCCATAAAGAATTTGGAACTCTGCTTGCCTAAATGGTGGCGCAACTTTATTTTTAACAACTTTTACTCTTGTTTCATTTCCAGCGACTTCATCGCCATCCTTTACTGTACCAATTCTTCTTATATCTAATCTTACTGAAGAGTAGAACTTCAGAGCATTTCCGCCAGAAGTTGTTTCTGGATTCCCAAACATTACTCCAATTTTCATTCTTATTTGATTGATAAAAATAACAGTGGTGTTTGATCTTTTAATGTTTCCGGTTATTTTTCTTAATGCTTGAGACATTAATCTTGCCTGTAGCCCAACATGATGATCGCCCATTTCTCCTTCTATTTCAGCTCGTGGAGTTAAAGCAGCTACTGAATCTATAACTAAAACATCTACTCCTCCAGACTTAACCATGATGTCAGCAACTTCAAGGGCCTGTTCTCCATTATCTGGTTGAGAAAGTAAAAGATCATCTACTTTTACTCCTAGTTTTTCGGCATAAATTGGATCTAAAGCATGCTCTGCATCAATAAATGCTGCCGTTCCTCCTTGTTTTTGGCACTCAGCTATAACTTGAAGAGTTAAAGTAGTTTTTCCAGATGACTCGGGACCAAATATCTCTACTACTCTTCCTCTTGGTAAACCCATTACGCCAAGCGCCAAATCTAAACCTAGCGATCCTGTAGATATGCTAGGAACATCTTCTACTTTCTTATCGCCCATCCTCATGATGGTTCCCGTACCAAATTGGCTCTCAATTTGGGTTATAGCAGATGCTAAATTCTTATTCTTATCGACTGATAAGTCCTCGTTTTTTGTGTTTTTAGTATTTTTTGTAGCCATAATATTAATTACTGTATGTTTATACAGTATTTAACAATATCTAAATTAATTTTGCAATGTTTTTAAAAAATTATTTATTTCAGTGAAAGCGTAAATAACGCTTTGATTTCTTACATCGTCTCTTTCTCCTTCAAAATGCATCGTACTAGTAATAATTTTTTTTGGATTTCCTAAAGCAAAACAAACTGTCCCGACAGGTCTCTCCTTGGAGCCTCCTCCAGGACCAGCTACCCCACTAATGGCTATTCCGTATTCTGCTTTACCAAGCTGCATGGCTCCGATAACCATTTCTCTAACTACTGATTCTGAGACAGCGCCTTCTTTTAAAAGAGTTTCTTTGTTTACGCCTAATATTTTAACTTTGGCGCTATTTGAATAGGTTATTAAACCCGTACCAAACCACTTTGAACTCCCCGGAATTCCGGTAATTTCTTTTCCGAGCCATCCACCAGTGCATGATTCAGCCGTACTTATGGTTTGATTTCTTTCAGACAAAAAATTCCCTAGATATTCCAATAAAGAATATAAATCGGTCGTTGTTTCAGTCATATATAAATTATAATTCATCTATGACCTTTATTGTTGGCTCTGCTTGTATCAATTGTAAGCACACGGATTGCGTGGAAGTATGTCCTGTGGATTGTTTCTACGAAGGAGAAAATACCCTTGTGATAGATCCTGAAGAATGCATTGATTGTGGTTTATGCGAACCAGAGTGCCCAGTTAATGCAATTTATGCAGAAGACGAAGTGCCTGCCGATGAAATAGATTTCATTGAAATCAACGAAAAATACTCCAAAATTTGGCCAAATATTACAGAAGCTAAAGCACCTTTGCCTGATCACGAAAAATGGAAAGACATTCCGAATAAAATAGATGCTTTAATTTTAGAGTAATTAATTTAAAGAGAAAATCGTGGAAATATCATTAGACTGGTTGAATCAACATAAACCAAGTAATACGGCAAAATTCTTTAATCTTGAGTTTTTAAAAAAAATTGATGACACCTTTAAAATAAAAGTAACTTTTCCACCTGAGTCCACAAATCCTATGAATATGGTGCAAGGCGGAATGATTGCTGCTGCTATGGATGATGCTACTGCCATGGTGATCATTTCTGCATACGAATTTAAAAAAGGCCCTCTTTCAACAGATCTTCATGTCTTGTTTCATAGACCGGTTGCAGTTGGTGAGGCAGTGATTGAAGTTAAAATTATTAAACTTGGTCAAAAACTTGCTACTGTTGAAGGCAAGTTATTTAATGCCGATAATAAGTTGGCAGCTACTTTACTCCATACTATTCAACCTTCTGATATGCCTGAAGGAAAGAAACCTAATATTTAAAATTCTTCTGTTTTACCTTCTAACATTGGCACAAACAAAACAGAATCGAAGATTGTTTCCTTATAATCATCCTTAGATAATTTTTCTATGAAAACCAAACGTTGTTTATTTTGATCCCCACAAGGACAGATCAATTTTCCGGAAATATTTAATTGCGTTTTCAAAGTTGGAGGTATTTCTTGAATAGCAGCAGTACAAATAATAGCATCGAATTTTTTAGGTGCTGGCCAGCCCAAGGTGCCATCTGACCATTCAATTTGAAAATTTTTTATTCCTGCATTTTTTAAATTTTCTTTGGCCCTTTCAGCTAAAGGTTTTATTCTCTCTATCGAAAATACTTTTCGACAGAATCTTGAAATAACTGCTGCTTGATAACCACATCCTGTTCCTATTTCTAAGACTGCGCCCAACGGTTTTTTTTCCAATACATTACCTTTGATTAATATTTCAGTCATTTTTGCCACTACATAAGGTTGAGAGATTGTTTGTCGATAACCAATAGGTAATGACATATCTTCATAAGCTCGACTAGAAAAAGCACCATCTACAAATAAATGTCTAGGTGTCTTGAGAATTGCTTCTAAGACTCTAATA
>CABZIF010000005.1 GCA_902525735.1 uncultured SAR86 cluster bacterium
AAATGAAGAATCAGGTTAAGTTCTTTATCTTTGAACATGTTTTTTAGAGGCAGTTTCCATAATTCTTGTTGTCTGAAGAGCACTAGAAATTCCTGCAATTTCTGCCATTTCGTTCTTTTTTATCCTTGAAGTAAAGTACTTCAGCTCTTCTTTTAAAGGTTCACTTTTCTCAAAATAAATTTTCTTTGAATCTAAAACATTGATAACTGGATCAGATAATTTCTTTTCTTTTATTTCTATTGCTTTAAACGTCATATAGTTATCATGACTTGCTCGATAATTAATAAGCCCTTTATCTCCAATAAGAACTAGGCTGTGCTCTTTTAAAGGATTGAACCAGCTTGAATGAATATGTGCTTTAACTCCATTAGGATATTTTAAATGAGTTATTTGAATATCTGCATTTTGACCCACAAAAGAATGACTGTTAGCAGATATATCCAATGGATCCTCACCAATGAAATATTGCAAAAGAGAAATGTCATGGGGAGCAAAACTCCAAAATACATCTTCGTTAGATCTAATTTTTCCTAAATTTAATCTATTACTGTAAATATATTTTAATTTTCCAAGTTTCTTTAAATCAATGTATTCTTTTATTAAAGATGTTGATGGGTGGAAAAGTAATAGATGTCCCACCATAAGACATACGTTTTTTGAAAGTGCTAGATCTCCAAGTTCTTTTGCTTCTTTAAGCCGCTCACAAAAGGGTTTTTCAATTAATACAGGTTTAGTATGTTGTAAAATTTTTTTTCCAATTTCGAAATGAGTAGCAACTGGCGAAGCAATTACAAATCCATCAAACATATTCTCTTTTAGTGCTTCTTCAATACAAGAAAATGTGAGGATTTTGGAATATTTTTTTTTTGCTTTATCCCTTTTCGAATTCTCTATGTCAACCAGTCCTGCAAGAAGGCCTAATTCATGCAAAGTCTTTAAATGGTTTTCTCCCCAATAACCTCCTCCTACAACACATATGTTTATCATTTAAACGTTATTTAATATTCTAATTATTGTTTGTTGATCTTTTTGATCTAAATAAGGATGGAAAGGAATAGAAAAAATTTTTTGTGAAATGTTTTCACTATTTTTTTGCTTGAGGCCTTCTAAATCAGAAAAGACCTCTTGTTTGTTAAGAGGTTTTGGATAATAAATCATGGATGGAATAGATTTATCGTTAAGGGAATCCATGACTTTTTTCCTTTTATCACAGCTTTCTGCAACCAGTGAAAATAATGCATAAGCTGAATTATAATCTTCAGGTATATACTGGAAATTATAATTTCTTGAGATTTTATCTCTATAAATTTCAGCCAACTCTTTTCTTTTGTTTAACTCATTATCGAATAACGAGAGCTTTTCTAAAAGAATTGCGGCTTGAATGGTATCTAGTCTTCCATTCAAACCTAGTCTAACGTTGTCGTATTTATTTTCTCCAGAGCCATGTACCCTAATTGACTTTAGTAAATCAGCAAGATTTTCATTTTCAGTAAATATTGCTCCTCCATCTCCGTAACAACCTAGCGGTTTTGTTGGAAAAAAGGAAGTTGCAGCAATATCGCCAAAAGTTCCAGCTCTTTTACCTCTTATTTCAGCTCCAAAACTCTGTGCCATATCTTCAATAACATACATAGATTTTGATTTCGCGAATTCTTCGATAACTCTATATCTTGCAGGTAGACCAAAAATATCAACTCCTATAATTGCTTTAGGGGTATGTCCGTCTTTTACAGCTATTTCATAAACTTTTTTCAAAAAATCATAGTCTAAATTGAAAGTGTTTTCATTTATGTCACAAAAATATGTTTTTGCTCCAAGTAGTTCTATTACTTCAGCTGTTGCAATATAAGAGAATGAACTTGTTATGACAGCATCCCCTCTTTTTATATTTAGAGCCATAAGAGACATTAGAAGAGCATCAGTCCCTGAAGAACATGTAATGCAATTGCTGATCCCCACGTATTTCGCAAGTTCATCTTCAAGTTTTGTCACTTCGGGCCCCATTATAAAGTTCCCATGATTTAAAACTTTTTCTATTGCATCATTTATTGATGATCCAATTTTTTCCTTCTGTTGTCTAATTCCAAAAAAATCAATCATTGTTATGCTCTAAAAATATTGTTTGCATCAATAGATCTATAAACACCTCTTGTATCTAAAATCATAGAGCTGGATTCCTTGATTAAAGAATAATTAAATTCTGAATGATCAGTGGCAATTATTACAAGATCATATTCTCTTAAATTATCTTTTATAACTTCTATACTTTGCTTGGGACGTTTATATCTTCTTGTCTTTGGCATATTTGGTATGAAGGGATCCGAATAATCTACTTTAAGTACAAACCTTTCAAGCTCTTCCATAATTCTAATTGAAGGAGATTCTCTCATATCATCGACATCTTTTTTATAAGCTAAGCCAAGAATGAGGATTTTACTTTTATTCTGATTCAAGTTATTTTTTTTTAATAAATTAAGTGCTTCTTCTACTACCCTTAAAGGCATCTGATTATTTATAAAGCCTGCTAGTTCAATAAATTGTGTTTCAATTCCTTTTTGTTTTGCCTTCCAAGTAAGATAAAACGGATCAATCGGTATACAATGGCCTCCAATTCCAGGTCCTGGATAATAAGGTGTAAATCCAAAAGGTTTGGTTGAAGCTGCATCAATAACTTCATAAATATCAATACCTAGACCGGCGGAAATAATCTTCATTTCATTTACCAAGCCTATGTTGACTGCTCTATGAATGTTTTCGAGTAATTTTGTAAGTTCTGCAGTTTGTGTTGAAGAGACTTCAACTATCTCGTTAACAATTTTCTCGTAAATTGAAGTCCCAACTTTTAGACAATTTGAGGTATGGCCAGAAACAATTTTAGGAATTTCGCTAGTTTTAAAGTCTTTATTTCCCGGATCTTCCCTTTCTGGTGAATATACAAGGAAAAAATCTTTACCTACGTTAAATCCTAACTTTCTAATCATAGGATAAATCTCCTCACTTGTTGTACCGGGATAAGTTGTACTTTCTAGAATTATGGTTTGGTTTTTTACCAAAAAAGGGGAAATTGATTTGATAGTACCGAACACGAATTCCATATTGGGATTATTTTTTTTATCTAAAGGTGTCGGCAAACACAAAATTATTACATCGACGTTTTTGATCATTGAGATATCTTTAGATACATCGAAATTAACGTTCATGTGTTCTCTTAAAAAATCAGAACTTATATGGCTGATATAGCTTATTCCTTTTTTTAGTGAGTTTATTTTTTCTTCGTCTGTGTCAAATCCTAATACTTTAAAACCATTTTCAAGAAATTCAGAAGCCAAAGGAATACCTACATACCCTAATCCAATAATTCCAATTTTTAATGTTCTATTATTTATTTTGTAAATTACTTCTTTCATTTAATTAAAACCTGCTAGCTTAAAGAGCTTTTGAGTAATGCTCTCATAAGAGTAATTTTCCCTTGCATTTTTTCCAGAAACTTCGCCTAACATTTTCAAATTATCTTTATCCTCTATTAGTTTTAAAATTGTGCTGGCAAGGTGATCTATGTCTCCTCTGCGGTAAACCTTCCCAACACCTCTGGAAGATCTTTCTTTTGAGACAGGTAAATCAGCCATCACGACCATAGTGTTACATGCTGCTGCTTCAAGACAACTTAAAGAGGCTGCTTCCGGAAAGACAACTAAATCAGATTTTCTAAACTCATTAGCTAATTCCTTCAAAGGCAAAAGATCAGAAATAGACAAAAAATTTTCGAAACCTTTTTTTGCGAAATCTTCCTTTATCTCTTTCATAACTAAGGGAGAATAACTACCAACAAACCTTAAGTTAATTTTTATATCTTTTTGCAAAAGTTTAATTACCGCTTTGCTTAACCATTGAGGTTTTTTTTCTTCGGTTAACTTTCCACTTTGCATTATTAGAGGTATAAGATTATCTTTTTTTTTATTACCTGGATTAAATATTGTTGTATCAATGCCTATATCCAAGATTGAAATTTTATTTTCTGGAACACCCTCGTAATCTTTCATGTATTCACAAGATGAAATAGAGGTGCCGATAAAAAAGTCGATGTATTTAGATAGAAAGTTTTTAATGAAAAATTTATGTAACATGTAGTATAAAGACTGTAACAAACCTTTTTGAACAACCTCTTTGATCATATGGTTATCAGCAAAAACCTTGGTCTCACTATTTCTAAATGCTAGAGCACATTGATATATTGAGAAAGAACCTGTTCCATGAACAAAAACTAAATCTGGATTAAGAGCTTTTACCTGTTTTACCAAATTATTTATTAAGGGTCTTGCCTTGATCTCAAATAAAACAGGCAACCTTATGATTTTTACATTTTCTATTTCTTCCTCTCCAATACCACAAAATCTATTTCCAAGAGTTTTGCCCCAAGTTTCATCATAGTTAGGAACAGGATAGTAACGATCTCCAGTTACAATAAAAACCTCATGTTCGAATTTTGCATTCCATTTAGGCAATAAAAATTCTTGATATCCAAGAGTTGGCATCAAATAATCAACAACATGTACAATTCTTTTTTGCATAAATTTTTATTTTTCCAAAGTTCTAAAAAAATTCGAAATGATTTCACAAGCATTGCCTTTTCCAAAAATATAATCGACATCTTTATTGTTAATTTTTTGGTTGAATTGAAGCCCGGTGTAAGCCTCGATTATAGAGTTATAAATAGGTTTTGAAATTTCAAAAAAACCCTTTTCTTCTAATTCAGTCCATCCAGTGTTTCCTTCGTAAATTAGTAGACATTTTTTAGAATGAAAAAAAGATTCTTTTTGCACTCCGCCACTATCCGTAATAATATTCGTTGCCTTATCTAACAACCATTGAAATTGCAAATATCCTTGAGGAGGAATCTCAAGGCAGTTTAAATTTAAATCATTTGAATCTAACATTTTTTTAGTTCTAGGATGGATTGGAAAAATCATTGGTATTTCTAAAGAGATATCATTCAATGATCTTACTATATTTTTAAGATTTTCCTCGTTATCAACATTTTCTTGTCTATGCAAAGTTACTATGTTGAATTTATCAGGTAAATCAATATCAGGTTTCGAGAATTTATCTTTCATCTTTAAGAACAAATCTCTCATTACGTCTCCAGTAAAAAAATGCTTAGAGACTGGATATAATTTTGATTCTTCATCCAAATTTTTTACTGCATTTGGAGTCGGACAAAAAAGAAAATTAGATAATCGATCAACAATTATTCTATTTTTTTCTTCTGGCCTAATATCAGAGAAGTCTCTAAGTCCTGATTCAACATGAGCTAATTTAATATTCATTTTTGATGCTACCAGAGCAGCAATTACAGAAGTGTTTGTGTCGCCATAACAAATTACAACATCAGGTTTATCTTTAATGAAAATTTTCTCAAGTGCAGTAAGACATTTCGAATAGAAATCTATTTCTTTTTTAAAATCAACGTTAAGGTTTGAAAACTTTGCATCTTTATCGAAAAGTTGCTCAAAGAATATGTTGGAAAGTTCAGGGTCATAATGTTGGCCCGTATCTATGATTTTGTGATCTAGCTTATCACTTGAAAACTGTGTTGATAGAACGGAAGCTTTAATTAATTGCGGCCGAGTGCCAATAACTGATATGAGTTTCATGAATTTAATAAAAGCGTTAAGAGTTAATATATTTTTTGATTTTATTCTAATTTCAGCTGAATGGCTCATTAAAATCTATCTAAGTTTTGATGATTACATTTACCTTGAGACATCAAAAGTTTAGAATATTTAAATGAATTTTGAAAAAGTTCTTTATTCTGATCTTGGTTTGAATAATAAAGAAATCAACCTTTTATCAAAATGTGAAAATTTTGGTCAGCTTAATCATAATTACAAAAATCTCATCACATATCTAGAAGATGAGACTTTTCTTGATGAATTGAATTACAAAGATAATATTAGGTTAGTTATAGTTAAAGAAGAGTTAAAAAATGACTTAAAACACGAATATATAGTTAAAGATGAACCACAAACTATTTTTTGGACTCTTTATGATGCTTATAGCAAGCAAAATAAAAGTAAAGTTAATACTTCTATTGGTAAAAATAACTTTATATCCGAAAAAGCTTATTTGGCCGATAAAAATGTGATTATTGGGAATAATTGCAAGATCTTTGAAAATGTTGTTATAAAAGAAGGAGTAGAAATAGGAGACAATACTACTATTGAAGCAAATTCTGTTATTGGAGCAGATGGATTTCAGATTAAAAAAACAATTTATGGAGTAAAACATATAAAACATAATGGAAAAGTTAAAATAGGTAACAATGTAACAATAGGTGTTTTAAATAATATTCACAAAGGTTTCATGGGAATGGATACTGTAATTGAAGATTTTGCAGCTACAGATTCACATGTTCATATTGCGCATAATGCAAAAATTGGAAAAAGAGTTACGCTAGCGTCAGGGACAACTCTATCAGGCTATGTTGATATCGGGGAAGATGTTTTTGTTGGCATTCATGCAATTTTTACACCTAGAGTAAGTATTTGCAAAGGTTCTTTCGTTGGAGGTGGTGCATTGGTTTCTAAAGGTTGTTCTATACCAACAACTTACTTAGCTGCAAGATCTAGAATCAAAGATTTTGTAAGATAAATATTTAATTCAATAATTTATTTATCAGTATTTCATATTTTACTAACATAATATTTATTTCATATTTTTTTGCGATTTCAAGGGCTTTACTATTGTAATATTCGTAATTATTAGAGACTGTGTTTATAGAATCTTTAATTTTTGAAAGAGAAGGAGTTTCTAATTTCCAGACATCCCCTTCATAAGGGATAACTATTCCTGCATCACCAAGTAATTCTTTAAAAGAACCTGAATCAAATCCTATACATGGAAACCCCAGACACAGAGACTCAATCATAGAATTAGGACAAGGAGGATTAAGTTCCAGAAGAAGAAAAACTCTCTTGTTTTGTTCTAAAATTTTTTTCATTTTATCTCTCTTAATTGATCCTCTGAAATTAAGATTCTTATATGAGGATAAATTTTTTATCTGGGAATGGTTCCCAAAAATATCAATGCCTTTTATACCTATCATGTTTTTAAAATCTTCATCCAATTTCCTTAAAATAGAAGTTGTTACCTTGTCATTCTGAATATTGCCCTCTATGCAGGTGAGAATAACCTCTTGAGATGTTTTATTTATTTGTCTTGAACTATCAAAAAACGATGACCCATTAACAATAATTGAACTATTTTTTTTTCTTTTGAACTTAGTTGTCCACCAATTCTCTACGAATTTACTTTGATAAATTATGTGGTCGGCTAAATAATTTCTTATAAAAACAATAACAAGATTTTGTAAGATTTGTTTTAACTTATTTGTGAATGTTATCTTTTCAATAGTATATTTCCAATTCATTCCATCTAGCCTATGAAGAATCTTTGCGCCTCTGAATTTCATAAATATCAGCCAGAAAACCTTTCGAGTGCCTGCAACTACAACTATCAAATCAGGTTTTATTTTTGAATTGGGATAAATGACCTTATAGTTATTTTGTTTTAAATATGCCTCGAAATTTTTTTGAAAAGTGCCAGGTCCGCCCTCTGATGAAGGACTATGAGGGAAACAAATAATTGGGCTAGTTAACATAATTCAAAAAAAATTATTGAAAAAAGTAATCAGTCTTTTGAATGCCAAATCCAAGAATCTTTACACATTTTTTCAAGCGATTGAGTGCTACTCCATTTAAGTTCTGACTTAGCAAGAGAGTTATTAGCAAAAACTATACCTGAATCTCCAGGCCTTCTTGGTGAATACTCATATTGAATTGGCCTGTCTAGGAAAGAATTAAATACATTTACTATTTCTAACACGGAATAACCTGAACCTGTACCCAAGTTAATAGAAGAAATATTTTTTTTAGAACTATTCAGCCAATCAATTGCAGATATGTGGCCTGATATTAAATCACTGATATGAATATAATCTCTTACTGGTGTGCCATCATGTGTGTCGTAATCATTCCCAAATATCGATAAATGTGATTTTTTTCCATTAGCAATCTCACAAATTATAGGAAATAGATTTGATGGTTCTTTCTTCGAGGACTCTCCTATAAGAAAAGATTCGTGACAACCAACTGGATTAAAATATCTTAAATTCAGAGCTTTAAAATCATGTTTGCAGGTTGTCATATCATTTAATATTTTTTCAATGATTACTTTGGACTGAGCATAAGGACTTATTGGGTTTAAAGAGCATTCTTCACTAATCGGAGAAAGATGACTTGATCCATATACTGAAGCAGAAGAACTAAAAATAATTTTCTTCACACCCATTTCTTGCATTGTTTCTAATAATATCAAAGAGCCGCCTACATTATTTCTGTAATAAAGTATCGGGTTAAATACTGATTCTGTTACTGACTTTAAAGATGCAAAATGGACAACTAAATCAATCTCATTTGTTGAAAATATTTCTCTTAGTTTGCTTTTATCAGATATATCAGCCTCATAGAAAATGAAATCTTTTCCTGATGCCTCTTTTATTTTAACCAAGATATCCTTATTAGATGTAGAGAAATTATCTAAAGCAACGATGCTGTGGTTTTTTTTTAATGCGTCCACGATAAAGTGTGATCCAATAAAACCTGCGCCGCCAGTAATCAATAAATTCATTACACTTATTCTTGAGGATAATATGTGGTGAAGCCTTTTTCTTTAATAATTTTTTCTTTTTTGGCTTCTTCTAGATCTTTATCAATCATTTCTTTGACTAGATCATAAAAAGAAATTTTAGGTTTCCATCCTAACTTTGTATTCGCCTTAGTTGGATCGCCAATTAAAGAGTCTACTTCACTCGGTCTAAAGTACTTTTCGTCAATTTTAATTAATTCCTTACCGGATACCTCATCTAATCCAACCTCTTCTAGCCCTTTACCTTTCCATATTAGGTTTATATCCAGAAGTTCGGAACTTAATTCAATAAATTTTCTCACAGAATATTGCTCACCAGTGGCTATACAAAAGTCTTCAGGGATCTTTTGTTGGAGCATAAGCCATTGCGCCTCTACAAAATCTTTTGCATGCCCCCAATCCCTCTTGGCCTCAAGATTTCCTAAATATATTTCATTTTGCAAACCCAATTTTATCCTAGCAAGACCTCTAGTTATCTTTCTAGTGACAAAAGTTTCTCCTCTGACTGGAGATTCATGATTAAAAAGAATCCCATTGCATGCAAAGATTTTATAGGCTTCTCTGTAGTTCGCAGTAATCCAATAAGCATAAAGTTTCGCCACTCCATAAGGGCTTCTTGGATAAAAAGGAGTAGTTTCTTTTTGGGGCATTTCTTGAATCTTTCCAAATAATTCTGACGTAGAGGCTTGGTAGAATTTAGTTTTTGATTTCAATCCTAAAATTCTAATCGCTTCAAGTATTCTAAGAGTACCAAGCGCGTCAGTATTTGCAGTATATACTGGCTCTTCAAAAGAAACCGCGACATGAGATTGTGCCGCTAAGTTATAAATTTCATCTGGTTGAATCTCTTTGATAATTCTAATGAGACTTAAAGAATCTGTTAAATCACCATGATGAAGGATCAAGTCTCTTTCTTGTTCGTGAGGATCTTGATATAAATGATCTATTCGATCTGTATTAAATAGAGAAGATCTTCTTTTTATGCCATGGACCTCATAATTCTTTGAAATTAGAAATTCGGCCAAATACGAACCATCTTGGCCTGTAATTCCTGTAATGAGTGCAGTTCTTTTCTTTTTCAAAGCTATACCCTAAGATTTTCTAAATTATTTTCATACCAAGAATATGTATCAATTAGACCTTGTTTTAAGGATATTTTTGAAGACCATCCTAAAGTTTTCATCAAAGAAACATCTAAAAGCTTTTGTGGCGTCCCATCTGGCATAGATTTATTAAATATTATTTCTCCTTTGAAACTAAAAATATCTTTCATCAAAAATGCAAGGTCTTTTATTGAAATATCTTTACCTGTACCAACATTAAAAAAAAAATTTTGTCTCCCAAATTCAACACATAATCTATTTAATTGATTTTTATCTTTTTCCATAAAAAATAAACATGCGTCTGCAAGATCGTCTACATGCATAAATTCTCTCATTGGAGATCCAGTTCCCCAAATTTCAACTTCAGAAAAATTATTTTTTTTTGCTTGATGAAACTTATTTATCAAAGAGGGAATTACATGACTATTTTTAGGATCGAAATTATCATTTGGGCCGTATAAGTTAGTTGGCATTAAGCATCGAAAGTCTGTTCCATATTGTTTATTGTATGTTTCACAAAGTTTTATCCCTGAAATTTTTGCAAGAGAATATCCCTCATTTGTTTTTTCTAACTTGCCTGATAATAAATAATCTTCATTAATTGGCTGTTCAGATAATCTGGGATAAATACATGAACTTCCTAAAAAAATTAAACTTTCAATTCCTTTTTTAAAAGATTGATGAATTAAGTTAGATTCAATCATTAAATTTTCATATAAAAAGTCAGCCTTAAAGTTATCATTTGCACTTATCCCACCGACCTTTGCTGCAGCTATGATCAAATGGGAGAAGTCATTGTCAGAAAAAAAATCTTTTACTTTCTTTTGATCTGTCAAATCTAGATCTTTTTTGCTGACAGTTAGAATATTTTTGTATCCGTTTTTTCTTAGTTTTTTAAAAATAGAGCTTCCAACCATCCCATTATGGCCAGCTAGAAAAATTGTCGAGTCTTTATTCAGATATTCCAAGTTGTACTATTTATTTTTTTTTAGATTAGTAAAAATATTTATCAAAATGCTCAATATACAGCTCAAGAAAAACCCAATAAATGTCCAAAGTAAAACTAAATTTGTTCTTTGAGGAAAAAATCTATATTCAGGCGGATATGCATAGTCAATTATTTTAAATGCATATTGTGTTTTAGTTTCAGCAATCATTATGTTACTTGTTAATTTTTCAACAATGTTAAAAAGAACTAGTTTAACCTCATTCAAATTAGTATTTTTTATTTGTTCTTCTATGAATTTTAGTTGATTTCTATAATCTTCAACTTCACTTAATCTAATATGATTATTTAATTTATTAATTAATTTATTTGCTGTGCTTGAAGCAAATTCTTTATCATGCCAGGTAATTGAAACTCGGATAATTCCTGTGGCCTCCTCTTTATCAATTTCTATTATATTCTTCATAGTTCTATAAAGTTCATTCTTGCTTGGTGGATCATCTTTCCAAATTCCTTTATCGAGATTCCAGTCTTTCTCAAATAATTCTTTTTCAATTTTTTCATCTTGAATAAACTTTATAAGGAAATTTCTTGAAAGAAGAATTGCGAGATGTTTAGCAGACTTCGAGTCTTGAGCAACTGGAGAGATAAATTGCGAAAGAGCACTATTTATAGATGATGCGCCATCCTTGTCCTTTTCGCTTGGATAAATTGTTACTTCTGGTTTCCAAAGCTCTGTTACAGTTAACGCATATATAATTGAACATATTCCAAACAAAAAGGTGATAAAGATTATTTGAAATCTGTCTTTAAAAAGGACTTCCCATAAATCAATGATGCTTATCTCATTTATTTTTGAAGAGTTGTTATCAGATTGATATGTCATTAGGTTTTAACAATACCTTAGAAAATTATTTTAACAAAAATCATTCAGCATAAGTGAATTGTTTCTTGAGGCTGAGGTCGGAATCGAACCGGCGTAGACGGATTTGCAGTCCGCTGCATGACCACTCTGCCACTCAGCCAGAAAAAGAAATTGTAGCCTTTTAGATTGTTTAATACTAATCAAGATATATAAAGCTTGATTAATTTTCTTCTAGAGAATTCCAGATTTTTAAATAATTTAAAAAAGACACAATTGAGAGAAGAGTTGAAATTAGCAAGATAATTAAAACACTTACGAAAAAAATATTTCCAAATAACGGGTATAAAAGTAAAAGTGAAAGTGAAAACATTTGTAAAAAAGTTTTTAACTTTCCATACTTATCAGGAGTTATCTTAGAAATTTCTTCACCATTAGAAACTAAAAAAAGTCTTAAAGAACTTATCGAAATTTCTCGCACAACTATTGCTATAGTTAAAATTAGTAAGTAAATATTTCCTGTATAAAAAACTAAGAAAATTAGAATGGATGAAACTAAAATTTTATCGGCAAGCAAATCCAGAAGAGATCCTAAGGTTGAAGTTATGTTGTACCGTCTCGCCAAAAACCCATCTAAAAAGTCTGACCAAGCTGCAGCAGTAAATAAAAAAAAGGATGTTAGATAGTACTCAGAAGAAAATAAAATAATAACCGGTAAAAAAGCGATCATTCTAAAAGCAGAAAGAAAATTAGGAATCATATATACATTATAAACCCAGGACTAATTTAAGTGTTTTTGAATTAAGATTGCTTTTTTAGTTCCTATTCCTTCCACTTCTTTAAGATCATTTATTTCAGCATCTTTCAAACGTTTCATTCCGCCAAAATGTCTTATCAATTCTTTTTTTAAGTTTTCTCCGATGAGGGGAATTTTATCTAAGTCTGAACTAACTAGTGTCTTGGCTCTTCTAGCCTTATGTTTTGCAAGAGCAAATCTATGAGATTCATTTCTAATGAATTGAATTAGTCTAGAAATATCTTTGCATTCTGCAAGTTCGATCTCTTTCTTAGGAAAATCTATATGTAATTTGTCGTATTTTTCTTTTCTATTTTCTCCTTTTGATACCGAAATTAATTTAATGGTTTTAACATTTTTATTTTCTAATTCTTTTTTGACTTTATTTAATTGTCCTTTTCCACCGTCTATTAAAAAAAGACTGGGAAACGGCAATGATCTTTTTTTTAAACTACTAATTCTTCTCGAAATAGCTTCGGCTAAAGCGAAAAAATCGTCATTTTTATCGATTTTAATATTCATGCTTCTATATTCTTTTTTTTCTGGACCTTTATCAGAAAAGACAATGCAAGAAGCGGTAACGTTACTACCTGAAATATGACTTATATCAAAAGCTTCAATTTTATCTAAAGCTTTTAAACCAAGTCGTTTTTTTAAATTTTCAAATGCCGGTGCTATCCAATCATAAAAATCTTTCCTTTTTAACCGATCGGAACTTTGAGACTTAGCAATTTCAAGCAAAAATTTATTTTTATTGTTTAATTTAATAAAATTTATGTTTTTATCTATTTGCTTAAAATTTTTAATAGTCTCTGGAGAAATCTTATAATTGGTTAGGAGGTTAATTTCCTTTTCTGAAGATTCAAAATAATAGGATGTAATAAACTTTTCTAATAAATCTTCATGCGTAAACATATTTTTTGTTTCAGGAAAAAAGTTTTTAGTTGCACTGATCCAACCATCTTTTATTTGAACCAGACTTAAGCAAGTACTAAAAGAATCAGAAATTATTGCAATGACATCAATATCTTCATAAAGAGTAAGGATGCTTTGATTTTTTTGAGTATCTCTTATTGCATTTATTTTATCTCTGTACAGTTTTGCTCTTTCATAGTCTTGACGATTAGAATAATCATCCATTTTTTTATAAAAGTTTTCCAAAATTGATTTGTTTTTGCCATCTAGAAAATTTTTGGCTTCGTCCACGTTTTCTTTATATTCTTTTTCTGAAATCAAACCTACGCAAGGAGCAGAACATTTTCCAATTTGATGTTCTATACAAGGTCTTGATCTATTTCTGAAATTTACGTCTTTGCAATTTCTTATCTGAAAAACTTTTTGAATTATTTCAATATTTTTTCTCATTGCATTTACATTTGCATAAGGTCCAAATGAGGTGCCTTCTTTCTGTTTTTTTCTGGAAACATAAATTTCTGGAAATTCTTTATTGGATGTTATATGAATCATTGGATAAGATTTATCGTCCCTAAACTGGACATTAAAAGGTGGTTTCTTTTTTCTTATTAAGCTTTGTTCTAAAATTAAAGCATCTGATTCAGTTTTAGTTATTATTAGTTCTAAGTATCTAATTTGATTTCTTAATAACGAGGCTTTTTTATTTGATCCTTTATTCAAATAACTCGAAACTCTATTTTTTAAATTTTTAGCTTTGCCGACGTACAAAAGCTTTTCGTATTCGTCATAAAACTGATAAATTCCAGAATCTTCTGGCAATTCAATTTTTTTATTAAATATTTCTTTTTTATTAGTGAATTTCAATTGACTTGCCATCTGGTCGTCTTGAATCAGAATATCCTTTATAACCTTCTGAAGTTTTCAAAATTGATTGAATTTCTCCAAGTTTTCTTTTTCTTAAAATGAAATCATATTCTAACTCTTTAAGAATTTCTGGTTTAAGATCTTCGTAAAATATAATATCTGGTTTCCACTGATAATGAATTCTATTTTTATTCGATGACTCCTCAAGGCTCATTTCAAAATCTAAAACATTAATAATTTCTTGGAAAACAGAATTTATTATGGTCGAGCCCCCGGGGGAGCCAGTAATAAGGTAAGGAATGTTATCTTTGCTAACTATTACAGGAGACATAGACGATAAAGGGCTTTTTTTAGGTTCAATTTTATTCGCTTCTGAACCTGTGAGCCCGTATAAATTTGGGTAGCCAGGTTTTTGTGAAAAATCATCCATTTCATTATTCATTAAAATTCCAGTGCCCTTGGCCACTATCCCTGAGCCATAGGCACCATTTAAAGTATAGGTGTTGCTCACAGCATTTCCCCATTTATCGATAATAGAAAAATGCGTTGTCTCATCGCTTTCTTTTATCAACATTCCTGGTTGTATCTTAGTGGTTTCTTTATTTTTAATTTTCTCTGCTATTTTTTTAGCGTAATCCTTAGAAACTAATTCATCCACAGGAACATTAAAATAGTCTGGATCTCCTAAAAAAACTGACCTATCGGCGTAGGCAAAACCCATGATATTTTTTAGTAGATAAATATATTCCAAAGAACTGTGCGAAAAATTTTTAACATCAAAATTTTCAAGAATATTTAACATCTGTATGATTGCAACTCCTCCAGAACTAGGTGGTGGCATAGAACATATTTGGTAAGATTTATAAGAACCACAAAGAGGCTCAAATTTTCTAATCTCGTAGTTCAAAAAATCTTCTTTAATAAATATTCCATCATTTTCTTTGAAATCATTAAGGATTTTTTTTGTTATATCCCCATCATAAAAGGCTTTGCTTCCTTTTGCAGCAATTAAAGACAAGGACTCGGCTAAATCTTTTTGAATCAGAAGATCGTCCTTTTTCCATCCTCCTTCTTTGACAAAAATTTTTTCTGCTTCTTTATTTTTTTTAAATTTTTTAGCGTATTTATTTAAATATTGAGCCTGAAATTCTGAAAGTTGAAATCCATCAGTTGCTAAAGTTATTGCAGGAGCAATTAACTTTTTCAAGGGCATTGAAGCTTCATCTTTATGAAGTTGAATTAATCCTGCCACTGTCCCTGGTGTTCCTGATGCTAAATAAGATTCCAGACTTAACCCTTTTATAACATCGCCCTCTGAATTTAAATACATATCTTTAAAAGATCTTATTGGCGCTTTTTCCCTGTAATCTATAGTAAAGAATTTATTATTTTTAAAATAAATAACAAATCCACCGCCACCTAAATTACCTGCAGATGGATTTACTACTGCAAGAGCGAATGCTACTGCAATTGCACTATCGAACGCATTGCCGCCCTCTTTTAAGATTTTAGCTCCAACATCAGATGCTAGATGGTGTCTTGTTACTACTACGCCATTATCTTTAAAATTATTTGATTCAGAGCAAGCTACAAAAAAAATGGTAAAAAAAATCATTTTTGTTTTTAAAAATTTCATTTTTAAACTATTAACGATTCTATTTTTTTTAAAACTTTTTCTGGATTTTTAGCTTGAGTAATTTCTCTTCCTACTACAACAAAATCTGTACCAAATTGAATCGCGTCATATATAGATCCTGCTCTTTTTTGATCATCAATATCTTGAAGCATTCTTACTCCAGGTGTGACCGATAGAAAATCTCCCCCCAGTGAAGCTTTAATTCCACTTATATCCTCTATAGAACATACAACTCCGTCAATACCATTTTGTTTTCCTAATTTAGCTAACTTTATTGCTAAATCTTCTGCACTAGAATTAAAACCCATTTCTACTAAGTTATTTTCATTCAAACTCGTCAAAATAGTCACTCCGACCAAAATCATTTCGCTATTTAATCCTTTTACTGTAGATGTTGCTGCTTCAATCATTTCTTGTCCGCCTAGTAAGTGTATATTTGACATCCAAACTCCAAAATTGCAGATATTTTCTAAAGACTTAGAAACAGTATTTGGAATATCATGAAGTTTTAAATCTAAAAATACATCAAAACCTAAGGAGTTTAATTTATCTATGGCTTTCGGCCCCTGAGAAGTAAAGAGCTGTTTTCCAACCTTTAATCTAAATAAATCTTTATCAACTATTGAGAGTAAATCTTTAGTTTCTTCCAGAGAACTTACATCAAGGGCAATTATTGTCTGTTTTGGTTTAAGCTTAACTGTCATTATTTTTGGATTTCATTTTTCTTTTTCTTAACAAAATTGGAAGTTGTAATAAGTAACTCAAAACCATTCCTAAAAAAAAGGTAACTATTATGGTTAGCCCTAAAGTTATTCCATTAATTTTATAAAAATAAAAATCTAAATCTATGAAAGAACTATTTAGATTAAAAAATAAAATTAGATATCCCAGAACTGATAAAAAGAAAATTAGATATAGATATTTCACAAGAAAAATTATATCAGCAGATAGTAGTAAATAATTTAGTTTAACTTTTGATTTAATTCTTTAGATGCTCTGAAGTATGGAACTTTTCTTTCTGATAATTCTATTGCTTCACCAGATTGAGGATTTCTTCCTCTGACAGGCTTTCTAGTTCTTGTAGATAAAGAACCAAAACCTCTTACTTCCAATCTATCTCCCTTTTCAAGAGATTCGACGATAGCTTTTAAAATTAATTCAAACGAAGTAATTGAATCTGTTTTTGAAATATGGCTTAACTTTTTTTTAAAATTTTCTAGAAGATCAGACTTCTTCATCTTTTTTTGTTGAACTTTCTTCTATTTCGTCCTTGATCAAATCACCTATAGAGGTTTTGCTAGAAGCCTCAATTTCTTTATTTTTTTCTACATTTTCTTTAAGAATTGATTTTTCTTCAGCTTTTTCCATTGCTCGAACAGATAAATTTATCAATCTTTCTTTCCTGCCAATAGAAGTAACTAGTGCTTCTATTTCTGTTCCAACTTCAGGAATATTATCCTTGACTTCCTTAAGTTTCAAAACTCCAGGAATATCAGAATCAATTATTAAATTGATTGATTCTTCTTCGATACTAGTTACCTTAGCCACTAATTTAGTGCCCTTAGGATTCTTTTTAGCAAATGTTTCAAAGTGATCTTCGGTTAATTGTTTGATTCCTAGAGATATTCTTTCTTTATGGGCATCCATAGCCAATATAATGGCTTCCACTTTTTGGCCTTTTTTGTAGCTTTTGGCCGCCTCTTCTTCTTTTTCTGTCCAAGATAAATCTGAAAGATGAATAAGACCATCTATTCCGCCATCTAATCCTACAAACATTCCAAAATCTGTTAATGAACTTACTTCGCCTTCAACTTTATCTCCCAAACTGTGGTTATCTGCAAAGATAAGCCAAGGATTTTCGACACATTGTTTCATTCCAAGAGAAATCCTTCTTTTTTCAACATCAATCTCTAAAACCATGACATCAACTTCGTCGCCAACTGAAACTACTTTCGAAGGGTGAATATTTTTATTTGTCCAGTCAATTTCAGAAACATGAACTAAGCCTTCTGTATTCGAATCAAGTTCAGCAAAAAAGCCGTAATCTGTTAGGCTTGAAACTTTAGCTTTATTAACGGAATTTATAGGATAGGTGTCTTTGATATTTTCCCAAGGATCTTCCGATAATTGTTTTAAGCCGAGAGAAATTCTGGATTTTTCTTTATCAAATTTTGTGACTTTCAACTCTAATTCTTCGCCGACTGTTAAAACTTCAGAAGGATGATTTATTCTTTTCCATGTTATATCAGTAATATGAAGTAAGCCGTCAATTCCACCCAAGTCAACAAACGCTCCATAATCAGTTAAATTTTTAATAACCCCAGAAATTTGAGAGCCTTCTTGAATAGTAGCAAAAATTTTCTCTCTCTCTTCAGAATTTATATCTTCTTGGACAGCTTTTCGTGATAAAACGACATTACTTTTTTCTTTATCTAATTTGATTACTTTAAATTCTTGAAAAGATTTTTCTAAGTGATCAAAACTTTCCAAAGGTCTTGTGTCAACTAACGAGCCTGGAAGAAAAGCTCTAACTCCTCCTACTTCGACTGTCATGCCCCCTCTTACTTTTCCTGTTATGTAACCTTTAATGATAGTGCCAGCATTAAGAGATTCTTCTAGTTTTGACCAACTCTCATCGTGCATCGCCCTTAATCTTGATACTCTCGTTGATCCATGGCCATCTTCGATAGCTTCTAATGTAACTTTTACTTCATCACCAATTTCAAGTTTTTTATCTGCTTCATCGGCTAGGAATTCGTTCCTAGCGATTATTGGTTCAGACTTCAAGCCAACATGAACAACAACCCAATCCTCTGTTAAATCTACAATGACTCCAGAAATAAGTGAGCCTACCTTGAAATTCAAGGTTTCTAGATTTTCATCTAGCATTTTGGAAAAAGTTGATTGTTCCATTTAATTCCTTATTAACTTTAAAACTTTATCTTTCAGCTCATAAATTCCGATATTTGAGGAATCTATCACTACCGCATCTTCAGCAGGAACCAAGGGAGAGATTTTTCTAGAAGAATCTTTTATATCTCTTTCCTCAATTTGCTTTTGAAGGTTGCGCATATTAACGCTCAATCCCGATTCTTTCAACTGATTCTCTCTTCTTCTTGCTCTTTCTTCTGCACTTGCAGTTATAAAAAATTTATATTTTGCTTCAGGAAATAGAATTGTTCCCATATCTCTTCCATCTGCAATAAGGCCTTTGCCTCTGTTTAAAAAAGCCCTTTGAATCTTGAAGAGATATTCCCTGACCTCTGGTATAATTGCAAATTCGGATGCCAACTTAGCTACTTCTTCATTTCTTATAAACTCTGAAAGATCGTCTTCTCCTAAAAATAAAGAAATATTTGAGTTCTTGCTTAAGAATTTAAAAGAAATTTCTTCTTTATTTATTATTTTTGTTATCTCAGAAAAGTCTTTTGTATCATTCTTCAAAGATAAATATCCAACCATCCTGTATAAAGAGCCGCTATCTAGCACGATCCAATCTAACTCATCTGAAAGATTCTTTGCCAGAGTACCCTTTCCTACCCCGCTTGGGCCATCAATCGTTATAATTTTTGCATTCATCATCAAAATGATTCAGCCTTTATTCCCAGGGAATTACAGGTTTCAGTAAATTTTGGAAAAGAAGTTTGTATATTTTCTACGTTTTTTACTATATTTTCACCATCAAGCATAGAGCAAGCTATTGAGGAAGCCATAGCTATTCTGTGATCTCCGAATGAATCAATAGTAACTGAACTGTTTAAACTACTTTTTCCATTGATATCTATACCATCTGAATAAGTTTTTGATTCTACTCCTAAAATTCCTAAAGAGTTGCTCATTGCCTCTAATCTATCAGACTCTTTTGTTTTCAACTCTTCTACTCCTCTGATTATTGTCTTGCCACTCGCAAAAGCGGCAGCAATGAAAAGAATTGGCAATTCATCTATCAGATTAGGCACAAGTTCTTCATCTAAAACTATCGCTTCAAGATTTGAAGATTTAATTTCAATATCAGCAGTTTTTTCATAATCATCTTTTATGTTCTTAATTCTTATATTAGCCCCCATATCAATTAACACTTTTAAAAGAGCAGTTCTTGAAGAGTTTATTCCGATATTTTTAAGAGTAATTTCAGAGTTGGGAACAATTAAACCCGCAACTATGAAAAAAGATGCTGATGAAAAATCTCCAGGGATTGTTATATTTGAAGGAGTCAATTTTTGTGGAGGAGAAATTCTAATTATCTTTTTTAAGTTTTTAAAGTTCTCATCTATTTCTATACCAAATTTTTTAAACATTTTTTCCGTATGGTCTCTAGTCAGATGGCTCTCTATGACTTGAGTGTTAGAATTTGCATACAAGCCAGCTAATAAAATACAGGACTTAACTTGAGCGCTTGCAACTGGCAATTCATAAGAAATTCCATTTAATTTATTCGAGGCTTTTATAGAAAGTGGAGAAGTATTATCTTTTGAAAAAATAGAAGCTCCCATTTCTTGTAAGGGTTCTAAGATTCTTTGCATAGGTCTTGAACTAAGGGAAGAATCTCCAATTAAGGTAGAAGAAAATTTTTGACCTGATAACAATCCCGCTAAAAGTCTCATAGAAGTTCCTGAGTTCCCCAAATCTAGATCTTCAGTTGGTTTTTTTAACCCATGCAAGCCTACCCCGTGAACATAAATTTTTTTGTCTTCATCCTCGATTTTTACACCCATTTTTTTAAATGCTTTTAAAGTTGCTAAGCAATCATCACCTCTCAGAAATCCTGATATCTCTGAGGTCCCATTAGCTATAGAAGAGAGAATAATGGATCTATGTGAAATGGATTTGTCTCCAGGAATAATCACTTGACCACTCAAATTTTTACTTTTTAATAATTTTAAATGCATCCTAAGTTAAAGAATCTCTAAACTCTTTTGCACTCGTTATGAACTGGTTTAGTTTCTCGGAGTCACTTTCTTTTATTAACTTTTCTAAATGATCTAATTCCAACTTAAAACTCTTTATAACTTCAAGCATATTAATTTGATTTGATATAAAAATATCTTCCCACATTTTAGGGTCGCTAGAGGCAATTCTAGTAAAGTCTTTTAACCCTCCTCCAGTAAAAATTTCTTTTTTAGTTTCTCTGGATTTTGAAATCATAGACATTAATGCAAAGGCAATTAGATGAGGTAAGTGACTAGTTTTTGCAAAGTACTTATCATGATCTTCAGAATTTATTTGTATCGTTTTAGCTCCTAAAAGACTCCAAAAATCATTGCAAATGTCCTCAGTAGTTTGGGAGGTGCCAGATAATTTTGTAATAACAACTATCTTGTCTTGAAAAAGATTTTCTTCGGAATTTGCATAACCACTCTTTTCTGATCCTGCTATAGGGTGAGAAAGTACGAAATTTTCAGTATTTAATTTTTTATCTTCTATCTCTTTTTTTAAAGGATTTTTAACACTCAGACAATCAGTGATGAATAAAGCTTTAGATAATAATTCGTTATTTCTTTTTAGCTCTTTATTAATGGATAAAACTGGAATTGTAAAAATTAAAATGAAGGGATTGTTTTGGTCTAAATCTTCCAAAAGGCCTTCAATTTTTTTTTCGTTCAGTGCATTTTTTAAGGATTCCTTGCTTAAATCATTTGCATAAACCTTATAACCTTTTTTACTCAAATTTTTAGCAATAGATCCGCCTATTAATCCTAATCCAACAATTCCTATTTGAAGACTTTTATCGAGCATCTAAAGCGCCTTTTTATATTCTTCTAAAACTTTGATAAAAGCATCCATTTCGTCCTCTAATCCTATAGAAACTCTTAAATGCTGAGGCATTTCATAAACTTTTAGCGAGCGCAAGATAATCCCTTTTCGTAAAAAGAAATCAAAGCTTAAATCTGAATCCATTTGTGAATCGAAACTTATAAAATTACCAAAAGATTCTATGTATTTAAAATCAAGTGTGTCGAAAGCTTTTTTTACCTTTTCCATTCCAGATTTGTTAATTTCTACTGACTGAGCTATATGCTCATTATCAGCAATAGCCTCAACTCCAGCTGCAAGAGCTAACGAATTAGTATTAAAGGGTTGTCTTACTCGATTTAAAAATTCAGCTATCTCCTCTGAGCTTACTCCGTAACCAAGTCTTAGAGCAGCTAAGCCATGAGCTTTTGAAAAACTTCTTGAAATAATCAAGTTTTTATATTTCTTAATTAAATCGAAAGAAATTTTGTATTTGTCTTTTTCTATATATTCGAAATAAGCTTGGTCAACAAATACAGCTATATTAGAAGGAATAACTTCCAAAAATTCTTCGATATCATTCGACTCTAATATCGTTCCAGTAGGGTTATTTGGAGTCGCTAAAAAAATCACTTTAGTATTTCCATCAATGAGATCTTTCATTAAGGACAGATCGTGACCCCAATCTTTAGCTTTCGCTTTTATTGCTTTTGCTCCCGTGGATTTAATTGCCAAAGGATAAATAGCAAAGCCATGTTGAGAATAGATCGCATTATCTCCTTCAGAAAGAAAACACTTTGAGACAAATTCAATTAAATCATTAGAACCGTTTCCAACAGTTATCATTGACGTTTTTATTCCTTCTATCTGAGAGACAATCTCTTTGAAAGATGATGCATTACCATCTGGGTATCTATTGAGGTCCTTATTTTGAGAAATAACTTTCAAAGCCTTTGGACTAATGCCTAGCGGATTTTCGTTGCTAGCTAACTTTATTATGTTCTGTAACCCAAGTTCTTTTTGAGTTTCCTCTATTGGTTTACCTGGCTCATATGGTTTTAAACCTAAAATACCTTTATTTGCCCTATCCAGGAGAGAATCAGACATCAAATTGATTTAGGGTAAGAACCTAAAAATTTAAGGGTTTGCGTAACAGATGATAGCTTTTTAACAAGATTTTTTACTTTGGTATCTTCTACGTGACCTTCAAAATCAAGAAAAAAAGAATATTGCCATTTATCTGATTTATTTGGTCTTGATTGTATGTGAGATAAATTAATTTTGTTTGATTCAAAAACTTTCAAAACTTTAGATAAAGCCCCAGGTTTATTGTCTAGAGATATCAAGATAGATGTTTTATCTTTACCACTTTTTTTTGCATTTATTCTGCCGATGATAAGAAATCTCGTTGTGTTATTTTTTTGATCTTCAATATTTTTTCTTAAAATACTTAATTTAAATTCATTTGCATTTGACGCATGGGCAATAGCTGCAACATTATTCGATTTTTTTGCTTTTTCTATTGCTATTCCACTGCTTTCAACAGAAATTAATTTAGCATTTGGAATTTTTCTGTTTAACCAAAGCCTGCATTGAGAAAGAGCTTGTTCATGTCCACTTACCGAGTGAATATTTTGCAATTTCTTTGATTTACTCAAAAGAGCATGTTCAATAGGTAATTCCAACTCACCACAAATGGTCAACTCTTCGCTTTGAAGACAATCTAAAGTTTGATTAACAGAGCCCTCTGAAGAATTTTCTACTGGAACAATTCCAAAACAGTTTTCTTCATTAATTTTAAAAAAAATTTGATTAATATCAGAACAAGAAGTTCTTTTTGCAGATTTACCGAAATGATCTATTACAGCGAGTTCGGAATAAGTACCCTTAGGTCCCAAAAAAAATATTTCTATTTTTTTTTCTAACGAAAAACACGCTGAAATAATCTCTTTGTAAATATTTTTTATATGATTTTTATTAAGTTTACTCTTATTTTCTGAAATCAAAGCATTAATTATTTGAGCTTCTCTTTCCGGTTTATAATATGACTGGTCACCAATTTCTTTTTTACTTTCTCCTGCAGCTATAACTAAATCTACTCTCTTAGAAAGAGATCTCAAAATAGATTTATCAACCGCATCAATTTGTTTTCTAATAAGATTTAAATTTACTTTCTTTATTTTCTTTTTAACCATTTTTTTCAGAAAAAAGTTTCATGAAATCAATTAATGCATCAACAGCTTCTTCACTTACGCCATTGTAAATGCTTGCCCTCATACCGCCGACAGATCTATGGCCAGCGAGATTCAAAAGTCCAGCTTTTTCAGATTCAGATAGAAACTTTGAATTTAATGAATCATCTTTTAGCAAAAAAGGAACGTTCATAATTGATCTAGAGTTTTTATGAACATCATTAAAATAAAATTCATTCTCATCAATAAATGAATAAAGCTTATTAGCTTTTGACTCATTCACTTTTTTTTGGTTCGCTAATCCACCGTTTTTCTTCAACCATTTGAAAACTTTTCCTGATAAATACCATGCGAATGTTGGTGGAGTGTTATACATAGAATCCGAATCTGCGTAAGTCTTATAGTTCATCATAGCTGGCAGGTGAGCATGATCTACTAATAATTCTTTTTTAATAATAATAATGGCAAGTCCTGCAGGCCCAATATTTTTTTGAGCTCCAGCATAGATCAAGCCAAATTTAGAAATGTCCAAAGGTTCAGAAAGAATGCAGGAGGAACAATCAGCTACTATATTTGAAGCAGGCAATTTATCAAGATCTCTCAAACAAACTCCATCAATAGTCTCGTTCATCACTAAATGCAAATAATCAGATTTCTCATTTAAATTCCAACCATCAGGATCAGGATATTTTTTATATGAAATATCGGCTGATGAAGCTGCGATGTTTACATTTCCATATTTTTTTGCCTCTTTTATTGCTTTTATAGACCATTGCCCTACATCTAAATAGTCACAGGACGAATTAGAGTTAACTAGCAAATTCATCGGCACCATTGAAAATTGTAATGAGGCTCCTCCCTGAATGAACAATACTTCATAGTTGTCGTTTACATCTAGAAGATCTATTAAATCTTGTTTAGCAGTTTCTGCAATTTCCACAAATTCTTTACTTCTATGGCTCATTTCCATAGTAGAAAGACCATAACCCTGAAAATCTAGTATTTCATCTTTCAAATCATTTAGCACATCAGTAGGAAGGGCCGAGGGACCTGCACAAAAATTATATTTTCTAGACATTTTTTATATTTTTCCTAATCATTTTCTAATGCTAAAGCCATACCATTTAATTTCTCATTAGCTTTTAATTTTATAACTCTTACTCCTTGGGTATTTCTCCCAATCACACTTATTTCAGAAACCTTTGTTCTTACTAAAGTGCCTTTGTCTGAAATCAAAATTACTTGATCTTCATCCGAAACCTGATTGGCAGAAATCAATTTACCGTTTCTCTCAGAAAGCTGCATTGCAATAACTCCCTTAGCACCCCTTTTTGTTTTTCTAAAGTCTTCTACTTTAGAGCGTTTTCCATAGCCATTTTCTGAAACAGTTAAAATTTCATTATCTTTATTGGGCATTATCAAAGCAATGACTGATTGATTTTCTTCTAAAGTAATTCCTTTCACCCCCCTTGTATCCCTTCCCATTGGCCTAGCGTCTTTCTCGTTAAAGTAAACAGCTTTTCCTGCATCACTAATCAACATCAAACTTCTTGAACCATCGGTGATTGCTGTTCCAACTAATTCGTCAGAATTATCTAATTTAATCGCTCTTTTCCCTGATTTTCTAGGTAATTTAAAATCGATAATTGGAGTTTTTTTAACTACTCCATTTTTAGTTGCCATAAAGACATAACCTTCGGAATCAAAAGTTTCTACATTAAGAAGACTTGTTATTCTTTCATGTTCATCAAGTTGAATTAAATTTACTAAAGGTCTGCCTTTTGCAACACGTGATGCTTGAGGTATTTCATAAACTTTCAACCAATAAACTTTTCCTAAATTTGAAAAACACAGCAGGGTCCTGTGAGTGTTAGCAACAATTAATTGCTCGACAAAGTCATCTTCCTTAACAGATGCTGCTGCTTTTCCCACTCCCCCTCTTCTCTGAGATTGATAAACTTCCAATGGCTGTGTCTTCGCATAGCCTGCATGAGAAATAGTAACCACCATATCTTCGGGCTTGATTAAGTCTTCAGTCGATATATCAAGCCTTTCCTCTATTGGAGTTTTTCTTTCATCGCCATACAAATCTCTAATTTCTATAAGTTCTTCTTTGATTACTCGTTTCAATTCAGAGGGATCATCTAAGATTTTCTGCAGAAGTTTTATTTCACCTAAAATTTCTTCATATTCCTTTACAAGATTATCCTGCTCTAAACCGGTCAATTTTTGGAGTCTTAAATCTAAAATGGCCTGAGCTTGGACAGGTGATAATTTATATGATGATCCAGATAGGCCAAAATCCTCACTCAAAGACTCTGGTCTTGTGGTTATTTCACCAGCATTTTTTATTAGTTTCGAGACAACTCCCGATTTCCATTTTTTTGCAAGAAGTTTTTCTTTAGCAACCTGAGGATCTTTTGATTTTTTTATCAAATCTATCACCTGATCAATATTAGCCAACGAAACTGCTAAGCCTTCAAGAATATGACCTCTATCTTTTGCTTTATTCAGCTCAAATTCTGTTCTTCTAGAAACGACTGTTCTTCTGTGAGAAATAAAAATTTCTAGAAGTTCTTTTAAGTTAAGAAGCTTTGGGGTTTTATTAACGAGGGCGACATTATTAACTCCAAAGGCACTTTCTAACGGTGTTAAAGAATATAAATTATTTAGAATTACTTCTGGATTCTGTCCAGATCTTATTTCTATAACAATTCTCACTCCTTCTTTGTCAGATTCATCTCTTATCTCGGACATGCCTTCAACTTTTTTATCTCTAGCTAGTTGGGCAATTTTTTCAACTAATCTAGCCTTATTCTGTTGATAGGGTATTTCAGAAATTATTATTTTTGATTTATCTTTAGAATCAGTTTCAATTTCCGCTTTTGCCCTTAAGACTATCCTTCCTTTCCCTGTTTTTGCGGCTTCAATTAGTCCTGAAGAACCATTTATTATTCCTCCAGTAGGAAAATCCGGTCCAGGAATTATTTTTATTAACTCATCAAGTTCAATATTGGAATTCTCTAACAGAGCAAGACTTGCATTAACTGATTCCGTTAAGTTATGAGGCAGCATATTGGTAGCCATACCTACCGCAATTCCTGCAGAACCATTCACTAATAAATTTGGTATTTTGGTAGGTAATACATCTGGAATAAATTCCGTGCCATCGTAATTTTCAACAAAATCTACAGTATTTTTATTTAAATCGGCTAAAAGTTCTTGAGTGATTTTAGCCATTCTTACTTCCGTATATCTCATTGCGGCTGCACCGTCCCCGTCCATTGAACCAAAATTACCTTGGCCATCGACCAGCGGGTATCTCAATGCAAAATCTTGGGCCATTCTAACTATTGTTTCGTAAACTGCTCCATCGCCATGAGGGTGATATTTACCGATTACATCTCCTACAATCCTTGCGGATTTTTTATGTGCTAAATTCCAGTTATTATTTAAAACATCCATTGCAAATAAAGTTCTTCTATGAACAGGCTTCAATCCATCCCTTGCGTCCGGTAAAGCCCTCCCCACTATTACGCTCATAGCGTATTCCATATAAGAATTTTTAAGCTCTTCTTCTATGTTTATGGGAATTATTTCTTTAGCTATGTCGTCCATAAAGTGAGGAATTTTTGATAAAAAAGATTAAAGTTTTTTTTAAAAATGTATGCAATTTCAAAGCCTAAATTATACCATCTAGCTGCATAATAAAGTCTTTAAATTAGCTAATTTATGACTTAAATTCAGAGACTAAAGTGGAAATTGATTCTTTAGCATCTCCGAATAACATTCTTGAGTTTTCTTTTAAAAAAAGAGGATTATCTATTCCTGCAAAACCGGAAGCCATAGATCTTTTGAGGACAAAAACGGTTTTAGCTCTGTCCACTTCTATGACAGGCATTCCATAAATTGGGCTACCCTCATTTTCTCTGGCATCGGGATTAACAACGTCATTTGCCCCAATAACAACGCAAACATCTACAGTATCCATAATTGGATTCACATCATCCGGCTCAACTAATAAATCATAAGATACATTCGCTTCGGCTAATAAAACATTCATATGCCCAGGCATTCGTCCAGCAACAGGGTGAATGCCATAATTTACTTCGCATCCATTTTCTTCTAATAGTTCTCCTAATTCTCTTACACTGTGTTGAGCTTGAGACACTGCCATCCCATAACCAGGAACAAATAAAACAGAATTCGCTGCCTCTAGAATTAAATATGCATCTGAAGTATTGATTGGCTTAACTTCTCCTTGTATTTCTCCAGATTTGTTTCCATCTGATGAAGAAACAGCTCCAAAGCCTCCAAAAAGAACATTCATTAAAGATCTATTCATCGCTTTGCACATTATGTTTGTAAGTATCAAACCACTAGCACCAACTAACGAACCAGCCACAATCAAAACGTTATTATTGATTACAAAACCAGCTGCAGCTGCAGCTAAACCTGAATAACTATTTAATAAAGCTATAATTACGGGCATGTCAGCACCGCCAATAGGAGCTGTAAGTAAAACTCCTAATATTAAAGCGGTAATTGTTAGGGAAACTAAAAGATAGAATCTTGAGATTCCTAGAGACCCACTATCTACAATAATTTCGATTCCTAATATAAAGGACAAGACAATAAAAATGATTAAAACTGCTCTCTGACCAAAATATAGAAAGGGTTTACCGTTAATAATTTCAGATAACTTTCCAAAAGCTAACAAACTACCAGTAAAAGTAACTCCGCCGATTAAAACGGTCAAAAAAACAGCCGTGAGAGCAATTGCATTCAAAGCAGAAGTTATATTTAAAAACTCTGCTGAGCCCACAAGCAAACTAGCTATTCCTCCAAAACCATTAAATAATGCTACTAATTCAGGCATAGTAGTCATTTTTACAAAGGACGCAGCTGAAGCCCCTACAATTGCACCAGCTATGAGTGCTATAGCAAGCCATTGATAAGAAATTATATTGTTACCCATTAAAGTTACAATAATTGCTAAGAGCATTCCTAGGGCAGATATTAAATTACCTCTCTGCGCCGTCTCAGGAGAACTGAGCATTTTTAATCCAAAAATAAAAAAGATTGAAGCCAATATATAAGATAGGTTTACGAAAAGTTCTGACTGAAAAAACATATTCATTTCTTTTTAAACATCCCTAGCATTCTATTTGTTACTAAATAGCCGCCCACAACATTTATAGTTGCAAAAAAAACCGCTCCCGTACCTAGAATCGTAGTCAAGAGAACGCTATCAGAGCCTGATGAAAGAATTGCACCTACGATAGTTATCCCTGAAATTGCATTTGCCCCTGACATTAAAGGCGTATGAAGAGTAGATGGAACTTTATTAATTAATTCAAAGCCTAAAAATATTGCTAATATCAAAACAAACAATAACATTATGAAAAGACTATCCATCAGCTATACCTCTCTTTTACTATGGAGTTTACGAATTCTCCTTTATGCGTAACAAGACATCCAGATAATATCTCGTCGCTTGTTGTAATTTCTAATATGGAATTTTTTTGATCCCAAAATTCATCGATAAGATTAAATATATTTGCAGAATAAACTTGGCTAGCATGTACAGCAACTTCTCCGGGAAGATTTGTATTACCTACAATAGTTATACCGTTTAAATCTACATTTTCATTTGGTTTTGAACCCTCGACATTCCCACCAGTTCCAACAGCCATATCTACGATTACGCTACCAGGATTCATGTCTTCTATCATCTCTGAAGTGATAATAACGGGGGCTTTTCGCCCAAAAACTTGAGCGGTCGTAATTATTACATCGGAGTTTGAGCATACTTTTTTCATCCCAGCTCTTTGAAGATTTATCTGTTCAGCTGTTAATTCCTTTGCGTAACCTTGAGATGTTTCCTCAGTTTCTCCAATATCAATTTTGACAAATCTTGCACCTAAAGATTTTACTTGCTCTTCAACAACCGGCCTAGTGTCAAAAGCTTCAACTTTAGCGCCTAATCTTTTCGCTGTAGCAATTGCTTGAAGACCAGCCACGCCTACCCCAACAACAAAAACTTTAGAAGGTGAAATTGTTCCAGCTGCCGTCATCATCATAGGAAAAGACTTGGAAAGAATATTAGAGGCTATTAAAACTGCCGCGTACCCACCTAAATTTGCTTGCGAACTTAGTGCGTCCATTTTTTGAGCTCGAGTAGTTCTTGGGATCAACTCCATGCTGATTGAAGAAATTTTCTTTATTTTTAGGTCTTCAACTAACACTTTATCGTTAAAAGGATCCAAAAAACTGACAATAAGAGAATTTTCTTTTACATCAATTAAATCGTCCCTAGATAATTTGTTTACGGAACAAATAACATTTCCTTCTTTAAGACCTTTTTTTCGGTCTACTATTTCAGCGCCAAGTTCTTTATAAATTTCATCTTTAAATCCGAGGTGCAAACCAATATTTGTTTGTACAGAAACTTTTAAACCACTATCTAAATATTTTTTTAAGAAATCGGGAGTGATAGAAATTCTTGTCTCTGAATCTAGCTCTTTAGGAAAAAAAATTTTCATATAAATATAAATTTACTTAATTTTAATGACAAAAACCTATTAAATCTAACATAATGCTTCTGTAATGAATATCGATCCATCGGAAAAAGAAAAATTTAATAAAATTGCCGAAGAATGGTGGGATCCCAATGGAAAATTTGCCCCACTTCATATTATCAACCCTTTGAGATCTAATTATGTTTCTGAAAAAGTCGATTTAAAAAATAAAAATGTTATTGATGTCGCTTGTGGCGGTGGATTGCTGGTAGAAGCTTTACATAATTTTGGGGCTAATGTTACCGGCATCGATATATCTGATGTTGCGATTAATACAGCACAAATTCATGCAAAAAAAGCTAATTGCGATGTAACATATATTAACGGAGAAGCCGAAGAGCTGTTACCGGAAAAAAAAGAAGCGTTTGATGTAGTTACCTGTTTAGAAGCAATTGAGCATGTTCCAGACCCACAACAATTGGTGAAAACTTGTTCTGATTTATGCAAACCTGGTGGAACTATAGTTTTTTCAACAATTAATAGAAATCCCAAATCTTTTCTATTTGCAATCATAGGGGCGGAATATATTTTAAATCTTTTGCCTAAAGGCACTCATGAGTTCAAAAAATTTATCAAACCTTCAGAACTTTCAAATATGATGAGAAATTCTAATTTAGAGGTAAAGGAAATTATAGGAATGAGTTATAACCCTCTCACTAAGAAATATTGGCTTGGAAAAGACGTAGACGTAAACTACTTAATCCATGCAGAAAAATCTAAATAAAAAATATAAATTATTTCTATTTGACTTAGATGGCACACTTTTGGATACAGCTAAAGAATTTCATTTAGCCTTGAATGAAGTTTTAAAAAAAGAAGGCAAAGAAAGTCAAAAATTTGAAAAAGTAAGAGAAAAGGTATCTGACGGAGCTGGAGCCTTGGTAACTTTGGGGTATAACATAGATGAGCAAAATATTAATTTTGAAGAAAAAAGAAATGCTCTGTTAAAGGCCTACAAAAAGGTCTTTTTAGATTCAAGGCCTTTCGAAGGAGTAGACGAAGTTATCTCTTTGTTTGAAGAAAGAAAGATGCTTTGGGGAATAGTCACTAATAAACCAAAAATATTTTCAGCTCAAATATTCAAATCTTTGGGATGGGACAAAAAAGCAAAAATATTGGTTTGTCCCGATGACGTTGAGAATTTGAGAAAACCTGATCCAGCCACGTTAAAATATGCTTTAAAAAAATTGAATCAACATCCCAAAGATACACTTTATGTGGGTGATAATTGGCGAGATCTTGAAGCTGCAAGAAATGCAAGTATAACCCCTGTTTTTGCTGAATATGGATATGTAAAAGACAAAGAATTTCCTCCTAATAAAAACGGCTTTAATATTAGTAATATTAAAGAAATCCTTACTTTTACTTAAAAAATTCTTTAATCTCTTTATCCTCTAAATCTCTAAATTTGCCAGGAGAAAGATCAGCGGGTAAAAAGATATGCCCTAATCTTGTTCTCTTTAGCCTCGAAACTTCAAAACCTAAACTGTTCCACAATTTTCTAACTGCTCTATTTTTGCCTTCCATGATAACCATAGCAAACCAAGTATGAGATTTAGTAGTCCTCCCTCTTACTACATCAGTAAATTTTAAAAAATCCTCTTCGATTTTTATTCCTTTTAAAAGCTTTTTTAAATCCTCTTCCGTTGGTTTGCCTCTTATTCTTGCTAGATACTCCCTTTCTAGTTGTTTCTTCGGATGTATTATTTTGTTAGCTAAAACTCCATCATTTGAAAATAAAAGTAGTCCGCTTGTATTTATGTCTAATCTTCCTAAAGCTACCCATCTAGAGTTTTTTAAAATTGGAAGATTGTCAAAAACTGTTGGCTTGCCATATCCCGCTTTCGAACAGATCTCACCTATTGGCTTGTGATAAATGATAAGTCTTTTTTTTGAAGGAGTTAATTTAATCTCTTTGCCGTCAATAAATATTTTATCTTCAGCTTCTACTTTATCGCCTAATCTAGCTTTTTTATCGTTTAAAAAGACTCTTCCAGATTCAATAAGCAATTCAGCTTTTCTTCTTGAACATATACCAGCATCTGCGACAGCCTTTTGAAGGCGAACTGCCATTTTTATTCCTGAATCGAGGCTTTTTCCTCTTTTTGCTCTTCAATAAGCAATGGCATCTGAATTTCTTCTGGTATATTTCCTATATCAGGTAATTCAGGCAAATCTGATAATTTTCTTAAATTCAAGTCGTCTAAAAAATCCTTCGTAGTAGATAGCAAAGAAGGTCTTCCAGGAACATCCCTATGGCCTACTACTTTAATCCACCCTCGATCCATTAAATTTCTTATAATTTGGCTACTCACTGAAACTCCTCTTACCTCTTCAATCTCGGCCCTAGTGATTGGTTGTTTATAAGCAATTAAAGCAAGTGTTTCCATCATTGCTCGCGAAAACTTTTGAGGCTTTGTTTCCCAAAGTTTTGAAATCCAGGTGGAGTATTCTTGCTTAACTTTCAGTCTATATCCATTAGCCACCTTAACCAATTCAATACTGCGCTCTGAATAAAAATTCTCAAGCTTATTTAGTGCCTCTTTAATATCTGCTGAATCTACACCGTCTGAATCATTGAAAGCTTTCAAAATTTCAGCCTCAGTCAGAGGTCTCGAAGATGATAGCAATAGAGATTCGACAATCTTTTCTGTGTTTTCAGTCATATCAGTGAATTTCCTCTTTGGCCGATAGATAAATTTGACCAAAATCTTCGGTCTGGATTAAAGTGATCAAAGAATCTTTGACTAATTCCAGCATAGCTAGAAAATTAACAATGATTCCAATTTTTCCTTCTTCGATAAGACAAATATTAAAAAAGTCTAAATATTTTTCATTCACCAAAAGATCAAGAATGTAAGACATTTTTTCTCTGGTAGAAAGTTTTTCAAATTCTATTATATGACTGACATTTAATTTCTGTCTTTCGATCAATTCAGCAAAAACTTGAACTATTTGACTTAAATCAACAGAAGGAAGATTTTCTTTTGATTCAAATTCAGGTAATGCAGAAGAAGCAATATAAAAATCTCTATTTATTCTAGGTAGCTCTTCAATCTTATTAGACGCTTCTTTGTACCTCTCATATTCTTGAAGTCTTCTAATTAATTCAGATCTGGGATCGTCCTCTTCATTTTCTTCGTCAAACTCTTTCGGCAGCATCATCCTTGATTTGATTTCTGTTAAGTAAGCCGCCATCACAAGATACTCTCCAACTAAATCAAATTGAATCTTTTCCATTAATTCGATGTATTGAACGTATTGATCTGTGATTTTAGAAACATCTATTTCTAAAATATTTAAATTTTGTTTTTTTATAAAATACAGCAGTAGGTCAAGAGGCCCTTCAAAAGATTCCAAAAAAATCTTTAACGCATTTGGAGGGATATATAAGTCATCTGAAGGTAGAGATACTTCCTCGCCATTAAGAATTGCAAGGTTAAATTCAGCTTGTTTAGGCTGAAAAACAGAAGTTTTAACCATAAATATAGCGCAATTATAAGGCAAAAACGCTTTCTACACACTATATAGTGGTTTTTTTAATAATTTATCCTAGATTTAGGGCTTCCATCCATTAGTAATTGGATATCTTCTATCTTTTCCAAAATTTCTGTCAGAAATTTTAATTCCTATAGGCACCTGTCTTCTTTTGTATTCATTTAAATCAATTAATCTTAAAATCCGTCTCACTTCATCCTCGTCAAAACCTTTAGAAATTATGTCATTTGGACTCATATCCTTCTCGACATACATTTCAATGATAGGATCCAAAATACTGTAATCTGGTAATGAATCAGTATCTTTTTGATCTGGCGCTAATTCTGCTGAAGGAGGCCTCTCGATTATTCTTTCAGGTATCACAAGATTTTTTGAATTTCTAAAATTAGACAATTTATAAACTAAAGTCTTGCTAACATCTTTTAACACAGAAAAACCTCCAGCAGTGTCGCCATATAGAGTTGAATAACCTACTGCAGCTTCACTTTTATTTCCTGTCGTTAGAACCAAATAACCCAACTTATTTGAAAGAGCCATTAAAGTAACCCCCCGGCAACGAGATTGCAGATTTTCTTCTGTCTTATCTATTTCTTTATTTTCAAAAGAAGGCTGTAACACGTCCGAAAAAGATTCATAAATTTCTTTGATAGAAATGACCGAATGATTAATGGAAAGGTTTTCTGCCAATTCTTTTGCATCTTCTATACTCATATCAGCTGTATAATCGAAGGGCATCATCACTGTATTAACTCTAGAGGAGCCTAGGGCATCATAGGCAATTGTTGCAGTCAAAGCAGAATCAATTCCCCCGGAGGATCCTATAATAATTCCTTTAAAACCGTTTTTATTTACATAATCTTTAGTTCCCATAACTAAAGCGCTATATATATCCTCTAGATCATCGGATTGATATTTTTCTACTTCATCAATAAGGAGTTTAAATTCTTTACTCTTGGTAATCTCAATTTCCTTTGAATCAATTTCAAAACTTTTAAATTTAAAAATTTCTTCGTCTCCAGAAAAAATCAATGATGACCCGTCAAAAACTAATTCATCCTGTCCACCAACTTGGTTTAAATAAATTATTGGTGCCTTGTACTTTTTAAGATAAGACGAAAGCATCTTTTCTCTTGTAATCTTTTTTGTGACCGTAAAGGGCGAAGCACTTAGGTTAATTATAATTTCTGCTCCATCGTTAACTAAATTGGAAACATATTGTTCAGACCAAATATCTTCACAAATAGATAGACCGAATTTAATTCCATCAAATTCGATGATTTTATTTTCTTTTCCACTAGTAAAATATCGTCTTTCATCGAATTCTTTGTAATTAGGCAAGACTTGTTTTGAATATATGTCTTTTATTTCATTCTTTTCCAAGAAGTAAGCAGAATTAAAGATTTCTTTATCTTTTTTTGAAGGAGCTCCAATGATTATAGAAATATTAGAAGTTAAATTTGATAGTTCATTAATTGATGCTTCTATTTTTTCCATAAAATCAGATCTCAAAACTAAATCTTCTGGCGGATATCCAGAAAGAAACATTTCGCTAAAAATTACTAATTCAATCCCATTTTTTTCAGCCTTTTCAACTTCTTTTTTTGCTATCAGAAGGTTTCCTGATATGTCTCCCACTATAGGGTTTTCTTGAATCAATTTAATTTTTGCCATATTTTTTAAATTTTGATTTTCAATTTAGAATAGAATAGATACAATCAACCACTTTGTTATGCAATATTTGACCGATAATACCAGAATAACAGGCCTTTTGGAGGTCTCACCTCCTAATGATGTTATATCAGAATTTCCTATTACACCGCCTGTTTCAGAGCTTGTTTTTAAATCAAGACAAAATATATCCGACATCATTCATGGTAGAGACGACAGGCTAGTTGTGGTTGTGGGTCCCTGTTCGATACATGATCCTAAAGCTGCAATTGAATACGCGAAAAAACTTAAAAATCTTGAATCGTCATTATCTTCAGAATTAAAGATTGTAATGAGAGTTTATTTTGAGAAACCTAGAACAACTGTTGGTTGGAAAGGTTTGATAAATGATCCAAATTTAGATGATAGTTACGATGTAAATAAAGGGTTAAGAGAAGCAAGAAAAATTCTTTTGGATATTAATGAAATAGGCTTGCCAGCTGCTACAGAATACCTTGATATTATCACTCCTCAATATATTTCTGACTTAATATCGTGGGGCGCTATTGGTGCTAGAACTACAGAAAGTCAGGTCCATAGAGAGCTAGCTTCAGGTCTTTCTTGTCCCGTAGGTTTTAAAAATTCTACAAATGGCACCATTCAAGTAGCGATAGATGCTATTGGCTCAGCCTCTCAGCCTCATATCTTTCTTTCCATAACAAAAGAAGGAAAATCTGCTATTTTTAACTCATCAGGCAACAAAGACTGTCATGTAATTTTGCGTGGTGGAAAAATTCCTAACTTTGAAAGTAAATTTATTAAAGAGACGACAAGTATTTTAGCTGAATCGGGAAATCCCACTGCTTTAATGGTAGACATGAGTCATGGAAATAGTCAGAAAAAATTTAAAAAACAGTTATTGGTCAATAAAGACATTGCTGACCAAATTGCATCTGGTGAAAGATCAATTTTTGGAGTCATGATAGAAAGTCACTTAGTAGAAGGCAATCAATCTATAGGACCTAAAGAATCTTTAACTTACGGACAGAGTATTACAGACGCCTGTGTCAGTTGGGAAGATACAGAAATAATGCTCAAGCTTTTATCTTCAGCGGTGAAATCTAGAAGAAAAAATCTAGAGGAAACTGCTTAATATGCCTAAAGATTCTAAGAATCTTTTTTTTTCTCCTGAAATTGCAGCATCTCTTGGATTAGAGGAAGCCATCATTTTTAATTTAATAAGTGATTCATCAATTGGAATTCCTCAGAAAAATTTAAATAGCGAATTAAGCTTTTTAAAAGAAAGAAGATTCAACGATGCGGTATCGAAATTATTAACCTTAGAGCTCATTGAAGAAATAGATTCAAAATTTATTTTAAAAAACAATCTTTCTTTAAAGTCAGAAACAAAAAATAAAATTGCTGTCGAAGATACAAAAATTTCAAAACAAGTTCTCAATCAAGCAAAGAGTCTCGGAATACCTGAGGAATTTATAAATTTCAAATATGAAATATTTTTTGACCCAAACAAAGCCTCATCAGAAGCAAATTTTAAAAACGAATTCAATTTCCTCAAGTATTTAATAAAAGAATGGCGACTTGAAGAGAAAAATAAAAAATTAGAAGCGGAAAAAGTATTGATACAAAAGGATTGGTTTCCATCTGAGGATGTAATTTCTATTTTAGAGACAACTGAAATGGATTCTAAATTTATTAATAAATGTATTCCTGAATTTATAGTTTATTGGCAAGAAAAACAGTTTAGATCTAATAATTGGAACTCCATCTTTATAAACCATGTTAGAAGACAGTGGGCAAGATATAAAAATATTATTGAAGACGATGTTTCTCCAAAAAAAATGACAAACGATTGGGAGCCTAACCAAAACTGTTTGGATGTTTTAAAATTAGCAAGAATCGATGAAAGTTTTGCTAAAAATCAAATACCTGAATTTAAAGTATATTGGATTGATTCTAATCAGGTTATGACTTCATGGAATTCAAAATTTATACAACATGTGAAATTTAAGTGGTATAAAAATAATTCAGAATCCTCAGGTATAATTTCAAGATTAACTGATAAAGATTGGGCAATTGAATACTAAAATTAAGATACCTGACAATCCTATAGACCTTATAAATGTTCTATTCACTCAGTTAGAGATTACTTATCACAATCAATTTCACAAAGCTTTTCCAGATTCAGATAGTCTCAAGTTAGCTAAACAGCTTTGGCTTAAAAAACTTTCATTATTTGAAAATGAAATTATCTTTAAAAGTATTGATAACATTATGAGTAATTCTGAATACCTGCCTTCATTAAGTTCTGTTCTTCAAAAATGCAAGGCTCTTACATTAAAAGCAAATAATATTCCAAGTCTTGAAAAAGCTTTTAAAGAAGCTTCGTCTTATTGTGATGCTCCTTCAGAACACAACTGGTCTCATCCTGTTGTCTATCATGCTGGTTTAGAGACAGGATGGTTCTTTTTACAAAATGAATCTGAGCAATCTGCATTGAAAGAGTTTAAAAATAAGTTTGATTTCTTAGTAAATGAGTGGCTTGAAGGAAAGAAATTTAAAAGTCCTGATGTTCCGAAATTGAAAAAAATAAATTCAAAACTTGATAAATCTCAACAATTAAATTTTATAGAAAATCTAAAGAAAAATTTTTAAATTTAAGACACTTTCAAAAGTGATACAAAAATCTAATTCTTTCTTGATATAATTAAATTTGTTCCCATTATTTACTAGATGAAAAATAAATATTTCTTGATTATTAAGGAAGTTTTACTTACTCGATCAAATATCGAGTGGTCTGCTATGTTTCTTGGTTTTGCCTTGATATGGATGGTATCAGGCACTTTGGTGAAAGAAGAAGAAATCATTGAAACCTATATAGATAAAGAATCAACTGTAAGAGTCATCGACCAAACCTCACAAAACTTTACACGAGAAATTTTAATCAAAGGGTTTGCCGAAGCTGATAAGAAGGTTGAATTAAAAGCTGAAACTTCTGGAAGAGTAATAGCTTTGCCAATCAGACAAGGTACAGAAGTTAAACAGGGGGATCCTATCTGTTCAATTTTTATGGCCGAAAAAGAATCTTTTTTTAAAAAAGCTGAACTCGAATATAAATCTGCCCAAAAACTTTTTGATGAAGGACTGTACTCTTCAAATCAATTTCAAAATATCAAATCTAATTTTGAAAGAGCTAAACTAGAACTCGATAATGCAACTATCAAGGCCCCTTTTGCAGGAATTGTAGATAGAATCCCCCTTGATGAAGGAGATTTTTTAACAAGAGGTTCAACCTGCGCGGTTTTGCTTGATCTTGATCCAATGATTGTAAGCGGAGAAATTTCTGAAACTGATATTGGATTCATTAATATAGGATCTTCTGCAAAAGTTGAAACTTTGGACGGTAAATCTCATGAAGGTAAGGTGAGCTTTATTTCTTCGTCTGCAAATAGTAGAACGCATACATTTAGAGTAGAAGTCACTATAGAAAATAAAGATGGACTCATTAAAGATGGTTCTTCAGCAAGAATTTATCTTCCCGGTGAAAACCAACTTGCCAATTTAGTTCCTCTTTCAATTTTAAGGTTAGACGATGAGGGTGACTTAGGTATAAGAATCGTTGGTGATTCTGGAACTGTCCAATTTGTAAATGTGAATTTAATTCAGGATACTGAAAAAGGAGCATGGATCTCTGGCTTGCCAAGCAAATCAAGAATCATTACTGTTGGTCAAGATTATGTTAGTGACGGAGAGAAAGTAGAAGTTGCCATAGATGATCGCCTAATGTCAGATGAACGCATTAATTGATTTTTTTGTAGACAGATATAAAGCAACGCTGACATTTCTTGCTTTAATAATTGTATGGGGGCTTTCATCTGTAGCCCTGATCCCTGCCTCCGCATACTCTGACATAAACATTCCTTATGTTTTTGTTTCTACAGAGTATGAAGGCGCGTCTCCTGAAGATGTAGAAAGACTTATTACAAGACCATTGGAAGATCGTTTTAGGTCTTTAAGCGAAGTCAAAAGCATGCAATCTTGGAGTCGAGATGGTATGGGCTACCTTATTTTAGAGTTTCCTGATAGATATCCCAAAGAAGATGCTTTAGTGGATGTAAAAGACGCAATCGACGAAATTCTTCCGGATTTACCTGAAGAGTCTGAAAAGCCTTTTGTAAAGGAATTTTCTTTTGATGCTTTTCCTGTAATGAATCTTAATTTTATATCTGCTGCTTCGTCTGAAAGAGAATTAATACGCTTTGCAAAAGAAATGGCTACAGAAATTGAATCATTACCTGGAGTTTTGGAAGCTAGATTATCGGGAGCTCCAGATGAAGTGTTAGAAGCTATTGTAGATAAAACTAAATTGGATAGTTATCAAGCTTCGGCCTTGGATATTTATAATGCTATTCAACAAAATAATAGGGCAATTCCAGCAGGAAATATAATTTCTGGAACAGGAAAATTTTCTGTCATTGTTCCTTCAGTTTTTGAAACTGCTGAAGATGTAAAAAGAATCCCAATTTTAGAAAGTGATAATGCTGTTGTTTCTTTAGACGATTTGGTTGAAGTCAAAAGAACTTTTAGAGACAAGGACTCTTTTTCTAGGGTTAACGGCCAGCCGTCTGCAACTATATCTATTTATAAAAAAACTGATGCAAGAGAAGTTGTTGTAGCAAATCAAATTTATAAGATCATTTCAGAATCTGATGAAATTCTTCCCCCAGATATCGACATTGTAATTACAGAAGACAGAACTCAGTATTCAGTAGAACTAATTAGTGAGATAGTTGGGAATACTTTAGCAGCCTTAATCTTGGTTGTTACCATTGTCGTAGCGGCAATGGGCTTAAGATCATCATCAATGGTAGCTTTGGCTATTCCTGCCTGCTTCCTTTTTGCATGTATTTTTCTAAATATCATTGAATACACCTTCAACTTTATGGTTTGCTTTGGTTTTTTAATTTCTCTAGGGATGTTGATAGACGGAAGCGTAGTAGTAGTTGAATATGCTGATCGAAAAATGAGTGAAGGTTTAGATAGAGTTGAAGCTTATAAAAGATCTGCTAAAAGAATGTTTTGGCCTGTGATCATATCTATCGGAACTACTTTGGCAATCTTTTTTCCACTTCTATTTTGGGAAGGAATCTCAGGGCAGTTTATGAGGCCTATGATAACAACACTATTTTTAGTTTTGAGTGCCTCAATACTTTATGCTTTGGCTTTTACTCCTGCCATTGGTTCTATTTTTGGTAGTTTAGGTAGAAGAAATTTTAAAACACTTCAAAATTCTGCTTTGCTAGAAAATGGAGATCCAAAAACCTTAGACGGTTTTACTGGGAGATACGCTAGATTTTTAGATAAATTATTAGATAGACCTGGTTTTGTAATTTCTTTTTTACTTCTCACTGTAGTCACTATCTACAGTATTTATGGCCAACATGGACCTGGCGGTTCCTTTTTTATCGAAGAAGATCCAGATACGATTATTGTTGAAGTTCAAGCTAGAGGTAATTTAAATGCTAATGAGACACTAGAGTATTTAAAAGAAGTAGAAAAAATTGTTTTAACAGTAGAGGGACCAGAAAGTGTTTTTTTAGAACAAGCTGGTTCAAATGATCCAAGAGATAGAGGAAATGCTGACTCCATTGGCAAAATTTATGTTGGGATGCCTTTTGATAGAGATTCATTAATTAAAACCGGTAGTGAGGTTTTAGACGAGCTTCAATACAAATTAAATGGTATTCCTGGCATCAAAATTGCTATCAGAGAAAGAGACAGCGGTCCTCCGTCTGATAACCCTATTGAAATTGATGTATTCGGACCTGATAGCCAGATGGTTTATGAAGCAACTATTGCTTTAACAGAATACATAGACGAACAAGTTCCCGGAGCTAAAAACGTTTACAACACAATTCCAAGAGAACAACTTAAATGGAAGTTAAACATTGATAAGGAAAAAGCCTCGCAATTCGGAGTAACAACTAGTGAGATAGGCACTGCGATTCAATTTCTGACAGCTGGAGTAAAAGTTGGAGAATATCGTCCTACCGACTTAGATGAAGCAATCGATATTAGAGTCAGATTCCCTGAATCTCAAAGACGATTAGATTTATTTGATCAACTAACTATTTCAACAAGATTTGGTTCTGTTCCACTTAGTAGTTTTGTTTCAGTTAACCCGTCTTATGAAGCCCCTGCAATTAGAAGAGTTGAAGGAGAAAGAGCTTTCACTATTGCAGCGGATTATGCCCCTGGTGCTTTAATTGAAGATGTATTGCCGAAAATAAATCAATGGATCTCGGATAATAACGAATACCAAAAACTACAATTTGATTTTGGCGGACAAGCAGAACAAGCAGCTGATGATGCTGAATTTTTTCTTTTTGCGGCTGTCATTGGTCTTTTCCTCATGGCAATTCTATTGATGATTCAATTAAATAGTTTTTATCAAGTTTGGATTGTGATATCTGCTGTATTTTTATCAACTGCTGGAGTTTATTTAGGACACCTGATCACTCAATATCCCATTAGTTTCCTTTTCACTAATCTTGGAATAATTGCTTTAGCTGGTATCGTCGTAAACAATAATATTGTTCTTGTCGATACGTATAACGTGTTGAGACGTGAAAATATTGGTGCCTCTCAAAAAGATTTGATTGTGAGAACTGCTGCACAAAGAATTAGGCCAATAATTTTAACAACCGCTACAACAGTGGTAGGTCTGATGCCTCTGGCTATGGGTTTGGGGGTCGATCTGATTGCTAGAGATATTGGTGTCGGTGGTCGAGTGGTAGAATGGTGGTCACCACTTTCTTTTGCTGTCGTTTGGGGGCTAACTTTCGCTTCATTAATGACATTGGTTTTAACTCCTTGCTGGCTAATGTTGCCGACAAAAATTAAAGAATTGTATGCGGGACTTAATTCTGTAAAATCAGAACCTAAATTAAATAATTAAGTATGGCTGAAAAAAGTAAAGATTTTGAATCGTCACTAGAAAAACTAGAAAAAATAGTTTCTGAGCTTGAAGAAGGAGACCTTCCGCTTGAAAAATCAATCAAAGCTTTTGAAGAAGGAATTAAATTAACTAGACACTGTCAAAAACTACTTACTGAAGCAGAACTAAAAATTGAAAAATTAGTTGATTCTGACGATGGGTCCTTTGATTTAGAATCTTTTGATGAAAACTAAGGATGTTAATTTTCTAGAAGAAAACTTAACTAGAATAAATAAAGCTTTATTTAAAACCCTTCCTGAAAAAGATATTTCCAGAGTTACTGAAGCAATACATTATTCTGTGATGAATGGGGGGAAACGAATAAGACCCCAGATTATTCTTTTGCTTTGTGAAATGCTCGAAGTTGAAATTGCAAGTGATAATGTCGATCTTATTGCTGCAGCAGGAGAACTAATTCATTGTTATTCTTTGATTCATGACGATTTACCTGCAATGGATGATGATGACTTCCGAAGGGGGAAATTAAGTTGCCACAAGCAGTTTGATGAAGCAACAGCTATCCTTGCAGGAGACGCAATACAACCTTTATCTTTAGAAGTATTAACTTCTTTAGAAGATCCAAATCTAGAAGCTAAAACTAAATTAGAAATCATCAATCTTTTTGCAAGAGCCTGCGGTCCTATGGGTATGGTTGAAGGACAAAATAGAGATATTCTTTCAGAAAATAGGGTTTTAACAGAAGAGGAATTAGACGAATTACACTATCTAAAAACAGGAAAATTAATTGAAGCTTGTGTTTTATGCGTTTGTTTGATGAAAAAAAATATAGATAAAGACTTAATAGAAAAACTTAAGATATTCTCAAATAAATTTGGTCTAGCTTTTCAAATAAGAGATGATATTTTAGATGAAATTGGTGATGAGGAAACAATTGGAAAACCTGTAAAATCAGATTTAAAAAATAATAAATCCACTTATCCATCTATTCTGGGCATTGAAGAATCTCAAAAAAAAGCTGAGCTTTTGATTGAAGAAGCGCTTTTAATTTTAGATAAACTTCCCTTCAATACAGAAAAAATAAATGCGCTTTGTGAATTAGTCGTAAATAGAAAAAATTAAGATGAAAACTTTTGATAAACTTCCCGAGCATGAGCCATCTACTCCTTTATTAGATTCTTTAAAAACATTTGACGTCTTAAAAAATTTTTCTTCATCTGACCTTTCGTTACTCGCAGATGAAATAAGAGAATTTCTTTTATATTCAACAAAACATTCAGGGGGGCATTTTGGCGCTGGACTAGGCGTGGTTGAACTAACAATAGCTTTGCATTACGTTTTTAACACCCCCAAAGATAAGATAGTTTGGGACGTTGGACACCAAGCCTATCCACATAAAATACTAACGGGGCGAAAAGGAAAAATGCTATCTATCAGACAAAAAAATGGCTTACATCCCTTTCCTTCTAGAGACGAAAGTGAATTTGATGCTTTTGGAGTTGGTCACTCTAGCACCTCAATTGGAGCTGCTTTAGGAATGAGTGTTGCAAACTCAACGAATAAATATATTTCAGTGATTGGAGATGGAGCTATTACAGCTGGCATGGCTTATGAAGCAATGGCTCATGCTGGATCTATAGACAAAGATTTATTAGTTATTCTCAATGATAATAATATGTCGATTTCAAATAATACTGGTGGAATATCTAATTATCTTGCAAAAATTTGGTCTAGCAGGTGGTATATACAAATTAGAGAAGGAGGCAAATCTGTCTTAAGAATGATTCCATCTGCCAAGAGATTTGCCAAAAAAACTGAAACTCACATAAAGGGTTTTTTGTCTCCTGGTGCTCTATTTGAAGAATTGGGATTCCAATATATTGGCCCAATGGACGGACATAACTTAAAAGATTTGGTAAGAACTTTAAAAAATATCAATGACCTTTCGGGTCCTGTTTTTTTACATTTAGTAACACAAAAAGGAAAAGGCTATCTTCCTGCGGAAAAAGAACCAATCAAGTTTCATGCCTTATCAAAGATCGAGTCCTCGTCAGGAAAAAATAAAGGGCCAAAGTATCAAGAAGTATTTGGAGAATGGTTGTGTGAAAAAGCTGAATCTGGTGATGAAAATTTAGTCGCAATAACTCCTGCTATGTCCGAAGGTTCTGGTATGACAGAATTTGCTCAAAGGTTTCCCCATCAGTTTTTCGATGTTGCAATTGCAGAACAGCACAGTATGACTTTTGCTGCTGGTTTGGCTTGTGAAGGCAAAAAGCCAGTTTTAGCTATTTACTCTACTTTTTTACAAAGGGCTTACGATCAGCTAATTCATGATGTAGCAATTCAAAACTTAGATATTCTTTTGGCAATTGATAGAGCTGGATTTGTTGGAGAAGATGGCGCAACTCATGCAGGAATTTTTGATTTAACTTTTCTTAGATGTATTCCTAATCTTACTATTATGGTGCCAGCCAATGAAAATGAATGTTGGCAAATGTTAGAGTTTGGTTATTCTTTAAAAGGTCCGGTAGCTGTGAGATACCCCAGAGGCAATGCGCCTGGCGAGAATATCGAAAAAAATATTAAAACCATTGAATTTGGGAAAGCAAATATTCTTCAGTTAAAGGAGTCCTCAAGAGTCGCTATTCTGTCTTTTGGAAGTCTGTTAGATATTTCTAAAAAAGTTGCAAATGAGATTGATGCGACTTTAGTGGATATGAGATTTGTTAAGCCATTAGATGAAAGTCTTCTTATAGAATTAAGTCATTCTCATGATTTATTTGTAACTGTAGAAGAAAATGTCATAGCAGGAGGAGCAGGTTCAGCTGTAAATGAATTTGTTAATGCGAATTCTTTATCAGTAATATTATTGAATTTTGGTGTTCCCGATGAATTTCCAGTTGTTGGGTCTCCTGAAGATCAAAAGGAAGCTTCTAAACTAACCAAAGAAAACTTATTAACTAAAATAAAATCAAAATTATCCAAATTATAATTGCTGCATAAAGGCCTGCAACTAAGTCATCTAAAACTACCCCTAAATAATTTTTAATCTTTTTATCTATGACACCTATGGGAAAAGGTTTCCAAATATCAAAAAGTCTAAATAGTAAAAAAGCTAAAATGGAATAAGTTAAAAAATCTTGCATCATAACTATTCCGCTCACCGGAATAAAAGCTATCCACACTCCTGCCAATTCGTCTATGACAATAGATTTTTGATCTTTTTCATTCTCACCAAGCTCCTTAGTTGCAAAATAACAAGCCAAAATGGCAGAAAGAACGATTACCAGTAATAAAAGATAAAAGAATTCTATATTTATTGATAAGTAAATATTTGTGTAAAAAAATAAAACTAAGCCGAAAAGAGATCCCCAAGTTCCTGGCGCAAATGGTAAAAACCCAACGCCAAATAGAGTAGCAAATATGTGACTGGGTTTTAGTAAATTTGGAAACTTATCCATTGAAATGATTATAACCAGCTTTTTTTATGTTTATTTTTTTTCCTTTTGAAAGGACGGAAATACCATTACCCTTTTTGAGTTTACCTATATTGGTAATTTTTACTTTATGTTTCTTCGAAATTTTGGTCAATTTCTTTAAATTTGAGGCACCAATAGTGAAGCAAAGCTGATAGTCATCTCCCCAGGTTATTGCTGTAATAGCATTTCCAATCAGAGGCACATTGTCTAGATTAATTTCTGCTTTTAGATTACTTTGGTCACAAATATGATTCAAATCTGCCATCAGTCCGTCAGAGATATCTATGCAACTGTTGGCTATTCTAGATAGATCTTGGCTAAATAAAAAATCAATTTCAGGCTTTAAAAATCTTTTTAGGCAAATTTTTTCTTCGGACTTAAGGTTTTGTTTTTTTTGTTTCAGAAGATTGAGACCAATTGAGGCCTCCCCTAAATTACCTGTGACAAAAATTAAATCCTTTTCTTTGCCTCCATCTCTTCTCATGAAGTATTTTTTATCAATTTCTCCACAAGCTCCAATTGAAACAGAAATTTCCTTTCCCAGAGTTAAATCACCGCCAATGATTGGTACTTTATAATAATCGGAAAATTCTTTGATACCTTTTGAAAACTCTTCTAACCATTTTTTCTTTTTACTGTTCGCAGTTAAAGCAATAGAAAGCCATTTCAATTTTCCTCCGCATGCAGCAATGTCACTTGCCGCCACAGCGCACGCTCTGTAGGCAATTAATTTAGGTTCTAAGTCTTTTGGAAAATGAACGTTTGCTACCGAGGTATCGGTTGAAAAAATTAATTCTTTTTTTGTTTTGAACAGACCAGCGTCATCACCTGGTCCTATAAATAAATTCGAGGAATCAAAATATTGATTCCCCAAATTTTTAAAAACTTTTTTGAGTATTGAAAACTCATCCGAATCTTTCATAAAAGATACGGAACAAGTTCAATTAGGCTTTGTAAGCTTCAAAAAGACCTGTTGCGCCCATACCACCACCAACACACATAGTGACGATGCCGTATTTGCCGTCTCTTCGATTTAACTCTCTAGCTAAGTGTCCAACTTGTCTAGAGCCAGTCATGCCAAATGGATGACCGATAGAAATTGAACCACCATTCACGTTTAGTTTGTCGCTAGGCAATTTGAGTTGATCTCGAATGTAAACAACCTGAGAAGCGAAAGCTTCGTTCAATTCCCATAAATCAATATCTTCGATTGATAAACCTGCTGATTTTAACAACTTAGGAATAGAATAAACTGGACCAATACCCATTTCGTCTGGCTGGCAACCTACGACTGTAAAACCTCTAAAGTAAAGTTTTGGGGTAAGTCCAAGTTCCTTTGCCTTGTCTTCACTCATAACCAATGTAACAGATGCTCCGTCTGAAAGCTGAGAAGAGTTTCCAGCAGTCACAGATCCATTTTCAGGATCAAAAACCGGTTTCAAAGACTGCAGGCCTTCAATTGTAGTTTCAGGACGATTGCAATCGTCTTTATCAACTGTCACTTCGACATCCTTTTCTTCGCCTGATTCTTTATTAACTAATTTCATTACTGTATCCATTGGAACAATTTCATCTGCATAAAGTCCTGCCTCTTGAGCGGCTGCTGTTCTTAATTGACTAGAAAGTGCGTATTCGTCTTGTGCCTCTCTAGTGACATCGTAACGCTTAGCAACACATTCGGCTGTTTGGCCCATAGCATGGTATATACCAGGCACGTCCGCAGCTAACTTATCATTCACATACATATGCATGTTGGTATTGCCTTGCGTAGTACTAATCGACTCCACTCCACCGGCAATAATGCAATCTGAAAATCCACTTTGTACTTGGGTTGCTGCCATGGCAACGGTTTGTAACCCTGAAGAACAGTAACGATTGACTGTAGTACCGCCGACTTCGATTGGAAGGTTTGATAGTACTGCTACGTTTCTTGCAACGTTATGGCCTTGTGCCCCTTCTGGTGCCCCACAACCTAAAATCATATCTTCAACTAGCGCTGGGTCTAGCCCAGGGTTTCTTTCTAGTAAGGCATTTACTAAGTGTGCGGTCATATCATCGGCACGAGTTTGGTTGAATCCTCCCCTAAAAGACTTGGCTAATCCAGTTCGGACGCTATCTACTATTACTGCTGTTTTCATTTTTTCTCCTAAAATAATTTGTTTTAACTTTTATAAAACAGTCCTCGATTATAAAGAATTTATGTCCTGTTTTCTATTCAATTTAAAAAAAGCCCTGTAGAAACAGGGCTTTTTTGGGGGGGGTGTTTATAAGTTAGAAATCCATTGTTAGTTCAATACCAACAGTTCTAGGTTCACGATATTGCCAAGTTTGAAAATTTCCAGTGATATCAGTGGAGTTGTACTTGGTAGTCACGTTGTCTTCATCGGTAAGGTTCCTGGCGTAAGCTTTTATAGTCCAGTCGCCTTGCGCCGGAACATAAAGCAGTCCAAAGTTAATTTCATCCCAAGACTCAATCGTATCTGTCGCTATCACATTATACTCTGTCGAGAACATATCACTTTGATAGTAATAAGTTAATGTTGGAACTAAAAGATCGCCATTACCTAAATTGACTTGATAGGTAGCGGTAAGGTTAATCGCTGTTTCAGGAGTTTGTGGTAACTCGTTGCCTTTAATAGGCGAGTTTAATCCAACAAACGTCGGAATATTATACAAACCTGCAGTTCCAGCAACATCAAACTTGTTACGGTCACCATAAGATGGGTAACTAGTTACTGTAGCTGTCGCTCCTGCAGCATTTGGTAGGCCTGTAATTTGCCCTAAACCACCAATCCAATCAGCAGCTGGAATGCTCTCATTTGCTGTACCAATTGCTGCCAAGGCTGTATTAAGGTCTGCTTTTTTAACTAAAAAAGCTGTTCCGATACATGCTGCCGTAGCATCATATAAAAGAGCCGTACATCTCATTAAGTGATAATCGTTAGAAGGAGCACTTGTTCCAATAGCTAATTTGTTGAACGGGTTCAACCTTGAATCATCAGAAGTTATTTCAGAATCGATAAAAGAAAACATAAAATCAAATCTTAAATTATTATCCCAATCTGGTAAGTAAGCCAATTCTAATTCGGCACCCATAATTTCAGCATCTGAATTAAAGTTATAGGTTGTTGCTGCAATTACTGAAGCCAACTGCAAGTTAGTGTAATCAGTGAAATATGCTGAAGCATTAAGCCTTAGTTGACCATCCATTAAGTCGGTTTTCACACCCACTTCAAAAGTATCGGATTCTTCCTCTTCTGTTTTAGAAGGAATGTCAATACAAGTCGCAGCGTCTCCAGCGACCCAAGCCTTACCACCCGAAGATCCAGCCGAACAAGGTCTGTAGATTCTTGGGTTGAAAGCCGGGTTCACACCAGCTGGCTTAACTCCTCTTGCGAAAGACGCATAAAACATTGAATTATCATCGTACTGCCAATCAAAGACCACACGACCAGAGACAGTTTCATAATCGAATTTATCAGTATTCAAAGCTGGCCACCCATTTTTACGATAATCTAGATCTGCTACGTACATTGAACGAACCGTAGAAAGTGTAGTTACAGAAGTAAGCATCGCTCCTGCAGCAGCAGTCGTAGCAGCTGTTGCAGCAGCAGTCGCAGCTGCGTCAGCAGCTATTAAAGCATTATTCGTTGGATCTGCAGCTAAGGCAGTTGCAGCAGCTGTTGCAGCAGCAGTTGCAGCAGCGGAAGCTGTAGCAGCTGTTACATAAGTAGCAGCTTGAGTGTTCAAGGCAGCTGTAATATCAGTTCCGTCAATGTCCTTCATAGCTTGTAGAACTTCGATAGCAGATTCGTTACAAAAGTTTCCGCCGGCAGATAAACCCGCAATTCCAGAAGCTGACGGAACACAAGAGGTCAGAGATGCATGAACTAAATAAGCATCACCATTGGTTGGCCACCCGAAGTTGGCTTGACCAATTGCTGCTAATTGAGCACCGTAAGCACCGCTATTATAGTCTCTACCCATATTATAAGTTGACCTAAAAGTGTCAATATTTTTCTCTTCATCAGCCCATCTAGCACCAACGGTTAATTTCATGTCGTCGTTGATTTGATAGTAATACTCACCAAACACTCCAAACGCGTCTAGATCATACGAACCCGCTGTTCCAAAAGTTTTAGGGTAATAACTCGCCGCTGGTGCCAACATTGACAATGGCGAGCTTGCTGTTAAGAATCTAGCAGTGGATTCAATTTCAAAAGTGTTTACTCCGAATAAAAAGTTATGCGGACCGTCAAAATCAGAATTGAACTTCATTTCATAATAACGAGTTTGCCTTTCGCCAGTGTTACCGTCGATGAAAGCTGTTCTGTTATAGTTTTTGACTAAAAGATATTTATCTTGTTCTAAAACCGATAAATTACCAGCAATTTCTTCAGCAATAGTTGGCCCTCTGACCCCTCTATAGCCACCGACAGCAATATTCATTAGATTAAAGACTCCACCAGAGGCATTATCAGTAGCACTTGCACAAACACCCGATCCGTCGTTTAACACAACATTACCTGCAGCATTTTTACAACCAATTCTTGGGCCGACAGCCATATCGGTATCAGCCCTATTGTAATAATTGGAATCTTGCAAAGTGGCGTTAAAAGATAACGTACCTGCATCAAGATCATGAGAAATAAGCAATTGAGTTAAGTCAGAATCAACTTCCCAAATTGGAACAAAATCTACATGAGTTTGTCCCCTTTGCATATTGGCAGGTCTTATTGAGTTATCAGCACTTGAAAGCAAGCCAGATGCTATGTAAGCATCAATGTTCGCACCAGCTGGAGCAATACCTAATAAAGCAGCTGCGATGATTCCATCATAAGTTCCCGCTGGGTTAGCTTGTTCTCTTTTTTGTCCTCCAAAAACACAACCACGATCGGGTGTAGGACTATTTTCACAAATATAATCTCCTTTCAGAGCTCTCGTACTGTCTTCGTTATAGACTTCATGATTAAAATCAATTCTTGTTTGATCATTTTCCCAGGCTAAGGAAAGACGAGCAGAATTTTGGTCACGACCGTCATAACCAGTGTCGGGTAAAAATAAATTATCGATGTAACCATCTCTTTGAAGTGCATACCCAGCAAATCTTGCAGACAACTGATCAGTAATCGATAGGTTTGCCATGTATTCTAATTTCTGAGTATTATAATTACCTGCTGTGACTTTAACTCTCCCGTAATCTTCACCAAGTTCTGCTTTGTTGTTAATCACGTTAATCGATCCAGCTGTAGTTCCTCTTCCGAAAAGCGTTCCTTGTGGACCCCTAAGAATCTCTATTCTTTCTACATCATAATTTTCAACTCCGATTCCGGAAGTAGTAATTGTTCCATCATTAATGTGATAAGACACGGAGCCATCAAATGAATCACCTGTGGATAGATTACCTATTCCACGAATGTTGATTGAAGATCCACTGAAATTAGTTTGTCCAAAATTCAATCCTGGTACATTCAACTGCAAGTCAGAAAATGTTATAACTTGTTTAGTATCTAGATCGTCACTTGACAAAGCCGTAACCGCAATTGGTACATCCTGCAAACTTTGCTCGGTACGTTGCGCTGTGACAATTACTTCTTCTAAAGAAGCTTGAGCAAAAGCAGGAACTTGGAAGCCCATTACCAATGCACTAGTTATAGAAAGTTTGATTAATTTATTCATGTACTCCTCCCTGAGTATTAAATATCGAGGAGAATTACGTGAATTTTTAGTTTCAGTCCTTTGAAATCGGTCTGGATAAACAGATTACTCTATTTAAAGCTCTCCCCTTTATGTTATATAAACAAAAAGTATAGTAATGGAGAAGCGAAATCGTCAGACATTGTGTCGTATATTTTTACATTGCTAAAAAAACTTTCAGTTGCCAAAAAAAACCCCCGTCAAAACGGGGGTTTTTTTAAACCGATAATAGATTAGAAATCCATTGTTAGTTCTAGTCCAACCGTTCTTGGATCACGGTACTGCCAAGTTTGGTAGTTACCAGTAATATCCGTTGAGTTGAACTTAGTCGTTACGTTGTCTTCGTCAGTTGCGTTTCTAACGTAAAGTCTAGCAATCCAGTCACCTTGCGCTGGAATAACAGTTAAGCCCAAGTTAACTTCTTCCCAAGAATCAATTTGATCCGACAGGGTCGAGTTGAACTCTGAGTTAAACATTTCACTCTGGTAGTAAAAACTAGCAGTAGGTATCAAGGTCATGCCATTGCCCATCGCATAATTGTATGAGAAGGATAGGTTGAATGACTCCTCCGGAGCTTGCGGTAGTGAGTTACCATCAATACTAACCAAAGCACCTTGTATAGTTTCAATTCCCATTGATCCCATAGCAGCAGTTGTTGAAGCAGCATCATAATAGTTTCGATCGCCATAAGTTGGATAAGCCGTAATAGTTGCACTATTAGAAGCTGAACTTAAAGTTCCAAGGTCATCAACCCACATTTCATGAGCTGCTTTAGTCGCATGGTTACCATTCGTGTAGGTACCATTGGCTAATGCAGTTGCAAGATCAGTCTTCTTCACAATGAATCGAGTACCAATACAAGCATCCGTTCCATCAAAGATGATGACTGTACAACTAACCATAGCGTGCGTCGCCGAAATATCTTCAGGCATACCAATCGCTAATTTGTTGAATGGATTCAACTTTTTAACTTTAGTTTGAATCTCTGTATCTAAGAAGTTCGCCATGAAGTCCACTCTTAAGTTAGGGAATGCTTCCGGCAAGTATGTTAACTCAATCTCAGCACCTGTGATTTCCGCGTCCGAGTTGAAGTTGTACTCTGAAGCGTTGATTGTTGAAGCAATCTGGAAATCAGTGTAGTCAGTGAAAAATGCTGTTGCATTCAATCTCAATTGACCATCCATCAGATCTGTTTTCACACCAACTTCAAACGTATCAGCAACTTCCTCTTCAGTTTGTGGCGGTATGTCTACACAAGTTGCCGCTGGTCCTGCAGCCCAAGGCACTCCACCGGAACTACCCGCTGCACAAGGCTTAAAGGTTCTAGGACTTGCAGCAGCGTTAACTCCACCTGGTTTCACACCTCTGGCATAAGAAGCATAAAACAATGAATTATCATCGTATTGCCAGTCAAAAACCACACGTCCAGCTACTGTTTCATAGTCAAACTTATCTTGTAGATATGATGGCCAACCTTTATTTAAGTAACCACTGTCTACTGCCTGCATTGATGGCACAGCACCAGCAGCTTTAACTAAAGCTGTATAGAGCGCTACATTAGCAGCTTGAGCAAAAGTACTATCTGCAGTAGCTAATTGAGCAGTTGAAGCATTCGCGAGAGTTACACCTGTAGGTAAAAGAGACAAATAAACTGCACCACCAATAGCGGTCCTAGCAGCATTACCCGCCTCAAGCGCATCTTTGGTAGTGTGATAAGCAGTTACATAGTTTTTAGTCGCAAGATTGATTGCAGCATCGTAATCAACACCATTTCTCGCTTCTTCTCGATCGATTGCTTCTCTAGTAGATGCAACTATCGCTGCACCACTTGCTAAACCTGACTTCAAAGTGGCTTCTAACAGTGGATTATGTAAAACATCAAAATTCAAAACACCGTTATGAACTGCGTAATCAACTAAGAATGCTTGATCAGCTGCTACTGTTGAGTCAGCTCTTAAAAGACCACCAACATTAAAACCGGCACCACTATAAGGAATACCTGCGTAGTCAACCGCCGTTAAATAGGAAGCGTCAATGGAATCTAGATCTTTAGTTTCATCGGCCCATCTGGCTCCAATCGTAAGCTTCATGTCGTCGTTAATTTGATAGTAGTATTCACCAAATACTCCAAGTGCTTGCATAGAAAACTCTGTGCTCGGACCAAAAGTTGGTAAGTAATAAGCTGCTGCAGCACCTAACATAGTTAGTGGCGAACTTGCAGTTAAAAATCTACCGATGGATTCTTGCTCCATGTAATTAACACCCAATAGGAAGTTATGAGGTCCAGCAAAGTCTGAAGCAAATTTTGCTTCAGTATATCTAGTTTGACCTTCACCTACGTTACCATTAATAAACGTAGTTCTTTTTCCAGATTGTAAAATGTATTTTTGCTGATAAATTCCAGTGAAATTAGTCATGCTTCCACCATAATTTTCTTCAGCGATGGTAGGACCATAAATTCCTCTTTGGCCACCGTTGACTAGATCGTACATGATCACATTACCAGCAGTAGCATTCGCAGAAGCTAAGGCACAACTTGAACCATCGTTTACAACAATTACGCCTTGAGCGTTTGCACAACCAACTCTAGGGCCAACCGTCATATCGGTATCGGCTCTAGATTTGTGAAAACTGTCATAAGTTGCATAAGACAATGAAAGTTCACCAGCATCCAATTGATGCGCAATTTCAAAGATCACTGTTTCAGCATCGGTCTCCCAAGTAGGCTCAAAGTCTGAGTGTGTTTGCTGTCTGTTCATCCCAGTCGGACGAATTGCAGTTCCGCTCAATAAACCCAAATCAATGTATTTTTGGTAGTTTCCACCTCTTGGTGCAATTCCTAATAAATAAGCTCCAATCATGCCATCGTAAGTACCTGCTGGGTTAGGCATGTCTTTGCCCGTTCCACCTAAGACACAACCACGATCGGGAGTAGGACTGGTTGTACAAATGTAATCACCTTTTCTAGAACGATGAGAATTTTCATTATACTGTTGGTACATTAAAGAAGCGCTCGTATCACCGTCTTGCCAGGCTAGGGTCATTCTACCCGCACCTTGATTTCGGTTGTCGTAATGAGTATCAGGCATGAACAAGTTATCGATGTAACCATCTCTTTTCAAACCATAACCTGCAAAACGAACTGCAAAATTCTCATTAATTGGCATGTTAAACATCCCTTCAAATTTTTGTGTGTTGTAGTTACCAGCAGTTATTTTTGCTCTTCCATATTGCTCATCGAAATCTGGCATCGCTGAAACAACGTTGACTGCACCACCAGTAGATCCTCTTCCAAATAGTGTTCCTTGCGGACCCCTTAAAATCTCTATACGCGCAGTATCAAAATTTTCATCACCAATAGCAGAAGTTGGAATTGGTATCTCATTTAGGTGATAACTAACTGATCCGTCGTAAGACAAACCAACTGCTAAAGCCCCAATACCTCTTAAACTAATTGATGAATCAGCGTACTGGCCTTGTCCAAATTGCAAACTTGGTACGTTTAATTGAAGATCTGAGAAAGTTACAACCTGCTTCTCTACAAGATCATCCGCAGATAAAGCGGTTACCGCGATCGGTACGTCTTGAAGACTCTGTTCGGTACGTTGTGCCGTAACAATTACCTCTTCAAGTGAAGCTTGAGCAAACGCAGGTACTTGAAATCCAAGTGCCACAGCTACTGCCAAGCAATATTTAATAAATCGATTCATTGACTCCTCCCAATTGGTACAAATGAATGGTTCTAGAAACAAACTTTCTGTTTCTCAATCCATTGACTATTGAAAGGCTGAAGCATCCTGCTTCGAGTGTATATGTCTCCCCTTATTTTCGATAATACCCTAGCTTTTTTTATATGACAAGCGTTCGTATATAAATAAATCTTATTAATTTTATATGTCAAAATAAATTTAATATTGTCTTTTTCTATCATACAAAATTACTTTTTTAAGAATGTATAATCTTCGAACGCAAACTTAAAACCGAAATTTGAATGAATAAACAAGAAAGAGCTTTATATATAAAAAAAGAACTTTCAAAATTATACAAAAATCCCAAACCACCCCTTAATTTTTCGAATCCTTTTACTCTTTTAATAGCTGTCCTTTTAAGTGCTCAATGTACAGATGAAAGAGTGAATATTGTCACCAAAGAACTCTTCAAAGCAGCAAACACTCCTAAGAAGATGCGCTCTTTAGGCATCAGAAAAATTCACGAGTACATTAAAACTTGTGGTCTAGCTCCAAAAAAATCAAAAGCAATTTACGAAACTTCAAAAATAATTATTGAAAAATTCAATTCAAGAGTACCAAAAACAATTGAAGAACTCATTACACTTCCTGGGGTAGGTCATAAGACTGCTTCGGTTGTTGTAAATCAAGCTTTTGGCTATCCTGCATTTGCGGTTGACACACACATTCATCGATTGGCACAACGTTGGAAACTTAGCAGTGGAAAAAGCGTAGAACAAACTGAAAAAGACTTAAAAAAACTTTTTCCTGAGGAAAGCTGGGGTGATTTGCATTTGCAAATTATTTTTTATGGTCGTGAATTTTGTTTGGCCAGAAAGTGTTATGGCTTAGAGTGTAAAATTTGTACAAGCCTTTTTCCTAAAAGAAGAAGTAAGGTTATAACCAAGAAGCCGTAGAAAAGATGAATAGCCAAGGTATAATTACTTTTTTATTTAAGATTAAACATGTACGGAAATAATTTATCCATAGAAACTTTTGACAAAGACCTTTGGAAAGCATTGGAGTCAGAGCGTAAGCGCCAAGAGCAGCATATAGAATTGATTGCTTCTGAAAATTATGCCTCGCCAAGAGTAATGGAAGCTCAGGGCGGTATTCTTACCAACAAGTATGCCGAAGGCTATCCTGGCAAGAGATACTACGGAGGTTGTGAGTTTGTTGATGTGGCGGAGCAATTGGCCATCGATAGAGCAAAAAAACTTTTCAAAGCAGATTTTGCCAACGTGCAACCTCATTCTGGTGCTAGTGCTAATGCCGCTATATTTTTAGCTCTTTTAAATGCTGGCGATAAAATTTTAGGAATGAGTCTTGACCATGGCGGACACTTAACTCATGGCTCTAAAGTAAATTTTTCTGGAAAAATATATGAATCTTATAGTTATGGAATCAACCCAGAAACAGGTGACATAGATTACGATGAAGTTAAATCATTAGCCGAAGAACATCAACCAAAATTAATAATATGTGGTTTTTCAGCTTTCTCAGGTATTTTAGATTTTAAAAAGTTCAGAGAAATAGCTGATTCGATTGGAGCATATCTATTGGCTGATATTTCTCATGTTTCTGGATTGGTAGCTGCTGGTTTGTATCCTAATCCTTTTCCCTATGCCCATGTTGTGTCTACTACCACTCACAAAACCCTTGTAGGGCCAAGGGGTGGTCTGATTCTTGCTGGTAAAGACGAAGAATTACACAAAAAACTTAATTCGGCACTTTTCCCTGGTTCCCAAGGTGGTCCTTTGATGCATGTTATCGCTGCCAAAGCTGTATGCTTTAAAGAAGCGATGGAGCCCGAATTTGTTGAGTATCAACAACAGATCCTAAATAACGCCAAAAGAATGAGTGCTGCGTTGATTGAAAATGACATTGATGTAGTATCGAACGGCACCTCAAATCATATGTTTTTAGTCAATCTTGTAAAGAATAAGATTACCGGAAAAGTTTTGGATGCTGCTCTGGGCCAAGCCAACATTACGGTGAATAAAAACTCAGTACCAAACGATCCACAATCTCCATTTGTAACTTCTGGGATAAGGATTGGAACGCCTGCTGTCACCAGAAGAGGTTTCAAAGAAAATGAAATGGATTTAATTGCTTCTTGGATTAAAAACATCATTGAAGACGTAGACAATGAAAAATTAATCAATCAAACTAAGAATGAAGTAACGGACCTTTGTGGCCAGTTTCCAGTTTATTCTGAATAAAACATGCATTGCCCTTTTTGTACCTTTGAAGAAAGCAAAGTCATAGACTCACGCCTAATTGCTGATGGCAATGAAATTCGAAGAAGAAGAGAATGTTTGAGATGCCAAGAACGTTGGACTACTTATGAGCTCGCAGAGCTTGTTATGCCTAAAATAATTAAACAAGACAACTCTAGAGTTCCATTTGACGAAATAAAGTTGAAAGAAGGTATTGCTCGCTCCTTAGAAAAAAGACCTGTGAGTGAAGAAGCTTTTCAGACTCTAATAGAAACAATAAAAAAAGAATTAAGGTCAATGGGAGAAAGAGAAGTTGCTTCAAAAACTGTTGGTGAGACGGTAATGAAAAATCTAAGAAAAATTGATGAAGTAGCCTTTGTAAGATTTGCTTCTGTTTATCGAAGTTTCCAGGATCCTTTAGAGTTTAGCGAAGAAGTTAAACGCCTAAGTGATGACTGATTCTTCTTTTATGCTGGAAGCCCTTGAGCTGGCAAAAAAAGGACAATTTACAGTGCAAAATGGTGTATGTGTCGGCTGCATAATTTCAAAAGATAATCAAATCCTTGGCCAAGGTTGGTACGAATATCACGGCGCTCCCCACGCAGAAATAAAGGCTATTGAATCAATCAAAGAAAAATACAAAGATAATTATGAAGAGGTCTTATCGGGCAGTGTACTAACTGTAACTTTAGAACCTTGTAGCACCTTTGGAAAAACTCCTCCTTGTCTGGATGAAATTCTTAAACATAACTTTAAAAAAGTCATTGTCGGAGCTTTAGATCCTTCCCAATCAAGTGTCGAAAAGCTCAAAGCTGCAGGAATTGAAGTATCGCTAGAAGAAGTTCCAAATGATCTAAATAATGGTTTTTTCAGCAGTCTGTTGCTTAAAAAGCCTTACGTAAGAGCAAAGATAGCAATGTCTGAAGATCAAAAAACATCATTTATCAAAGATGATCAGCAATGGATAACTTCTGCGGAATCCAGAGAAGATGGTCAACAATATAGAGCTCTGTCTGATCTAATATTAACTGGCTCAGGTACTATTGAGAGAGACAATCCATCATTAAATGTCAGAAATAAACAAATTACAAAACTCAAAGGCTTTGAACAACCAGCTAGAGGAATAATTACTTCTTCTAAACTTGAATCGTCACTTAATTTTTTTTCTACGCAAGGAAAAAAATATATTTTTTGTAAAGATCAAGATATTTTTGAAAACTTCAGACAAAATGAAGAAGTCTCGATTCTAGAAATAGAAAAAACAGAAAATAATAGAATTAATTTGAAGGAGCTTCTTAAAAAAATTCACTCTCTTAAGTTTAATGACATTCTGCTTGAGTCTGGGCCAACTTTAATTACTTCTTTTATAAACGAAGACTTAATAGATGAGTTCGTTATTTACATTGCTCCTAAGATGCTATCAAATACAGCTTTATCTTTTTTTGATGGGGACGAAAGCAAGTCTCCCTTTCATTCAAAGCAGTTTCAATTAATTGAAGAATCAACAATTAAAGAAGATAAAAAATTAATTTTTAAAAGAATTTAAAAGATGGATTTAAACAGTACGAAAGAACTTATATCTGAAATTAAAAGAGGCAACATGGTACTCCTGATGGATGATGAGGATCGTGAAAATGAGGGCGATGTTATTCTTGCTGGAGAAAAGGTTACTGCGGAAAAAATAAACTTTATGGCTAAACACGCTCGCGGGTTGATTTGTTTGGCTATGAGTGAAAAGAAGTGCACTGCTCTAGATTTGAACCAAATGGTTAGCGATAACAAAAGTGGGCATGGAACTGGTTTTACAGTATCTATTGAAGCAGCCTCAGGAATAACAACTGGGATTTCTGCTGCCGACCGAGCTAGAACTGTAGCGGTAGCCTCTAAAGCAAGAGCAAAAGCAAGAGACATTGTTTCGCCAGGTCATATTTTTCCAGTTAAGGCATTGCCCGGTGGAGTTTTATCTCGCGCAGGTCATACCGAGGGCAGCACTGATCTTTGTAGATTAGCAGGACTGACCGAATCTGCAGTAATTTGCGAGGTTATGAACGAAGACGGGACTATGGCAAGAAAAAAAGGGTTATTAGAGTTTAGTAGGAAACATAGTCTCAAAATAGGAACAATTGCTGATCTAATTAATTACAGAATCATCAATGAACATACGGTAGAAAAGATTGAGCAAAAAATTGTCAACACTGAATTTGGGAAATTTTCTTTAATTTTATACAAAGATTCCATTACCGGAGAGACTCATGTGGTTTTTAAGAAAGGTAAAATATCAAAATCAAAACCTGTTTTGGTAAGAGTTCAACAAACAAATGTTATGCACGATCTTTTGAAGATTGACGAATTTGGTTCGAGGTGGTCTCTTGGCGATGCGATGAAAAAAATAAATAAAGCTGGTTCTGGTTTGATTATTCTAATCGATGGCGGTCACAGTAAAGACAACATTCCGGAAGAAATAAAACTTTTAAAAAAACCATATAAACAATCTTCTCAGGTTGGAATTGACGTAAGAAGAATAGGAGCTGGTTCTCAAATTTTAAGGGATCTCGGAGTGAAGAAACTTATTCTCATGGGCTCACAAACTAGATATCCCTCTATTTCAGGTTTTGGTTTAGAAGTAATAAAATATATCCAAAAGTGAAAACAGAAAATTTAGACATTAACCTTTACCAAGACGATTATTCAAAGAAAAAAATAGTCATCATCGATACCCATTGGAATTCGGAAATAATTAAACCAATGGTGAAAGATTGTAAGGAAACCCTCGAAGAGTACAAAGCTAATGTGCATGTGCTATCCGTACCCGGTGCTTATGAAATTCCCTATATTGTTGGAAAGTACCTCAAATACGAACGTCCTTACTTCGATGCGATCATCACTATGGGGGCAATTATTAGAGGCGAAACACCTCATTTTGAAATTATTTCTCAATCCATCAGCGATTCGATCTTGCAGGCAAATATGCGTGGAAAAATACCAATTATTTTTGGAGTTTTAACAACGAATAGCGCTGATCAAGCAAGAGAAAGAGCATCTTATAAAGGAAAAGAACTTGCCTTGAGCACTTTAAGCGTCCTTGACATTGTTTTTGATGGCTAAAAAAAATCCCTCCCCGGCGAAACTTCGAGAGTTAGTCATGCAAGCTTTATATCAGAAAGAAATATCTGGTTCTTCAAACACAGATCTAATAAAACAATTCAAGCAAACCAATCGTAATTTTAATTTAAAAGGATTTGAAAACTGCCTCAAAGAAATTAAAAAAGATATTCTGGAAATAAATTCAATTATTAAAAAACACGCTGATGTTGATATCGAACAAATTAGTAAAATCGAATTAGCCATTTTAAGGCAAGCAATTTATGAATTGAAACAAAACGAGTTAGATAGTCCAATAATAATTAGCGAAGCAATACGGCTATCAAAAAGATTTGGGCAAGATTCTAGTCATAAATTTATAAATGCTCTTTTAGATAAAGCAAAATAATTTTAAATTTCTTGATTAATTAGAATTGTGCTGGCGTTATCGGGTCCGGTGGAGACAATATCGACAGGCACACCACAAACTTCTGATATTTTTTCTACGAAATTTTTTGCTTTCTTTGGGAAATCATCATAATTATTTATTCCCGCGGTTGGCTCAAGCCACCCTTCGATTTCAATATAAGAAGGATTGACATCTTCAAGTTCCATGCATTCTGCAAAGGCTTTTTTTGAATCATCTTCATCATAGCTAATGCATATTTTTATATTTTCTAAACCGTCAAGAACATCAATTTTTGTTAAGCACAAAGCAGAGACGCTGTTTGATTGGATTATTCTCTTTACACTTACAGCATCAAACCATCCACATCTTCTCGGCCTACCCGTTGTTGCACCAAATTCGCCTCCTTTTTTGGCAATCTCTTCTCCAAGGCTACCTTCTATTTCGGTTGGCATTGGGCCTTCGCCCACTCTTGTAACATAAGCTTTTACTACTCCAAGAATATAACCAACGTCTAAAGGACCGCAGCCTGCACCAGAGGCTATACCCGCTGGCGAGCAGTTGCTTGAAGTTACAAAAGGATAAGTTCCTTGATCCACATCTAATAGAGCACCTTGAGCTCCCTCAAATAGAATCCTTTTGTTTTTTTGATTCATCATAAATATTTCATTGGAAACGTCTGCAAGCAATGGTGATAGCTTGTTTCCATATTCTAGATTCTTATCTTTGACTTCGTTAAAATCTAACTCTTTTTCTTCAAAATATTCTTTGAATAAAAAATTATAAAAAGACAAAGTTTCTTCAAGCTTTGAATTTAATTTAGTTTCAGAAAGCGTATCTATAATTCTTATCGCTTTTCTGCTTACTTTATCTTCATAAGCAGGTCCTATGCCTCTTAAGGTAGTACCGATGGTTGTAAAACTCTTGGATTTTTCTTTCAGTTGATCTAATACAATATGATACGGTTGGATTAAGGTGCAAGCTGGACTAATTTTTAATCTGTCCAGTATTCCATTAGCAATTGGTTCTATCTCTTCTATTTCTGCAAAAAGAGCTTCGCAAGAAACAACAACTCCCCTTCCAATTAATGACCTTGCATTTTGATGACAGATAGAAGAAGGCAACAGATGCAAAACAAGTTTCTTTCCTTCTACTATAAGAGTATGGCCTGCATTATGACCTCCTTGATATCTACAAGCAGCATCTGCTCGATCCGAAAGAAAGTTAACTATTTTTCCTTTGCCCTCATCTCCCCATTGCAATCCTAGAACAGCAAGATTTTTAGCCTTCATTTATCATTCTCTTTAATATTCAATAAAGAAATCAGGTCAATATCGAAACCTATAGCAGATCTCTTTTCTTCAGAATTTTTTTGATAAGAGTATTGTCCTCCATTTGCAATTGCAAATCCAAAATTTTGAGAATGAACCGAAAAAACTAAACCATGGTGATAATTAAATCCAGGAAAATCAGTCATATCAATGTGAATGTTTTCATGATTTATTTTTTCTGTGATGGCCTTTAAGTTTTCTACCGAATTTTTAGCCAACTTACTAAAACTACATATCTTTTCTAAACATTGGATGTCTCCGTATGAATGCATCAAAATAATTATTTTTTCTAAAGATTTTTTATCTACTTTATTTAAATCACTCCACTCAATTAAGTTTGATTCAGATTTATCAGAAATAATTTCTCTAAGTTTTTTTTCTTTAATTTCCGGTAAATTTTCATCTTTAATTATCTCATCTAAAACTTCTGTTCTTCCTAAAGACAAACAAGAGGAAGTCAAACCAACCAAATCAAGGCTTTCAAGAAGTAAATCTATTATTTCTATTTCAGAACTGTCTGAGCCAAAGATTTCTACACCTGATTTTATAGCTAAAATAGACTTAGCAAATGAGTCTTTTCTTTTTTTAATTACTTCTCCAGCGTAACAATATTTTTTGATCTTTTCTGAATTATTCGCTTGGTCTATTCGAGCTATTTGTTGAGAAATATCAGGTCTGATTGCAATATCGCCTAAAATAGAATTGTCTGAAAAAGTAAATGCTCTTTTTTTTAATTCTGAGTTTACTTCTCCTCCAATGGCATCGGCAAACTCGATAACAGAAGGATAAACTAAGCTAAATCCTTTTTGAGAGTAGAGATCGATTAAAGTTCTTCTAAGATTTTCTAATTCTAATGCTCGCTCAGAGAGTATGTCTTCCACCCCACCGGGAAGATTAAAATAACCTGATGTCATAATTATTCGCTTTTGGAAGTACCGAAAGAGCTATCAAGATATTTAAAGAAATCACTTTCGGGATCAATCAATAAAACATCTGATTTGTTTTCAAATGTTGACTGATAAGCAGATAAACTCCTGGTGAATTCATAAAATTCTGGGTTTTTATTAAATGCCTTTGCATAGGTGCTCGTGGCTTCCGCATCGCCTTCACCTTTGATAATTTCAGCAGTTTTATAAGCATCCGCTAGAATAACGGTCCTTTCTTTATCGGCGTTCGCTCTAATTTCTTCCGCAATTTCATTTCCTTCAGCTCTAAGTTCCTGCGCAAGCCTTTCTCTTTCAGTTCTCATTCGATTATAAACAGAATCATTCACCTCTGTAGGTAATTCTATTTTTTTTACTCTAACGTCAATTACTTCAACGCCAAGTTCGGAATTTGCTACTTTGTTTAAATCTGCTGTTAACACACTCATCAATTGATCTCTTTCACCAGAGATAACATCTTGGACAGTTCTTTTACCGAATTGGTTCCTCAGACCCTCATCCACACGTTGGGTAAGCAGTGTTCTAAGTGCACTCAATTGTCCACCTGATGATGTTATATAAAATTGTTCGTTATCACTTATTCTCCACTTTACAAAAGCATCTACGATGAGTCTTTTCTTTTCTTCAGTAAAGTAAGGTTGTGGAATGGCATCTAAAGTTAAAACCCTTGAGTCAAATTTTCTCACAGTATTTAAAATAGGCACTTTAAAATGTAAACCTGATTCAATTTTGGGATCAATAATTTCTCCAAATCTAAGGAGAATTGCGGTTTGTTTGTCAGTAACAATGTAAAGGCTATTAGCAAGTAAAATTACTAAAGCTAGTATGGCGATAACGAATCCTATTCCAAAAGATCTCATAGATTATCTCCTTTCCTGTCTTTTTCTGATTTCTTCGATAACTTGATCGGTCAAGTTTTGAATTGCATTTCCGGATAATGCTCCTGAATCAGTTTCAACTTCATTATTTTGATTGCTTCTTGCAATTGATGCAGCTGCAACTTGATCAAGTGGCAACATCATTATGTTATTTCCATCTTTAACATCGATCATAACTTTCGTACTGTTCGACATCACTGATTGAACTGCATCGATATAAAGACGTTTTCTTGTTACATCAGGAGCTTTGGAATATTCTTTAAGCAATTGATCAAATCTTGTTGCTTCACCTTCTGCTTCAGCAATAACTTTAGCTTTGTAACCTTCAGCGTCTTGTATGGCTCTTTTAGCAGCACCACGAGCAATTGGCACAACTTCATTTGCATAAGTTTCGGCTTCATTTCTTAGAGTGACTTCATCTTCTCTAGCTTTAACAACATCGTCAAATGCTTCTTTCACAGCTTCCGGCGGTCTTGACTCTCTAATGCTGACGGTAACAACTTCTATTCCGGTGAAGTAAGCATTAAGTCTCTCTTGCAATCTTTTTCTAACATCAATGGCAATTTGCTCTCTACCTGTAGTCAAAACATTATCCATAGAGTTACTTCCAACTACATGCCTAAGAGCAGATTCTGATGCTTGAGCAATGCTATCTTCAGGAGATGCAGCTTCAAGGAGATAAAAAACTGGATTAGATCTTTTATATTGAACTGCGGTTTCAACATTCACAATGTTCTCGTCTTTTGTAAGAATTGAAGAATTAGTAGTGTGAGTGAACAATTTTTCTGTATTAACTATAAATCTGTTATCAATGAATGGTGGATTCCAATGAATACCTGGCCCCTTAGTGGTTGAATATTTTCCAAATCTTAAAATAACTGCCTCTTCTTGAGCGTCAACTGTGTAAATCCCCAATGCAGAATAAAGCACTATTAAAACTACTAAAGCCGAAGGTAATATTTTCTTAAAAGACGGAGAACTTCCTGAGGAATCTCCACCTCCGCTTCCACCAACAAATGAACCTATTAAGGATTTAAATTTTTTTATGGCTTCATCAATATCAGGGGCGTCGTTTTTATTCCCCCAAGGATCTCTTGAACCATTTTTTCCATTATCATTCCAAGACATGTGGGTATTCTAAGGCTTTCATGTTAAGAATGGAACTTAACTATTCTAAATAATTTAGAATCTTTATAACCATATTCGATTGATTCGCAAAAAAAGTTTCTTTAATTTCAAACTTTTTCAACCAAGTAATTTGTCTTTTTGAAAGTTGATAGTTAGCGTTAGTGGCTCTTTCTATCATTTCTTCCTTAGAAATTTTTCCGTCTAAGTGATCTACAATTTGTTTGTATCCGACTGAACCGAGAACTTTTATATTTTTTGAAAAATTATCGATTAAATATTTTGTTTCTTCTATAAGACCTTCATCTAACATTTTTAGAAATCTCTCTTTCAAGTTTTTTTTAAATAACTTTTTGTCTTCGGGGACGATTGCAAAGTTTAAAAAGTCTCTATTTAGAAAGGGATTAAGTGAGTTCTCTTTAAGCTCGGTATGAGTTTTTCCAGTAAGCATATAAATTTCTAAGGATCTTTTTATTCTTTGCTGATCGTTTACGTGAATATTTTTTGCAGCTTCTTTATCTATTTTTTGAAGCTTATGAAATAAATGTTTGAGTCCTAGCTTTTTTTGTTCTTCATCGAGTTTTTTTCTTACTTTTGGATCGTTTTCAGGCAACTCTGAAATTCCATTGAACAAAGAGTGGAAATACATCATTGACCCTCCGACAAGAATCACAGATTTATTCCTTTTATCAAGAGAGCCAATAATTTTTAAAATATCATTCCTAAAATTACCTACAGAATAAGAATCCGTAGGCTCCAAGAAGTTAATCAAATGATGCGGATAATCTCTTAAATTATTTGCACTTAATTTATTACTCCCAATATTTGCATGCTTATATATTTGAACTGAATCAACCGAGATAATTTCCGCATCTAGTCTCTGAGAAAGTTCAATAGCCAAGGACGTTTTGCCGGTATTAGTAGGCCCAATGATTGAAATGATAGGTTTTATGGTTTCCACAATTTAATTTATCTTGAGTTCTAATTGATATAAATGATAACTTAGAATCAAAACGATATTAAAAAAGCTTTTGGGAGAGAAATATGGAAATGCATTTTGCGAGTGTTTGGGAAACTATTTCAGATCATATACCTGATGAACCTGCTTTGATTTGCGAAGACAACATCAAAAGCTGGAAAGAATATGAAGAAAGAGCTGCTAGGTTAGCAAATTTTCTAAATGAAAAATCAATTACCAATAATTCTAAAGTTGGACTCTATCTTCACAATTCTAATGAATATCTTGAGGCTCAATTTGCAACCTTTAAATTAGAAGGAGTCCCAATAAATGTTAACTACAGATATGTCGAAGAGGAACTTATTTATTTGTTAGATAATTCAGACTCTGAAGCTGTCTTTTTTCAAAGCTCTTACGCTGAGAGAATAAAAAAAATAGCTGATCGATTGCCTAACATAAAGGCTTTTATTCAAGTGGGTGGCAAAGAACCTTTAGATTTAGAAAATTGTTACATGTATGAAGAAATAATTTCTCAAAACCTTCCTCTAGAAAGGAAAATCAGAAGCGAAGACAACATTTATATGCTTTATACAGGCGGGACTACTGGCATGCCAAAAGGGGTAATGTATAAGCAAGGTGCTTTTATGAACTCCCTTTTAAAAACTGCATTTGCCATGGGTTTTGATGTTCCAGAAAGTCACCTTGATATATCGAAGACCGTTATTGAGCTTTCATCCAAAGGCACATTATCAAAAACCATCGTGGCTTGCCCACTTATGCATGGAACAGGTATGTGGCTAGGTGCCTTGGTTCCATTTTTTTCGGGGGGTAGTTGCGTTACTATTCCTCAACTAGGCTTCGATCCAGATCTTTTGTTGCAGAAAGTTCAAGATCAAAAAATTAATAATATTGTGATTGTTGGCGATGCTTTTGCTCGGCCTATTTTAGAGTCCCTTAACAAAGCCAAAAATGAAGGTATGCCTTACGATCTATCTTCTTTGAGAAGCATGATTTCAAGTGGAGTAATGTGGAGCGCTGAAGTCAAAGAAGGATTGTTGGATCATGCTGATATAACTCTAATTGATGCTATGGGTTCTTCTGAAGGCGGGATGGGCTCTGCTGTTTCCAATAGAGAAAACCCTGCTAAGACTGCAAAATTTTCAATCAATCCCGGTGTAATTGTAGTTAGTGATGAAGGCGAAGAAGTTGAACCTGGATCCGGTCAAATGGGAAAAATAGGCACATCTGGACTGGTTCCTGAAGGTTATTACAAAGATCAAAAAAAATCTGACGAAACTTTTAAGGTATATAAAGGAGTGAGGTATAGTTTTCCTGGCGACTATGCAACTGTCGACGCTGACGGAACTATAAAATTATTAGGAAGGGGGAGTAATTGTATAAATACTGCGGGAGAAAAGGTTTATCCTGAAGAAGTTGAAGAGGCTTTAAAAAAACATACTCAAATAATTGATTCTCTGGTAGTTGGTGTTGAAGATAAAAAGTTTGGCCAAAAAGTTGTAGCAGTTGTTTCGTCGGAAGAATCGAATCTTAATGCTGACGAATTAGTAAATTTTGCGAGATCTCATTTGTCAGGATATAAATTACCGAAAGAAGTTATTTTTGTCGATGAAGTAAAAAGAGCTCCCAATGGAAAAGCAAATTACAAATGGGCCAAAGAAACAGCTGATAAATATATGCAAAGCTTATAAAGCTTCTTCTCCTTGTTCGCCAGTTCTTATTCTCACCACGTCATCTAGAGAATAGACGAAAATTTTTCCATCGCCAACTTTGCCAGTATTGGCTACCCCACGAATGGCCTCTATTACGTTATCTACTTCTGAGTCTGCAACTGCTAGTTCTATTTTCATTTTAGGAAGAAAATCAACTTTATATTCGGTTCCACGGTAAAGTTCGGTTTGGCCTTTTTGCCTTCCAAAACCCTTGACTTCAGAAATGGTCATACCTGACGCTTCGGCATCACCTAAGGCTGCACGTACATCTTCTAATTTTATTGGTTTTACAATCGCAACAATAAATTTCAAATCTTTCTCTTCCTCTAAAGATTAATAGTTATTGGGGGTATAAGCGCATATTACTCTTAAATTTCGATGTATTCAAAGAATTTAAAACTAATTTATAAATTCCATAATTTTCTCAACTGATCTATTTACTGAACCTTGTTGAGAAGTAATATATTTAGTGCTTTTTTCTTTTATCAATTCAATATTTTCTTTTTCAAAAGCTGCTTGCCAAATCATCGCAATTTCTTTTGCATCATTCCCACGTTTTAAAATATTTAATTCACGCAATTTATCGGCAATTTCTTGAAAGTTATAAACACTATCTCCTGAAGAAATTGGAATACCATACTTTACCGGCTCTAAAAAATTTTGACCTCCATGCTCTATGAGTGTTCCCCCAATAAAAGCAAGGTGAGAAATTGAATAGAGAAAATTTAGATGTCCAATTTCATTAACAATTGTCACTTTGTTATTGAGATCTAAAAATTTAGTTTCGTTGTTATTCAAGAGAGCAAAGGAAACACCTTCTTTAAACAAAAATTTTGAGATCTCAATAGCTCTTTCTGGGTGTCTGGGAACTAAAACTAAATGCGTCGATTCGTCATTCAGGATCTGAAAACTGTCAAGCAAAATTTCATCTTCTTTTGGATGGGTACTAGCACAGGTAATTATTTTTTTTTCTTCAATCAAATTTTCATCGTAAGAGAATGTACTTTCTAATGAATCAAAATCTATAGCATCAAATTTTAGCGAAGAATCAACATAAATATTATTTGGATTTGCTCCAAGAGTAGTGAAGTTTTCTTTATCTCGATCTGTTTGAGCGATGATCATATCTATTTTGGAAAAGGTTTTTTTTGATAAGTTTTTAAGTTTTTGGTAGTTAACTAGAGATTTAGTTGAAAGACGACCATTTAATAAAAGAACAGGGATTTTTTTGTTTGAGCATTGATGGATTAAATTTGGCCAGATTTCTGTTTCAATCAGAATCAAACAATCTGGTTTCCAGAAGCGCAAGAATTTATTTACGAAATAAAAAATATCAAAAGGTAAGTATTGATGAAAAACTTCCTCTTTAAAAATTTGCTTTAATCTATTTGAACCCGTCTGTGTTGTGGTGGTTACAAGAATATTAGCGTTTGGAGTTATTTTTTTTAATTTTTTAATTAAATTAATTGAGGTGTTTACTTCACCAACTGATACGGCATGCAACCAAAAAGTTTTCTTATTGTGATCAAATTCAGGAAGTTTGAATTGTCCAAGCCTCTCAAATATTCTTTTAAATTCTTCAAAAGAAAAATTCTTTTTATAAAATAATCTTATAAGAGCAATAGGTAAATAAAAAAAAGTTAATAAATTGTAAAAAAAGATCATTAGAGTGATTTTAGACTAAATAGGATAATGTTATAAATATAGAGTTTTATAAACAGCAATAATGAAATTCATAGAATACTCAATTTACTTTCTACTAAAAATTCTCAGCGTGCTGCCTCGAAAATTTAAATTTCTTCTGGGAAAATTTTTGGGTTTTATTTTTTTTTCGCTTTCAAGAGAAAGAAAAGAAATTGCTAGATGGAATTTAAAAAAATGTTTTCCTGAAAAAGACCCAACAGAAATTAATTCAATTTTAAAAGCAAGTTTTTACAGACTCGGTGAGTCTTTATTTGAATTTTTAGATGCATTTTGGATGTCTGACAGGAAACTGAAAAAATTATTATTAAATTTCGATGATGTTCAAGATGCGTGTTCTGAGATGGATGACTCAAGAGGAAAACTTTTATTATTCATGCACAATCCTAACCTTGACTTGGTTGTAAGAGCATCATCGTTATTCATGCCTGTTTCTGGAATGGCCAGAAGACAAAGTAATGAAATTGTTGATAACTTATTTAAAGCAAGTAGGGAAAAATTTACAGAAAGAATTTTTAATCCTAGAGAAATTTTGGAACTTATGAATTTTTTAAAAAAAGGCAAAGCTTGTTTATATGCGCCAGATCAGGATTATGGATTTAAAAATTCTATCTTTATAGACTTCTTTGGAAACAAGGCATTAACTGTGAAATTTCCTTACATAGCTGTTAGAAGAACTAACTGTGATGTCTACTTATTTTCACTAGAAAAAAAGGATCAAAAATATTTTGCAGATTTTAAAAAGTTAAACGTTTTTGGAAAAAATTTAAAAGAAGATTTAAGAACTATAAACTTTGAAATAGAAGAGTTAATTAGAAAAAATCCAGACAATTATTTATGGTCGCATCGACGATTTAAAAATAGACCCCAAGGGGAAGAATCTTTTTATCCTTATAATTTGCTAAGAAAAAGATAGATCACATCGCAAGTTATCTATCAATCTAACTCCTTTAAAGTGAACCGCAATCGCAATGAGCAAATCGGTGTCGTCTTTCTTGGATTTTTCTAAATTTTTGGCATTAATAATTTCCAAATAATCAATTTCAAAGTCTTTATCTTCAAATTTATTTTTATATTCTTCACAGATCATCAAAGCGCCCATTGAAAGGTCTTTTGAAGAATCGAAACGAACTTGTCTCAGTTGATCAGCTATTTCTTGTAGATACTTATAAATAATTGACGCATCTTTTTGTTCACTTTGGGTTAAATAATTATTTCTAGACGACATCGCAAGTCCATTTTCATCTCTGACTGTTTCACCAACAACTAATTTTGTGGATAGCTTATTCTCTTTTAAATGATTATGGATAATTAGTTGTTGTTGAAAATCCTTTTGCCCAAAAAAACAATATTCTGGTTTTATTAATTCAAAAAAGCGATTCACTATCGTTATTACTCCATCAAAATGCCCAGGTCTTTTCTTTGCGCATAAAAAGTTTGAATATGGAGCTTTTAATTTTTTTATTCCCTCTAATATTTCCGATTTTTCCGGAAGAAACAGAAACTCACATTTTTCTTTTTCAAGGCTTTCTTTATCTTGCTTGATAGTTCTAGGGTATGTTTCAAAATCTTCTTTTGGACCGAACTGAAGAGGATTAACAAAAATAGTTACCAAAGGACTTAACTGCAAGTTAATTGATTGTTTAACTAAGCTTAGATGACCTTCATGTAAATTTCCCATAGTTGGAATTAAAGCGATCGGTCTTTTTTTATTGATAATTTTTAAGTCGTCAATCTTTTTGATAACTTTCACTAATCAAACCAATTTTCTTTAGCCGGAAAAGATAACGATTTTACTGAATTAACATAATCCTCTAGCGCTTCAAAAATAGAATTATTTTTCTCTAAGAAATTTTTTATAAATTTCGGAGGCTTTTCTAAGCAAGAAACTCCGAGCATGTCATGCACAACCATAATTTGCCCATCTGTTTCTAATCCTGCTCCAATTCCGATCGTTGGAATTTTAATGACCTGAGAAATTTTTTTTGTTAATTCGTCTGGGATGCATTCTAATAATAAAAGCTCAGCTCCTGCACTCTCCAAACTCAAAGCTTCATCTATAATTTTTGAATGAGAGGAGGGATCTCTGCCCTGAACAAAAAAACCGCCTATTCTATTTATTGACTGAGGAGTGAGACCCATATGAGCACAAACTGGTATTCCTCTTTCTGATAAAAGCTCCGTTATTTTAAGAATTACTTCTCCGCCCTCCACTTTTACCGAATTTGCTCCAGCTTGCATCAACCTTGTAGCATTTTCATAAGCAAGTTGCTCTGTTGCATAGCTCATAAATGGCATATCTGCCATTAAATGAGCTCCCTTATTTCCTGACTTTACACATCTTAAATGGTAGAGAATATCTTCCATTGAAACTGGGACGGTAGAATCATGCCCTTGAATCACCATACCCAGGCTGTCGCCTACAAGGATAAGTTCCACTCCAGCATCGCACATCATTGAAGACAAAGTTGCTTCATAAGAAGTCAAAGCAGCAAACTTTTCTCCTTTTTTTTTAAGATCTCTAAAAGTCTGTAAGGAAACTATTTTATTAGATTGCGATTTAGCCATTTGAAATAAAAAATAACTTTAACATTAATCTTTATGTAAAAAGTCAAATACTCTTGAGGAAACTAGCTCAATATTTTCTATAGGAAGAAAATGAGTTCCTTTGTATTCTTCAATCAGCATTCTATCCTTATTCAGCAGAGCGTTTTTTGCTTCTTCGGTAAAAGTTGAAGTTTCTTTATCACCTCTTAATATTAAAACTGGACAAATTGCCTTTTTTAAAAACCTATAAGTATCAAAAGTTACTGTTTCAAAAGTTTTTGCCTCCCAAGCTGGGTCACAGGATAGAAAAAAAATTCCTTCTTTTTTTACCAATCCTCCTTTCAAATAATTCGTAATTGATTCTTGTGGCCAACTTTCAAACATTGCCCGTCCTGTAAAATGCTCGACAGCTTGTTCAAAACTAGCAAAACTGTTTCTTCTTTGCTTTGCGCTTGAGGATTTATTGGAAGCGCTTAAGTCATCAAATTTAAAAAAATTTTTCAATTTTAGTTTAATCACATCTTTCGGCGCGTAGTATAAAACCGGTTCTAACATGATTAAATTTTTAACTTTAAGTTTTAATTGGCTTGCTACTTCTGAAGCAACTATTCCACCCATCGAATGCCCCATAAGGTCAACACTCTCATGGCCAAGGGAATTCAAAAAAGAAATGGCCTCTTTTGAGAACTGTTTCCAAGATTTTAATTTTGTGTGATCAGCCTCAGCTGCGCTCAACCCATGACCTCTTTGATCAAAAGCATAAATAGATCTCTCTCCATCAAAATCTTCAAATATCTTTGTTAGCAAGCTCAAATAGGTTTCGGCATTGAGTCCAGTTGCATGAAAGAAAATAATTGGATTTTGAGAAGAACTTCCCTCAAAAAAAAGATAAGAAAAACTTTCCTCATCTAGTAAGATTTTTTCTCGAGACGCTTTGGCTTTATCAGTCATTATTTCTTAAAATATATTTTAATTATGGAATATTTGGATAAGGTTAAAGGTTTTCTAGACGATACTGAAGCAAAAAAACTTTCAAGTTTAATTGGCAAAACTTCTTGTTTGGGTCCTGCTTTGGAAATTGGAACTTATTGCGGTAAATCGGCTTTAGTATTTTCAGAAGCATGCAATAAAAACAATAGCTATATCTTTACTTTAGATCATCATGTTGGCTCAGAAGAGCATCAAGTTGGAGAAGAATATCATGATGAGGACCTATTTGATCCTAGATTGAATAAATTCAATTCTTTACCTGAATTTTTAAAAAATATTGAAAAATCTCCTTTTTCTGAAAATATAATTCCAATAATTGGTGATTCAGTAGAAATTTCTGAAAATTGGGAAATTCCTCTAGGTCTTCTATTTATTGATGGAGGCCATAGCATCGAAGCTGCTAAAAATGATTTTGACAACTGGAGCAAGCATTTAGTTTCTGGCGGATTGCTTGCCATTCATGACGTTTTCCCAAATCCTGAGGATGGTGGTAGACCTCCTTATGAGATATATTGCTTTGCAAAGAAGTCCGACAAATTCAAAGAGATTGAACTTGTAAAATCCTTAGCTATTTTAGAAAAAGTCTGAGGCTTTTGTAAGTTTATAAAGAGAATTGGCAGCTAAAATAACTGCTGCTGCAGTCCAGCTAGGCTTTTCTATCGGCCAATACTTTTTGTCTTTAAAAACATAACCTGTCCAGAAAAGATTACTTTTTGGGTCTACTAAATTTAAAACATTATTAAAAACAGTCTCAGCTTTTTCTTTTTCTAAAATTTTATTTAAGGCAAGAACAAGTTCACATGACTCAGCTGTAGTAACCCAAGGTTCCTCTTCAACACATTTACAACCTAAATCTTCGACTACAAATTTATTCCAACCTTCATTAATTCTTATTTGAGCTGCTTCACCAACAATAACTCCGCATAAAACCGGATAATACCAGTCCATGCTATATCTACTTTTACTCTCCCAAGACCTATCAAATCTTTCAGGCTTGTTTTTTATTGCCTCAGAAATTTTTGAAATTTCTTCTTTATAAGCTTCTTTTTTTAAACCTAATTCATTGGAAATATTTTGTGCACAAACTAAGCTCTTGTAAATTGAAGAACAACCGGTTAACAAAGAATCATCCATCCATTCATTAGATTTATCTTTTGCCCAAAGAACATCACCATCCCTTGTTTGGCCTTCAAGGACGAAATTCATTGCTTTTTCAATTGATGGCCACAAATCTTGTAAAAATTTTTTATTTTCAAAATTTAGGTAATGATGCCAAGCCCCTGTAGCAATATATGCAGCAAAATTCGTTTCTTTTCTGAAGTTTGTGACCTTTCCTTTTTTGTATTCGCTGAACCAAGATCCATCGCTTTCTTGCGAATCAATAAGCCATTCATAAGCTTTTTTTGAACTATCTTCAAAACCCAATACATCTAATCCCATGGCTGATTCAACATGATCCCATGGATCAATTTTTGAACTTGGTTCCCAAGCTATAGCCCCGTTTTTTTCCTGACAAGAAACGATATATTCTCCCAAGTAGCCGTATGCATCTAATGATCGGCTTAACATGTTTTATCTTTATTAAAGTAAAGAACCACGCTTTTCCCTATTAGGGGCTGAAATATAAATTCAAGAAATTTAGTCAACAAAGGTTTTTTCATCATGTCCCAAACAAGAAAATCATGGTAAAGATTTATTACCTTTGAATTTTCTTTTGAGTTCCAAAATAAGCACTGAAGCCACCAGTAAGGTGAATGTAAAGCATGCGCCCAATGTCTTTTAGTAAATGTTAGGCCATATTTTGTTATGTCTTTCTTTAATTCTCTAAATTTAAATATTCTGACATGTCCGCCTGGAGTATTTTGATAATCTAGACTAAGTTTCCAGCAGACCCATTCGGGAAAAAATTTTGGAACACTTACTGCTAATTTACCCTGAGGCTTCAAGATTCTATTAATTTCGGATAGAGCGCTTTGGTAATCTATTATGTGTTCTAAAACTTCAGAACATACTATGAAATCAAAAGTATTGTCTTTGAAAGGCAACTTTTTTGCATCAGCCACTCCAAAATTACAACTTTTTGAAGATTTATTTTCATTAAATTGATCAAAGTTTTTTTTAGCTGTCGATACGTCAGACAAACTCATATCGAACCCAAACACATCAATATTTTCAGACATATAAGCTCCAAAACAATGTCTGCCTTCTCCGCATCCTAAATCTAAAAATTTAGAATTAGGCTCTAGCTCGAGTTTTTTCAAGTCAATGGTTTGCATTTAATTAATCATTCTTTTAATTTCATCTTCATAACACTCTGTCATGAATTTTGCTACTTCTTTCCACTGCAAATGCTCAATAACTCTATTGAATCCTTTTTCAGCCAAAGATTTCTTCAAATTCTCATCTGGAAGAAGTTTAAGCATTGCTTCTTCCAACTCTTCAGAGTTGCCAGGAGGAACTGTAATTCCGCAATTTCCAATGACTTCTGGAATGGCTCCACCTAAAGTTGTTATTACTGGAACTCGACATGCCATTGCTTCGCCAATGGCAAATCCAAAACCTTCGTAAAGAGAAGGTATTACAACAATATCTGAGGAACAATACAAATTTCTTACTTCTATGAAAGAAAGATCTTTGTTGAAATGGACTTTGTCTTTGATATTTAAATCTTTGATTTTTCTTGAAGTATGTCCTCCTTTTTTTGAACTTCCTATCACTTGAAGTGTTGATTCTGGAAAAATTTTGATAACTCTAGAAAAAGCTTCAAGCAAATAATCTAATCCTTTTAAAGGTACGTCTGCGCTAGCGGTAGTAACAATTCTAAAAGGTACTTTTGTTACATTTTTATCTGGAAAAAAAGCTTCCGTATCTATTCCATTTAGGATAACCTTCATGACTTCTTTTTTTAAACCAAAATCTTCGTGAATGTCTTGTTTTGAAGACTTCGAAACGACAATTACAGATTTTAATTTTTTTGCTACTCTTATCTGCATTTTTAAAAAAGAATGCCACCTAATCATCAGTAACTTTAAAAAAATTGATTTTGTACTTTTAAGTTGAAATTTTAGATCCTTAGAAATCGGGTGGTGAATGGTTGTGACCAAGGGAATTTTTTTTTGAAAAAACAACAACTCATAACAAAGACTTTGATTATCATGAATAACGTCAAATTCATCCAATCTATTTTTTAAAATTTTTTTTATTCTTTTTCCAAAAGTATATGGCTCTGCAAAGCCGCCAGAATTAATACTAAACCACTCAAAAAAATTTAAAGGAATTAAAAGATCTTTAAGTTTTACATCTTTAAATTTACTATCTTTTGAATAAAGATCTAGACTAGGCACAACTTCAAGTTTGATACGTGAATCTAAATCTGGATAAGGCGGCCCTGAAAAGACAGTAACTTCATGTCCCAAATCAGCCAAAGCTTTAGTCGCATACTTGACGTATATTCCTTGACCGCCCGAATAAGGATTGCTTCTATAACTGAGGAAAGCGATCCTGAGTTTTTTCATTCTTATTGAAATTTAGTCTATTGAATAAAGCCATTCAGAAAAAGAATCCCTTTTTCCTCTAACTTGATCAAAGTAATTTTTTTGAAGAGTAGCTGTTATTTCTCCTCTTTCGCCATCTGAGATAAGTTTTTTGTCTACGCTTCTAATTGGAACGACCTCAGCAGCTGTTCCAGTGAAAAATAATTCATCAGCTTCTAAAACATCTTGCAACTTAATTTTTTTTACTTCGACCTTGATATTTAATTCTTCTGCCAAACTAATAATACTTTTTCTTGTTATTCCGTCCAGTGACGCATCAAGATCTGGAGTAAAAAGAATTTTGTTCTTTACAATAAAGAAATTTTCTCCGGAGCCCTCAGAGATATTTTCTTCATCGTCCAATAAAAGGGCTTCGTCATAACCTTCCTTCATAGCTTCTTGAAGAGCCATTATTGAAGTAACGTAATTACCATTTACTTTTGACCTTGAAACAATGTTTCCTGTTTCTCTTTTATAAGAAGAAATCTTAATGTTTATTCCTTTTTCAAATGCTTCAGGTGACATGTAGCTTGGCCACTCCCAAGCTGCAACTATGCAATGAACTTTTAAATTATCTGCTCTTAAACCCATTCCTTCAGATCCGTAAAAGCACATTGGCCTTATATAGCCCTCATTTAATTCATTTACTCTAAAAACCTCCTTTTGTGCTTCATTTATTTCTTGCTCAGAAAATGGAATTTTCATATTTACTGCTTTAGCAGACTCAAAGAGCCTATTTGTATGGTCATTTAATCGAAAAATCTTTGTACCTTTTGGGGTTGAATATGCTCTTACTCCTTCAAAAACACCTAGACCATAATGCAAGGTATGAGTCAGAACATGAACTTTTGCATCCGCCCAATCTATTAATTGGCCGTCCATCCATATAAAACCTTCCCTATTTGCTAAAGTATCCATGATTGTTTATAAGATGGGACATTATAAGCAGGAGAGATTTATATGAAAGTCAATTCTCAAATTTTTAGAGCCTATGATATTAGAGGAGTCGTTGGAAAAGAACTTTCAAACGAATTAATTGAAAAATTAGGAAAAGCTATTGGCACCAAACTGAAGAGAAATAATTTAAATTCTTTAAATATTTGTCGAGACGGCAGACTATCAGGACCGCATATATCAGAGTTATTTATTAAAGGCGTCCTTTCGACGGGATGCGATGTCTATAATTTAGATTTGGGCCCCACTCCTCTACTTTATTTTTCAACTTTTAAATCATCGATAAGAAATGGAGTGATGATTACGGGCAGTCACAACCCGAAAGAATATAATGGATTCAAAATTGTATTTGATCAAAAATCCCTGTCAGGAAAGTCGATTGCTGAATTACAAGATCTTGTTGAAAATGAAGATTTCATTTCTGGAGAAGGTAAAGAAATAAAGACCCCTATGCTGGGAGACTATAAAAAAGAAATCAAAGAAAAAATTAAACTCAAAAAAAATCTTAAAGTGGTTCTTGACTGCGGCAATGGAGTTGGAGGATCTGTCGCACCAACTCTTTTCAAAGATTTAGGTGTTGAATTAATTGAGCTTTATAGCGAAATTGATGGAAACTTCCCTAATCATCATCCTGATCCAGGAAATCCAAGAAACCTAAAAGATTTAATTGATAAAGTTTGTGAAATTAATGCTGATCTTGGAATCGCTTTGGACGGAGATGCAGATAGATTAGGAGTGGTAGATAACTTAGGTAAAATTATTTATCCGGATCAGTACCTGTCTTTATTTGCAGATCATGTCTTAAAAAGAAACCCAGGGCGAAAAATAGTCTTTGATGTTAAGTGCTCATCAAAGCTCAAAGAATCAATTATTAAAAGCAAAGGTATTCCAGTCATGGCAAGAACTGGTCATTCTTTCATTAAAGAGGAAATCATTAATCAAAGTGCCATTTTGGGTGGGGAAATGAGTGGTCATATTTTTTTTAATGACGATTGGTATGGTTTTGACGATGGTATTTATTCCGCACTTAGGTTGATAGAAATTATTGCTGAATCTAAAAATTCTTCATCTGAGATTTTTAATAAATTTCCTCAATTATTTAACACTCCAGAGATTAATCTCACTACAACAGATGACAGAAAATTTAAAATCATTGATAGATTAAAAAAAGAGTTTGAATTTAATGGCTTCGAGAAGGTCTTAATTGATGGGATAAGGTTAGAAAACGATACTTCATGGGGCTTAGCAAGGGCATCTAATACTACTCCATCATTAGTTTTTAGGTTTGAGGGAGAGTCTAAGGAAGCATTGCAAGAAATAATTGAAGTATTTCAAAATGCCTTATTCACTATAGATGATAAGCTTGAAATTAAAATGAATTAAGTTATGGCAGTTTCAAAAAAAAGTGCAAAAAATATTTCTAAGGTCCTTAGTGAAGCTTTACCTTACATACAAAAGTTTTCAGGAAAAACTATAGTGATTAAGTACGGTGGCAGTGCAATGAGTAATACTTATTTAAGAAAAAGTTTTGCCCGCGATATTGTTTTAATGAAAACCGTTGGTATAAATCCTATCATCGTCCATGGAGGCGGTCCTCAAATTGAAAAAGAGTTAAAGAAAAAAAATATCAAATCAAGTTTTTTGAATGGCGTGAGAATAACCTCACCTGAAATCATAAATACTGTGCAAAAAGTATTAGATAATCAAGTGAATAAAGAAATCGTGAATTTAATTAACTCTTGGGGGGGGAAAGGCTCAAGCTTTAGCAGGTAAAAGAATTAAATTTATCAAAGCCAAAAAAATATCAAATAAACGTCTAGGCGAAGTAGGCGAAATAGTTAATATTCAAAAAAAAATAACTTTAAATCTACCCAGAAATAAAATTCCAGTAATATCGCCAGTTGGTTGGGATAAAAAATTAAAGCCTTTAAATATTAACGGGGATAATGTTGCGTGTTTTATTGCCTCAGCTCTTAAAGCTGAAAAAATAATTTTAATGACAGATGTTTCTGGGATAAAAGGCAAAAAAGGAAAAAAAATCTCTGAAATGAATGTTAAGGAAGCAAAAAAAATTCTTAAAGATAAAAGCTCTATTAAAGGAGGGATGCTTCCTAAATTAAGCTCTATAATAAATTGTTTAGACAAAGGAGTTTCTAATGCTCATGTCGTTGATGGCAGAGTCCCTCATGCAGTTTTATTAGAAATTTTAACTACAAAAGGTGTAGGTACGTTAATATCTAATTAAATGGCAAAAGAGAAAGTTTCAAGAAAAATTCAAATAATGCAAACTCTTGCTTCAATGCTTGAAGATAGAGAACCTGTAAAAATTACAACCGCAGAATTAGCTAAAAGAACCAACATTACCGAAGCAGCAATTTATAGACATTTTCCAAGTAAAAGAAGAATTTATCAGGAATTGGTTGAGTTTTTTGAAAATAGCATTTTTCCAAGAATTGCATCTATTAAAGAGGATTCTGCTCCAGATGAAGTCGCCGGAAATATTGTGATGTTAATTTTAACTTTCTGCGATAAAAATAAAGGTATTTCTAAAATCTTGAACAGAGAAGCTCTATCGGTAGACGAGTCTAAAATAGAAGATAAAGTTAATCTTTTGTTTGATCGTTTGGCTTTGGAAATAAAGCAATCGTTTCAAAACTACGAAAAGGAAACGAAAAATAAATTATCTTTAAATGCAAGTTCAGCTGCTGATTTAGTCGTTTCTTGCTTAGAAGGACAAATTCAAATATTTATCAGGAGCAAGTTCAAAAGAGATATTACACAAAGCTGGAATGAGCATTGGCAAATAATAAAAAAAGCAATTTTTATTTAATTTTTTAATCTAAAAAAAGTTCAAACATAGTCTTTCTATCTTCTGGATTGGCCGGCATACCGTCAATCAAATTAATTTTTTTAGCAATCAGACCAGATGGTCTAGGCTGAATGCCATATTCAATGTCATCAATTATCTCTTCCATGTAATTAAGCCATATGGGAAGTGCAGTTGAACTGCCAAATTCATTATTACCCAAAGAAGCTGGCTGATCATAACCAAACCAGACAGTCGTTAAAATATTTTTGTTAAATCCAGTAAACCAAGCACTTTCGGCATCATTGGTGGTTCCTGTTTTGCCAGCAAAATCATCTCTATTCAAAGATTGAATTTTTTTTCCAGTGCCACGTCTAGTAGCCTCTAAAAGAATATCATTGATTATGTATGAAACTCTTGGATCAATAGTAAAGGATTCTTTTTTAGGAAATTTTTTTCCAACCCATGACTCAATTAAATTTTCTGAAATTTCTTTTTTTTCTAAGAATTCAATTTCTTCTTCACTTTTCAATATCTTGTTAATAAAAAATGGTTCAATTGATCTACCTCCATTTGCAAACACAGCAAAATAAGATGCATTTTCCAAAGGACTTAAACCATAGGATCCCAATGCCAAAGATAAATCGTTTGGCAACTCATCTTTTTCAAAACCAAATCTGGTTAAATAGTTTTTCGTCCTATTAAGCCCTAAATCTTGTAATAATCTAATTGATACAACATTTCTCGACTGCAACAAAGCCTCCCTCAGTCTCGTAGGGCCATAAAACCTTCCGCTAGAATTTTTTGGTCTCCAATAATCTTCTAAATTTGCATCTTCAAATACGATTGGAGCATCATTTATTAAGCTTGCAGGAGTGAAGTCATTTTCAAACGCAGCGGCATAAAGAAAAGGTTTAAAATTTGATCCTAGTTGAGGTTTAGCTTGAGTAACTCGATTGAATTTACTTGCTTGAAAGTTATATCCTCCTACCATAGACAAAATTTTTCCTGTATCAGGATCAAGACTAACTAAAGCTGCTTGAACATCAGGGTGAATCCCAAATTCATAAGACGAATCACCTTCATCTTTTACCCAAATTAAGTCGCCTGGTTCAAAAAAAGAGTTAAATTCAGTTAAAAATTTTCCCTTTTTATTAGCATCAATTCTGGGTCGAATTTTATTGTTTAATTGTAAGAAATTAATAGTTTTTATGATTCCGCTCTTACTAAGCAAACTTATTTTTTTTAGTCCTGAGGATAAAACTATATGAGGAGAAAAATCATTATAATTTGGACTATCAGCCAAAAAATCCAGCGCTTCATCAAAAGGATTTTTTAAATCTATTGCAATCCCAAAGTCATCTTTAAAATTTTCTGGATTATAGGAAATAATATAAAAAAGATCGCTTCTTTGAATAAAGTTTTCAGGCAATAAATCGACAAAATTATTTGGTTTTTTATATCCATGTCTTACCTCATAATTTTCTATTCCTTCTTTGAGAGCTCTATTAGCTGCCAATTGATTCTTTGAGTTGATCGTTGAATAAACTTCATAACCTTCTTTATAAGCGGCCAAACCAAATTTAGATATCATATATTTTCTTATTTCTTCAGCTAAGTAATCGGCCTCTATTTCTGAGGAAACTCCTTTAAAAGTTGCTGTGATAGGCTCTTTGATTGAATTTTCAAAATCAGCGAAATCAATATAATTCAGAGCTTCCATGCGGGTTAAGACCCAATTTCTTCTAATAAGAGCCCTCCTTGGGTTTGCAATAGGATTTATTCTGGACGGTGCCTTAGGCAAACTGGCAATCATTGCCTTTTGAGCTAATGAGAGTTCAGATAATTTTTTTCCGTAGTAGATTTCTGAAGCCGCTGCGATACCATAAGCCCTGTTACCCAAAAAGATTTGGTTTACGTAAAGTTCAAATATTTCTTCTTTTGAAAAAGATAAATTAAGTTTTAAAGCCATAAAAATTTCTTTAATTTTTCTTTCAAAAGTTTGCTCTTTAGAAAGTACATAATTTCTAGCTACTTGCATGGTGATAGTTCCACCACCACTCACAATTCTTCCTTCTCTTAAAAATTCGAAGGTTGCTCTGATTAAACTAAAAAAGTCCACTCCAGTATTGGAAAAAAATCCACTGTCTTCTGCAGCTAAAAAGGCGTTCACTAAATCTTCGGGAATTTCTTCAAAAGTGAGCTTAGTTCTATGAATTTCTCCGTACTCACCAATTAACTTTCCATCGCTAGTAAAAATTTTTAAAGGAACTTGAAGTTCTACTTTCCTGACATCGTCCGTTGAGGGCAATTGAGGAGAAAAATAAATATAAATTCCCATTGCAAATTGAATCGGCAGGAGAAGTAAAAATAAGGTTAAGAAAAATATTTTTTTATTTAAAAATCTATTCACGTTCTCTTTAAAGTAAAATAACCAATTAATTCTAAAGGAAGAAAGATTTTCATGAAAATTTTCTTAGTTGGTCCCATGGGCTCAGGTAAATCCAAAATTGGCAAACTCCTCTCATCTAAATTAAATCTCAATCTCTTTGATATAGACCGAGAAATTGAGGCAAAGTTTGAAAAAACTATTGTAGATATTTTTGCTATGGAAGGAGAAGAAAGTTTTCGAAAAAAAGAAATTAGTTTTTTAAGTGAAATAAATCAAATTGAGGACGCAGTTGTATCTACTGGAGGAGGAATAATAGAAGCTTCTGTAAATAGAGATTTATTAAAGAAAGAAAAATATGTAGTTTTTCTCAATGCTTCTGTTGAAAGTCAATTCCAGGCTACTAAAGATAAAACTAAAAGGCCTCTTCTGAATAACGAAAACCCAAGGCAAGTTTTAGAGTCATTGTATGAGCGCAGGCTAGAATTATATAAATCGGTTTCAAACTTGGAACTTAGTCCTGATTTGTTGTCTAATGAGGATATTGTTAAAAAAATAATTAACTTTTTAAATGTCTAAATCGATTAATATCAGAACTCCATCCGGCGACTATGAAGTCCTGATAGGAAGTAAATTACTTGGTACTTATAATTTTAAGTGGTTGATTCAAAACCGTCAGATCTTGATTGTAAAAGATTCAATGGTGCCAAATGAAATTTTAGAAATCTTAAATATCTCTCTTTCAAATTCTGATCCCAAACAAATAAAAGTTTTAGAAATTGAAACTAATGAAAAAAATAAAAGTTTTGAAGGGTTAATTCCAATATTTGAAGTTTTGAATGCAAATAAATTTAATAGAGATTGTGTCTTAATAGGTCTTGGGGGAGGCATTACAACAGATATGGTTGGTTTTGTTGCTGCATCTTACTTGCGAGGGGTTGATTTGATTCAAATTCCAACAACTCTTTTATCGCAAGTCGATGCGGCGATTGGAGGTAAAACTGGCATAAATTTTGCTGGTTCGAAAAATAATATTGGAGCTTTCTATCAACCAAAACTTGTTTTAATGGATACAGATTGTTTGAAATCACTTTCTAAGTCAGATTTTACTGATGGAATTGCTGAAATTATCAAACATTCTCTGATTGCGGATAAAAATTTATTTACTAAATTGGAAAATATATTTTCCAACAACAATGAATTATCCGACGAAGATCTTATACAAATTGTCTATGAAAGCTCTTTGATCAAAGCATTCATAGTTTCAAATGATGAAAAGGAAAAAGGCGATAGAGCTTTGTTAAATTTTGGACACACATATGGTCATGCATTTGAAGCGATTCAATCACTTGAAGGTTTTTCTCATGGACAAGCAGTTGGGCTGGGAATGATTTGCGCGTCGCATTTGTCATTTTTATTAAAAAAAATATCGTCTGAGGAGCTTAAAAAAATTAAAAATTTAATCAAATCAGTAGGTTTACCTCATGAACTTCCTGAAAATTTTAATGTGAATGACTTCATTGAAGCGATGAGTAGGGATAAAAAAATATTGAATAAGAAATTAAGATTCATAACTCTTAGAGGCCTTGGAAGTGCTGAAGTTACTGAAGATCCGCCTGAAGACTTAGTCCTTAAAAGCATAAATTTATAAAAATTTAAAAATTTCTTGTTTTTAGCGCAATTTGCACTCATTTAGTGCATTTTCAGTGCTAACGAATTCGACAGTTTTCCTGTTAAAAGATAATATTTCTTTATTAATGCATATCACATGCTTTAAAAGTGATGCATATCACATGCATTAAAAGTGACGCTTGCCAGGCGTAAAAAGGGCATTTTACAACATCTCTACAGTTAGTCTGTAATGTGTGCCAAATATGAGTAGATCTTTAAAACAGCGCCCAGTTAAATCTGGTCTTTATGATCCAGAATTCGAAAAGGATTCTTGCGGAGTTGGATTAGTTGCTAACATCAAAGGCGTTCCTTCTAGAGAGATCATGGAAAATGCTTATTTAATAAACTCAAGAATGGATCATAGAGGTGGTTGTGGCTTTGAAGAAAATACAGGGGATGGAGCTGGTATTTTAATGGCATTACCCGATTCTTTTTTTCAAGAAGAATCAGATAAATTAAAAATATCTCTTCCAAAATCTGGTGAGTACGCAGTAGGTAACATTTTTCTCCCTCAAAAAGCTGACGAAAGAAAGAAATATAAAAAAATTATTGAAGAAATAGTCTCGAAAGAAGGACAACAATTTTTAGGCTGGCGGAAAGTTCCAACTGATTCCGAAAAGGCTAATGTGGGGCCAGCTGCTAAGGAGTGCCAGCCAATTATGGAACAACTTTTTATAGGATGTTCAAAGAATATAGATCAAGATGCTTTCGAGAGAAAACTTTATTTAATAAGAAAAATATTTAGTGACCGATTGAGGTATAACGAAAACCTTTCTCAAGGACTGATGCTTTATGCTTGTAGTTTGTCGTCTCGACTCATTGTTTACAAAGGGATGCTCACACCCGGTCAGTTGTTCCCCTTTTTTCCTGATTTAGAAAATTCAAATTTTAAAACTCACCTAGCCATGGTGCATTCAAGGTTTAGTACTAATACTTTTCCTTCTTGGGATAGAGCCCAACCCTGCCGATACATGTGTCACAACGGAGAGATAAATACTCTTAAAGGGAATGTAAATCTTATGCGTGCCCGTCAAGGTAAAGCAGCAAGTAAACTTTTTGGAAATAAAATTAAGAAACTTTTTCCAATTGCTGAGGCCGATTGCTCAGATTCAGGAAGTTTCGATAATGTTTTAGAGCTTTTAATAATGTCCGGAAGGAAACTTCCTGAAGCAGCAATGATGATGATTCCAGAAGCTTGGCAAAACGATAAAGAAATGTCGAAGAAAAAGAGAGATTTTTATGAATACTCATCTTCATTAATGGAACCTTGGGATGGTCCGGCTTCAATAGTTTTTACCGATGGCACCCAAGTCGGAGCTGTTTTAGATCGAAATGGTTTAAGGCCAAGCAGATTCTACGTTACCAATGACGACAAGGTCATCATGGCATCAGAAGTTGGTGTCCTGCCTGTAGACTCTAAGTCTGTGTTGAAAAAAGGAAGACTACAACCAGGAAAAATGTTTCTGATTGACTTTGAAAAAGGAAGGTTGATTCCTGACGAAGAAATCAAAAACCAGGTAGCTGGTCAGCATCCCTACAAGGACTGGAATAAGAGTCAGATTGTAGACTTAAAAGATTTAAAAACTTCTAAAAAAACTCCATCTACTGAAAAATTAATTCCAAAAATGAAAGCTTTTGGTTACACCACTGAAACTCTTGAATTCATGCTACTTCCACTAGTGACTGAACTTAGAGACCCTTTAGGCTCTATGGGAAATGATGCCGCTCTGGCTTGTTTGTCTGACAAACCGAGGATGATTTATGACTACTTTAAACAATTATTTGCTCAAATAACAAATCCTCCTATCGATTCAATTAGAGAAGAAGTTATTATGTCTTTGGAATGTCTAATCGGTCCTGAAGGCAACCTTCTATCAACTGAAAAAGAAAATGCCCATCGACTTAGATTACAGCATCCAATTTTGTCAAACGAGGAATTTTTAAAGATTAAAAATCTCAAAACTCAAGGCTGGCGAACAAAAACCATAGACATAACATATGAAAAAGAAAGCGGTAGCAAAGGATTAGTAAAAGCCCTTAACAGAATTTGTAAAGAATCTGAAGAAGCCATCAAAAAGGGTTTCTCTTTTATAGTCTTATCCGATAGAGAAATAAATGAAAATAGAATTGCGCTCAGTTCTCTTGTGGCTTGCTCAACTGTTCACCATCATCTGGTAACTAAAGAAAAAAGGACTCAAATAGGGATTATTTTAGAATCAGGAGAAGCAAGAGAAGTTCACCATCATTGTTTATTAATCGGCTATGGAGCTGACGCAATTAATCCTTATTTAGCTTTTGACGTTCTAACTAAGTCTTTGAAAGATGGAGCAATAAAAGATAAGGCATTAAAAAATTCAAAAGATTTAGTTAAAGCTTACAAAAAAGGTGTTGCAAAAGGCATGTTAAAAGTTATGGCAAAAATGGGTATTTCAACACTTCAATCCTACAAAGGGGGTCAGATATTTGAAGCCGTTGGACTTGCTGATGAAATAATTGAGAAATCTTTTCCTGGAACACCAAGTAGAGTTCAAGGAGTGAATTTTGATGTGCTTTCAGAGGAAGTTGAAAGAAGACACTCGATTGGTTTTCCAAAAATCAAACCTGATTCAGTTACAACCCTACCTAATCCAGGAGATTATCATTGGCGTAATGGCGGTGATTCGCATATGTGGGATCCTAAATCAATTTCTGCACTTCAACTGGCTTCAAGAAATAACGATGAATCGGCTTATTGGAATTTTTCTAATCACGCCAACGAACAAACAACCAAGAATAGCACCTTAAGGGGCTTGATGAGTTTCAAGTATGCAAAAGAACCTATCCCTCTTGAAGAAGTTGAAAGTGAAAAAGAAATAGTTAAAAGATTTGCCACTGGTGCAATGTCTCTTGGTTCAATATCAACAGAAGCACATGAGTCATTGGCATTGGCAATGAATAAATTGGGTGGAAAATCTAATACCGGTGAAGGCGGTGAAGACCCAATTAGATTTAAACCACTAGAAAACGGCGAATCTAAAAGATCCGCCATCAAACAAGTTGCGTCTGGAAGATTTGGTGTAACGATGTGGTATTTAACTAACTCTGATGAACTACAAATTAAAATTGCTCAGGGCGCAAAACCAGGCGAAGGTGGAGAATTACCTGGAACCAAAGTCGATGATTATATTGCAAAAATAAGACACTCAACTCCAGGCGTCGGCTTAATTAGTCCGCCTCCACATCACGACATATATTCCATTGAAGATATAGCTCAATTAATCCATGATTTAAAAAATGCCAATCGATCATCTAGAATAAGTGTCAAACTTGTATCTGAAATAGGAGTCGGGACTATTGCTTCGGGAGTAGTTAAAGCAAAAACGGATCATCTAGTTATTGCTGGTCATGATGGGGGCACGGGCGCTTCTCCTCTAACATCTATTAAGCATGCTGGTCTTCCTTGGGAATTAGGCATAGCTGAAACTCACCAAACTTTGGTCATGAACAATCTCCGATCTAGAGTTGTCTTACAAACCGATGGCCAATTGAAAACTGGAAGGGATGTTGCCATAGCTGCCATCTTGGGTGCCGAGGAATTCGGTTTTTCTACTGCTCCTTTAGTCACACTAGGTTGCATTATGATGAGAAAGTGTCATTTGAATACTTGTCCTGTAGGAATTGCGACACAAGATGTAGAACTGAGAAAGAAATTCCATGGTAAGCCAGAAAATGTTGTGAACTATCTCTTTATGGTTGCGAAAGAATTAAGAATGATTATGGCTAAGTTAGGTATTAAAAAAGTTAATGATCTGATCGGTAGAGTAGATCTTTTAGAGATGGAGAAAGCTTTAAATCATTGGAAACGAGACGGTTTAGATCTTTCTAAAATTCTCACGCCAGCAGAGATAGTTTACAAAGATACCGAGGTCTTCAATACCAAAAAACAAAATCATAATTTGGAAAATTCTTTAGATATGGCTTTATTTAAGACGATTAAAAGCAATATCGTTAATAGACAAAGAATTAATATAAATATGAAAATTGGCAACACAGATAGAGTTTTCGGGACCATTATTTCAAACGAAATTTCTAAATTATGGGGCGCAAAAGGCCTTCCAAATGATACTTTAAAAATTAATTTAGAAGGTTCTGCAGGTCAAAGTTTTGGCGCCTGGATTACCAAAGGTATGACTCTAAACCTCGTAGGCGACGCCAATGACTTTGTTGGAAAAGGCTTGTCCGGAGGAAAAATTATCATCTATCCACCAAGGGATAGTCATTTCGTTCCTGAAGAAAATATATTACTCGGCAATGTTGCTCTATATGGAGCAACCGATGGAGAAGCTTATTTTAGAGGCATAGCTGCTGAAAGATTTTGTGTCAGAAACAGTGGTGCCCGTGTAGTTGTCGAGGGCATAGGTGATCATGGTTGTGAATACATGACTGGAGGCAGAGCAGTGATTTTAGGGGAAACTGGTCGAAACTTTGGTGCTGGAATGAGCGGCGGTATTGCTTACGTCTATAATCCAAAGGGAAATTTCAAAAAAAAATGCAATACGAGCACATTTGAATTAGAAGATTTGGTTATAAAAGAAGATATAAATGAGTTGAAAGAACTAATTAGTAATCATTACAAATATACTAATTCATCGGTTGCTGAAAAAATTCTTTTAAATTGGAAAAAGGAAATCAAACATTTTTCTAAAGTAATGCCAACCGATTACAAAAGAGTTCTTCAAGAAATGGATCAAAAAAAATTAAAAGCTAGTTAAAAAATGGGAAAAGTAACAGGATTTAAAGAATTTGATAGAGCGGTAGAACCTTATCGACCTGCAAAGAAGAGAATTCTAGATTTCAAAGAAATTTATACTGACCACGATGAACCTCTTTTAGGAACTCAAGCATCAAGATGCATGAATTGTGGTGTGCCTTTTTGTCAATCCGGCGAAGGCTGCCCAGTTTACAACTTAATACCTGAGTGGAACGATTTGGTTTACAACGAAAAGTGGGAAGAGGCTTTTCATCGTTTAATGAAGACCAACAATTTTCCAGAAGTCACTGGAAGAGTTTGTCCTGCCGTCTGTGAAGGTGCATGTGTACTTGGTATAACTGAAACACCAGTTGCGATAAAAAATCTTGAATTTGCCATCGCTGACAAAGGCATCGAATCTGGTTGGATAAAAGCCAATCCACCAAAGAAGAGAACCAATAAAAAAATAGCTATCGTGGGTTCGGGACCTGCAGGTCTTTCGGCAGCCCAACAACTTAATAGTGTTGGTCATAATGTTGAAGTTTTCGAAAGAGCCGATCGTATCGGTGGCCTAATGATGTATGGCATACCAAATATGAAATTAGATAAATCAATTATCGATATGCGTGCCGAAATAATGGAAGAGGAAGGAATCAAATTTCACGTCAATACAGACGTCGGCGGGACCGGAGAAAATTCAATTTCTATGGAATCGTTAGTCAATGATAACGACATTGTATTGTTGTCAACTGGCGCAACCAAGCCTAGAGATCTGCCTATCAAAAATAGAGAAGGAGCAGGTGTCTATTTTGCGATGGAGTTTTTGGGCCAAAATACGAAAAGTTTGCTTGATCACAAACTTAAAGAAAAAGATTATATCGATGCCAAAGGTAAAGATGTTATTGTCATCGGTGGTGGTGACACAGGAAACGACTGTTTGGGTACATCATTAAGGCACGGCTGTAAGACCTTGACTAATTTTGAAATTCTCCCCGAATTACCATCTGAAAGAATGGACAATAATCCTTGGCCACTTTTTCCAAGGATTTACAAGGTTGATTATGGTCATGAAGAATCTAGAGAAGTTTTTGGCAAAGATCCAAGGGAATACTCTGTGTCGGGTAAAGAATTCCTAAGAGATAAAAATGGTAAATTAACTGGTATCAAAACCGTCAAGGTCGATAAAGACTTTAAGGAAATACCTGATACTGAGAAGATTTGGAAAGCCGATTTAATTCTCTTAGCAATGGGTTTTTTAGGTCCAGAGCATTATCTCAACGAACAATTAAATCTAGAACTTGATGAAAGATCTAACTTTAAAGCAGAGCACAACGTGCATAAAACTTCTCATCCGAAAATCTTTGCCGCAGGTGATTGTCGCAGAGGTCAGTCTTTGGTTGTATGGGCCATAAACGAAGGTCGAGCTGCAGCAAGAGAAGTAGATCTGCATTTAATGGGAGCAACAACTTTAGAATAAAATTAATACCAAGTAACTTTTGAAAAAGCACCTGTGGTGCAGTAGAAAATATCTCTGTTAAATCCAGGCGTCAAAAACATACCATTCGCCAATCTAGCATTTACTTTTGCACGACTTAACAATTCACCAGTTGCAATATCCACTACTATTAATTCGTCCTCGCCGTTTTCGAAATTATTAATTACTAACTCGCCTGATTCAGGAAATACTACCGGCTGCATAGTAGGTCGCATATCTAACTGCCAAGAAACTGCTAATTTTCTATCTGTTGTGGATATTCCTGCCAAACCGCCATTAATACTATCCCAAGCAATGCACATTTCGTATTCCGGTACATTTACCGGTGGAGCAATGATGCCTCCACCCTCTTTATCGAAGGGTTCAATGGCAGTCTTATCTCCAGACATTAAATCGAATTTTATTAGTCTTTGTCTGCCTTTCCACGGTGCAGGACTTCGCCAACTTAAGTGCGTATTTTCAGCAACCCTGCCATTAGGATTGACGCCATATATAGAACGAACGGATTCTATATCACCGTTATCCATCACCCATAAACTGCCTTCAGAAATACATCCATCCCATGCTAATCCTTGGGATTGATTCGCATTTCTATATTGAGGCTGCCAATCTTCATCTAATTCAAGAGCATCAGGTAATACTTTAATTCGCCAAATTCTTTCAATGCCTGGAATGTATATAAATTCCCCGTCATCATTTAAATCGCTTGCAATTCTGCCCATCGAACCTTCAGGCAAAGCAAAAGGTTCGTGCAAAAGTTCTAATGTATGGGGATCTAAACGAGTGATAGTGGAATTTTGTTGATTTTCTAATCTGCAATCTTTAGTGACTATTGTCTCATCCGACAAAATTAATAATCCGTTGTGGGCTTGATTGATAGGAAGTTCTTTTTCTAATATCACCTCACAATCAGGACTGAGAACATGCATAAAGCTGCCATTTACCTTAATAATACTTCCGTTTTTATGTGCAGCAATTGCCCCACACCAAACGTGATTTCCACAGGGTAATTGAGGACTTTCATTTAAAACTTCCAAAGTATCGGGATTTATTTTTTGGACCCAACCATAAGGTTTTGGACCATTAAAATATGGCATTGTGCCACCTAGAAAAAACTCATTTTTTTCTCTTTGAATTACCATAACATTCCATTTATCTGAAACAGTTGAAATCATTTCTGTTTTTGAATTTTTAGATGATAATTTTCCTGTCGCTGCCTTCTGCCTTCGGTTGCCGCCGCATTCGACTGGCCATGCAGAATCGAAATAACCTGGAAGTTTTTCTTTTCTATCTGAATTTGTCATTTGCTCACATTTTCCAATAAAAATTTCACTATTGCTTCTGCGAAAATATCATTTTTATCGCCAACTACCATATGCGTTGCATCATCAATTTTCGCAAATTTTGAGTGTGGTATAGTCATTATAAAACGCTCTTTTTCTTGATCAGTCAAAATATCACTCAATGCTCCTTGCACTAATAAAGAAGGAACAGTAACATTTTGAGCAGCGAATTCGAGTTGCCTGAACCTCTCTTCTCTTTCTTCCCTCTCTTTAATATTTCCACCCTTATCGGCTAAAAATAGTGGGTCCCAATGCCAATAATACCTCTTGTCTTCTCCCAATCTTAAGTTTTTTTCTAAGCCCGATACATCTTTCGGTCTTTTTCTGTTTGGCAAATATGCCGAAACTGCATCTGCCGCTTCTTCCACGCTTGAAAATCCATTTATTCCAGATCTCATAAAATTAATGATTCTTTCAGACCCTTTATCATTCGGTCTGATGCCTATATCAACCATGGTAAGACTCGAACAGAAATTTTTATCTTTTTCATGCCCTGCCAAAGAAAGAGAAACCATGCCTCCCAAAGATGCGCCAACTAAATTAGCCTTTTTATTGTTTTGTTTGATAATTTCGATCAAATCATCTTTATGAGAGTTAAAAGTATAATCACCATTTTCATCCCAAAAACTTTCACCATGCCCTCGCAAATCATAAGCGATAACATGAAATCCTAAATTAGCAATTTTTGATGCTGAACCCTTCCAGGAGTGTCTAGTCTGTCCACCGCCATGCAGCATTATTACCATTGGATTCATAACGTCTCCCCATTCGGTTGCAGCAATTTTCTTATTTTTTTTAATTTTATAAATTTTATCCATTTTTTAAGTACTATCGTAGAGAACTTCTTTTGGAGTTTTTCTGTTTATAAAGTTTGAAAAAATTAACGATAATGCTCCTATTGTTATTACCGAAGCTAAAATTCCAACAAACCAAATGTTGAGGTAAATCTTTGGTTCAATTTCGAAAATATTCCTTTCTAAAAAATAAGTAGTAATTTGTGCTAACAAACTTCCAAGAAAGCCAGCTATTAGTGCCAAACTTAAAAATTCTAAAAAAGAATTTTTTTGCAGCAATTTACTTGAAGCGCCAATTGTCTTAAGGATGGCTGCTTGTTTCTCTCTCTGTTTGAAACTTTCTTGAACAGTAGCGATTAATAAGAAAATA
>CABZIF010000006.1 GCA_902525735.1 uncultured SAR86 cluster bacterium
TGTTGGAAAATAGTCCTTTAAAAGAAAGACAAAATTTAATTGTATTAACCAGCCAACCAATATGCCTGCCAATGTAGCCAGTAATCCTATCAAGATAAAAATTGATAAATAGGTGAACCTAATGTTTTTTGGGGACAAACCTAAGGCCTTAAGGATTGCAACGTAACTGATATGTTTTCTTATAAATTGCAGAGTACATATTGAAACTGTTAGAGAAGCAATGATGATCGATAAAAATGCTCCTAAAAGGAAGAAGTTCGACGCTCTTGAAAAAGATTGCCCAAGGGGTGTAGATTCGTTTTTAAAAAAAACAATTTCATCTCCTGGTTTTTTTATGTTCTGAAAGTAATTTTCTAAAATATTCAAGTCTTTTTGTTCGGCTTTAAAAAGATATGTATATCTCACTCTTGATCCAGGTTTTAAGACATTGGTTTCTTCTAGATCGAGTGAATTTATAATTGCTCTGGGAGCGAAAGCAAAAGAACTGGAACCTCTATCTGGCTCGTTCACAATTACATTTGAAACAATAAATTCTTTATCGCCCAGCGAAATATATTTCCCAAGCCGCGCGCCAAGGAGATCGAGAATTCTTTTGTCTAACCAAATTTCTCCTCTTTTTGGAGGAGCAGAAACTGTGTAATTACTAATTGCATTATTAAGTTCAATTTCTCCCTCAAGAGGATAAGCGGAATCCACACTTTTAATAGTCGCAAGCCTAAATTGGTCCTCATAAGCTAAAACAGAACCAAAGATATGAATTTTTGAAGAAATAAAATCGACTTTTGGAATTTGAGGTTCTTGAATTTCATAACTTGTCTCAAATTTAAAATCTCCCCCAAGAAATTCTTTTGATTCAGCGTCTAATGATTTTTGTAGTCGGTCAGAAAATAAGGCAATTGAAGAAAGTATCCCTATTGCCACTGTCAGGGACAACAACATTATGATCATTTGACCTGATTTAATTTCTCTAAAGAAAATTTTTGTGGCTAGAAAAAAAAGAGTCATTTTACTTTCCCATTAACCAATTCGAGTTCCCGATCACACTTCTGAGCAAGCAATTTATCGTGCGTCACAATTACTAGAGCGCTGGAAGAATCTTTGTATGACTCAAAGAGCAAATCTGAAACTAATTGACTATTTTTTGAATCCAAATTTCCTGTAGGCTCATCGCAAAAAAGAACTTTTGACTCACAAGCAAATGCTCTAGCAATTGCGACTCTTTGTTGCTCTCCTCCAGAAAGCTGTTTAGGGTAATGATCGATTCTATCCAAGAGGTCTACTTTTTCTAAAAAGTTTTTTGCTACATCTTTGGCTTTATTTTTTGCCTTTAATTCCAAAGGAAGCATCACATTTTCAATTGCTGTTAATCCAGGCAATAGCTCAAAATTTTGAAACACAAAAGCTACAGATTCTTTTCGCACCATTGCTCTTTGTTCTTCTGACAAAGCGTGCAAAGGATTATTATCAAGGAAAATTTCTCCTGAAGAAGGCAGGTCTAAGCCAGCTAGTATGCTTAATAATGTTGATTTTCCAGAGCCCGAAGGACCTGTGATTGCAATTGATGAAGACTCGTTTACTTCGAGATTTATGTCGGAAAGAATATCTAATTTTTCTTTGTTGAAAAGAATTTGTTTAGATAAATTCCGTGTTTTAATTATCATATGTCAAAGATTTTTGGGTTTTCAAAAAAAGTAATTTTTTATTATTTTATTATCTTTTCTTTTCATAATATTAGCATCGCTGAAGAGGAGACGCTTCTAATTCTAGGCGATAGTATCAGTGCGGGTTACGGCATTAATAAAAAAGATAACTGGGTTTATTTAATGCAGCAAAAGTTCTATGAAGAAGGAAAATCCATAAAATTAATCAATTCCAGTGTGTCGGGGGACACAACTGGAGGTGGTTTAGGAAGACTGGCAAAGAACTTAAAAAACTTTAATCCTGATTTTGTTCTAATTGAGTTAGGAGGTAACGACGCATTGCGAGGTTATTCTATTAACCTTATTAAAAGTAATTTAGAAAAAATGATTGCTTTGGCAAAAGAAAATAAATCAAAAGTTTTATTGATGCAAATTAGAATCCCTCCGAATTACGGTCAAAAATATACTCTTGCCTTTGAAAAAATTTATATGGACTTAGCTCGGACTGAAGAAGTTTATTTGCTTCCTTTTATGTTAGAGGAAATTGGAATAAATTCTGAACTGATGCAGCCTGATGGAATTCACCCCAATATAAGAGCTCAACCTCTAATAGCGAAAGAAATGAAAAAGAATATTGATAAATTTCTACTTTTTAATCAGTCGAATTAAGCCTTCTTGAACAGCTGAGGCAACTAAAACTCCATCTCTTGTATAAATACTGCCTCGATTAAATCCATTTGCATTACTAGCAGTTGGACTATCTAATGCATATAGTAGCCATTCGTCTGCTCGAAATTTTCTATGAAACCACATTGCATGATCTAAGCTTGCAGCATGTATAGGTCTATTGTTGCTACCCCAACCTACAGCATGAGGTTTTTGACTAGTCCCCATCAACCCCATATCAGACGCATAGGCAAGAACAGCTTGATGAACTAATACATCATCGGATAACTTTCCAACGGCTTTAATCCACATGTGTTTAGTCGGAGGTCCCTTTTCCCCTGAAAACGGATTCCAAGGTTCTACATTTCTTATTTCAATTGGCTTTTCTCTTAAGAAAGCATCCAACATTTCCTTTGGAACCCTCTCTTTGGCTTCTTCTCTTACTTCTGCATCGCTTTTTAAATCTTCAGGTCCAGGTACGTCTGGCATATCAAATTGGTGCTCTAAACCATCTTCTTGAACCTTAAAAGAAACTGACATATTGAATATAATTTCTCCATTCTGGATTGCATTGACCGTTCTAGTAGTAAAACTTTTACCATCTCTTATCCTTTCAACATTATATAAAATAGGCATATCTACTCTTCCAGGTCTTAAAAAATAAGCATGTAGAGAATGAGCGATTCTAGAACTTTCAACTGTTTGGCTTGCCGCACTTAGAGCTTGTCCAATAACTTGTCCACCAAATACACGGCCCCAAGATGTTTTTTCACTTTGGCCACGAAATAAATTTTCTTCAAATTTTTCAAGTGCCAGTGTTTTTACAAGTCCATCTAAAAGTTTTTGGTTTGTCATATTTAATCCTTTATTGAATGATCGACTGTTTTCGCCGGAGAATCAGTTGAAGGCTTTCCTACCGTAATTGCTGGAACTCCAGCAACAGTTGTATTCATCTTTACATCTTCAAGAACAACACTTCCTGCCGCAACTTTTGCTCCTTCTCCAATTTCTACATTTCCTATAATTTTTGCTCCTGCACTTATTAATACTCCTTTTCTTACTTTAGGATGACGGTCACCAGTTACTTTACCCGTCCCCCCAAGGGTAACATCTTGAAATATAGAAACATCATCTTCCACTACACTTGTCTCGCCAATAACTATTCCAGTAGCATGATCCAACATAACCCCATTTCCGATTGAGGCAGAGGGGTGAATATCTACACCGTAATTTTTAGAAGACTGACTTTGCAAATAAAAAGCTATAAAAGTTTTTTTTAAGGCCATAAACATACTTGCAGCTCGATGTGACTGCAGAGCCAAAAAACCTTTTGAAAATAATAATGTCATCAAAAAACCCGTAGCTGCTGGGTCTCTTTTTTTTACCGCTGTTAAATCTTCAACTACACCTGACAAGATCTTATCGTCAGCAAAGATATTATCTAACTCTTTAAATAAATAATTTTGACTAAAACCCTCTTGATTATCGTCGCATGCTAAGTCCTTAGATAGCTTGAATGAAAGAGCAGAGCCTAATGTCTCATAAGGGTCTATATAGGCATTCAAAAAGACAGATGCATCAGAGTCAGTTTTTCCAATAGTTGAAGCTTCGTCCTTAATTGCAGACCAAATTTCTAAAGATTTCATTTTTTTTTGATTTAGATTAAAAATTCTAAGTTAAGTTTACTTTAAGATGCAGATAAATTCTTGCTGTCTATTTCAAAAAAGGGATAATAAACTCTTTTCATGGCAACTACATATAATAATTTTTCTGACACTACACCTGACATTAAAGTTAATGTTGGAAATACTTTTGGTTTTGACGCTGATTTTGAGGTTCCTGCTTTTGCAGATTGTAATGAATACGTTCCAGCTATTGACGAAGCTTATTGTTTTGACCGATCAACAACACTCTCTATCTTAGCTGGCTTTTCCAATAATAGACGAGTAATGGTTCAAGGCTTGCATGGTTCTGGGAAATCTACTCATATTGAACAAGTCGCTGCAAGACTTAATTGGCCCTGTATAAGAATTAATTTAGACAGTCATATAAGTCGCCTTGACCTATTGGGCAAAGATGCAATCGTTATTGAAAAGGATAAACAGGTTACAAAGTTTCAGGAAGGTATTCTGCCTTGGGCCATTCAAAATCCTACTGCATTGGTTTTTGATGAGTACGATGCAGGAAGGCCTGATGTAATGTTTGTTATTCAAAGAGTGCTGGAAGTTGACGGTAAATTGACTTTGCTTGATCAAAATAGAGTTCTTACTCCCAATCCATTTTTTAGATTGTTTGCTACAGCTAATACTGTGGGATTAGGAGATAGCACAGGTCTTTATCATGGGACTCAGCAAATTAACCAGGGTCAAATGGACAGATGGCAAATTGTATCTTGTCTTAACTACTTATCCGTAGATTTAGAAACAAAAGTAGTGCTGTCAAAAGTTCCAGAACTTAATAATAAAAAAGGAACTGAAGTTGTGAAAAATATGATTGAGTTAGCTAATTTAACTAGAGAAGGTTTTAAAAATGGAGATATTTCAAATTTAATGTCACCAAGAACAGTAATTAGTTGGGCTGAAAATTATCAAATCTTTTCTGATCTTGCTTCTTCTTTTGAATTAAGCTTCTTGAATAAATGCGATGAAACTGAAAAACCAATTATTTCAGAATATTTGCAAAGATGTTTTGACATTGAAATTGACGATTCAGTTTCGAACTTAGTAGATTAGGATTGAACGATAAATCTAGAGAACAAGTTGTTAAAGATGCCCTTTCTTCTTCGACAAGGGCAATTTCTCAAAAAAAAGATCTGGAAATTACTTTTGGGATGGATTCTCTTTCAGGAAACTCTATTCCCAAAATTTCTTCTTCTAAAAAAGATTTAATAGCTTCTAGAGGAAAAGCAGACAAAATTGCTTTAAAAGAAAAGTATTCATTCGAAAAGCCAAATAAAATAACTGGCATTCAAGAGTTAGACCAAATTCTCTTTGAGCAAAATGATATCAGATTAGATATCCTAGGTTCTTTACAATTTGCAGGTGTAAAAAAGAATTTGCATAAAAATTTTCTAGATTCTTTGGAAAGTTTTGCTCCAGAAACTACTTATGAAAACACTAGCAAAGCTCTTCAAATATGGCTAAAAAAGAATCTTTTGGATATTAGTTTGTCAAAAAAAGAAAAAGCTCTCATAGAGCCTTTTAAAAAAGATTTAAGCGCGCTAGAAAGAAAATACATACCTAAGATTAAAGAAACCCTTGACGAAAAAGAAGTTTATTTAAAACAAATACAGCTTATTTTAGAAGAATTAGAGATTTCTTTTGATGAAGAAGAAATGGAAGAGGAAGAATCTAATTCCGATCAAGAAGATCAAGATGAGTCTAATAATGAAGATGAACAGGATGAAGATCAATCGGAGGAAGAGTCATCCGCAGAACAGCAAGAAACAGAAGCAGAATCTTCAGAAGAATTTGATCTAGAAGACAGCGATACAGAAGAAACAGAAGAGGAATGGTTAGAGAATAGAACTAAACTTGAAGAACTTCTCGGCCAAGAAAGAGAAACCGAATACAAGGTCTTTTCTAGAGATTACGATGAAGTAATTGACGCTGAAGATTTGTGCTCATCAGAGGAACTAAGACGTTTAAGAACCAGGTTAGATCAATTAATAGACCCCAGTAAATCAGTCATAGCTAAACTTGCAAATAGGCTTCAAAGATTATTATTGGCCCAACAAAATAGATCTTGGGAATATGATAAGGATGAAGGAATCTTAGATACTTCCAAATTGCATAAAATTATTACAGACCCTCTTACTTCTCTTAGTTTTAAACAAGAAAAAGACACTAAATTTAAAGATACAGTTGTGACAATTTTAGTAGATAGTTCTGGATCAATGAGAGGTAGATCTATGACGACTGCAGCTATATCAGCCGACATAATCGGTGCTACTTTAGACAGATGCAATATTAAAACTGAAATTTTGGGTTTTACTACCAAACATTGGAAAGGTGGAGATAGTCGAAAACTCTGGGTGGAATGTGGAAAGCCCAGTAACCCGGGTAGGTTAAATGACCTAAGACATATAATCTTTAAACCTGCTGATTTAGCATGGCGTAGAGCTAAAAAAAATCTAGGTTTAATGCTAAGAGAAGGTCTTCTGAAAGAAAATGTAGATGGTGAAGCTTTGTTATGGGCTTGCGGCAGGTTATTTAAGCGACCAGAGCAAAGACAAATTTTAATGGTTATTTCAGATGGAGCACCGGTCGATGATAGTACTCTTTCGACAAACTCGACTAGTTATCTAGATAATCACCTAAAGCAAGTGATAAAAGAAATCGAAAATAAAACAGATATCGATTTAGTTGCAATTGGAATAGGTCATGATGTTACTAGGTATTACTCCAAAGCAGTAACAATTCATCGAGCGGAAGAGTTAGGAGGAGTAATGTTGGAACAATTGACTGAATTATTCATAGACAAAAAAGCATAATTCACCTGTAAGATGTACCTTTTTTTGTTGACTTTAAGGACTAAAAGACTAGAATTTTTCCTATGAAAATTACTAAGACGGATGGTCCTCCTAAGGACGTTCTTTATTTTGATGAAGAATATAAAGATGATGAATTAGATTTAAGCCCTCAAGATGTTGAGGACGTGGCCGAGATTTTTAAAACTCCGCTTACTGGATCTTACAACTGGGATTACACAGTAGCCGATAACCGCATTAAAAAACTTTATGAGCTTGGCAAAGAGTTAAATTGGAACGGATCGATTGATTTAGATTGGGAATATAATCATCCAAAAGATGAGCCCCTTCTTGGAATCGACGATGCCCCGTACCCTCACGAAGGACTTGATGCTTGGAAAAATTTAACAGACGAAGAGAAAATTGAATTTGACAGACATGAAACCGCTGAAGTTCTGAGTCAATTTTTACACGGCGAACAAGGTGCTCTCTTAGTTGCATCTCAAATAGTTAGTTGCGCTCCAACTTTTAATGCAAAAATGTATGCAGCGTCTCAAACTTTTGATGAGGCAAGACACGTTGAAGTTTTCAATAGATATCTTCAAGAAAAAGTTGGCTTTCATTATCCGATTAATCCAAACCTTAAAGCCCTGCTTGATAAAATTCTTACTGATGAAAGATGGGACTTAAAATTTATTGGTATGCAAATAATAATTGAAGGTTTAGCTCTTGCCGCCTTTACCAATATGAAGTTATCAGCTCGTGATCCTCTTTTAAAAACTCTTCTTCATTACGTTATCAGAGACGAAGCTAGACATGTTACTTTTGGAATAAATTATCTTGAAGATTTTGTTAAAACTTTATCTCCAGAAGAAATTGAAGAAAGAGCGCAGTTTGCTTATGAAGCTTGTGTTATTTCTAGAGATAGATTGATCAACACCAAAGCCATGCAGAAATATTTAAAAATGAGCGAGGAGGAAGTAAGAGACTTCCAACTAGGCAATGGTGCCATGGACCAATTTAGAAGTTTTCTATTTTCAAGAGTTATGCCTAATCTTAAAAAAATAGGTCTTTTAACTGATTCAGTTAGACCGAAATATGAAGCGTTAGGAATTTTAGAATATGAACACGCACCAAGTGACTTTGAGATTGATTGGGCTGAAATAACTAAACCTCTAGAGTCTTCAGACCAAGTAAAAGCTGAGTCTGACGAAATGCTAGCTCAAATTATAAAAGCTCAAGAAGCAGCAAATAATTAATATCATCTTCGATGGGTGCCTTAATTGATTTAAATTCAATTAAATCAGCGCCCGTTGATGACACCTTTTTTCCTTTTTTTTCTGTTTCAAATTGCATCGAAGATCATGGCAAATCTTTAGCTAAAGAGTTTCCTGATCTTGAAAAAGGTGGAAGTTATCCAAGCAACTTGCCCGGTCTTTCTGACAAAATTAAAAAACTTATTTCAGAAATTGAAAGCGACGCAATGAAAGAGGTCCTTTCTGAAAAATTCCAAGTGGATTTATCTAATACCAAAGTCATTACAACTTTAAGAGGCTACTCAAGAATGAAAGATGGAAAAATTCATACTGATTCAAAATCTAAAGTTTTAACTTTTCTTTTGTACTTAAATGAGGAATGGAATAACGAGAAAGGATTATTAAGAATGTTAAAAAATGAATTTGATTTAGAAGATTTTATTAGAGAAATTCCAGCCTCTTTCGGAAGTTTAGTTGTATTTAAAGTAACTGAAAATTGTTGGCACGGTTTTCATCCAGTAGAAGGCAAAAGACTGTCCATGCAAATGAATTATGTAAAAAAAGAATCGGCTTCGAGTCACAAAATAAGACATGGTTTAAGTTCCTTTTTAAAAAAGCTGTTCAGTTAAAAACTGCCTCGTGAGTAAAATAAGTATTGGTATTGATTTTGGTATAACCAATACTGATTTAGTTGCAGCCCATCATGACCAAATTTCTTATTCAACTTTTCCTTCCGAAAAAGTAAATGAAGTTTATTTAAAAAAAATACTTTCAGAAGCAAATTTAAATATTAACGACATAGAAACAATTGGAGTTACGGGTGGCAGACATAACGATCTTCCAAATGAAATTGATAACGTACTTGTTGCCCATTTTAATGAGGTAGACGCAATTGGGAGAGGTGCTAGAGCTTTAAAAAAAGACAAAAATAGTAATTTTCTTGTTGTAAGTTGCGGATCAGGAACAGCCTGTGTACTTGGTAATGATGAAGGTTATGTTCATGTCGGAGGGACGGGGCTTGGAGGAGGAACAATTAGAGGATTATGTAAATTATTGTTTGATGAGGATGATCCTTTAAAAATAAATTCTTTATCTCTTGATGGAGACGTAACAAAAGTTGATCACATTCTTTCAGATGTAGTTTCTGGTCCAATAGGCAATCTTCCAAAAAACTCTAGTGCAGTAAACTTTGGGAAAGGCCTTTCATTAGAACCAAATAATTCTGACTTGGCTGCTGGAGTTATAAATATGGTTGCTCAAAATATTTTGCGAACTGCAATCATGAGTGCAATTTCTTCCGGTGTCAGTGAGATAGTGATTATAGGTAGAACTCCCAAATACAACTTACTAACCAATATCTTAGAAGAAGGATTTAAATTATATAATTTGAATTACGAATTCGTCGAAAGTGGAGAATATGCAATTTGCCTAGGAACGATATAAAAAAAACCAGCATAGCTGGCTTTTTTAATAAGAAGTCCGACGATGTCCTACTCTCGCATAGAAAAAACTACACTACCATCGGCGCTAAGTGGTTTCACTTCTGAGTTCGAAATGGATCAGGTGGGTCACACTTGCTATTGTCATCGGACAAAATTCTTATTTGTTTAAAATATTGTAATCCCTTAATGGCAAACTGCTTGACGTTTATTATCTTAGATGTCTAAAAACATAAAGTTAAGCCTCACGAGCAATTAGTACAGGTTAGCTCAATGCCTTACAGCACTTACACACCCTGCCTATCAACGTCCTAGTCTTGAACGGCTCTTTAGGAACCCGAAGGTTCAGGGAGATCTGGTCTTGAGGTAGGCTTCCCACTTAGATGCTTTCAGCGGTTATCCTTTCCGAACATAGCTACCGGGCAATGCCACTGGCGTGACAACCCGAACACCAGAGGTTCGTTCATTCCGGTCCTCTCGTACTAGGAACAACTCCTCTCAAATCTCCAACGCGCACGGCAGATAGGGACCGAACTGTCTCACGACGTTCTAAACCCAGCTCGCGTACCACTTTAAATGGCGAACAGCCATACCCTTGGGACCTGCTCCAGCCCCAGGATGTGATGAGCCGACATCGAGGTGCCAAACACCCCCGTCGATGTGAACTCTTGGGGGGTATAAGCCTGTTATCCCCGGCGTACCTTTTATCCGTTGAGCGATGGCCCTTCCATACAGAACCACCGGATCACTATGACCTACTTTCGTACCTGCTCGACCCGTCGGTCTCGCAGTTAAGCTACCTTATGCCATTGCACTCAATGCACGATGTCTGACCGTGCTGAGGTAACCTTCGTACTCCTCCGTTACTCTTTAGGAGGAGACCGCCCCAGTCAAACTACCCACCACACACTGTCCTTGACCCGGATTACGGGACTAAGTTAGAACCTCAAATGTATAAGGGTGGTATTTCAAGGATGACTCCACAAGAGCTGGCGCTCCTGCTTCAAAGTCTCCCACCTATCCTACACATATAAATTCAAAGTCCAGTGTGAAGCTATAGTAAAGGTGCACGGGGTCTTTCCGTCTTGCCGCGCGTATACGGCATCTTCACCGCAAATTCAATTTCACTGAGTCCTGGGTCGAGACAGTATGGCCATCGTTACGCCATTCGTGCAGGTCGGAACTTACCCGACAAGGAATTTCGCTACCTTAGGACCGTTATAGTTACGGCCGCCGTTCACCGGGGCTTCGATCACAAGCTTCGTCCGAGGACTAACCTGATCAATTAACCTTCCGGCACCGGGCAGGCGTCACACCCTATACTTCCACTTACGTGTTTGCAGAGTGCTATGTTTTTAGTAAACAGTCGCAGCCACCTGGTATCTTCGACCTCTTTCCGCTCCAGAAGCAAGTTCTTTCACGTAATAGAGGCGTACCTTCTCCCGAAGTTACGGTACCATTTTGCCTAGTTCCTTAACCCAAGTTCTCTCAATCGCCTTAGTATTCTCTACTTGATCACCTGTGTCGGTTTACAGTACGGCTCCCTACTATCTATAGCTTAGAAGTTTTTCCTGGAAGCATGGCATCTATCACTTCTCAACTTAAAAAGTTGATCGTCATCAGTTCTCAGCTAAAGGTGTTCCGCATTTAACTAAAACACCAGCCTACAACCTTAAACAGGGACAACCATCGCCCTGCTGATATAGCCTTCTCCGTCACTCCATCGCAACAATAGGAAGTACAGGAATATTAACCTGTTTTCCATCGACTACGGCTTTCGCCCTCGCCTTAGGCACCGACTTACCCTGTCCCGATTAGCGTTGGACAGGAAACCTTGATCATTCGGCGGAAAGGTTTTTCACCTTTCTCTCGTTACTCATGTCAGCATTCTCACTTCTGATACCTCCAGAGAATTTCACAATCCTCCTTCACTGGCGTACAGAACGCTCCTCTACCATAGATCCAAAAGGACCTATCCGCAGCTTCGGTTTATGATTTAGCCCCGTTATATCTTCCGCGCGGGCCGACTCGACTAGTGAGCTGTTACGCTATCTTTAAAGGATGGCTGCTTCTAAGCCAACCTCCTAGCTGTTTAAGCCTTCCCACATCGTTTCCCACTTAATCATAATTTGGGACCTTAGCTGGCGGTCTGGGTTGTTTCCCTTTCCACTACGGACGTTAGCACCCGCAGTGTGTCTCCCGTGCTAATACTTGTTGGTATTCGGAGTTTGCGTCGGTTTGGTAAGTCGGGATGACCCCCTAGCCGAGACAGTGCTCTACCCCCAACAGTAATACACGAGGCGCTACCTAAATAGCTTTCGAGGAGAACCAGATATCTCCGAGCTTGATTAGCCTTTCACTCCGATCCACAGCTCATCCCCTCATTTTTCAACATAAGTGGGTTCGCGCCTCCAATAAGTATTACCTTACCTTCACACTGGCCATGGATAGATCGCCCGGTTTCGGGTCTACTCCCTGCGACTCAACGCCCTATTAAGACTCGGTTTCCCTATGCCTACCTTATAAAGTTAAGCTTGCCACAGACAGTAACTCGCTGACCCATTATACAAAAGGTACGCAGTCACTCCGTTCATCCGAAGATAAACTTAGAGCTCCTACAGCTTGTATGCATATGATTTCAGGTTCTATTTCACTCCCCTCTCCGGGGTTCTTTTCGCCTTTCCCTCACGGTACTAGTTCACTATCGGTCAGTTAGGAGTATTTAGCCTTGGAGGATGGTCCCCCCATATTCAGTCAAGATTTCTCGTGTCCCGACCTACTCGATTTCACAAAAAAAGAAAATTAATTTACAGGACTGTCACCTTCTATGGTCAAGCTTCCCAACTTGTTAAGTTTTTTCTTTAATTGCTTAAGGGCTGTTCCGCTTTCGCTCGCCGCTACTAACAGAATCTCAATTGATTTCTTTTCCTATAGGTACTTAGATGTTTCAGTTCCCTACGTTAGCTTCTTTATTCTATGTATTCAGATAAAGATTCTTAGGTTATCCTAAGAGGGTTTTCCCATTCGGAGATCTTCGGGTTGTAGCTTATTTATCAGCTTACCGAAGCTTATCGCAGATTATCACGTCCTTCATCGCCTCTAACTGCCAAGGCATCCGTCATATGCACTTAATTACTTAACAATATGTTTTTAAAAAACTAATTTTAAAAAAGTGTTAAGACTTTTTTGAATAATAAGCGCCAATTAAATTTGCCATTAGCATTCTGAAAATAAATTTCCAGAACATTATTGTATAAATTTGGAATAAATAAATTTATTCCGAACTTGATCTATCGTAAAAGCGAATATCGCTTTTAAAATAGTTGATTAATAATTGATAACAATAATTATTAATCTAAATTAATGAATTAAGGAGATCTCATCAATCTCATTCATTAATCGTTGGATTACAATACTTTTAAAAAACACACGTACCCAGTTGAAAAATCAAAAGGATAAAAATTCATATAATTCGAACGGACACTCACGAATAATTTAGACTGTGTATAAATATATAGGAGGTGATCCAGCCCCAGGTTCCCCTAGGGCTACCTTGTTACGACTTCGTCCCAGTCGCGTATCATACCGTGGGGGCCGTCCTCCCTAAGGTTAGACAAACCACTTCTGGTACAACACACTCCCATGACGTGACGGGCGGTGTGTACAAGGCCCGAGAACGTATTCACCGCGACATTCTGATTCGCGATTACTAGCGATTCCTGCTTCATGGAGTCGAGTTGCAGACTCCAATCCGGACTAAGGAAGACTTTGTGGGATTGGCTCCAGCTCGCGCTTTCGCAACCATCTGTATCTCCCATTGTAGCACGTGTGTAGCCCAACCCGTAAGGGCCATGATGACTTGACGTCGTCCCCACCTTCCTCCGTGTTATTCACGGCAGTCTCCTTAGAGTTCCCACCCGAAGTGCTGGCAAATAAGGATAAGGGTTGCGCTCGTTACTGGACTTAACCATACATCTCACGACACGAGCTGACGACAGCCATGCAACACCTGTCTTAGTGTTCCCGAAGGCACAAATCTATCTCTAGAAATTTCACTAGATGTCAAGGGTTGGTAAGGTTTTTCGCGTTGCATCGAATTAAACCACATGCTCCACCGCTTGTGCGGGCCCCCGTCAATTCATTTGAGTTTTAGCCTTGCGGCCGTACTCCCCAGGCGGACAACTTAATGCGTTAGCTGTGCCACTGAACCCGAAAGTCCAACGGCTAGTTGTCATCGTTTACGGCGTGGACTACCAGGGTATCTAATCCTGTTTGCTACCCACGCTTTCGCACCTCAGCGTCAGTTACGGTCCAGAGAGTTGCCTTCGCCATTGGTATTCCTCATGATATCTACGCATTTCACCGCTACACCATGAATTCTACTCTCCTCTCCCGTACTCCAGTTTAAAAGTTTTGAATGCAGTTCCCAGGTTAAGCCCGGGGATTTCACACCCAACTTGTCAAACCGCCTACGCGCGCTTTACGCCCAGTAATTCCGATTAACGCTTGGACCCTCCGTATTACCGCGGCTGCTGGCACGGAGTTAGCCGGTCCTTATTCTGTAAGTAATGTCATGGTCATTGGGTATTAACCAATGACTTTTCTTCCTTACCTAAAGTGCTTTACAACCCGAAGGCCTTCTTCACACACGCGGCATGCCTGGATCAGGGTTGCCCCCATTGTCCAATATTCCCCACTGCTGCCTCCCGTAGGAGTCTGGGCCGTGTCTCAGTCCCAGTGTGGCTGATCGTCCTCTCAGACCAGCTAGAGATCGTAGCCTTGGTGAGCCATTACCTCACCAACAAACTAATCTCACGCAGGCTCATCAAACAGCAAGAGCTTCCAAGGATAGGCCCTCTTTCCCCCTTAGGGTATATGCGGTATTAATTCGAGTTTCCCCGAGCTATCCCCCACTGAATGGTAGATTCCTACGCGTTACTCACCCGTCCGCCGCTTTACTCGTTTCCGAAGAAACTTTCTCGCTCGACTTGCATGTGTAAGGGCTGCCGCCAGCGTTCAATCTGAGCCATGATCAAACTCTTCAATTAAATTAAACGGATAATTTTTTTATTAAAAAAATATCAAAAAAATGAGTGACCTTTGATTAAAATCAAAGATGTACATATTGACACAAACCTTAATTATCTAAAGGTAAGTGCCCGCACGAATTACATGAACTAAACTATAAAATAACTCTCGAAGTAGACAATAAATGTCACACGAAATCGGGATTATACATAGGTTGTGGCTAATTCAAAGCTTTAATTAAAGCTTAAGTTAAATCAATAATCAGATGTTTGTGCTTACCAACTTGAAAGGTATGTTTTGAGCCTTTTTTTACAAAAAATTTCTCATCATTAATTCTATTATTGTCAATTTTTACAGCCGATTGTTTTATCATTCTTCTAGCTTCAGATTTACTCGAACACAAAATATTTTTTTTAAGTTTAGGCTCTGATAAAAGATCTATTAGAGAAATATCTTCATCATTGATTTTAATACTCACTTTTTTTATTTTGGAAGGAGCCTTTTTCTTACTAAATCTATTTTTAAATTCTTCTTTAGTATCTTGAGCAGCTTTTTTACTGTGAAATCTTTCAACTATTTCCTCACCTAAAAGAATTTTAAATTCCATTGGATTAGCTCCCTTTTTAACTTCAGCTTTGTATGAATCTATATCTTTGTTTGGCTTAAAGCTTAAAAGATCATAATATTTCCACATTAATTCATCTGAAATTGACATAATTTTTCCAAACATCATTTCCGGTTTTTCTTTTAAACCAATGTAATTATTTAAAGATTTTGACATCTTTTTAACACCATCTAATCCTTCCAAAATTGGCATTGTCATCACAACTTGTTCCTTCATTTTATTTGATCTCTGAATATCTCTACCTACTAAAAGATTAAATTTCTGATCGGTTCCGCCAAGTTCAACATCTGCTTTTAAAGCATAAGAGTCATATCCTTGAACTAAAGGGTATAAAAATTCATGAATAGAAATAGGACGATTACCTTTGAATCTCTTACTAAAATCATCTCGCTCTAACATTCGAGCAACTGTCATTGAGGATGCTAATTTAATAATTTCAGAAGGTTTCATTTTATCAAACCAAGAAGAGTTATATTCAACTTTGGTTTTTTTAGAATCTAAAATTTTAAAAACCTGTTCTGAGTATGTTTTTGCGTTCTTTTTAAGGTCTGATTTAGATACTGACGGTCGAGTTTCGTTAACACCAGAAGGATCGCCGATTTGACCTGTAAAGTCTCCGATTAAAAATATTATTTTATGTCCTAAGTCTTGAAACTGTTTCAATTTATTTAGCAAAACAGTATGGCCTAAATGTAAGTCAGATGAGGTAGGATCAAAGCCTGCTTTTATAATTAATTTTTTTTTAGATCTTAAAAGGCTCTTGAAATCTTTTTCTGGAATAATTTCTTCAACTCCCCTCTCAAGGATTTCTAAAATTTCTTTATTTGATTTCATGACTAAAACTTCAATCTAGTTAAAAATATTTAGTAAGATTAACATTTTAAAAGAATTAAAAAATTAAGAATGAAAAATATTATATTTGAAATTAGATACTACTTACTTTTTTTAGTTCTATCTGTTGGATTTTTTTTAGCATTAATATTTGGTTCAGAAAGTTCAACTAATTCGGTAAACGAAAATTTCAATTCCAGAGAAATAGAAAGATCTAATATTGATTTAGAAAAATTTTTACCGCTTAACAGTGAGAAAGAGCAAACCTCCAATAGAACTCACATTATTTACGTTGAAAAAAATAATACTTTAATTGAATTACTTGATAAGGCTGGTCTCTCTAATAAATACATAAGAGCTCTAATCAAAGCAAAAGGCTCGGAGAAGTTAGCTAATCTAAAAATAGGAGACAAACTAGAAATAGATATAAATAGAGATCAAGTCCCAGAAAATATATTTCTTACTTCTGATGGATTAAACGGAATTAACGCAAATTTTAATAATGGCCTTTTCTCAATAGACATAGCAACTAGACAGCCAGATGTTTTAGAGAGATTTGCATCAGTAGAAATAGAAGATTCTTTATATGATTCTGCTCTGAAATCAGGAATTCCTGACAGCGTGATAATGGACATGGTTTATATATTTGGATGGGATATAGATTTTATTTTTGACATAAGGCCTGGAGATTCATTTGATATTCTCTACGAAGAATATTTTTTAAAAGGAAATAAAGTGAAGAATGGTGATATTAAAGCTGCAAGATTCAAGAGAGGCAAAAAAGTTTATACGGCTGTAAGATATTTTCTTGAAAATGGCGAAAAGGAATTTTTTTCCATTAGAGGCAAGAATGTTGAGAAAGCTTTTTTAAGGTCTCCTGTAGAGTTTAGTTATATTAGCTCTAAGTATAATTTGAAAAGAATGCATCCAATTCTAAATAAAATTAAAGCACATACTGGCGTTGATTATGCTGCTCCTACCGGAACTCCTGTAAGAACTACTGGAGATGGAACTGTCTCATTCAGAGGTAACAACGGCGGATATGGAAAACTTATTGAGATTAAACACTCCGAAGATTATTCAACGAGGTATGCACATTTGTCTAGATATAAAAAAAATCTAAAAGTGGGTGATAAAGTTTCTCAAGGAGAGGTGATAGGCTATGTTGGAAGTACTGGAAGATCAACTGGACCGCATCTTCACTATGAATTTAGAGTCAATGGAATGCATACCGATCCTTTAACAGTAAAACTTCCTGCAGCAGAGCCGATAAGCGAAAATGAAAAAGATTCTTTTTTCAAAACTGCCATTGAAGCTATGAATATGATGGACGATTATTACTTGAAACTTTACGCTGAATCAAATTAAGTGAAAGAATCAAATCTATACATTGGTACTCTTTCAGGCACGAGTGCAGATTCTATTGATGCTGCATTATTTGATTTAGGAAAGAAAATAAAAGTCATTGGATCTCTTTCAAAAAAAATTCCTAAGAATTTAAAATCAAAAATAATAAAATTTTCTAATTCAAAAAGGAATCTTTATGAGCGCCCTACAAAAGAATTAATAGACCTCGATAATCATTTTGCTATGGAAACGAGCAATTTAATAAATCAACTTATATCGGAACTGAAAATTGATAAAAGCTTAATTGAAGCAATTGGGTCTCATGGTCAGACAGTCCAACATTTTCCTGACATTAAAAATCCTTACTCTCTGCAAATAGGATGCCCAAAAATTATATCTGAAAAAACAAGTATAAAAACTGTAGGAAATTTTAGAAAAGCTAATATTGATAATGGCGGGATAGGTGCTCCCCTTACTCCAGCATTTCATAAAGAAATTTTCTTTTCTAAAAAAATTAATCGAGTAATTATTAATATTGGAGGTATTACAAATATTACAAGATTGATTCCGGGTAAAAAAATAATTGGATGGGACTCTGGTCCTGGAAACTGCTTAATTGATCAATGCGTTCAAGAGTTTACGGCAAAAAAAAGTCAATTCGATAACAAAGGAAGAATTGCCGAAAAAGGGAGTTTAAAAAATATGACAAAAATAATAGAAAGTTTTTTATCCTTCGATTATTTCCAAGAAAACTTGCCAAAAAGTCAGGCAATAATAAATTTTAATTTTAAAAAAATATCTAGATCAAAGTTAAAAAATCACTCTTTTAATGATTGGGCCTCAGCTATGACTGAAATAACCGCTTTAACTATAGTGAGGGACTTAGAGAAGTTTTGTAAGGCAAGAAAAGTTGAAATTTATTTTTGTGGTGGAGGTAGTAAAAATAATTTTTTAATCAAAAGAATTCGCGATCTACTCAACGAGGACTACGAGATTAAAAAAATTAATAATCTTGGCATTGATCCTATGCTGATAGAAGCCTGCACATTTGCTTGGCTTAGCAAAAAAAGAATTAAAAAAGAGAAAATAAATTTACTGAACTCTACAGGAGCCAAACCCTCTTTATTAGGAGAGATTTTCTAAATAGAAAAAGAAGATCCACAACCGCATGTTGTTGAAGCATTAGGGTTATCGATTATAAATTTAGATCCCTCTAAATCTTCAGTGTAATCAAGCGTAGATCCATAGATGTACTGCATGCTTAAAGAATCTATAACAACAGAAACTCCACAACTCGATATGGTTGTATCTTCAGAATCCCGTTCGTCGTCTAGTTTAAAACCGTATTGAAATCCAGAACATCCTCCTCCTGTAACAAATACTCTTAAAGACAAATTGTCTTCAGTTTCTTCATCCAGAAGATTTTTGATTTTTGCTATTGCCTGATCAGAGACATTGAGTTCTTGAGGTTTGAATTTTTCTACCATGATTTACTCTAAAATATATTCTTCTTTTTCACCTATCATTAAGTTCAAACACTGAATAGCCTGTCCTGCTGCACCTTTTATTAAATTATCTATAGCTGAGTGAACAACTACTGTATTTTCATTTTTAAAAACGCCAATGTCACAAAAATTTGTTTCTTGTACCTTTGACAATTCAGGTATTGTACCTTTTTTTAAAATTCTTACAAATTTACTTTCATTATAGTAGTTTTCGTAATAATTATTAAGGTCTTCGTTAAAGTTTTCAACTTCTAAATAAGCGGTTATGTATTCTCCTCTGAATAGTGGCAATAAATGTGGAGTAAAAACGATTTTAATATTTGTACCTTTTATTGAAGCTAAAAATGACTTAATTTCAGGTTGATGTCTATGGAATTCAGGGGAGTACGCTTTGAAGTTATTTTTCAAATCATTTTCTAATGAGTTCTCCACTGAATTTCTTCCAGCACCACTTATTCCGGATTTTACATCGAGAATAATTTTGGAGTTAGGTTTCACATAACCTAATAAGGGCAAAATGCCCAGAATACTTGCAGTTGGATAGCATCCAGGAACTGCGACTAAGTCACTTTTTTTTATCTTTTCTGCATTAATTTCCGGTAGACCATATACTGATTTTTCAAGTAACTCAGGAGCAAAATGCTTATCTCCGTATGTTTTTTCCCAAATATTTTCATCTTTAAATCTAAAATCAGCAGATAAATCTATTACTTTGATGCCCTTTTCTATCAAAAAAGGTACATAATTCATCGAAAAATTATGCTTAGTTGCAAAAAAAACTAAATCTAAGTCGTAATTTTTAATATTTTCTACTGAATCTAGTGCCAAATTTTCTATATTTGAAAATTTCTTTGTAATTTCAAAGAGCATTTTCCCTTGATTGTTGTGAGAAGATACAAAAGAAACATTTACTTTTTCGTGGTTATCTAAAATAGCCAAAAGCTCTTCACCAACATATCCCGTTGCACCAACTATTCCAACATTTTTCTTGTCCATTTCTTATACTATCCTAACTTGATTAGAGCGGCATTATAATTAATAAATCGTGAATAAAAAGAAAGTTATTTTATCAATTTCTGGACATGATCCTTCAGGAGGAGCAGGCCTGCAAGCAGATGTTTTAACCTCTAATTTTTTTAATCTTCATTGTGTTTCCAGTCTTACATGTCAGACAGTTCAAACTACAAAAAAGTTATTTAAATTGGACCCAACTGAAATAAAATTTTTTAAACAAAATATTGATCATATAATTAAAAACACTAATTTATCTGGAATCAAAATTGGCGTTGTACCGAATAAAAATATAGCTTGTGCAATTATAAAAATAATTTCTAGTTTGAAAATTCCCGTAGTAATAGATCCTATTTTTTATGCAGGAGGTGGAGGTAAATTTACCAATAAAAAAGATTTAAATTTTTTTAGAGATTCTTTTTATCCTCATTCAAGCATACTAACTCCAAACATTGAGGAATTAAAAATTCTATCTAAGAATAAATCTGAAGAAGATTCTATAAAATTTCTCTTTGATAAAGGAATTAAAAATATTTACGTAACTGGAAAAGTTAATAAAAATAAAATAACAAATTCACTCTATTCAAGTGGATTTCTTATAAAAGAAACCTCGTCAAAATACCTAAAAAAAAATATTCATGGAACAGGATGTGCGCTTTCGACCGCAATTTTATGTAACCTTGTTAATAAAAAGTCTATTGAAGATTCTTGTTCTTTATCTCATAAATTTCTTTCCCGTTTAGTCAAAAACTCTATAAAGACGAATGGGCAAGATATATTAAATTTTAAAAAATGAAATCTATTTATGCTATCACTCCGTCAGGCATAGATTTTAAAAAATTAATCAATGAAATTGAAAAAATGTTAAGTCTTGGCATAAGACTATTTCAGTATAGAGAAAAAAGTCTAAGCGAAGAGCAATTGAGAAATAATGCTAGTATTTTGCTGGAAGTCATAAAAAAAAATAAAGGAAAATTAGTAATTAATGACAGTCCTAGAATTGCTGTTGAAATAGGAGCAGATGGATTTCATTTAGGCATGGAAGATTATCTGAGCCCTCAAAATTTAAAATTTATCAAAGAACATAGAGAAACTATCAACTCTGATTATATTAAAGGGCTTTCGTGTAAGTGGGATTACGAATTAATTAAAAATCCTCCAGAAGATTTAATTACGTGGAACTATTTAGCTGTTGGAGCTTTTTTTAAATCAGAGACAAAAAAAGATGTCAGTCTTTTAAAAAGTAAAGATAAATCTTATCCTTTGGCAATATCATCAAAGCCACTTGTAGCGATTGGAGGAATTAATTATCAAAATATGGATTCAGTATTATCTCTAGGTTATGAGACAATCGCTTTATCTAGAGGAATTTTTTTTAAAAAAGATCTCGAAAACATTGTTAAAAATTTGAATGAAGAAAATTAATATTCTGGGTGTAGGAGCTGCGTTGGTAGATCGACAATTTTACATTGAAGATAGCCTATTAGAGGAGCTTAAATTGAAAAAAGGGTCGATGGATCTTAAAGACCAAGAAACACAAAATCAGATATATGAAAAATTGTTTCATCTATACGGTTCAAGTAAAGATGCTTGTGGCGGCTCATCTACAAATACTATTTACGCAGCGTCGATTCTTGGCTCTAGTTGCAGTTTTATTGGCAAAGTTGCAAACGATCTTAATGGAAAATTTTATGTTGATAATTTAATTGGTGCCAATATCAAAAACAAGTGCATGTCATTAGAGCGAGGAGTTTCTGGCAGTTGCTTGGTTATGGTTAGTCCAGATGCGGAAAGAACAATGAGTACTTTTTTAGGGATTAGCTCAGAACTGAAAATCAGCGATTTGGATGAAAATATGATTAAAGAAGCAGAAATTGTTTACTTAGAAGCATATTTAGTTTCTTCAGACAGTAATTTTGAAACAACGACAAAAATTATAGAAATTGCACAAAAAAATAATACAAAAATTGCCATAAGTCTTTCGGACTCATTCATTGTTACTACCTTTAAAGATAGATTATTAAAATGGATGGAAAATAAAATAGACTTTCTGTTTTGCAATGAAGAAGAAGCAAAAACATTCTCAAATTCTTCGAACACAGATAGTGCTATCAAAGAATTGAAGAAATTTTCAGAAGTTTCGTTCATAACTTTGGGAAAAGAGGGCGCAGTGGTATTGTCTAATGAAAAAAAAATTATGATTGATGGTTTTCCAGCTAAAGCAATTGATACCAATGGTGCAGGCGACATGTTTGCTGGAGGCGTACTTCACAAACTTTCGAACGGGCTTGATTTAGAGGTTTCGGCTAAATTTGGTTGTTTTTTAGCATCAAGAGGAGTGGAAAACTTTGGCCCTAGATTATCCGATCAAGATTACATAAATAATAAAAATTTATTTGAAAAAACATAAAAAAATAAGTAGCAAGATATCTTTCTATTTGATAAATTGCCATCCCTCTAATTAATTATGGCAGCAGCAAAGAAAAAAATTACACCAAAAAATACTAAAAGTATTAAAGCTTCTCCGAAGAAAACTTCTGAGAAAAAGAAAGTAGCAGTAAAAAAGAAAGCCCCCTCAAAAAAAATTGTAGCTAAAAGAAAATCGGCTACAAAAAAAACAACAATAAATCCATCGGATTATGATTCCTTTGCTAAGTCATTTGTTCCTTATAAAATTTCAAAGACTGAGAAATATATGAATAAATCTCAGCAAAAACACTTTATAAACATTTTAAATTCTTGGAAAAATGCTTTAGATAATGAACAAGAAAAAACGGAAAAATTGATCCAACAAGATCAAAGTAATTTTCCAGATTCTCTTGATAGAGCATCAAAAGAGGAAGAATTTATGCTTGAATTAAGAAAAAGAGAAAGAGAAAGAAAACTGATCTCTAAAATAGAACTTTCTTTGAAAGATATTGAAGATGATCTTTATGGTTATTGTGAAACTTGCGGAGTGGAAATTGGAATAAAGCGTTTAGAAGCAAGGCCAACTGCTACACAATGTATTGATTGCAAAACTGTAGATGAAATAAAAGAAAAACAGCAATTCGGTTAATGTATTCTCATATTGCTTATTTAGTTTTAGGAACTAATTTAGGTAACAGAAATAAAAATCTTTCTAATGCAAGGTTAGAAATAAACGGACTTCCACAAACTAGAATTTTAAAAAAAAGTAAAATTTTTAAATCTCCTGCTTATGGTCCCATTAAACAGCCATTTTTTTTTAATCTTGCCTTAGAAGTTGAAACAGAACTTCTGCCCCTAGAATTGCTTGATCATTTTCAACAGATTGAAAAAAGGCTAAAAAGAGAGAAAGATTCGCATATGAAACCCCGTACGATTGATATAGATATCGTTTTTTTTGATAACGATAAAATAGAAACTTCTAGGTTAAAAATACCTCATTATGATTGGCAAAATCGAGATTTTTTTATTAAACCTCTTCGAGAAATAAATTGTCAGGCGGAAGAATTTAAAAACTTAAAGTTTACCTGAAACTTTCAAGATAGAATTATTCAATGAAAATATACTCAGTAAGCGAAAAACAAAAGAAAAATTCTGTAATAACTGAAGCAGATTTCGAGTCAGAATATCTTGAATCAATTAACAATCCAAAAAAGTTTTGGAAAGAAAAAGCAGAAGAGACCTTAGAATGGTTTTCTAATTGGGATGAAGTCATTTCTTCAAATTTAGAAGAAGGCAAAGTTGAATGGTTCAAAAATGGAAAATTAAATGCTTGTTTTAATTGTGTTGATCGTCACCTTAAAAATTATAGTAATAAAACTGCCATTATTTGGGAAGGCGATAGTCCTGAAGATAACAAAAAGATATCTTTTGAAGAACTTCATAAAAATGTTTGTAAATTTGCGAATCTTCTAAAATCTAGAAAAATTAAAAAAGGGGATCGAGTTTGTATTTATATGCCAATGATTCCTGAGGCTGCTTATGCAATGCTAGCATGTGCAAGAATTGGAGCAATTCATTCTGTAGTTTTTGGCGGATTTTCCATTGAGTCATTGAAAGACAGAATTTTGGATTCAAATTGCACATGCGTTATCACAGCAAATGAAGGAATAAGAGGCGGAAAACTTATTCCGCTTAAGAATAATGTAGATAAAGCCTTGGAAGATTGTCCAGATGTTCATAGTGTAGTAGTTGTTAATAGAACAGAAAATCTTCTTGTTAAAGACGATAAAGTCGATATTAATTATTACGATGTTATCGACTCTTTCGATACGGAATGTCCATGCGAAAAAATGGATGCTGAAGATCCCTTATTTATCCTTTATACCTCAGGATCTACAGGCAAGCCCAAAGGAGTTTTACACACGACAGCAGGATATTTATTAGGCGCTGCTCTGAGTCATAAATATATTTTTAATTTAAAAGAAGACAATATTTATTGGTGTACAGCAGATGTAGGCTGGGTAACAGGACATACTTACATTGTTTATGGACCTCTAGCCAATGCTTCCACAACCTTAATGTTCGAGGGTATACCAACTTATCCTGATACTTCAAGATTTTGGCATGTCATTGATAAACATCAGGTGAATATTTTTTATACTGCTCCCACTGCGATAAGAGCACTAATGGCGCATGGCAATGCACCGCTAAATTCTTCTTCCAGAGATTCATTAAAAGTTTTAGGAACGGTAGGAGAGCCTATAAATCCAGAAGCTTGGGAGTGGTACTATCACGAAGTTGGCAAAAGCAAATGTCCAGTCGTTGATACTTGGTGGCAAACTGAAACTGGCAGCATAATGATTTCTGGTTTAGCAGGCTTTTCTAGTCAAAAACCTGGTTGCGCAGGCAAACCATTTCTTGGCATTAATCCTGCGCTCATAGACGAACAAGGAAAGGAAGTCGAAGGCGCTGGAAAAGGTAACTTAGTAATAAAAAGTTCTTGGCCTTCTCAGATAAGAACAGTCTATGGCGATCATAAAAGGTGCGTAGATACTTATTATTCAAATTACAGAGGTTATTACTTCACGGGCGATGGCGCTGAAAGAGATGCCGATGGTTTTTATAGAATTACTGGAAGAGTTGATGATGTCTTGAATGTTTCTGGTCATAGACTCGGTACTGCTGAAATAGAAAGTGCGTTAGTCTTGCACGAATCAGTTGCAGAAGCAGCGGTCGTTGGCTTTGAACACGAAATTAAAGGGCAAGGCATTTACTGTTATGTAAATCTCATGAAAGAAGCAAAACCATCCGATGTAATAACCGGAGAATTAGTAAATCTTATTGTCAAAGAAATTGGACCAATTGCGAAACCTGATTCCATACAGTTTTGTTATGATTTACCAAAAACTAGATCAGGAAAAATCATGCGAAGAATTTTAAGAAAGATTGCTGAGAATGAATTAAATAATTTAGGAGATACTACAACGCTTGCAGACCCTGGCATTGTAGACATATTGATAAAAGAAAGATTAAATAAATAAATGTTCAGATTTAAAAGCTTAAAAATGCCTTCAAAAAATGATTGTCTCCCGGGTAGAAGTCAACGAATTTACAACCCAGAAAATCATTTTGTAACTGGTGCGCCTATGTCAGAGTGCATGTCCAAAGAAAAACCTAGGATTCTTTTTGGAATGGGTTGTTTCTGGGGTGCTGAAAAAATGTTTTGGGATTTGGATTGCGTCAAAGTTACAGGCGTTGGCTATGCCTCTGGATATACTCAGAATCCTACTTATGAAGAAGTTTGTTCGGGATTAACCGCGCATTCGGAAATTGTTTTTGTGACGTATGAAGATGAATCTAATTTGGAAGATTTACTGCAAGTTTTTTGGGAAGGGCATGATCCTACCCAATTCATGCGTCAAGGTGGTGATGTTGGTACTCAATATAGATCTGGTATTTATTTTTTAGAAAAAACTCAAGAGGAATTGGCTCTTAAGACAAAAGACATCTACCAAGCCAAGCTTAACGCCAAAGGATTTGGTGAAATTGTTACCGAAATCTTACCTGTCACTGAAGAATTTTATGCTGAGGATTATCATCAGCAATACCTAGCAAAAAACCCTAATGGTTATTGCGGGCATGGTGGCTGTGGAGTAAATTTTAAAGACTAAGGAATCAATTAATTTACTTCTTGAAATTATATTTTTTTAGCCTTTCCAGAAATAATTATCTTGGTCTTTGAGAACTCTATCTTCTTCGATAAGTTTATTAAGATGCGCCTCTAGTGAATATTTAGCTATTCCATATAGGTTCTTATCAACATCGTCATAGACAGAATAAATTAGCTCATCAATTGTTGCTTTAGATGCTTCAGTAATTGAATCGATTACTTTTTTTTCTCGATACATTCGATGACCAACAATCCAATCAACTACTGAATGAGGGTTTTCCAAGACATTACCATGTCCAGGCGCAATATATTTTAGATCTATTCCTTTTAGTAATTCTAAAGAATCAATATATTGTTTCATGTTTCCATCTGGAGGAGCTATAACTACAGTTGATCCATCCATAATATGATCGCCAGTAAAAATTAACTTTTCTTCTTCAAGCAAAAAACAAAGATGATTGGAAGCATGCCCGGGAGTATGAATAACTTTCAAAGTATATTCTGCTTCATTAATTTCATCGCCGTGTTTCAATTCTTTTTTTGTTTTGAAAGTAGGATCTTGCATTTCCTTGTGAAGGGGATACATTCCCATAATAGGTGCAGCAGTCCTTTGGTGAAGTAATTTTGCCCCCGGAGAATGGTCGTTGTGAGTATGAGTAACTAAAATTTGTTTTATATCTTCTCCGCAAATCTTTGCGATATTTTCTACGTGCTCTGTTGATGCAGGGCCTGGATCAATGACTGTAATTTCTTGGTGGCCAACTAAATATGTATTAGTGCCTCCACCAGTAAATACTCCTCCATTATCAGCAGTAATTCTTCTTACTAAAGGTGATATTTCAATAATCTTCATAACCTTCGTCGCCTGGAAGCAAACCTATCATTTTTCCATCTTTCATAAAAAATTTTGGTTCGATTGACGAAACCTCTCTTTGGCACTTAACTTTGTTTTCCAATAAATCATCTGTAGACGAAAATCCTACTATTGCCTCAAGATTTCTTATTGTCGGCAATATTATTGGAAATTTTCCTTCTTCTCCGCCTTTGATAGCATTTTCTGGAGTTATCCATATGCTTTCTACTCCTTCGCTTCCATCATGTATTGCTTTTTGATCTGATGGCGCCAAAGCAATAAAAAATCTTGTGCTATATCGTTTCATTTCCATTTTAGGTGTAATCCAATGTGATACATAGGCCAGCCTATCAACGGCTAATTTTAAATTTAATTGTTTACACAGCTCCAATAAAACTGGCTCACCTCTATTAAGTTTATCTCTATATGAAGCTAATATTTCTATCTCTTCTTCATCGGAAGCCCCAAATAAATCGCCATTTTCTCTATAAGCAAGTAGCACGCCACATTCTTCAAAGCACTCTCTTATGCATGCTATCCAATAATTTAATCCACCGCTTTCAACATTGAGAATTTGTGAAGCCATCTCATCAGTTAAACCAGAACAAAAACTATTTATTTCTATTTCTTCATCAACAGGATCAAGTTTTCCCCCTGGAAAAACCCACGCACCTCCAAAATTTGTTTTTGCATTTCTCTTGATCATAAAAACTTCAATTTCATTTTCAAAAGCCCTTACCAGCAGCACTGTGGCTGCTGGTTTAGGATCTGAAGGAGGAGCTCCAGGCTCAGCTTTCTGAATGTTTACAGATTCTTGTTTAGACAAGATTTCGGGAAATTCTTGATCTTTTGCCATTTAAAACTAGGCAACGAATTTAGAAAGTCTGGCTTTTATTATTTCTTCTGCATCTGAAACAATTCTTTCAACAAGATCAGAACAAGTTGGAATATCATGAATCAAGCCCGCAACCATTCCACAACTCCAAGCGCCTGCATCCATGGTGCCTTCCTGCATAATTTTTGGATATACTCCAGCAACTTCATCCATGATATCTGTAATTTGTATATCATCTCCAAGAGCTTTTTCTTTCTCTAAAATTTTATCTACTGCTCCATTCGCTAAGACTCTCTCAGTATTCCTTAAAGGTCTCATAATTAACTTGGTATCAAGCTCTGACGCAGCTACTAATGCTTCTTTAACATTTTGATGAACAGGAGCTTCTTTAGTAGCAATAAATCTGGTACCCATATTTATTCCATCTGCTCCCATTGATAAGGCAGCTGCTAATTGTTGTCCATTACCCATGCCTCCTGATGCAACAAAAGGAATAGATAATTCCTCTGCAGCTCTTGGAAGGAGGATCATGTTTGGAATATCATCTTCTCCTGGGTGCCCACCACACTCGAAACCATCGACACTTACTGCATCACATCCAATTTTTTCTGCCTTTAATGAGTGTCTAACAGAGGTACATTTATGAATCACCTTGATTCCTGCACCCTTCAAGTCCGGCATGTAAGCTTCAGGACTTCTTCCAGCAGTTTCAACTATCTTTATGCCACCTTCAACAATAGCTTGGATATAACCAGGATAATCTGGCTCCTGAAATCCTGGTAAAAAAGTTAAATTAACTCCAAAAGGTTTATCAGTCATTTCATGACATTTTGCTATTTCCTTTGCTAAGTCTTCGGGACTTTTTTGAGTAAGACCAGTTATTATTCCTAGCCCTCCAGCATTTGCAACAGCGGATGCCATTTCCGCAAAACCTACATAATGCATTCCCCCTTGAATGATTGGGTGTTTAATTCCGAACATTTCTGTGATTTTCGTTTTAATCATCTTTTATCTCTCCAAAAAAATTAGTTAGTACATTACTATATCTATAATGACGAGGGTTGCAATAAATGATACAAACAACTTCAAAAAAATAATGAAAGCGCAAAAAATAAATTCCTTAACACTTAAAAGGAAACTAATTAGATCTTCCGACGCTCATAAGGGGGAATTTGGACATGTGCTAGTTATAGGAGGAAATATTGGATTTGGGGGAGCTGGCCTATTGGCTTCCAAAGCTTCAGTTAATTGTGGAGCCGGTTTAGTATCTTTAGCAACCAGATCCAGTCATGTATCTGCCTCGTTGAATTTTTGCCCTGAAGTTATGGTCAAGCCTGTTGACTCGGGTCAAGCGCTTGAAAAATACTTGAATTCGCCATCGGTAATTTGTTTAGGTCCAGGTCTAGGGCAGGACTTTTGGTCCGAACAAATGATATATAAATCTTTAGAAGCAGCAAAAAAAAATAATGTGCCCATGCTTATTGATGCAGATGGCCTGAATCTTTTGCCTAAGTTTATAAAAAAATTACCTCTCCCAAAAAAAATAGTTCTTACCCCGCATGTTGGGGAAGCCTCAATACTTTTAAATACATCCAAAGAAAAAATAAAAAAAAATAGAGTACTGAGCGCCAAAAGAATTTCAAAAAAATATTCAGCGGTTGTTGTTTTAAAAGGAGAAAACTCAATTATTTGTTGGAAAGATAATTATTTTATCTGTGAAAAAGGCAACGCTGGAATGGCTACTGGAGGAATGGGAGATGTCTTAAGCGGAATAATAAGTAGTTTTATTGCCCAAAAAATGACGTTATTAGATGCTGCGTGTTTAGGTGTCGAATTGCATGCTGAAGCTGCAGATGAATACTCCGAAGTTATTGGAATAAATAGTCTAACCCCAACGGATGTTCTGGATATTGTTAAAGAACTTATTTAATAATTCTAATGAAGAATAAATTAACGTTAAGCTCTTTAGAAGATACAAAAAAATTAGGTCAAGAATTAGCTAAAGAAATATTAAAAAGAAAGGGTGAGGCTGCATTTATTGTTTTTCTTGATGGCGACCTTGGAACAGGCAAAACAACTCTAGTTAAAGAAATTATTTTTGCCCTAGGAGTGAAAGAGAAAGTTAAAAGTCCAACATTTACCATCATTGAGCCTTACGAACTTAATAATGAAAATATCTATCACATTGATCTCTATAGAATAATTGATCCCACTGAACTTGAAATTATTGGCCTAAGAGAATATTTAAACGAATCAAATGCAATAATATTTATAGAATGGCCAGAGAAAAGCTACGGATATTTGAAAAAATTTGATTTGAAAATTTCCTTGAAACATTCATCTGAAAAGGAAAGAAAATGCAGAATTGAACTAAATACCTAGAACTTTTTTTAAATCAGGTTTGAAATAAGTATCAGGCTTCATGATTTTGCCAGCGTCGTTTTTTACAGCTTTTCCGTCAACAAATTTGCTCATGTTTGAGGATCTTACTTCCTCCCAAACTTTATTGAAATCTATGCCACAACTAGAACACATGCCCATAATTACCCATACCATATCTGTGAGCCCGTCCGCTACTTCTACCAAATCATTGTTTTCAAAAGCTTGAAGCGTCTCTTTATATTCTTCCGTTATTAAATTCATATAAAGTTTTTGTTGATCTCCCTGCAACGAAAGTTCTTTATTTATTGGTTGGTCTCCTGCGGTCATAAAATCTTCGACATCTTTTTGATAGGACATGAATTCTCCTTAACTTGATTACTTTTTTTTAATACTTCTATATTATTTCAGGTAAACAGTTAAAAGATGGAAATTATTTTAAAAGATGGTTCTTACTATGAAATTGAGCAAAGCGATTTAATTTCTTGGCAAAGAACATATCATGAGTGCAATGTTTATCATGAAATAAATGCAGCTAGAGAATGGTGTCAAGCTAATCCATCTAGAAGAAAAACTAAAAGGGGGATAAAAAGATTTCTTAATGCTTGGCTTTCTAAAGCACATAAATTAAAAGGAAGCCCCTTTATTTTTAGTAATCAGACAAACTCAAACTCTATTAAAGAATCAATGTACGATATTTCTTGGGTAGAGGAAGAAAACAAGCTAGAAATCTCTAAGTGGTATATAAAAAACAAAGGATTTTATTTTCATGATGGAAAAAAATACACTGAGCCTTTCGGCATAAAAAAAGTAGTTAATATTTCTGAAAAAAGTAAAAGTCTAAAGAAAAATAAGAAGTAAATTCTATTTCTTAAAAAAAATTCTTCTGGTATTATGCGCCAGCATATTTTTAAAGAATTATGAAAAAGGAAACTCATCCAGAATATAGAGAAGTATTGTTCCATGACACTAGCGTGGACAAGTATTTTTTAATTCCATCAACTTTAAATACTGATCAAACCAAAGAGTGGGAAGATGGTAAAACTTATCCTTATTACCCTCTTGATATTTCATCTGCTTCTCATCCTTTTTACACGGGAAAACACAAAATTGTCGATACTGGCGGAAGAGTAGATAGATTCAAAAAACGTTTTGCTAAAACTGCATCAGCTAAGCAAAATTTAGTCGAAGCTCCAACTGAAGAAGTTGTTAAAGTAGCTCAAGAAGAAGTATCTGAAGCTTCAACTGAAGAAGTCCAAGAAGATATAACTGTAGCTCCAACTGAAGAAGTTGTTGAAGAAGAAACACCAAAAGAAAAAGAATAATCCTTAGCTAACTTTCATTAAAGTTATTCATTTGAAGATTGCTCTTTTAAAATCTGAAATTTTATGAATTCGAAAGATATAAGAAATATCGCAATAATTGCTCATGTTGATCATGGAAAAACTACATTGGTTGATAAGTTGCTTCAGCAATCAGGAACTCTTGATAGAAAAGATATTGGTTCTGAGAGAATTATGGATTCGAATGATCAGGAAAAAGAAAGAGGCATTACAATTTTGGCAAAAAATACAGCTATAAAATGGAAAGATCATAAAATAAATATTGTGGATACCCCTGGTCATGCAGATTTTGGAGGAGAAGTTGAAAGAGTTTTGTCCATGGTCGACTCTGTTCTTTTGCTAGTTGATGCTGTAGATGGGCCAATGCCACAGACTAGATTTGTTACTGAAAAAGCCTTCGAACAGGGTCTTAATCCAATATTAGTTATTAATAAAATTGACAGACCTGGAGCTCGGCCTGATTGGGTTTTAGATCAGGTTTTCGATCTATTTGACCGGCTTGGAGGAAATGACCAACAAATGGATTTCCCTGTTATTTATGCTTCTGCATTAAATGGCGTGGCGGGAAATGAGTTAGAAGATATTAAAGAGGACATGGCTCCTTTATTGGACTTAGTGCTTAAAGAAGTCAGCCCTCCAGATGTTGATACTGAAAAGCCTTTTCAAATGCAAATAAGTGCTTTAGATAGTAATAGCTATGTGGGGGTGATCGGCATTGGAAGAATTACTTGTGGAAAACTCAAACCTAACGATCAAGTAATAGTAATTGATGTAAAAAAAGATCAAAGAAAAGCAAAAATTTTACAGGTCATGAGTCACGATGGATTAGAAAGAATAGAAGTTGAAGAAGCAGAAGCAGGAGATATTATTTGTATAACCGGAATAGAAAACCTATATATATCAGATACTTTATGTAACCCTGAAAAAATCGAAGCTCTTCCTCCTTTGTCTGTAGACGAACCTACTGTAAGTATGACATTTCAAGTAAATGATTCGCCTTTTGCAGGGCAAGACGGAAAGTTTGTAACTTCAAGAAATATAAAAGAAAGACTTGAACAAGAACTCTTGAGTAATGTTGCGCTTAGGGTTGAACCTGGTGAATCATCAGATAAATTTAAGGTTTCTGGTAGAGGCGAATTACATTTGTCAGTTCTAATTGAAAGTATGCGAAGAGATGGTTTTGAATTAGGCGTATCAAAACCTCAAGTAATTCAAAAAGAAGTAAATGGGGAAATTCATGAGCCTTTTGAGCAAATTGTTATCGATCTTGAAGAAGAGCATCAAGGCTCAATTATGGAAGAAATGGGTTTAAGAAAAGCAGAACTAAAAAATATGCAGCCAGATGGAAAAGGAAGAATCAAACTTGAATTTATAGCGCCCTCGAGGGGAATGATTGGGTTTAGGTCGCATTTCTTAACTTTAACGAGTGGCTCAGGAATTTTGACAAGTGTTTTTGATCATTATGGTCCAGCTAAAAAAGGTGAAGTTACTAATAGACAAAGTGGGGTTTTGGTATCGATGACAAATGGAAAAACTTTGTCTTATTCACTATTCAATCTTCAAAATAGAGGAAAATTATTTGTTGGTCATGGACTTGATATTTATAAAGGGCAAATTGTCGGTCTTCATTCAAGAGATAATGATTTGCCAGTAAACCCAACTAAGGCAAAACAACTTACAAATGTCAGAGCCTCAGGCACAGATGAAAATCTAATTTTAACTCCTCATATAGAACATTCTTTGGAGCAAGCTTTGGAATTTATAGAAGACGATGAGTTGGTAGAGGTGACTCCAAGCGCTATAAGACTCAGAAAGAAATCTTTTACTTTTTAAAGTCTCTCTAGAATAGCATGATGGATTTGATCAAATGATCCATTTGATAAGCATATGATATGAGTATTAGGTTCATTGAACTCAGGCAAAAAATTTAAGAATTCTCTAGTCCCGGAACAAGTTGAAAATTTTTTACTTTTTTCAGCTATTTTTTTTATTTGATTTTGATTTTTTGAGAAAAGAAAAACGTTATCAGCGTCTTCAAGAGATTTGGGTATTGCTTCATCGTGGTATCCAGATGACATTGTGTTAGATCTCATTTCTAACAAGCAAATGATTTTCTGATCACCAACTTTTTTTCTTAAACCGTCCAAAGTGTATTTGATAGCAGTTGGATGATGAGCAAAATCATCGTAAACGGAGATAGAGTTTTTCTCCCCAATCATTTCCATTCTTCTAGCCGTTCCTTTAAATGCTGAAAGGGACTCTGAAATTTGTTTGTTCTTAAGTCCTAAAGAGGCGGCGATAATAAAAGTTGCCAAAGCATTTTTTTTATTATGCTCTCCAATTAAATTCCAATTTATTGACCCCTTAATTTTTTTATCGTGAAAGATGTCAAATGAAGAACATTCAGGATTTTTAATTCTGGCGTGCCAGCCCTTGCTCTTACCTACTGCATCAAATGACTCTTCTTTGCAATAAACACCCATCTCTAACAATTTTTTTATGTTTAAGTCATCAACTGGGTAAAATAGCTTTGCATCTTTAGGCAATGTTCTTAGTAAATGATGGAATTGTTTTTTAATGGCGTCTAAATCATCAAATATATCGGCATGATCGAATTCCAAATTATTAATCAATAAAGTTGACGGGCTATAGTGAATAAACTTAGAGCGCTTATCGAAAAAAGCAGTGTCATACTCATCGGCTTCGATAACAAAATATTTGTGTTTACCAAGATAAGCTGTTGAATCTAAATCTATTGCTCGACCGGCAATCATATAACCAATATCTAAACCCGCATCAATCAGCACCTTAGCCAACATTGAAGATGTGGAAGTTTTGCCGTGCGTTCCACTGACTGCTATGACATGTCTATCTTCTAAAATTGATTCAGTAAGAAATTGTGGACCTGAGACAAACTTAAGTCTTCTTTTTAAGATTTCTTCCATCATTGGATTTCCTCTGGAAACAACATTTCCAATAACAAAGAGGTCGATGTCATCGGCTATATTTTTTACACTAAATCCTTGATCTACTTTTATCCCTTGTTCTGCCAGTACGTTGCTCATTGGAGGGTAAGCATTTTCATCGCAGCCAGAAACTTCGAAACCTTTTTGAACCGCTAATTGTGCAAGGCCTCCCATGAAGGTTCCACAAACTCCTAAGACGTAAATTTTCATCATGCTGATTATATCTTTTTCCAGAACTACTTTTTTCAGTTATATTTCTCATGATGAATTCAAAAAAGAATGCTTTTTATGCCCAATCAGGTGGGGTTACTGCAGTAATTAATGCTTCAGCCTGTGGTGTCATCGAGACGGCTGCTAAATCAAAAAAGATCAGTAAAGTACTTTGCGGTGAGAACGGTATTCTTGGGGCATTAAATGAAAATTTAATTGATACCTCAAAAGAATCAAAAACTACCATTGCTAAATTAAAAAATACACCTGGTGGTGCATTTGGTTCCTGTCGATTTAAATTGCAAGATCCAGTCAAACAAAAAAAAGAGTATGAACGTCTCTTTGAAGTTTTTGCCGCTCATGATATTAATTATTTTTTTTATAATGGCGGAGGCGATAGTCAAGACACAACCTATAAGGTATCTGAAATGGCTAAAAAGCTAAAGTTTCCTCTTCAGTGCATTGGTATTCCAAAAACTGTAGATAATGATCTGCCCTTTACTGATTGTTCGCCTGGTTTTGGTTCGGTAGCAAAGTATGTTGCAACTTCAACACTTGAAGCCGGATTGGATGTCAAAAGTATGGCCGCAACCTCAACGAAGGTCTTTATCTTAGAAGTTATGGGTCGTCATGCTGGTTGGATAGCAGCAGCATCTTGTTTAGCGTCATCTAATTCAGAAGACCCGCCTCATATTATCTTGTTACCAGAAGTGCCCTTCGAAAAAAATAAATTTCTCACTCAAGTAAAACAGACAGTAAGGAAAAATGGCTTTTGTGTAATTGTTGCTTCAGAGGGAACTCAGATGAAAAACGGTAAGTTTCTAGCAGATTCAGGATTAACCGATGCTTTTGGCCATAAGCAACTTGGCGGAGTGGCTCCAGTATTGTCAGGGATGATTTCAAAACTTGGTTTAAAAAATCATTGGGCTGTGGCTGATTATCTTCAACGTTCAGCTAGACACATCGCATCTAAAACAGATTTAGATCAGGCATATGCAGTAGGAGAATTTGCAGTAAAACTTGCTACTTCAGGAAAAACTGCAGTTATGCCAATTATAAAGAGAATAAGTGATGAGCCCTATAAATGGAAAATAGATACTGTATCTTTGAAGAAAGTTGCAAATGTAGAAAAAACAGTTCCAAAAAAGTTTATCTCAAAAAATGGTTTTAAAATTACATCTGCAGGGAGAAAATATTTAAGTCCTTTGATTCAAGGTGAAGCCCAAACTAATTTCAATCTTGGAATTCCTGATGTAGCTTTTCTAAAGAAAAATCTATTAAAAAAGAAATTAAAAAAGTTTAATTAAATATACGACTTAATTTCGTTAAAATTATTAATTCCTCATTTTTTTTTCAAAGCTTAAGTGCTAATCTTTATAGCCATTCTCAATGATGGGAATGGGGATTTCTTAAGGAGAGAAAATGAGAAATATTTTAAAAATTTTATTGTCACTAACTTTACTGACGGTTTCTTCAATTTCGTTAGCTCAAGAACAAGCAAACGTAACACCAATGGAATTTTACGCTAATTGTGAATTTCAACCTGGAAAAACAAAAGCTGATTTATATGATGTCATTGAGAAATGGAATAAATTTAACGACGACTCAAAAGATAAGTCTTATACAGCTTTTTTATTGACTCCAATTGCAGCAAGCAACATTGATTTTGAAAATACCCTTATTTGGATGGGTGTTTGGGATAATTTTGAAGGAATGGGAAATAGTCTTGAGAATTATTATGAAAATGGATCTGAAATTGCTGAAAGTTTTAACTCTGTATGGAAATGTAATAGTCATTCTTTTGCTGCAAGCTTGCTTACTTATGAAGAAAATAGAAAGGATAATTACGCTGGTCCAAGAACTTCGGAGATTTTTTCTTTTTCGGATTGTTCAATTAATGATGGTGTAACATATGCGGATCTTTTAAAAGCAGATGCTAAATACAGTGCTTTTCTAAAGAAATTAGAAAAAGAAGATCCAGTATTTAGAATTTTCCCTACGGCCGGTTTACCTCAAGATTCAGATTTTGATTTCAAAATGATGGATATAAATTCTTCTTGGAGTCAAAGAGGAAAGGAGACACAAACCTTTGTAGATAATGGCGGTCCTCTAAAGCAATTAGAAACTTATGGTTCAATGGTAAGTTGCGACAGCCCAAGAGTTTATCAAATGGAAAGGGTAAGATTAGGTAAGCCCTGGGTTAATTAATTTATTTAAAAAAGGCTTCTTATAGAAGCCTTTTTTATATTTTCTTTACAACTCCGCTAAAACTGAAAACAATTTCACCATCGCAGAATATTTTACCTGCGCCAAAGACTAAGGATTTAGTTGCTCTTGTTATTGACGTATGAACTTCGGCTAATGAATGTATTTTGGCAGGAGCGATGAATTCTGATCGAAAGCTTATTGTTGCCACATATTTATCCCTTGAAGGCATCGAGGCAGAAGCTAACGAATAATCAGCAATACTCATTAGCATGCCTCCATGAGCAACATCAGCTGAATTACAATTTTCTTTTTTAATCCAAAATGCCATTATCAGATTGCCTTCTTCATCACGCCTATAAAAGCCTTCGCCAATGTTGCGAATATGGTGTTCAGTTTGATGGATAGGTTCAAATCCTTCCGGAATGGGATATTTATTTTCTTTGGGCATGTCGATATTTTAACTCAATGTGTATAATTGCTCGCAAAATTAAAAAAAATTATGGATTTCAAACTAACACCAGAACAACTAGAACTACAAAAAGTTGCACGAGAATATGCGCAAAATGAGCTACCAGCTTTAGCAAATGAATTGGAAGAAACAGGCGATCCTGTCCCTAAAGACGCCTTAATGAAAATTGGTGAGATGGGTTTTCTTGGCGTCAATACACCTACCGAATATGGTGGTCAAGGTCTTACAAATTTAGAAGCAATTATTATTTTAGAAGAATTTGGAAAAATCTCTTCTGCAGTTGGCTGGCCAGTTTTTGAAGCAAATGCTGGGCCTGTAAAAGTTCTACAACATTTTGCAACTGACGCTTTAAAAGAGAGGGTTATCCCCAAAGTTTGCAGCGGTGAAATGGTTGTCGCCGTGAGTATGTCTGAACCAGGAGCGGGTACTGGATTGACCGACTTGAAAACTAAGGCAGAAATAAAAGGCGACAAAATTGTTATCAATGGAAATAAGCGCTGGTGTTCTGGTGCTGGTCATTCTGATGGCTATGTAGTCTACGCAAGAATGTCAGATGCTCCGGCAGCTAAAGGCATTGGAGCGGTATTTGTGGATATTGATACTCCTGGTTTGACTTTTGGAAATAATGAAAACCTCATGGGTTGGCGAGGGATACCCTCTGCAGATATTTATTTTGATAACGTTGAGGTGCCGATTGAAAACCTTCTCGTAGAACCTGAAGATGGCTTTAAAAAGCTCATGGAGACTTTTGATTTAGAAAGATGTGGAAATGCCACAATGGCTCTCGCTCAAGCTTCTTCTGCCTTGGACTATGTTCAAAATTATGTCCAAGAAAGAGAACAGTTTGGAAAACCCATTGTTGATTTTCAAGCTGTCCAAATCAAATTAGCTGATATGTTGATGAAGGTTGAAGCTTCTCGTCTGTTAATCCATCGTGCGGTATTTAATGCGGCAAACGGACTGCCTGACATTTTAGAATCAAGCTCTGCAAAATGTTTTGCTAATGAAATTTCCAGAGAAGTTACAACAACCGCGATGCAATTAATGGGCGGTTATGGTTTTAATAAAGAATATGGCATGGAGCGCAAAGTAAGAGATTCTTTTGGATGGGGAATTGCAGGCGGCACAATTGATGTGCAGAAAGTCAATATCGCTTCAGCTATGATTGGTCGCAGATTTAATCAAAGAGCAAAGTAAGCTTAAGCAGTTCTTAATTCTTGGATAATTTCATCCATCTTTTCAATAAGAATTTTTTTATCTTCTTCTGTTAGGAAATCTCCTATCGGCACTCTTTCACCTTTTGAAGAGATAACTATATGCAGCGGATACCAGGGGTGAGTGGCCTTTTCAACAAATACATAAGCCCACTCTCTGACAAATTCTGTTGTTGTTTCTGGTCTCAATCTACCTTTTTCGATAATTAATTTTTCAGGAGTGAATGTAAGAATTTCTTTTCTATTTGCATCTTTGAAAACAAAATATAAAGCAGTAAGAACTAGTAAAATCTCTAAGCCAGCAAAAGGCAAAATAATAGGTGCTCCAACATACAAAAATCCCAAAGCTATTATGGTTAAAGGCACAGAAACTAAAAAAACAAATATTAAATTACCACGCCAAGAAATCGAACGATTAGGGGTGATTGAAACTCTAAAAGAATTATCAGAGTTGAGACGATCTGCTATAACCATGTTTTAATAATACTTTAAAAGTCATTATGACTATTCTAAAAAAAATTATATTTAATGAAAAAAAATAATTCTATTGATAGAACGGCATTGATGCCAAATTATGCCCCTGCAGAATTTATTCCTGTCAAAGGAAAAAAATCTATTCTTTGGGATGATAAAGGCAAAGATTATGTAGATTTTGGAGGAGGCATTGCCGTCACATGCCTCGGGCATTCTCATCCCGCACTAAATAAAGTTCTCAAAGAACAATCGACAAAACTTTGGCATGTAAGCAATTACTTATATAACAAGCCGGCTTTAGAGCTTAGCGAAATGTTAGCCAAAAAAACTTTTGCAGATAAAGTTTTTTTCTCAAATTCAGGAAATGAAGCAAATGAAGCAGCAATAAAACTAGCTCGAAAATATTATTATGATCAAAAAAGACCTGAGAAACATGAAATTATAGTCTTTACTAAAGCTTTTCATGGTCGATCCATGCTGAACATTACTGCAGGTGATTCTGAAATTCAGAAAACTGGATTTGGGCCGCTTTTGAAAGGTTTCAAAAGAGCTACTTTCAACGACCTAAAATCAGTAAAAAAAGTAATAAGCAAAAGAACTGCAGCAATTTTTGTTGAACCAATCTTAGGAGAATCGGGAATAATTAGAGCAGAAAATCCTTTCTTGGAAGGGCTAAGAAAGTTAGCAGACGCTAATGACTGTCTGCTTATCTTTGACGAAGTACAAAGCGGTATTGGTCGAACTGGATCGCTAATGGCATATATGGGATATGGAGTCACGCCAGATATTTCAACTTTAGCAAAAGGCTTAGGGGGAGGAATTCCAATTGGCGCTACTCTCACAACAACTAAAATCGCGCAAGCTTTTCAACCTGGAACGCATGGCAGCACTTTTGGAGGCAATCCTTTAGCCTGTGAAGTTGCTAAGAAAGTAGTAGAAATAATTTCGACTAAAAAAGTCTTAACTGGAGTTGTGGAAAAAACCATTAAATTTAATAAAGAACTGAAAAGAATATCCGAAAAATATAATTTGTTTAGCGACGTTAGATCTGCAGGTCTTTGGATTTGTTGTGATTTTAAAAAATTAAAATCCGTAGATGTTATAAATGAATGCTACAAAAAAAGATTAATTCTTGTTCAGGCCTCTGGTGATAAAACAATTAGATTAGCTCCATCCTTAATTATTGAGGACTCAGAAATAGGTGAAGGTTTTAAAAGATTTGAAAGGGCAATAAAAAAATTAGTTTAGTTTTTTATAAATTCCTTATAAGTTTCGTTAAACCTCGCCAATCTTTCAGGGCCCGTTGGGTGAGTATCAAAAAAAGTTGACCGATCATCTCTTTCTGATTTTTGCGCCATTCTAATAATGATATTTCTTGCTTCCAGCAAATCATATCCAGAATCTTTTAAGATCAACAAAGAAAAATAGTCTGCCTCTTTTTCTTGATCCCTAGAAAAAACCAAAGATCCAAACCTTGCTCCTAAGTCTGTAGTTTGAGAAATTAAATCGTCGGATCCGTCTATGACACTCCCTAAAACCCTTCCAGCCAAACTACCCAGTAAAATATTCCTTTGTGCATTGGCGACATGATTGCCTAAGTGATGAGCTATTTCATGAGCAATTACAAATGCTACTTCTTCTTCAGAAGCAACGCCATTCATTAAGCCTTTTGTATAAGTAATTGTATTTCTTCCAGATGCAAAAGCATTAAACATATCATCATCTAGGTAATTTACTTTCCAATTGCATCTGACATCAGGAATGTTATTTTCATCACACCATTTATCTGTAACTGGTGAAATCTTTTCAATGATATCTTCGACTAATACTACGGATTCTTTTCTTGTTCTTTCAACAGGTTCATCGAGTTCTGTATTTTTTATAATCGCAATGGCTTCGTCAATTTGAGTTTGATCTAGCTCCTCAAAAGTAGTTCCTGGAGCCACGCAACTAACAAGAAAAAAAAGGATTAATGAAAGAAATAAACTTCTAATCATTAGTTGGCTTATTTAAATTTTTTCCTCATATTCATTACCGCTTCCATTCCAAAAACCGGTTTTTTACCCTCAGGCACAGTATTTCCTTTTACGATTAATTCTTCAAAGGTTGCGCCATTTTTAAACATTTCATAAAGCACTTCTATATCCATATTCGTTCCCACTGGCTCTTCAATAAAATCTGGCGCAATATTAGATTTGAATTCAGCTTCGTTTCGCCAGTGCTCAAAAAATATTTCGACTAAGTGACCATCTGGGTCTTTGTAGTACATCCCAGTTATCCATCCATGATTAATTGTCCAGTGCGGTTCTATGCCGTTATTTTTTGCATTTTGATAAAACTCAAACCACTTATCTATTGGATTTAACAAATATGAAATGTGATCTAGTCCTACTGTATCTGGAAGATTTTTATTCATCCAATTTTTGACTTTGATGATTAATCTTGGGATAAAACCAACTCTCTCCAAAACAGGGGAAGTGTTAGCAATTGCTACTCTATGATGTTCTTGATCAAAAGCTAAAAAAGTAATTTGATCGCTTTCGTAAAGTGCCTCACACCCAAATAATCTAGTGTAAAAATCTACCATTTTTTCATATTGCATTGTCTTCCAAGCAACGTGATGAAAAGCATCAGGTGGAAAATCTGATTTATAATTTTTGTATAAATCTAAGTTTAAAACTGGTTTTGACATTTACGTCTCCTATTATTCAAAAGAGTATATCTCAACTTAATTATTTTCTGGAACAATGACTTCAGTAGAATCCACCCTTCTGAATCCTTTTGGTAAAAAGTTTCCTTTTCTACCTCTTGTCCCAACAAAATTATTTAAATCATTTGGTTTAATAACATAGTGTTGTTTTCCACTATTTAACTTTAAGGACCCGCCTTTAGGCAAAACAACAAGATGTAACAATTCATCTTCTGCTGCTGCGTGTTTAGTTTTATCAATTGAAATTATTTTATTTCCTTTTCCTTTCGATAAAATAGGTAAATCTGTAGCTTCGATGAGAAGCATTTTTCCTTCACTCGATATAGAAACGATATAAGAGTCTTCAATGGATTTTATAGTTTTAGGGTCCAGTGGCTTGGCACCTTTAACATTTATAGCTGCCTTTCCAGATTTATTCTTTGTTTGCAAGTCAGAGATTTTGGCTATGAATCCATAGCCTGCATTAGTTGCTAGGATACAAAGATCTTCGTCAGTTCCAGCCACGACTCCTGAAAAGAAAGCACCTGATTGAGCATTGATGCTTCCTGAAACAGGATCGCCCTGACCTCTAGCACTTGGCAACTTATGAATTGGTATAGAGTAAGCTTTCCCAAAATTATCTAAAATCACTGCGTTTTGACTATTCCTCGCTTTAGTAGAAGAAAGATATCCATCTCCTTCTCTATATTGGAGTGATTCAGCATCAACATCATGACCTTTTGCAGCTCTAATCCAGCCTCTTTGAGATAAAACTACTGTCATCGGGTCATTGGAAATTAACTCTTTTTCGTCAAACGCTTTTGATTCTTCGGCTTCCGTCAAAGAGCTGTTTCTTTCGTCACCAAATTCTTCTAAATCCTCTTTAAGTTCTTTTTTAATCAAAGTTTTTAATCTGCTGGTCGAACTTAAGGTCTTTTCAATATCTTTTGCTTCTTGAGAGAGCTCGTTTTTTTCCGATAAGATTGCCTCTTCCTCAAGCTTAGCCAATTGTCTAAGCCTTATATCTAGAATCGCGTTTGCTTGAATTTCAGAAAGTTTGAATTTCTTCATAAGTTCTTTTTTTGGCTTGTCATGTGTTCGAATAATTTTTATCACTTTATCCAAATTCAAATAAGCAACTAAAAGTCCCTCTAAAATATGCAATCGGTCGTTAACCCAATCCAAACGATTTTGAAGCCTTCTTTTGACAGTGTCGGTTCTAAATTTAAGCCATTCCTTGAGTAATTTTTTTAAATCAAAAACCTGTGGTTTACCATTCAACCCAATAGCGTTTATGTTAACTCTGATATTTTTTTCTAAATCTGTTGTAGCGAAAAGGTGACTCATTAAAGCAGCTTTATCAATCCTATTAGACCTCGGAACCACAATTATTCTTGAAGGATTATCCTCATCGCTTTCATCTCTCAAGTCATCAATCATATTTATTTTCTTGGTTTCAACCTGAACAGCAATTTGCTCCAATATTTTTGAAGTCGAAACTTGGTACGGCAAAGCAGTAATCACAATCTCGCCGTCCTCTATTTCATAGGTAGCTCTCAGCTTTACTGAACCTCTGCCAGTCGAATACATCTCCAACATCTCTTCAGGAGAAGAGATAATTTCTGCTTTTGTTGGAAAATCAGGACTCGGAATGAAAGACATCAAATCAGAGACTGTCATTTTTGGATTATCTATTAGAGAGATAGAAGCTTTTACAACATCGGTCAAATTATGCGGCGGGATATCGGTTGCCATTCCAACAGCTATCCCAGAAGCACCATTCAATAATACATTCGGCAATCTTGACGAAAGAAATTTTGGCTCTATTAAAGTGCCATCAAAATTTGGCATCCAATCAACGGTACCTTGAGAAATCTCACTTAACAAAGTTTGAGCATATGCCGAAAGTCGACATTCGGTGTAACGCATTGCTGCAAAACTTTTAGGATCATCCAATGAGCCGAAGTTTCCTTGACCCTCAATTAAAGGGTAACGTGTTGAGAAATTTTGTGCCATCAAGACCATCGCTTCATAGGCAGCTCCGTCTCCGTGTGGATGAAATTTACCAATGACATCGCCAACGGTTCTTGCACTTTTCTTAAATTTTGAAGTAGATTTTAGTCCGAGTTCAGACATCGCATATACAATTCTTCTCTGCACGGGTTTGAGTCCATCGCCCACAAAAGGCAAAGCTCTATCCAAAATAACATACATGGAATACTCCAAGTAAGCTTTCTCTGCGTATCCTCCAATCGGTAAACTTTCTTCTTTACTCATTCAGTGTCGCTAAATTTCCTTTTGTCTCCAACCAGTCTTTTCTGTCAGCTGCTCGTTTTTTAGAAAGCAATTTATCCATCATTGAAGTAGCTGTGTTTCCTTTTTCGAGTGTTAATTTTAATAACCTTCTTCCATCGACCCGCATAGTTGTTTCTCTTAATTGAGAGGGATTCATCTCACCAAGCCCTTTGAATCTTTGAATTTCTATTTTTTTCACTTTATTTTGTTTTGTTAATTGTTTAACTATTTGATCCTTTTCGTCTTCATCAAGGGCATAAAATACGTCTTTGCCTTGATCTATTCTAAATAAAGGAGGTTGAGCAACGAATAGGTGTCCTTTCTCTACCAATGGTCTGAAGTGTTTTAAAAATAAAGCACAAATTAAAGTTGCAATATGAGCGCCATCGGTATCAGCATCTGCCAAAATACATATTTTCCCGTAGCGCAAACCAGTTAACTCTTTGCACCCAGGATCTAATCCAACCGCCATGGCTATATCTTTGACTTCTTGTGATTGAGTAACTGAGTCAGTATTTACTTCCCAAGTATTTAAAATTTTACCCTTTAAGGACATGACTGCTTGAAAGTTTCTATTCCTTGCTTGCTTTGCTGAGCCACCAGCTGACTCTCCTTCAACTAAAAACAGCTCTGTTTCTTCAAAATTTGATGAAACACAATCAGATAATTTTCCTGGCAATGTAATCCCTTTAGTTATTTTTTTTCTTTCAACTTTCTGACTTGCCCTTGCACGAGCTTGAGCATTTTCAATACATAAAAAAGCAATTTCTTCTGCCGCTTGGGTTTCCTGATTCAGCCAAATTGAAAATGAATCTTTTGTGATTGAAGTTGCGATGTTCTGGAAGTCTTTAGAAGATAATTTCTCTTTGGTTTGTCCAGTAAACTGTGGATCTTTTAATTTTGCAGATAAAATATACGAACAATTTTTCCAAACATCATCGGGTGTGAGTTTTACTCCCTTTGGAAGTAATTTTCTGTAATCACAAAACTCTTTTATTGCATCCGTAATGCCTGTTCTCATACCTGAAACATGAGTACCGCCCTGCAATGTTGGAATAAGATTCACATAACTTTCGTTTATGCTTTCCCTGTCGCCTCTTTCCCAGATCACTGCCCAGGATAAAGCAGTTTCATTATCATTAAATTCTCCGATGATTGGCTCTCCTGGAACATATGTTCCCTCTCCCAATTCAGTAGAAAGGTAATCACCTAACCCGTCAACGAAACACCATTCTTCTTTATCGCCGCTAATTTCATTTTTAAACTTTATTTTTAATCCAGGACAAAGGACTGCTTTAGCTCTTAAAGAGTAAGATAAAGACTTTGCAGATATTTTTTCTGTATCAAAAAAACTTTCGTCAGGTTTGAAAGTTATTTTCGTTCCAGTATTTCTTTGGCCAACTTTATCAATTTCTTTTAGCTCCTTTTTTTTAAGACTATTCGCAAAAGATATCTCAAACTTTTTTCCATCTCTTTTAATCTCTGCTTTTAATTTTTTTGATAAGGCATTTACTACAGAGACTCCAACCCCGTGTAAGCCTCCTGAAAATGCATATTCTTTATTAGTAAACTTTGCGCCGGCGTGAAGTCTAGAAAAAATTAATTCAACTCCTGGCACCTTTTCTTCTGGGTGGATATCAACTGGCATTCCTCTTCCATCATCTTCTACGGTAACAGAGAAATCTTTGTGTAAGTTGACTGATATTTCCTTTGCGAAACCTGCTAAAGCCTCATCAACACTGTTGTCAATAACCTCCATGACCAGATGATTTGGACTTGCCGTATCTGTATACATTCCTGGTCTTTTTCTAACGGGCTCTAGCCCCGTTAAGACTTCAATAGACTCGGAAGTATAATTTGATGCTGCCAATTTAAAGTTTCTCTAAAATATTTTCTGCACTGCTTATATCAAATGCACCGCCTTCTTCGGCTAATAAAGAGGTAACTGTTCCATCTTCAATAATGATTGCAAACCTTGATGAAACTTTTCCAATCCCCATCACAGAAAGATCTAATTCAAGCTCGCATGCTTGTGCAAAGGCACCATTGCCATCGGCAAGCATGGTTATTTTTCCACCAACGGATAAACTCTCTCCCCAGGCTTTCATAACAAAAGGATTGGTTACTGATACACAAATAATTTCATCAACGTTCTTGGATAGAATTTCATCAGCATTTTTTACAAATCCTGGCATCTGCTTCAAGGAACAAGTAGGAGTGAATGCTCCTGGTACTCCTACAAGCACAACTTTCTTACCCGAAACATATTCCAATGAATCTATTTCATCAATGCCTTTTTCACCAACTTTAAAAAGTGATGCGCTAGGAAGTTTTTTTCCAATTTCAATCATACTGACCTCCTACACCTCATTGTATATTTTACTTCCGAGGTCTTTAAATTCTTGAGCTTTCTTTTGCATAGCCTCTTCTTGCTCTTTTTTCGCATAATCTCTTACATCTTGAGATATTTTCATCGAACAAAATTTAGGGCCACACATAGAACAAAAGTGAGCGACTTTAGCTGAGTCTTTAGGTAATGTTTCGTCATGGTAGGACTTTGCTCTTTCTGGGTCTAATCCCAAATTGAATTGATCTTCCCATCTAAAATCAAATCTAGATGCCGACAATGCATTGTCTCGTATTTGCGCAGATGGAAGTCCTTTGGCTAAATCGCCTGCATGAGCAGCTATTCTATAAGCCATTAGACCTTCCTTAACATCTTCTTTGTTAGGCAATCCTAAGTGTTCTTTGGGAGTTACATAGCAAAGCATAGCGCAACCATACCAACCTATCATTGCTGCACCAATTGCAGATGTAATGTGGTCATATCCGGGGGCTATGTCAGTTGTCAAAGGCCCTAAAGTGTAAAAAGGGGCTTCATCACATTCTTCTAATTGAAGATCCATATTTTCTTTTATGAGCTGCATAGGAACATGTCCCGGTCCTTCAATCATAGTTTGGACGTCATGCTTCCAGGCGATCTTAGTCAATTCTCCCAAAGTTTTTAATTCTCCAAACTGTGCGTCATCATTTGCGTCTGCAACTGATCCAGGACGAAGGCCATCGCCCAAAGAAAAGGTGATGTCATACTTCTTCATTATTTGGCATATATCTTCAAAGCGAGTGTATAAGAAGTTCTCTTTATGGTGTGCCAAACACCATTTAGCCATAATAGAGCCTCCCCTTGAAACTATCCCTGTCACTCTTTCTGCCGTCAAAGGAACATATCGGAGCAAGACTCCAGCATGAATTGTAAAATAATCGACTCCTTGTTCAGCTTGCTCGATTAATGTTTCTTCAAAAACTTCCCAATTTAAATCTTCGGCAACCCCTTTAACTTTTTCTAATGCCTGATAGATAGGAACGGTTCCAATTGGAACTGGAGAATTTCTGACAATCCATTCTCTAGTTTCGTGGATATTTTTTCCGGTGCTTAAGTCCATCACCGTATCTCCGCCCCATCTTGTTGACCAAGTAAGTTTTTCAACCTCGTCATGTATAGACGAAGAAAGCGCAGAGTTTCCTATATTGGCATTTACTTTTATCTTAAAATTTCTACCAATAATCATAGGCTCGATTTCAGGATGATTTATGTTGGCTGGTATTACAGCTCTTCCAGAGGCTACTTCCTGCCTAACGAATTCGGGCGTATACACATCAGGGATGTTTGCACCAAAATCTTCGCCTTGATGAAAATTTCCGTTCTTTAGTTTTAAGTTTTCTTCATGATTTTGATTTTCGCGAATGGCAATAAACTCCATTTCTTCTGTTATTACTCCTTTTTTTGCAAGAGACATTTGTGTTTCTTCAGGATGTTTTAATTTTCTTGAAGAAAGCCAACTTTCTCTCAGTTTAGGCAAGCCCTTTTCTATATCGATTTTTACCTTAGGATCTGTGTATGGTCCTGAACAATCATATAAATAAATAGGTGGGTTTTTATGTTCTCCTTCTTTGCCAATTGAATTTGTTTGAATAACTTCTCTCATTGGAACCTTTATTTCAGGTTTCGAGCCAGTTAAATAGATTTTTTTTGATGCGTTGAAGGTTTTGCTGGCGGTTTTGAGTATCTCTCCAGCTTCAGGAGTGTTTTCTAATGACTTAGAATTAATTTTTTTCATGTATTTTTTAAATTTTTTAAGACAATCCTATTTTATATAGTATTTTTACCTTTAAAAAATTAATATAGTTATATTATAAATCTTTTAACAGTTTCGGGGATTAAAGTTGAATATTTTTAAGTTTTTTTTACCTGTTTTTTTTACATTTTTCTCTCTAAATATTTTTTCTGAAACTTTGACACTCGCGGAAGTTTACGAAATTGCTCTAAAAGAAGATCCACAGCTAAAAATTGCGCAAGCAACCTATAAAGCTAATAAAGAGGCTAAGGCAAAAGGAATTGCTGGTCTTTTACCAACCATCACAACGCGAGCGACAACAAATTGGAACGAGTCTGAAGTAATAAAAGGCGGAAGCGTAACTTTTGATGAAGAGGGGAGCAGCGGAAATAATTCCTACTCTTATTCGGCAGATCTTGTCCAACCAGTTTTTAGATTGGATAGATGGTTTCAATTTGGTCAAGGAAGGGCAATGAGCGAGGTTGCAAAAGCACAATTTGGTTACGCTCAGCAAGAAACCATATTAAGAGTAACAGAAACATATTTTAATCTGCTGAAGGCAAAAAAAGATTTGGAAGTAGCTAAATCAGAAGAAGCGGCCATAAAAAAACAGCGTGATCGTTCCAAAAGACTTTTCGAGGAAGGTGTATCTTCTGTAACAGAATTTCAAGAAGCCCAAGCCTTTTATGATCTAGCAAAGGTTTCAACCATCGCTGGGGAAGGTCAACTTGAATTTGCTAGAGAGGCGCTGATAGCAATTATAGGCGAAGCCCCTGAACTGAAAGATTTAAATCAAGACTTTCCCATAAGTTCTCCCAATCCTAAATCACAAGAAGAATGGGTTGGTACGGCTTTGAGTAATAACTTCCTTTTAAAAGCTGCTCAAATGGCTACGACAGCTGCAAAAAGAAATGCACGCAGCAAACTCTCTAACCATCTTCCTGATGTTGATTTGGTTGGAAATATTACAAGAAATACAAATAGAACAATCTCCGGCTTTTCTGGAAACGGTTTTAGCTTTGATGAAACAGAGATAGAAAACACTAGATACAGTCTTCAGTTTTCATGGCCCTTAATGGCTGGAGGACTGGTAAGTTCTGAGAGAAGAGAAGCTTATGCGCTATTGGAAAAAGCAAAGCAAGAGGAAATTTTAGCTGAAAGATCTACGATTAGAGATGTAAAATCAAGATACTCTTCTGTCCTAACTAACCTTGCAAATGTTAAAGCAAGAAATCAAGCATTAACTTCATCGGAATTGGCCTTAAAAGCCACGAGGTTTGGATATGAATCAGATACAAGGAATATTGTCGATTTATTGAATGCAGAAAAAAGTTTTTTTTCAGCACAACGAGATTTAAATTCAGCCAGATATGATTTTATTTTGTCAGAATTTGCTTTAAAAATAGCCTCAGGCTCACTGTCGCCTAGAGATGTTTATGATTTAAGTAATTTCATGACTGAATAATGCCTGAGCTTCCCGAAGTAGAAACAACTTTGAGAGGAATATCTAATGAAATTCTTCATAAAAAAATTAAATCTTTCGACTGCCGAGACAGGAGTTTAAGGTGGCTTATTCCTAAGGACATGGGTTCCTTTTTGAAAAATGAAAATTTTGAAAGCGCTTATCGAAGAGGAAAATATATTATTCTAAATTTGGCTAACAAAAAAGGCTCTGTATTAATTCATCTTGGAATGTCAGGAAAATTAAGAATTTCTCCTAATTTAAAACAACCTATTAAACACGAACATTGGGACATTAATTTTACTGATGGCTGGACTTTAAGATATACAGACATAAGAAAATTTGGAGCTTTACTAAAAACAAGACAAGATCCTGCAAATCATGTGTTGATCAAAAATTTAGGTCCTGAACCTCTAGGCAATGGATTCAGCGGTGAATATTTATTTAAAAAATCTAGGAAAAGAACTTTACCAATTAAAAATTTCATAATGGATTCTAAAATTGTGGTCGGGGTAGGAAATATATATGCGAACGAAGCCTTGTTTATGGCTGGAATAAGACCAACTAGAAAATCTGGAACGATAAGCAGAGCCAAGTATGATTTGCTCGGTCGCTCAATTATAATGACTTTGAGAGAAGCAATTGAAGCCGGAGGAACAACACTTAAGGATTACACGAATGCTGATGAAGCCCCTGGTTATTTTAAAAAAGAATTGAAAGTTTACGATCGAGCTGGAGAACCCTGTGTAACATGCGGCAAAGCTCTCAAGGAGATTAGACAATCAAACAGACAGACCGTTTATTGCACAAATTGTCAGAATTAACCATATTTTCTCTTTAACTCCGATAATGAAATAGGATCGACAAACTCAGAAACATCACCGCCCATCTTACATATTTCTTTTACTAAGGAAGAAGAAATATAGCTGTACTGCTCTTTAGGAGTTAAAAACACGCTTTCTAATTCTGGCATCATAGCTCTATTCATATTGGCTAATTGAAATTCATACTCAAAATCAGCAACAACTCTTAATCCACGAATTAAAATTTTTGCGTCATTATCTTTTGCTAGATCTACTAATAATCCAGAAAAACCGACTACTTTAACTTTATCATTGCTTTCAAAAATCTTTTCAGCAATCTGAATTCTTTCATCTAGGGTAAAAAGTGGATTTTTTGCTTCGCTAGCTGCTATAGCAATAACTATTTCGTCAAAAAGTTTGCACGCTCTTTCAATGAGATCTACGTGTCCCTTTGTCATTGGATCAAAAGTACCAGGATAAATTGCTCTCTGAGTCATTCAAACATTATATTCTAAAAATACAGCCTAAAGTTTAGAAACATATCTATTATTAATATCTAAAATCGAGGTATTTTTTAAATAGATGCTTGCCTCTATGATCTCCTAAGCAAAAATAATCGACCAGAAATTGTTCACGCAAGTTCTAAAAAAATAGAAAAATACGCTAAAGAAAGTAATTTGGAAGTTGGCGAAGAAATTAAATCTTACTCTCCAGCGATGTTGTTAAAATAGGTGAGATCAGGAAATAATCCTCGTTTAGTTTCCAGACCATGGAAATACAATAAATGATTAAACTTTTACTCTTAATTTATTTATTTGCTTCTTATTTGCTGACGAAACAGTAAATATTATTTTTTCCAATTTAATCGATTCATTTACGACTGGGAACTTTCCAAATTTATTCATGACATAGCCCGCGATAGTATCGAAATCTGTATCTTCAAAAGTAGTATTAAATTTTTCATTAAATTCTACTATTTCGGTTAAACCGGAAACACTATATTCACGACTTGAGATTTGTGTAATTTTTTGATCGTCAGCTTGATCGGTCTCATCTTCTATTTCGCCTACAATTTCTTCTAGAACATCTTCAATTGTCACCAAACCACTTACCTCACCAAATTCATCCACTACCAAGGCCATGTGACTTCTATTTGACTTAAATTCTTCTAAAAGAATATTTATTTTTTTACTTTCAGGTATGTGTTTTACGGGTCTGATAATTTTAGTTAATTCAAATTCTTGACTATCAAACTCGTCTTTTATAAGTCCAGGAGCAAATTTTAAAAGATCTTTCGCGAGTAAAATACCAACTATGCTATTTTTAGCCTCGTCTAAAACCGGAAATCTTGAATGAGAAGATTCAACGACTTTTTTTAACAAAATATCCAAAGAGTCATTGTCGTTTATTAAGATCATTTGGGATCTTGGTACCATTACGTCTCTAACAGGAATGGAAGAGAACTCAATTGTTTCCTCAATCATGCCCAAGATGCCTTTATCAATGACATTGTTTTCTTCTGCGTCTCTTAGCACAGAAGTAAGTTCTTCTTGGTCCAGTGGTTTGTAAGAGAGCTTAATATAAAGCTCCCTAAAATAATTTTTGATTTTTTTTACTAAGCCCAACTTTATTTCAGATTGAGCCTCTGTACTTGGAGGTTCTTCTCTCATTAACTAATAAGGTTCTCCCGCTGATATGGTATCCATTATATTTTTTTCAATATTTTCCATTTTTATTCTTTCATGCTTTGCTTCATGATTAAAGTTCAAAAGATGTAAAAAGCCGTGAATTATCATATGTTTTAGTCTATTTTCAAAGTCTTTTGAATATTCTTTGGCCTCTTTTTTGATGATTTCAATACATAAAACTATATCGCCAATCAAAAGGTTCTTTGTTAATAGTTCATCAACGCCAAATGATAAAACATTGGTCGCTTCATCTTTTCCTCTATATTTTTTATTGAGAAGTTTAATTTCTTTTTTTGAAACACAAGAAATACTCAACTCTTTGTCTGTAAATTCTTCTTGTTTAAAGCCTGCCTCTTCAATTGTCTTATTCAAAATAGTTGCAACTTGATTTTTAGTGATTGATGACGATAAATTTTCAAAACTATTAAGAAATACTTTCATCACCAAGAATTTTTTTCATAAGCTTCGATAATCTTTTGTACTAGGCCATGTCTTACAACATCTTCTGGATGAAAGTAAAAAAATGAAATTCCTTTTTCCTTTTCCAAAACCTTAATTGCATCAGATAAACCTGATCTAGAGCCTTTTGGGAGATCGGTTTGCGTAATATCTCCTGTTACTACTGCTGTTGAACCAAATCCTATTCTGGTAAGAAACATTTTCATTTGAGCGGGTGTACAATTTTGTGCTTCATCAAGGATTAAGAAAGCATCATTCAGAGTTCGGCCTCTCATATAGGCTAGTGGTGCTACTTCAATTTTTCCGTTTTCTACCAACCGGTTCACTTTTTCCATACCCATCATCTCATAGAGTGCATCATATAAAGGTCGTAAATAAGGATCGATTTTTTCAGAGAGATCCCCAGGTAAAAAACCTAAATGTTCTCCTGCTTCAACTGCTGGTCTAGTTAAAATTATTTTGTTTACTTTGTCCTCCATAAATTGATTTACTGCTGCTGCAACAGCTAAGTAAGTTTTCCCAGTACCTGCAGGACCAATTCCAAATGCGATATCTTTTTCATAAATGGAAGAAAGAAATTCTACTTGTGACTTGTTTCTGGGAGAAACATAAAGTTTGGGAGTCTGAATAGTTAAATCTTTTTCTTTTTTTAATTCAAAAATTTGTCCATTGTTATCTTTGGTAGCTCCATTTAATGCCCTTCTAATAGAAAAGTGAACTTCATCAGCGCTCACTGAATCTCTAGATTTAGCTAACGTAGCTAAATCTTCAATTATCAATCTACTTTTAATGACGTTATTCTTTTCTCCTGAAATAGAAAAGCTATTTCCTCTACTTTTAATTTTTACTTCAAGAGATTGTTCAATTTGATTTAGATTTGTGTTCACTGGTCCACAAAGCAAAGAAAGATTTTCAGATTCTATGGCAGGAAGTTTAAATTTTAGTTTTGGCATAAATTAGATTCAGTTTTTATCTTACCTCTCAAACAATTAGTTAATTGATCGACTATTTCAATATCTACGAATTCTCCTATCAATTTTGCACTTGAAGGAAAGTTCACAACTCTATTATTTTCAGTTCTTGCTTGCAATTCGCCAGGATCTTTTTTAGAAATTCCGGTTACTAGACATCTTTCTATTGTGCCAACCATTTTTCTACCGATATTAAATGCATGATGATTGAGTCGGTTTTGTAAGATTGCTAACCTTTCTTTTTTTTCTTCTGGACTAACGTTATCCTCCATCTCAGCGGCAGGCGTATTTGGCCTTGGGCTATAAATAAAACTAAACGATTCGTCGTATTTAATTTCGTCTATAACAGATAGAGTATCTTCGAAATCCTGCTGAGATTCATTCGGAAAGCCTACAATGAAATCAGAAGATAAACTTATATTAGGTCTATTTTTTTTCAATCTGAAGACTAAATCTAGATACTTTTCAACAGTATATCTTCGTCTCATTAACTTAAGAATTCGATCCGAGCCGCTTTGAATTGGTAAATGCACGTGACTTACTAGTTCTGGCAAGTGCGCATAAAGTTCTACCAAATCGTCACGAAACTCAAATGGGTGGCTTGTGGTATATCTTATTCGGTCAATACCATCGATTTTTGCTGTTCTTTCAATCAAAAAAGCTAAAGATTTTTTTTCTCCGCAGTCTATTCCTTTGTAGTTGTTTACATTTTGACCTAGCAGATTGATCTCTCTTACACCTTGATCAGCTAGGTTTTTTATTTCTTCAATAATATCTTGAACTGGCCTACTTACTTCATGACCCCTGGTATGAGGGACTACACAAAAGGAGCAATATTTATTGCAGCCTTCCGCTATTGAAACAAAAGCAGTTGGTTCGTCTGTTTTTGAATCGGGAATATGATCAAATTTTTCTATTTTTGGAAACGATATATCTATTTGATTTTTTTCTTCTTGTACTGCGTTTCTGTACATGTTGGGAAGTCTATGCAAGGTTTGTGGCCCAAATACTATATCCACAGCAGGTGCTCTCTTAGTAATTTGTTGACCTTCTTGACTGGCCACACAACCTCCAATGGCAATTTTCAAATCGGGGTTCTTATTTTTTAATTTTTTCCACCTGCCAACTTGATGGAACACCCTTTCTTGAGCTTTTTCTCTAATCGAACAAGTGTTTAATACCAAAAGATCTGCTTCTTCTTGATTTGTAGTTTGAATGAATTTTTCTTCCAGAGACAACATATCCAGCATTTTTTCTGAATCGTATTCATTCATTTGACAGCCATGTGTCTTTATAAAAACTTTTTTCATTTTCTAAATTTCGAGAGCGGAATTATAAAGAATATCCAAATATTAGCTAGATTGAGCAAAGATTGTATCCCTATAAAATCTCAATTCGTTAATAGATTCATAAACATCAGCTTCAGCTCTGTGAGCAGCAGTTTTTTTTGCATGTTGAATATTTATGTCTGGTCTCCATCTTTTCGTAAGCTCTTTAATCGAGCTTACATCTATACAGCGATAATGAAAATAGTCTTCAAGCTCTGGCATGTAAAGGTTTAAAAATTTTCTATCGTGCCAGACGGTATTTCCACACAGAGGTGATTCATTTTTGCCGACGTGTTGCTTTATGAACTCTAAAGTTCTTTGTTCGGCCTCTTGTTCAGAGATCTTGCTTGCCAAAACTTCATCAATTAAGCCTGAAGCTGAGTGATGTTCTTGATTCCACTCATCCATTCCATCTATCAGTTCTTTTGATTGAGAAATAACCATCCCTGGGCCCTCAATTATTTCGGTGAGATCTTCGTTAGTTATGCAAGTGTAAATCTCAATGATTCTTTCTGCATTCGGATCTAAGCCCGTCATTTCTAAATCTAGCCAGATTAATTTTTTTTCCATGTGTTTACTTTACAATACTACTATCTAAAAGAATATTATGAACGACGAAAGTGAAAAAGAAGCCAATTTTGGTTATAAAAAGGTTAATCCTAATGAAAAACCTGACTTAGTGAAAGGAGTTTTTGATTCCGTCGCAAGTAAATACGACCTGATGAATGACTTAATGTCTGTCGGAATCCATAGACTCTGGAAGAAAGCTACTGTTCAAATGAGTAATCTCAAAGCAAATGGCTCAGTATTAGATGTTGCCGGTGGCACAGGTGATTTAGCTATTTTATTTTCAGAAATTGTTGGAGACCAAGGAGAAGTTTTTCTCACCGACATAAATGAAAAAATGTTAGAAATAGGTCGTGATCGAGTTTTAGATTCGGGCCTTTTAAATGTCAAGAGTCTAGTTGCTGATGCCGAAGACTTACCTTTCCCCGATAATTCTTTTGATTGTATATCAATTGCTTTTGGGATCAGGAATGTGACTAACAAAGATAAAGCTCTTAAAGAGTTTCATAGATGCTTAAAGCCAAAGGGAAGGTTGTTGGTCTTGGAGTTTTCTAAACCTGAATCCAATTTATTATCTGATTTATACGATCTTTATTCATTTAATGTCTTGCCCCATTTAGGTCAGTGGATTGCAGGAGATGCCGATAGTTACGAATATTTAGCTGAATCTATTCGCATGCACCCAAACCAAGAAGAATTTTTAAAACTCATGAATATGGCAGGATTTCAAAACACCGAATATCAGAATATGACCGGTGGCATTGTAGCTCTTCATTATGGGGATAAATCCTAGATGCCTTTCCTAAAGCTTGCCAGAATAATTTTTATCTTTTTAAGATTTCGTTTGAATGAGATATTTCCCAAAGAGATCTTGCCATTTTGGCTAAAAATAGTTTTTTTCTTATCACCTTTCAACTTGATTCCAACCAATAAAAAACTTGGCATCAGATTAGCAGAGGCTTTGGAGATGGCTGGTCCAATTTTTGTTAAATTCGGACAACTTCTCTCAACTAGGCCTGATTTTCTTGATGAAGATGTGATTCTAGAACTACAAAAATTTCAAAATAATCTGAAACCATTTCCCTCTGAAGAAGCTATAAAAATAATAGAAAAGGATTTGGGTCACCCAATCAATGAGTTATTTGCACAATTTAACGAATCTCCTTTAGCAGCTGCTTCGATTGCACAAGTGCATGAGGCAACTTTAAAGAGTGGCGAAAATGTTGTTGTGAAAGTTGTAAGACCAAATTTGGATAAAAAAATTAAAGATGATGTATCCATCTTAAAAATGATTGGAAAAGTCGCTAACACCTTTGATGCTGATGCCAGAAGACTTCAGCTGTTAGAAATGATTCGTGAATACGAATACGTAATCACATCAGAAGTTGATTTAAAAAAAGAAGCAGGAAATACCATTCAAACTGCAAAATTTTTTGAAGATTCGAATCTGCTTTATGTACCAAAAGTCTATCTTGAGTATTCAAGCAACAAAACTTTGACTTTGGAAAAAATTGAAGGAATTCCTGTCACCGATCTTAAAGTTTTAGAAGATAAAAAAGTGGATCTGAAAAAACTATCTGAACGAGGAGTGAGTATATTTTTCAAACAACTCTTTGATGATAATTTTTTTCATGCTGATATGCATCCAGGTAATATTTTTGTAAGTGCTGAAAATCCAAATGAGCCCACATATGTAGCAGTCGATTATGCTATCTGCGGTAGTTTGTCAGAAAAAGAACAACTGTTAATAGGAAAAATGTTAGCTGATATGTTCAATCGAAATTATTCGGGCGTCGCCAAAACAATGATCAGTGCAGGCTGGGTATCAAGCTCGACTAAACCCATAGAATTGGAAGTCACAATCCGTACAGCCATTGATCCAATTTTTGAAAAACCATTCAGTGAAATCAATTTTGGAGAAATGCTTCTTTTCTTGTTCGAAGAAACCAGAGCTTATCAGCTTTCCCTACCGGCCTCGCTCTTATTGCTTCATAAAACATTAATCAATATTGAAGGTTTGGGCCGTCAAATTTATCCCGATTTAGATTTATGGACTACGGCAAAGCCATTCATACAAAATTGGATTTCAAAGCGGTACAACCCTAAAAATATAATGGAACAGCTAAAAAATAATACTGGTGATTTTGCGGAGAAGGCTTACGAATTGCCAGAAAAACTTGAATCAATTTTCAACAATCTTGCGAATCTAGATGAATTTAATGACGAAATTAAGAGTCTAAGAAGGGATATGTCGAAACAAAAACAAAACTCAAGATTTTTGTTTATTTCATCAACTGCAGCAATTATCGTTATAATTTCTACAATAATTTTTTTATGAGCGAAAAAAAAGATATTCTTGAAAGACTCAGCAGCCTACTAATTGAAAGGAAAAATTATGCTGAAGACAACTCGTACACAAATCAGTTGTATAGTGCAGGAAATGCCAAAATTCTTAAAAAGATCAAAGAAGAAGCATCTGAATTAATAGAAGCAGGTTCTGAAGAAAAAGTAATAAAGAAAGAAATTGTTCACGAAGCGGCCGATCTCTGGTTTCACACCATGGTATTATTAGCTTTTAACGAAATTAATCCTTTGGAAATATTAAACGAATTGGAACGCAGAGAAGGAGTTTCAGGCATAGAAGAAAAGTCTAGGAGGTCTTAATGGGATTTGGCGGAATAAGTATCTGGCAATTATTGATAATTCTAGCGATTATCATTTTAATTTTTGGCACCAAAAGGCTCAGAAATATGGGTGGAGATTTAGGTTCAGCCTTCAAAGGCTTCAAGAAAGCAGTCAATGACGATTCAGAAAAATCGTCTCCTTCATCTGCAGTTGATGATGCAGCCGAAGTAATGTCAGAAACAGCTAAAAAAGAAGAGGAAGACTCTTAACTTAAAGTTTCAATGTTTGGTATTGGGTTTTTCGAACTTCTACTAATTTGTGTAATTTCTTTATTAATTTTAGGGCCAACCAGACTACCTCAATTCATCACAACGGTTGAAGAGCTTTTTATAAAAAGTCGCAATGGGATAAATCGTCTCAAGCAAGAATTTTACTCCGAGGGTTTCGAGAAGCGGGAAAAAGAAAAAGATGAGTGAGAACAGCTCCATGTTGGAACAATTGGGATTGCTTCGTAATTTACTTCTAAGGGTTCTAGGTGTAACGATTTTGATCTTTATTTGTTTAGCCTTCTTTCAAGATTCAATTTATTTATCTATTTCTGAACCTTTAATACGTTTTCTTCCAGATAACTCTTCTATGATTGCAACTGAAGTTACCTCGCCCTTTTTAACGCCATTAAAATTGACTTTTTATATGGCTATCTTCGTTGCAATACCATATCTAATGTTTGAACTTTGGAGATTTGTTACTCCTGGCCTCTTTAAATCTGAAAAAATTTATACCATTGGTTTAACTGGCTTGAGTACTCTCTTATTTTACCTTGGAACTTTTTTCGCTTTTTATGCGGTCTTTCCTTTAATTTTTTCTTTTTTCATTAACGCTGCTCCCGAGGGAGTAGCAGTTATGACCGATATTTCTAGTTATCTAAACTTTGTAATCAAACTTTTAGTAGCTTTTGGTCTGGCTTTTCAAATGCCGATCGTAATATTTACCTTGGTAAAAAGTGAAATCACCTCTACAGCTACTCTTTCAAATGCAAGACCATATGTAGTTATTGGTTGTTTTGTAGTTGGAATGCTTTTAACTCCGCCAGATATAATTTCGCAAACGCTTTTAGCTATTCCAACATGGATTTTATTTGAACTAGGTTTATTTGGAGCGAAGTTAATTAAAAAATAAATTTAATTTTCTAACTCCTTTTGCCATTCACCTTTGCTAGCGAGTCTGTTCATTGAAGCTCGGTGACTGAAAGCCTTTTGAGCTGCCTCTTTATTATCACTTTGTCCCATCCAAGCTTTTAAAGCAGGTTGTTGCAAAGCTCTTCCATAAGAAAAACTCAACGGACATAACAATCCACCGATTTTATTCATCGCATCTAAATGCTCTGTGGCCAAAAGATCTGATTGTCCGCCAGATAGAAAAGCAATTCCTGCCAACTCAGAAGGAACATTTTCTTTTAATACCTTAAGAGTTAATTCAGCAACTTCTTGCACGCCCGCTTGCACAGGAGCTTCGGTTCCAGAGACAACCATGTTAGGTTTTAAAATCGTACCTCTAATATTTACTCCGTTTGCTGCCAACATTGAAAAAAGTGTTTTTAAACAGTTGGCAGTAACGTCAAAACAGTTTTGAGCTGAATGTTCGCCATCCATTAGTACTTCAGGTTCAACCATAGGAACCATCTTGTTGTCTTGAACAATTTTTGCATAATCTGCTAATGCCTTCATATTGGCATCAATACATTCTTGAGTAGGTATGCCCTCACCAATTTTAATCACCGCGCGCCACTTGGTAAATTTTGCGCCTAACGAGAAATATTCAGCACATCTTTCGTCAAGATCCTCAAGACCGCCTGTTAAAACTTCATCTGAGTCGTTGAAAGGACTAATACCTTTGTCTACCTTGATACCCGGTAAAGCTCCGGTTGAATTTATTAAATCTTTGAGTAGTGTGCCATCTGCAGCACTTTGTCGAAGCGTCTCGTCAAATAATATAACGCCACCAATATTATCCTGCATACCTTCCGCTCTGAATAATAATTCTCGATAGTCTCTTCTTGAGTCTTCAGTAGATTCTGTATTTATCGCATCGAATCTTTTACCAATTGTCCCTGTGCTCTCATCTGCAGCTAAAAATCCTTTTCCGTCTGATACCAAATAAGCTGCTATTTCTTCTAATGATGACAATGACATATCTAATTCCCCAATTTCTTATTTTTTATCACTTCTATACAAGGTAATTTACCTAATTCTATATATTCTAGAAAGGCTCCTCCAGCCGTAGATGCGTAATCAACGCAATCCATCATATTTAAATTTGAAAAGGAAGCCAAAGTCTCACCGCCGCCGATGATGCTGTAGCCTTGTGATTCAGAAATTTTAATGGCTATTCCTGCTGTGCCTTGAGCAAACCTTTCCTCTTCGAAATATCCCATGGGTCCGTTCCAGATTATCGTTTTTGCAGAATTTATGTATTTAGAAAAATCCTCAATTGAAGTTTGGCCAACATCAAAAATTATGTCGTCGTCGTCAACAAGATCAACGTGTTTTTCTTCTAAATCTGAATCTCTGCCTTTAGTAACGACAACATGTGAAGGCAATAGTATTTTTTTATTTTTTATAATTGTCTTTGCAAGCTCAATGAAATCTTTTTCGTACAAAGACTTGCCAATATTTTTTCCTAATGCTTTAAAGCAAGTATTAGCTAAAGCACCACCAATAATTAAATGATCAACATGCTTCGTCAAAGACTCTAACACCTTCATTTTAGTTGATATTTTTGAACCCCCGATTATTCCTAAAAGAGGCTTTTCAGGAGAATCTACTATCTTTTTTAAAGCTTTTAATTCTTCTTCTACTAAAAAACCTACACAAGCTTCTTTTATGAAACTTGTTACGCCATAAGTTGAGGCTTGTTTACGATGCGCTGTACCAAAAGCATCCATGACAAACACATCGGCTGTATCTGCCAAGGCCTTGGAGAGTTTTTCTTCGTTTTGTTTCTCGCCTTTATAAAACCTTATATTTTCCAGCATAGAGATGCTGTCCAAAGACTTTAATTCTTTTATTGAGTTCACAAGTTTTACTTCTTTATGTAACAATTCGCCAAGTTTTTTTGCCACAGGCTTCAGTGAAAACTTATCTTGCACAAGACCTGTTTCTTCTGGCCTTCCAAGATGAGAAATGATTTTTAAAGATCTTGCTTTTTCTGCAAGAAATTCAATGGTGGGTAAAGCCCTTACGAGTCTCTCGTCGTCTAAGAGCTCACTTCCTTTCAAAGGAACGTTGAAATCAACTCTCAGTAAGACACTTTTATTGGTTAAGTCTAAAGAGCTGATAGAGTTTTCAATTTGACTCATTTTCCTAGGACTTTTTTACAAGTCTCTACAACCTTTTCATTGGTAAAGCCAAAATGCTCAAGCAAGTCTTTTAAAGGCGCAGATTCACCAAAACAATCCAGCCCAATTACTTCATCTCCTGTATTTAAATATTTGTACCAAAAATCTTTTGAGCCCGCTTCGATAGCAACTTTTGGCTTAATTCCTAAGACCTGAAGTTTGTAATCTTCAGATTGTGAATCGAATAATTCTGTACACGGGATAGAAACCACTTTTACTTTGATGCCCTCAGCTTGAAGAAGTTCAGCAGAATTTATAGCTAATTCAACTTCTGAGCCGGTAGCAATAATGACAAGATCTTCGTCTTCAGCTTCTAGTAGAACGTAACCACCTTTGGCAATCAATCCGGAATCATTTCTATTTTGTGGCGGTAAGTTTTGTCTGGACAGTATTAACGCGGTGGGCAAAACCTTTGATTCTAGGGCATGCTTCCAAGCATAAGCAGTTTCAACCCCATCACAGGGTCTCCAAGTGTGTATTCCAGGCGTGGCTCTTAACATTGATATGTGTTCGACTGGTTGATGAGTTGGACCATCTTCACCAACACCTATTGAATCATGGGTGTAGACGTAAACTACTGGAAGTTTCATCAAAGCAGACATTCTTACTGCATTTCTTGCATAATCAAGAAAAGTTAAAAAAGTTCCGGCATAAGGTCTGATACCGCCATGCAATATTAAGCCATTCATTATCGCGGACATGCCGAATTCTCTCACTCCGTAATTAAGATAATTTCCTGTACCATCTGAACTTAGTTGTTCGGCTCCTTTCCATTGAGTATTGTTAGATGGAGTTAGATCAGCAGAGCCGCCTATCAACTCAGGCATGACCGGCCCTATACTATCTAAACAAATTCCTGAACACTTTCTACTAGCGTAATCCGACTCGTCTGTTTCAAAACTTTTGATTAAATCTGAAATTGTAGATTCAAATTCAACTGGTAGGTCGCCAGATACAAGTCTCTCAAATTCTTTGGCTTCACTTGCATGATTTTTTGCATATTCATTTAATTTTTCTAGCCAGTGATCTTCGATACTTTGACCGATGCTTTTATGATCCCAGTCCTTATAAATATCTTCTGGAATGAAAAAAGGCTCATGCTGCCAATTTATGTTTTCTCTTGTGAGAGCGATTTCATCATCGCCAAGTGCAGCTCCATGTGCGTCCGCTGAGCCTGCCTTGTTTGGTGAGCCTTTGCCTATTTCAGTCTTGCAACAGATCAGAGTTGGTTTATCAGAGTTCTTAGCTTCTTTCAAAGCTTGATCTATGCTTTCAAAATTATGTCCATCAATTTCTCTGATTACTTTCCATCCATAACTTTCAAATCTGCCAGGTGTATCATCAGTGAACCAGCCTTCTACTCTACCATCAATGCTTATTTCATTATCGTCATAGAGCATTATGAGTTTGTTGAGTTTTTGAGTGCCCGCAAAAGAACATACTTCATGAGAAATGCCTTCCATTAGACAACCGTCGCCACAAAAAACGTACGTATAATGATCAATTAAATCTATTTCTTTTTTATTAAATTTTTTGGCTAGAATCTTTTCAGCCATAGCCATTCCAACAGCATTTGCAATGCCTTGTCCTAAAGGACCAGTTGTTGTTTCAACGCCTGGCGTCACATCGCATTCTGGATGTCCAGGGGTTTTAGACCCCAATTGTCTAAAAGCTTTTAATTCAGCCATTGGTAGATCAAACCCTGTAAGATGCAACAAAGAATAGAGCAGCATCGAGCCGTGGCCATTCGATAGAACGAATCGGTCTCTATCAAACCAGTCTGGATTGTTGGGGTTGTATTTTAAGTGTTTTTTCCAAAGAACCTGCGCTATGTCAGCCATACCCATGGGCATTCCAGGATGTCCGCATTTAGCAGCTTGAACAGCATCCATGGAAAGAGCCCTTATTGCGTTTGCTAAATCTTGTTGGTTGGCCATGAATTTTTTTGTCTATTTTCTACTATTTCTTATTCACTTCATAGTAGAATTCATTCCGTTCAAAAAAATTAAATCATGTCCGAATACAAAACTTTTACTTCCGAATCCGTTTCTGAAGGACACCCTGATAAAATGTCAGATCAAATTTCTGATGCCATCTTGGATGCATTTTTAAAAGATGATCCTGAGTCAAGAGTCGCTTGTGAAACCCTCGTAAAAACTGACTTAGTTGTTATTGCCGGTGAAATAACCTCTGATGCAAAGCCCAATTTAGAAGAAGTCGTTAGAAAAGTTATAAATGATATTGGTTATGACAATGACGAAGTCGGGTTCAACGGATCAAAAGTAGAGATAGTTAACGCAATTGGTATGCAATCAAATGACATTGCCCAAGGCGTTGATGAAGGAACTGGCACCGATGAAAGTCAAGGTGCTGGAGATCAGGGGTTAATGTTTGGTTATGCCAACAACGAAACAAGTGTTTTGATGCCTGCACCTATTACTTACTCACATCTTTTGGTAAAAAAACAAGCTGAAGTAAGAAAATCTGGATTATTGCCTTGGCTACGTCCAGATGCGAAAAGTCAGTTAAGTTTTGTTTATGATGAATTGGGTAAACCAAATTATATTTCCGCAATAGTTTTGTCTTCACAACATAGCCCTGAAATTTCCCAAAAAGATCTAGAAGAAGGAATCAGAGAAGAAGTTATCTATAAAACTATCCCTTCTGAATGGATAACTGACAAAACTAAAATTTATATAAATCCAACTGGTAGATTTGTCATCGGTGGACCAGTTGGAGATTGTGGTTTGACGGGTAGAAAAATTATTGTCGATACCTATGGCGGTATGGCGCGTCATGGAGGCGGAGCATTCTCTGGAAAAGATCCTTCAAAAGTAGATAGATCGGCTGCTTATGCAGGACGTTATGTTGCTAAAAATATAGTGGCAGCAAATTTAGCGGAAAAATGTGAAATCCAAGTCTCCTATGCAATTGGAGTTGCCGAACCCACTTCGATCAGTATTAATACTTTTGGAACTGGAAACGTATCCAATGAAGAGATTGCAAATATTGTCAGTGACAATTTTGAACTTAAACCAAAAGAATTAATCCAAATGTTGGATTTAAAAAAACCTATTTATCAAAATACTGCAGCGTATGGTCACTTTGGTAGGGAAGATGTCGATTTCTCTTGGGAAAAAACAGACAAATCAAGTACGATTAATAAAAGTTAAAGGAAAATTATGGATTTTAAAGACTACAAAGTAGCGGATATCTCTTTAGCAGAATTTGGAAGAAAAGAAATTGCTTTAGCAGAATCTGAAATGCCTGCACTGATGAAATTGAGAGAGAAATATGGTTCTTCTCAACCTCTAGCAGGAGCCAAAATTATGGGCTGCATACACATGACAGTCCAAACCGCTGTTTTGATAGAAACTTTGGTGGCATTGGGCGCTTCTGTTCGTTGGTCTTCATGTAATATCTTTTCAACTCAAGATCATGCTGCTGCTGCAATTGCAGCTGCTGGTATTCCAGTTTTTGCTTGGAAAGGAATGAACGATGAAGAATTTGATTGGTGTATTGAACAAACTATTTTATCAGATGGCTCGCCCTGGGATGCAAACATGATTCTTGATGACGGAGGTGATTTAACTTCTATGGTTCACACAAAATTTCCTGAAATGTTAGCTAATATCCATGGTATCTCCGAAGAGACTACAACAGGTGTTCACAGGTTGTGGGAAATGTTAGAAAAAGGAGAATTAAAAGTTCCAGCGATCAACGTAAATGATTCCGTTACTAAATCTAAGAATGATAATAAATATGGCTGTCGTCATAGTCTAAATGACGCTATCAAAAGAGGGACCGATATTCTTATGGCTGGAAGAAAGGCTTTAGTGGTCGGCTACGGCGATGTGGGCAAAGGCTCAGCCATGAGCTTAAGACAGGAAGGTATGATTGTAAGAATTACTGAAATAGACCCTATATGTGCAATGCAAGCTTGCATGGACGGCTTTGAAGTAGTTTCTCCTTATATTAATGGAGAAAATAAAGGCAATGACGAATGCATTAATAAAACACTTTTAGAAGATACGGATCTGATTGTTACGACAACCGGAAATATAAATGTTTGTGACAAATTTATTTTAAATAATCTGAAAGCAGGCTCAACCGTTTGTAATATTGGTCATTTCGATAATGAGATTGACACACAATACATGCGAGATAATTGGCAATGGGAAGAGGTTAAGCCTCAAGTTCACAAAGTCTCTAGATCAGATAAAGCTGGAGATTACTTGATCCTTTTAGCTGAAGGAAGATTGGTTAATCTGGGGAATGCTACGGGTCACCCTTCTAGAATAATGGATGGTTCATTTGCTAATCAGGTGTTGGCTCAGATGTTTCTTTATAAACAAGCATTTGCAACTATTAACGATGAGGAAACAAAAAAAGAATTATTAAAAATAGAAGTCTTGCCAATGGAACTCGATGAAGAAGTCGCCTCTTATATGGTAGAGGGATTTGGAGGAGTTGTTACAAAACTAACTAAAGATCAAGCCAAATATATCAATGTAAAAGTTGAGGGCCCTTTTAAACCAGAGAGCTACAAATATTAATGGCAAAAAAAAATACTAGCTGGGGTGGTCGTTTTAAAAAACATACAGCAAAAAAAGCTCAAGAGTTTTCTTCATCCATAGGCATCGACAACAAACTTTATAAAGAAGACATTCTTGGTTCGATTGCTTATGCAGAAGCCTTGCAAAATGCCGGAGTTCTCAATAAAAGCGAACTATCAAAAATTAAATCCGGACTGAAGCACATAAAACAGAAAATTGAATCTGGTAAATTTAATTGGCAAGAGGCTCTTGAAGACGTTCACATGAATATTGAATCTTCTCTAGAGAAGGTAATTGGCTCTGCTGCAAAAAAACTCCACACAGGCAGATCTCGAAACGATCAAGTGGTGACAGATCTAAAGCTGTATCTTTTGGGAAAATCAAAAGATATACAAATCTGTCTCACAGATCTTTTAGAAATAATCGTTTTGAAAGCTGAATCAGAGGTAGAAACTTTAATGCCTGGTTTCACTCACATGCAAATAGCTCAGCCCATAACTCTCGGTCATCACCTAATGGCTTGGTATGAGATGTTATCTAGAGATCTAGATAGATTTAAAGAATGTGAAAGTCGCTTAAAGATAAGTCCCTTAGGTTCTGGCGCTTTAGCAGGAAATAAATTTAAGATAAACAGAAAAAAGTTGGCTAAATCTTTAGGTTTCACAGAAGTTACCAATAATTCTATAGATGCCGTTAGTGATCGTGATTATGTTATAGAAATGATGTTTAACATTAGTCTAATGGGGGTGCATCTATCTAGAATTGCAGAAGAATTGATTATTTGGTCCTCTTCGCAATTTGATTATGTGGACCTACCCGAAGAATTATGTACTGGATCTTCAATAATGCCCCAGAAAAAAAATCCTGACATGGCGGAATTAGTAAGAGGCGGATCAAGCAAAACGATTGGTAATTTGGTTTCTCTTCTGAGTTTGATTAAAAATCAGCCACTTTCTTACAATAGAGACAACCAAGAGGATAAAGGACCTCTTTTTGACTCCATTGACTACGCTCTGGGGTCACTAGATATCACCGCGGCAATGGTCGCAGGAGCTGAATTTAATAGAGACTCAATGTTGACTGATGTTTATGACGGTCATATTTGTGCTACTGATTTAGCTGAGTATTTAGTGATGAAGGGTATACCTTTTAGAGATGCCCATGCCATTTCAGGAAAAGCCGTTCAACTGGCAGAATCAAAAGATTTTTTATTATCTGAGTTATCATTAAAAGAATTAAAAAAATTAAATGCATTAATTGAGAAAGATGTTTTTAAACACTTGGACCCTTTGAAGTCAATTTCCTCAAAAAGCAGTATTGGTGGAACAGCTCCAAGTCAAGTTTCAAAACAAATAATTCAGGCTAAAAGTAAATTGAAAATTTAAAAAAGTTTCAAATTTTAGGAGAACATTATGAAATCTTTATTTAAACCAATAACAATTAATAAACTAGAGGTGCCCAATAGGATTGCGATGGCTCCAATGACTCGCATGATGTCTCCAGATGGCATCCCTGGAGAAAATGTTAAAGATTATTACCAAAGACGTGCTGCGGGAGAGGTGGGCTTGATAATTACCGAGGGTGTTGAAGTCAGTCACCCTTCATCAAGTGGTTACCCAAATGTACCTGGATTTCAGGATAAAGCAGATGAAGGTTGGAAAAAAATAATTGAAGTAGTGCAGGCCGAAGGTTCAAAAATTTTTCCACAACTTTGGCATGTTGGTGCTATGAGAAAAGAAGGCATGGCTCCAGATCCAAAAGTGCCCGGTTACACCCCATCTGGTTTGGTTAATACCAACAAACAAGCTGCTCACGCAATGACAGCTGATGAGGTTGAAATGTTGATTGAGTGCTTCGTCAAAGATATTTTAAAAATCAAAGATCTTGGCTTTGATGGTGTTGAATTGCATGGCGCGCATGGTTATCTGATTGATAATTTCTTCTGGGAAGGCACCAATCAAAGAGATGATACTTACGGAGGCGAAATCGACAAACGAACAAAATTTGCTTGTGAAATTATCAAAAGAACAAGAAAAGAAATAGGAAAAGATTTCCCAATTGCAATTAGATTTTCTCAGTGGAAGCAACAAGACTACGAAGCAAAATTGGCACACACTCCGGATGAATTAGAAAAATTTCTCATGCCTCTTGTTGATGCCGGCGTCGATGTTTTTCATGCTAGCAATAGAAGATACTGGGAACCTGAATTTGAAGGTTCGGACCTTAATCTAGCGGGTTGGACCAAAAAGATTTCCGGCCTACCAACGATCACCGTAGGAAGTGTCGGCTTAAAATCAGATTTTATTGGTCTATATGCGGGTGAGGATGCAGTAGAAAGTGCGCCGATAGATGAGCTCGTCAGCAGGTTAGATGCCGAAGAATTCGACATGGTCGCCGTCGGTCGAGCGCTGTTGTCAGACCCTGACTGGGTTAAAAAAATTAGAGAAGAACGCTTTGATGAAATAATTCCTTTTGAAAGTAAATATGCTCAGTCTGTTTATTATTAACTGAATTGAAAAAAACTTCTAAAAAGTCTAAAAAAGTAAGAACAAAATCCAAGCAAGAAAAGTCTAAATACGACTTTGATCCTATACAATATGAGAAACCGCCTCATCATTGAATAGAGAGGATTTTAAAAATGAAAAAAATAGCTGTATTTACTTTTCTCGTTCTAATATCTTTCTCCGCTTGCGGTGTGAAGGGACCTTTGTCATTACCAACAGAAAACTTTATCAACCATGAGACCAGATAATTTCACTTTTAAAGAAGGAAGATTATTCCTTGAAGATATTTCAATTGAGGAAATAACAAGAGAAATTCCTACTCCGTTTTATCTATATTCAAAAGCGAGCTTAGATGCCTCATGCGAAGCTTACATGTCAAATATGGATTCTTCTGACTTGGTTTGTTACTCGGTGAAAGCTAACAATAATCTAAATATATTAAGAAGTTTTGTAGATAAGGGATTGGGGTTTGATGTTGTTTCCGGTGGAGAGTTACAAAAGGCAATAAAAGCAGGAGCTAATCCAAAAAAAATTGTCTTTTCAGGGGTTGGCAAAACTAGTGCGGAGTTAAAATTAGCTGCCGACTTGGACATTTATTCTATAAATGTGGAATCTACTTTTGAATTGAAAAACATAATTGATTTAAATAAAAGTCCTAGGATTTCTTTTCGAATCAATCCAGATATGGAAGGCGACACTCATCCCTATATTGAAACAGGGAAGGCAGATTGTAAATTTGGTATGTCAGAAGAAGAAGCATTGCTTTTAGCAAAACAATTTTCAAAGGAACAAATTAATTTGGTTGGATTGACAGCTCATATTGGCTCACAAATAACTGATACAGAACTCTATTTGGAGCTATTGGCAAAATTGCAAGGCCTTGCAAGTAAAATGGAGGCTCTGGGTCACCCTATTGATCATTTAGACGTTGGCGGTGGATTGGCAATTGATTACGAAATGCAAACTAATTTTGATCCCTCAGAACTTGTTAAAAAAATTAAAAATAAAACAGGAAAATACGATCTTCTTTTAGAACCGGGAAGATCAATGATTGCTCAGGCTGGAGTACTCATCACTAAAGTAATAGGTATTAAAGAAAATGGTCAAAGAAAATTTATAGTTGTTGATGCAGGCATGAACGATCTCATGCGCCCTTCTCTTTATAATGCCAGACACAAAATAGAAAATATTTCTTCTAGTGAAAATGAAGATGATATCTTTTCCATAGTCGGTCCGGTGTGTGAAACCGCTGATTCTTTTGGGGACGATTTTTCTATCTCAGCTAAAGAAGCCGATCATCTAGTTATATATTCCGCCGGTGCGTACGGATCGAGTATGAGTTCGAATTATAATTTGCGCCTAAAGCCGGCAGAAATATTAGTTTCAGGAACTAATTTTTCTGAGATTAGAAAAGCAGAGAGTTTTGAGGATACTTTACAATTAGAGGATATTTGAATGTTGGAAGTTCAATATATGGAGTCTCTAGGAAATGACTTCGTTGTTATCGATGGAGTTACTCAATTCTTCGAACCAAGTTCTAAAGAAATTTCTAAAGTATTGAATTTTGATCATGACTTTTCGATCGATCAAATTATGCTCATCTTACCTCCTAGTAATAGTAATTTTGATTTTCAAATTAAAATTTTCAATCAAGATGGAAGTGAGGCGGAAAACTGTGTAAATGGTATTCGCTGTATATCTAAATATATTTTTGATCAAAAATTAGTTTTTTCTGATCAAATAAATTTTATGGTTGGAAACGATCTTGTCATTGTTTCCAATACGAAAAAAAATCAATTGAAAGTTGATATGTTCAATATTAGTTTTAAATCTGAAGATATCGGAATCAAAAATGACGACATTAATTCTTTTAGTTTTAATGATAAAGAAATATTTTTTGATGCGGTTTCCGTGGGCAATCCTCATGCAGTAATTTTCAATTACGATAAAGAGCTTAATGTGCCGGAAGTTGGAGCAGCGTTACAGCAAAGTGGAATTTTTAAACACGGTGTTAATGTTGGCTTTGCCAACAGTATCAATGATTCAGAAATAAACCTGAGAGTTGTCGAAAGAGGTGTTGGTGAAACACAGGCTTGTGGAAGTGGCGCATGTGCTGCAGCAATAATTGGTCAAAAAACAAGGAATTTAAGTCAAAAAATCAAAGTAAATTTCAACGAAGGATTTTTAGAAACGGAAACGGATTTATCTTCTGGAAAAGTTTCTCTAACCGGCACTGCGAACTACAGAGCGAAAGCGGTAACATTGAAGATATGAGTATCTTTGGTAAAAAAATATCTGAAAGTGAAGTTGTTAAATATTTAAGCGAAAACCCAGACTTTTTTTTAAAGAACCCAGGTTCTTTAGAAGACTTAGACATAAAACATGAAAGCGGCGAGGCAGTGTCTTTAATTGAAAAACAAGTTGAGATAATCAAAAAGAAAAGTTTGCTTACAAATTCTAGGTTAAGTGAATTTCTGACAAATGCTGAATTTAATCAAAAATTATTTATCAAAGTTCAAAAATTAATTTTGATAATTCTTAAAGCAAAGAACTTAGACAACCTTAGCGATCAAGTAGAGTTATTCTTTAAAAAAGAATTTGGTACAGAAAAATGCAAGTTATTTTTCTTTACCCAGGAAGAGCTTTATGACTTATCTGCGGAGAAAATAATCTCTCCAGAAATAGCTACTCCTATTTTTTCAAAGGTATTCAAAGAAAATACAATTTATTTGGGAGGATTAAAGTCTGAACTTTCGGCATTGGTTTTTGGAAGCAAAGCAATGGTTGAAGAAGGCGCAATCTGTAAGTTTTCCTCCGATAAAATTGCAGGTACTTTAGCTTTGGGAAGTACGAAAAAAGGTAAATTCACTCAAGACAGTGAAACTTTATTCTTAGAATTTGTATTGGCTGTTTTGAGTCATCAGATTGACTTTCTTTTAGGTGAGATTGATGCATAAAGATATTAGAAACTTTTTAAATTACCTTAAGAATGCCAAAAACTACTCTGATCATACTATAAAAAGCTATGAAAATGACTTGCTTAAATTTGATAATTTCCTTACTGAAAAAAAATTTTCCTCTTGGTCGGATTTAAAACAAGCGGATATCAGAAACTTCATTGGGGCCTATAGACGTCAAGGACTGAGCCCAAGAAGTGTTGCTAGGATATTATCATCATTAAGAAGTTTCTATAAGTATTTAAGCCTTGAGGGTTTAACAAAAGAAAACCCCATACTTGGTATCTCTGCGCCCAAATTGAATTCGCTTTTACCAAAAGCTTTGGATACAGATATGGTAAATAAATTGTTGCAATTCGAACCGAAAACTTGGGGCGACTACAGAGACAAAGCTATTGCTGAATTAATGTATTCTTCTGGTTTGAGGCTTTCTGAATTATGTCAGTTGGATATGAACGATCTTTCCATTGAAGGTCAAATGTGCAGAGTCTTAGGAAAAGGGCAAAAAGAAAGAGAAGTCCCAATTGGTTCAAAAGCTATAGAAGCTATCAAAATTTGGTTCAAACATCGTGATGCACGTGTTGAGAACAAAGAACGAGCAATATTTATTAATAACTTAGGAAAGAGGCTAAGTCAAAGGTCGGTGCAAAATGGCCTGAAAAAAATGAGTAGTAAGATGGGGTTGCCATATATTCATCCCCATATGCTGAGACATTCTTTTGCCTCTCATATTCTGGAATCAAGTGGTGATTTAAGAGCTGTACAAGAACTTCTTGGCCATGCTAATTTATCCACTACCCAAATTTATACAAAATTAGATTTTCAGCATTTGGCTAAGGTTTATGACAAAAGCCATCCTCATGCCAAAAAATAATATGACTATTAAAGCAGTTACTTTTGATCTAGATGACACCTTATGGCCTCTCTATGACGTCATTATGAATTCTCACAAACTTTCAAATGATTGGTTGATCGAAAGACATCCCCAAATGGATGGAATCCTTTTTAGTAAAAAAGAAAGAGAAATGTGGCAAACGCTTATTAAAGCTGAGCCCTCCTTAGCAAATAGATTGTCTGAGTTAAGAAAAAAAGTAATTGAGACATTGTTGCTGGAAAATGGTGTTGAAAGTTCAGCTGCTTTGAAAGATTCTGAAGAGGCTTTTGAAATTTTTTTAAATGAGCGCCACAAGGTAACTTATTTTGATCATGTTCTAGAAGTTTTAAAAAAACTTAAAGAGACTTACCAGCTGGGAGTTTTAACTAACGGTAATGCAAATATCAAAACTTTAGGTATTGATCATCTGTTTGATTTTTATTTGAATGCAGAAATGGTCAATGACAGCAAGCCTGGTGCAAAAATGTTTGAAGAAGCTATGTCGATCACAAAACTCAAAGCGAATGAAATTTGTCATGTGGGTGATCATCCCGTAAATGATATCGAAGGAGCACTTAATGTTGGGTTCAAAGCAATATGGCTTAATGCCTTGGAGAACTCTTGGCCCGATGGACAGGAATGCCATGTCCCAGAGGTTAAAAATTGGAAAGACTTAGAATCTACAATCGCTGCTTTTTAAAGCTGTGACAGATACTCGTCTAGACGATCGGTATTAGAAACAAAAATAGATTTTTTCTGACTAGCTTCAGCTTTCACTGCATCCAAATTGATAGCCTCGCCAACTTGAATGACACCAACCATAGCCATCATAGCGTGAGGCGTGCATTGATAGACATAAACTCCTTCCTCAGTAAAAGTAATGCTAATGTCTTGACTCAAGGCTCCATTCCAAGAATCTGCCCCTGCCGGAATCATCCCATCAAGAGATGCAGAATTATGAGACATATCTGTTGCTACGAAATTGACCGTATCGCCTTTGGAAATTTTTATCACTGCTGGTTCGAATACCATAATTCCATCCGCTCCCGAATTAAGCATTTTAACTTCGTGCTCAGGACCCTCCGATAAGGCAATTTTATTAGAACTTACTTCAACAGGTGCACCAGTCATCGCAGCTAGAGGGTTGACTTTGTAACCAGGGCCAGCGCTTGAGATTCCGCAGCCATCGCCTTTCAGACATATTGAACCCAAAGGTTTGGTTCTTTCTTCAATTGCGGATTCACGCATATCAGAAGACATTGCAAGACTTGCAAAAAAAGTTAATAGAATCAATAGTTGTTTAAGTGAGTTCATGCGAAAAGCATTATAGAGGTAGTCCAAGTTATTATTAAATAATATTTTCTTCTTTTAGCTCTGCTATTTGCTCGTCAGTCATTCCCAACCAAGTATTAAGAATTTCAGCAGAATGCTCACCTAATTCTGGAGAACTTTTGTATTCTGTTTTGGCATCTCCTATCTTTAGAGGGTTGCCAGGCATTTTGACTACTTTCCCTGAAGGTTGCATGACTTCAGCAATCATCTCTCTTTTGATCAAATCCGGATCATTAAAAACCTCGGACAATTTATTTACCGGCCCGCAAGGTACTCGATGATCATTTAATATCTTTAACCAATGATCGGACGAATTAGTAATGAATATCTTTTGCAGTACTGAGTCTATTTTGGCTCTATCTTTTGACCTGCCAATAGCAGACTTATACTCCTCATTGTCTAAATCTTTTAAGTCTAAAGCTTTGACTAGGTTGGGCCAAAAATCCTCGTGAACGACGCTCAAAATTATAAAACCATCGGCAGTCTTGTATGAATTAAATGGGGTATGCACAGGATGTTCGTTTCCAATAGGCTCTGGATCTTTCCCAGAAATTAAATGCATGGTGGCCATGTAATTCAATAAACTAGCCTGACAATCCAACATAGATATATCAATTTTCTCACCGATTCCAGTTGCTTCTTTTTTTCTAAGAGCTGTCAATATGCCAATGATGGCAAAGAGCCCAGTCGATAAATCACTTATTGGGACTCCTGACTTTACTGGATTTTCTGAATTCAAACCGGTTAAAGACATCAAACCACTCACACCTTGGATAACGTTGTCATATGCGGGTCTATTTAACTCAGCATCTTCGCCAAAACCACTAATCGAGCAAGAAATAATTTTTTCGTTATGAGTCATTAAAGTTTCGTGATCAATTTTAAGTCGTTTCGTAACACCTGAGCTGAAGTTATCAATGACAACATCAGCCTTTTTAACCAATTGATAAAAAATATTCTTTCCTGGATCAGATTTTAGATCCAAGGTTAAGCTTTTTTTATTTCTTCCAAGTGTTAAATGATAAGCACCTACGCCATCTACAGAATAATCCGGATCATTTTTTAAAAGGTTTCTTGTTATCTCTCCTTTTAATGGAGGCTCAATTTTTATAATCTCTGCACCAAGATCAGCCAAAACCATAGTCCCATAAGGACCAGCTAACATGTGCGTTAAATCGAGAACTTTAATTCCTTTAAGGGGTGACGACATAAAATCTAGTCTTCGTTTTCTTCTTCTCCAAGAGAAATTTTGAGCCTCATAGCCTCTGCTATTGGCTCATCAACCATTTGGCCATCGATCTTCACTGCGCCTCCGCCTGATTTTTGATACTCTTCTAAGACTTTTTTACCTTCAGCAATTTCTTCAGAAGTTGGGGCAAAAGATTCATTAATAAAATCAATTTGATCAGGATGGATGGCTGCTTTACCTGTAAAGCCTAAATTTTTAACCGCTTCTGCTTCTTTTTTTAATCCTTCTTTATCATCGATATAAAAAAACGGCGCGTCAATGGTGAATAAATTATACATTGCTGCTGCTAGGACTACTTTTTGTCTAGCGTATAACAAAGGCTCCCATGCAAGCTTGCATCCCAAGCTAGCAGAGGAGTCAGCAGCTCCAAAAAATAATCCAACAACATCTTTGAAAGCAGCGATTTGCGTTACGGTGTCAATTGCTCTTGGGGTTTCGATTAAGGGCACCAATTTATTTGAAAAATCAATCATTGGAGCTAAGGTTGCTAAGAAATCAAAACTTTGAGTTTTAGGAAGAATTATTGCTTCTATCTGATCTTGATATGGAGAAATAGCGTCAATATCTTCTCTTCCGATGGCATCCATCGCATCATTTACTCTAATAAAAACCGGTTTGGTAAAAACATTTTCTTTAAGAAGATTGATAAGTTCTTCTCGTGCCAATACCTTTTTATCAGCAGGACAACCATCTTCTAAGTCAATAATTAAGGCATCGGCATTGCTGTTTAAGCCACGCTCCAATCGGTCAAGAGTGTGCCCCGGAATGAACAGGTTCGACTTGTATTTACTCATTTATTGTTTTCTTTCTTTCGCTATTAAAAAATCAACTACATCAAGTAAATCCTTTGTTTCAATCTCGCGATTTCCAGAAACAGCGTATTTACCATTCACAATGAAAGTTGGGACGCCTTTTATACCGTATTTTTGACCAAAAAGATCGGCTTTTTTAACATTATTTTTCAAACCAAAGGAATTTATTAAGCCAACATACTGCTCTTCTGAAACTCCGTAGGTCTTAATAAAAGGAATAATCTCCTTATCTGAAGCGAGCATTCTTTGTTGAATATGAATGGCAGAGAAAACACCATCAATTATCTCTGGTTTGTTTAGAGCCTCAGCAATAAAGAATAACTTTCCATGAGTTTCAACCATTTTATTCCAGATGACCGGATACCTGAAAAAATCAACTGAACTAGGTAGTTCTTTTTTCCAATCGGTCAAAGAGCCTTCTAAGGTAAAGCAATGGCCACAGCCAAACCAAAAAAATTCAATGACTTCGACTTTAGAATTGTCTCTGGTTAAAACTGGCTGCGATAAAATCTCATAATGTCGACCAGGCTTATACTTGTCAGCTGCTTCCGAGCACTGAGCGCTTAGAAGAAAAATTAATGAAAAAGCAAAAAGTTTAGTAAAGACCTGAGACATAATTAGCCACTGCTTGAATTTCTTCTAATGTAAGTCTGGCAGCTATTCCTTGCATTGATTTTCCTTTAGTGTCGTATCCTCTGTTGCCATTTTGATAGGCAATAAGAGAAGTAACTACGTATTCAGCCTTTTGACCACCCAACATTGGATATCCAGCAGATTCTATGCCTTTTCCTTTGGCACCGTGACAACCCGTACAAGCAGGGACTCCTGAATTTATGTTTCCCGCCCTGTAAATTTTTTCTCCAAGCGCTAGATTTTCTTTATCCGCTTGTCCAACCTTCATTTGTTGTGCTGCGTAGTAAGCCGCCATATCTCTTAGATCATCATAATCATAGGCATCCAATAATCCCATCATCGAAGCAATCACCCTTTCGCCATCCTTTATATGTTCAAGTTGATCAAACAGATAACTTTCCCGTTGTCCTGCTAGAGTTGGCCACTGGCCAACCACACTATTGCCATCGACTCCGTGACAACCGGCACAAACCATAACTTTTCCCTCACCAGCAATAGGATCTCCTCTAAGAGGGGCTTTGGCTACTTTGCTTACATCAGCTGCTGATGCTGCATGGAATAAGGGCGCTAGAAGTAAAATAAAAGCTGAAAAAATTAATTTTTTTATCATTTTTGTTCTATATTGCGGGCTATGCGAGCGTGAATTATATACCATAGCAATTGAATTTACCCTGTTTTGGAGATGAATAGAAAAAGTAGTTATTTGAATATAGAGTTTTTATCGGCATGCACTGAAGCCAAGCTATATCCTGAAGATTTTGGCAACGAAGTAGCCATTTGCGGCCGCTCAAACTCTGGTAAATCGAGCATTATCAACGCTTTAGCTAACTCCAAAAAACTGGCGAAAACCTCCAATACCCCAGGTCGAACTCAATCCATTAATTTTTTCAGCATCAATAGTGACGTTGACTATAAACTCGTTGACCTGCCAGGTTACGGTTATGCCAAAGCATCAAAAAAAATACAAAAAGAGTGGGGTCGGCAGATTACGAATTACATGAATTCAAGAGAGTCACTGCGCGGCATTATTTTGATCATGGATATCAGACACCCCTTCCAAAAAGCTGACCAAGATTTTTTGGCTTGGTGCAAGCAATATCATCTCCCAGTTCAATTACTGCTGAACAAGGCCGATAAATTATCTCGCAACCAAGGTTTGAACGTTTTGTCGGCGAGCAAAAAAGAATTGATAGATTTGGAGTTGCTCAATGAACCCCTATTATTTTCTGCCAAGACTCATGATGGTGTGGAACAGCTGACAAAGAATATTTTATCTTGGGTGGAATCCGCCTAAGCGCCCATTGACAAAAAAGGAGGAGAGAGAGTATCAATGGGCTCTAAGGAAGAATCCTTAGTTTTCTTAGGAGAAAATCTTTAGACATAGCTCCTTCGAAAAAAGTTCACTGCTTAATGTGCTTCGCCCCAATTTTCAGCAATGCCGCTCTCAACTTCCAAAGGCACGCTCAGTTTGGCTGCCTTCGACATAATTTCTGAAATTTTTGTTGCCACCGAATCAGCCTCCTTTGTGGCCACTTCTAAAATAACTTCATCATGCACCTGCAAAATCATTTTTGCTTTTATCTTTTCTTTTTCCAACCATTCTTGAATATTGATCATGGCAATCTTCATAATATCTGCTGCCGTACCTTGCATCGGGGCATTAATTGCTGCTCTTTCTGCCGCTTGTCTCGTTCTACCACTATGAATGCCTGGTAAATATAGCCTGCGTCCAAATAAGGTTTCGACAAAGCCTTTTTCTCGAGCGATTTCTTTGGTTTGTTCCATATACAGCTTCACACCTGGATATTTAGCAAAGTAAGAGTCGATATATTCTTGTGCCATATTCCTAGGGATGCCCAAAGCTTTGCCCAAGCCAAAAGCAGACATGCCGTAGATAAGACCAAAGTTAATGGCTTTGGCGCTGCGTCTGTCTTCTTCAGAGGCGGCCTCCCCAGGATTTCCAAAGACTTCTGCAGCTGTCGCTGAGTGAATGTCTTCTCCATTTTGAAATGCCGAAATCATTCCTTTGTCTTTAGAAAGATGAGCCATAATTCTTAATTCAATTTGCGAGTAATCAATTGATAAAAGTTTTTGTCCCTTAGGCGCCACGAAAGCATTACGAATCATTCGTCCCTCTTCGGTTTTAATGGGAATATTTTGCAAGTTTGGATCTGCTGAAGATAATCTTCCGGTTGTTGTAACAGCTTGTAGATAAGAAGTGTGTATGCGGCCTGTCTTTGGTGAAATCTGCTCCGGTAAACTATCGGTATAAGTATTTTTAAGTTTTGCTAGTGTTCTATGTTCCAACAAAATTTTGGGAAGTTCATAGTCTCTTGCTAGGTCTTGCAGTACCGATTCATCAGTAGATGGCTGACCGCCTGGCGTTTTCTTCATCACCGGCATGTTCATTTCCTCAAAAAATATTTCTCGTAGATCTTTGGTAGATGCCAAATTGAATTCTTTACCAGCTTCACTAAAAGCTTTTTCTTCCAAACCGCTGATGCGTTGTCCTAAATTGTTGGATTGAATTCTCAGAACTTCTGGATCGATCAAAGCCCCATTTTGCTCAACCTCTGATAAGACTTTTATCATCGGCAGATCAATTTCAGACAGCACTTTTTCTAACTCGGGTTTTTGTGAAAGCTTTTCTTTTAATAATTCGTAACAACGAAAAGTAATGTCAGCATCTTCTGCAGCATAATGACTGCCACTCTCTAAATTCACTTGGTTAAATGTGATTTGTTTGACACCTTTGCCGGCAACTTCTTCATAAGTAGTCGTCTCATAATTTAAATAAAACTTAGCCATCGCATCTAAATTATGTCGAGTTGCAGTTGAATCAAGGACATAGGACATCAGCATGCTGTCGCTGCCAATATTATTTAATTCCAGACCGTGTTGAGCCAGAACATTACGATCAAACTTTATGTGTTGACCAACCACTGGTACTTTTTCTAATAGAGGTTTTAATTTTTCGATCACCAGTTTTTTTGAAAGTTGTTTGGGGGCACCTTCATAGTCGTGCTGGATAGGAATATAAGCCGCTTCGCCAGCTTTGGCTGAAACAGAAATTCCCACTAGATTAGCCACAGTAAAATCAAGCCCATCGGTTTCGGTATCGAGGGCTAGTATTTTTGCTTTGGATAATTTTTTTATCAAAGCATCAAGATCTTTCTCCGTTAAAATACAATGATATTTCGAATCGACAGCTTTTGGTGGAACATGCTCTTCTGTTGATGGTGCGACGTATTCTTTTTTTGTTGTCTTGGTTTTCTCTTTTGTAGTAGCACTTTTAATTAGAGTTTTAAATTCTAAGTCAGTGAAAAGCTTGTGTAATTGATCGGTATCTCTTTTGCCAACTTTCAAATCATTGATGCCAAAATCCAATTCCACATCTTTTTTTATGGTTGTGAGTTGCTGAGAAAGTTTCAATTGTTCAATGCCTTCACGCAGATATTCACCAACCTTGCCTGAAATTTCTTCAGCATTGGCAATGATATTCTCAACGGTTTCGTATTTAGTCAGCCAGTTCACCGCTGTTTTAGGGCCGACTTTTTGAACGCCTGGAATATTATCTGAAGTATCGCCAACCAGTGCTAAATAGTCGATGATTTGATTTGGTTTGACACCAAACTTCTTCATAACGCCCGCTTCATCCAAAACTTCGTTGCTCATGGTATTAACCAAACGAATATTTTTAGTAACCAATTGGGCAAGATCTTTATCGCCCGTCGAAACCACCGTCTTGATACCTTCTGCTTCTGCTTGGGTAGCCAATGTACCAATCACATCATCCGCCTCGACATTATCAACAACAAAAATCTTTAGGCCCAAAGCTTCGCAGATGTCATAAATAGGTTGGATTTGTGGACGCAAATCATCTGGCATCGGCGGTCGGTTGGCTTTGTACTGATCGTACATATCGTGTCGGAAGGTGCTGCCTTTTGCATCAAAGATCATGCCCACTGGGCTATTTGGGTGATCTTCTAAAATTCGCATCACCATAGTGGTGACGCCTCTGACTGCGCCTGTTGGTTGACCGGTCGAAGTCGAAAGCGGTGGCAAAGCATGATAAGCACGATATACATAAGATGAACCATCCACCAAAATGATGGAGTCGTTGTCTGAAGTGCTTTCTGGTTTGACCATGAATACTTTAGTTTAATGGTTAGATATAATTACTGTAAGAGTTTTTTTAAACAATGAGAATCGCCCTAACTTTGATATTGGTTTTTTGTCTGGCCCTTCTAGGTACTGCCTACTATATGGAATATGCGTTGGGTCTAAAGCCATGTCCGATGTGCATCATACAAAGAATCGCTGTTGCTCTTGCTGGCTTGGCAGCTCTCATTGGACTGATTCACAATCAATATCCAAAAGTTTATTTTGGACTCACCGCATTTTTCAGTGCAGGCGGTGCAGCCTCTGCCAGTCGACATCTATACTTACAATCTTTGCCAGCAGATCAAGTACCGACTTGTGGTCCGGACCTCGCTTATTTAATTGATAAGTCCTATTTTGCTGATGCTTTGAGTATGTTATTTATCGGCGACGGTAATTGTGCCGAAGTTATGTGGAGTCTTTTGGGCATTTCTATTCCTGGCTGGGTATTAATTTGCTGTGGTTTAATTTTAATATCATCTTCCTACCCAATATTGATTTCAAAAAAAATTTAAAAGAGATTTAAATATTTTACTTCTTTTTTTTATTTCTAATACTGGGACCAACAATAACGGTTGGCGGTTCTTGATAGATTGGGTGATCATCAGGCAAGATTTTTATATTATACTTTTTGGCAAGAGCTTCAAGAGTCTCTTGAGTGATCTCCTTGTCCATATCTATTTCTACTTCTTTATCTTTGTCTTCTTTTTTAGTCATTTTATCTAGGTATTAAGGTTTGGTTAGCTGAAAAATTATCAGAATTTTTAAACGCCGTTCTTACCATGTATTTTCTAACCACAGACACAATAGTCAAAACCAAAGTCTGAATTGCAGAAATTAGAAAAGCATTGCTCATGCCCATATTCATCATCAAAGCCAAAGTTCCGAAAGAAGTAATCCAGGCAATTGGCATCGCAATTGAAGTGTCTATCATAGACTCACGAAGTGTTTTTTTATCTAATTTTTTAATCATATTTATTTTTAAAAAGCTGCGTATTATAGTTATATGAAGCGACAGATTATGTCGCTATGAAAAGATAAAATTTAATAATTAAGAGAGAACTATGAGTAATCCTACCTTGAGACAAATATCCATGTTGGAGCTAATTCCTCGAGCACCGAGAAAAACTTATGCCAAGAAATTAAAAGCGCAATTGAGCGATCGAGGATATGACGTAGACGAACGAACCATACAAAGAGATTTGGTTTCTTTGGAACGAGTTTTGCCATTGATATGTGACGCACGAGACAAACCGTATGGCTGGTCTTGGGCTGAAACTGGACTTGGAATTCAAGCACCTGCGATGGATCCCATTGAAGCCCTGACTATGTCTTTGGCCCATCAATATTTAGAACCTTTAATGCCTTCGGCCAGCTTCAATAGAATCAATATTTTCTTTAAAAGAGCAAACGAAACATTAAAAGAGAGTAGTCCAAAGTTAATCAATCGTTGGCGTAATAGGGTGCGAGTCTTGCCAGAGCTTTTGAGATTTAAAAAACCCAAATTAAACAAAGATGTTGAACAAGCTCTTTATAAAGCTGCATTTGAAGGCCTGCAAATAAAGGCTTTGTACCGTAAGAGAGGAGAATCTCAATCAAGCTTGAGATTGATTCATCCCATGGGTTTGGTTATGAAAGGCAGTATTAATTACTTAATTTGCATGATGGATGAAGATCCTGATCAACCTCGTTATCTGCCACTGCATAGATTTGAAAGGGTAGAAATTTTAGATTTGCCTGTGCACGAACCTAAAAACTTTAATTTAGACGAATTCACGCATACCAATAATTTGAGTTACGAATATTCAAAAAACCTTTATACCTTCAAAGCGCTTTTTGATTACACAGCGGCTGCACATTTGATTGAAACTCCTTTAAATAGTTCTCAGAAAACGAAACGGTTAGAAGATGGACGATTGCTAGTTTCTGCGCGCATGACTGACACTCTGCAATTTGAGCAATGGCTCATGAGTTTTGGGTCGGACGTTGAAGTTCTTGCTCCTGGCAAGTTAAGAAATAAATTTAAAATACTGGCAAAAGAGTTAATAAAAAAATATGATGATTAGAGGATGACCATAGATAATTTTTTAATTCTTTTTGTTGTTTTTTTATTAGCAGTAATAATTGTATTTCTTTTTTTAATTTTTTTTGATTTTAAAAATTCTAATAAAAATTCCATCGACAAAGATCATAACTTTAATAATAAAATAGATTTACTTTCGAGCGAAATGTCTGAGATAGAAAGTAAACTAATCTCAGTAACTACCCCAATTAACGAGCTAAATAGATTTCTAGGTGGTAGCGTCTCCGCTGGTCGTTTGGGCGAGTGGAATCTTGAGTCCATAGTAAAAGATATAATGCCTTCTTCAAGTTATGAATTTCAAAAAATAATAAATCCAGAAACAACTGAACAGGTAGATTGTGCAATCTTTAGTGCCGATGGTCTAATTATTCCAATAGACTCAAAACTTTATTCGGGACAGTTTAAAAACTATCAAGCTACTTCTAAAAAATCTGAGCAAGAAAAAATATTAAAAGGCTTAAGAACTTCGATTTTAAAAGATGCGGATGAAATATCTCAAAAATATATCAGACAAAATACTACAACTAATTACGCAATTCTCTATATAGCTTCTGAAAAAATGAATGATTTAGTCGACTCAATCGAAGATCTTCGTCAAGAATGTCTTTCTGAAAAAAAGGTTCTTATTCAAGGTCCTAATACCATGGCTGCTTTTTTAGACACAATTAAAATAGGCCACCATTATTTAAATTTGAATGAGACAGCTGAAAAAGTTGCCGAAATTGTTAGAAAAGTTAATAAGCAATTTAAAGCTTTTGATGAAAGCACAATTAATGTCAAGAAGAAGTTGGAGGCGTCAGTAAAAGAAGTCGATGAATTGCAAACCCGTATAAATGTTCTAGGAAGAGAATTAGATCGAGGAGCAGAAGAAATAAAAGCCAATAAATAATAAAATTATCAACCTATTTCTCCTGGATTATATACCCGAGAGATGAGAAAATTGATTCATTGAAAGAAAAAAAGAAATTTATAGACTTATTTGCTGGTTGTGGAGGTTTATCTTTAGGATTAGAAGAAGCTGGGTTTCAGCCAGTATACGTAAACGAATTAAACAGAGATGCGTTAGAAACTTACTTATTAAATAGAGATGAAATATATCCTTATTTAAGAGATAACAAATTTCATTCTCGAGATATAAAAAAATGTATTAATGAAGAGTTTTTTAAAAATTTAAAATTTAACTTAGTTGCAAAGTTTGGGTCGGAAAAAATTGATCTAGTTTGTGGCGGGCCTCCTTGCCAAGGCTTCTCCAGACTAGGAATAAGAAGATCTTATTCTGTAGACAAAGAACAGCTTCCTTCAAATCTTTTATATCAAGATATGTCTTTTTTTATTCATAAAATGCAACCAAAAATTTTTTTATTTGAAAATGTAGAAGGCCTATTGACTGCAAAATGGAACCAGTCTGGTTTGAAGGGAGAAATTTTTAAAGATGTTTTAAAAACTTTTGAAAACCTAAAGGGTTATGAAGTTAAATATAAATTGATTTACTCCAAAGACTATGGAGTTCCTCAAAATAGGCCAAGAGTATTCATTATTGGATTCAAGTCAGAAATTATAAAAAACAAAATTGAAGAAACTGATGCTGTTAAAGCTGGCTTTTTTCCTCAAGAAACAAGAGATTATCCTCACTTAAAAAACGTACTTTCTGACTTAATAGACAATAATTTTAGTTATGGACAAAAAACAGAATTTTATCCTAATAATGCCAAAACAGAATGGCAAAAAAAAATAAGAACAAAAAAAAATGGTTCTATCTTTTTAAAGAACGATGCTCTTTCAGAGCATGAATATAGTAATCATAGCCTTAAGACTCGGGCTAAATTTAATTCATTAATTTTGAATAAAGGAGATATTTCAGAAAATTTTAAAACAAAAAAATTTGCTCAAAGAGTATTGCCAAAAAAGTGGGGCAGCAAAGGGCCTAATATAACTATTACGTCTATGCCAGATGATTTTATTCATTATGAGCAAGCTAGAGCTCCCTCTGTCAGAGAATGTGCAAGAATTCAAACTTTTCCAGATTGGTATGAATTCTCTGGGAAACGAACTACTGGAGGAATAAGAAGAGCCGGAAATCCAAAAAAAAATAACTTTGAAAGAGAGGTTCCAAAATTCACTCAAATTGGTAATGCCGTTCCAGTAAAACTAGCTTTTGAGATTGGTAAGCACTTCCTAAAAGTTTTAGAGATCTAAAAAGTATCCTTGGGCATCTGTTTCTGAACCAATTAAAGAATTTCTATCCAAAAGAATATTTTTGGGAAAAGTGCAACAAGCTAAATCAGGAACCATTAAACAAGCATGGCATGCTGCGAGGTTCATTCCGCCAAGTCCTTGTCCATCTGATTCAGAACATATAGGATCATTCGAGCAAAATCTCGAGTTTTCAATAGCATTTTTCAATATTCCCTCAAACAATTCTGGCTTGATCGTTCTTACTAAGCCTCCAAGAGAGCCTGAAGAATCGGCAGAAGCTGTATAAATTAAAACACCTGCCATTTCTTTTTCTTTACTAAAATAAATCCTTTCCAATAATTCCGTAATACCGTATCCACATTCCATTGCTAGCTGCGTCATGAGCGCATGAGAAAAGGAGTGAATTAATACAAATCCTGCATCTAAAGATTCTGAGTCTTTAAGTTTTTCATACAAAAAAGAGTTCTTAGCATTATTTTTCAGGTTTTTTGTTATTTCGGAAATTTTTGAATTATTATTTAGCCAATTTTTAATTTTTTCATAACCAAAGTTAATGAAGATACCTTCTCCAGTAACTTCGCTGCAAGGTAAAAAATCGACATTTTCTCTGGCGGGATTGAATTTTTCTTCTGGAGAAATTTTTCTAATGCTTTCTGCTTGACGTTCAAAGCCTATTAGAGCTGTAGCAGTTTTAACTTTTTTTATCTGGTGGAGACTTAAAAAGTACTTTTCTAAATCTAAATTTTTATATGAATCTAAAGCTATTGAATCAGACTTAAAATCTTCGTCATCTACACTGTTTTGTATCAAAGTTTGATATTCTTTGAATAAAAAATCTCGGTCTAATTCTTCTTGCTCTATAACCTCTTGGTCATCTTCTGTAAGTCTATTTATTTCCTCAATTATTAAATTTTTTGCCTCATCAATTTCTAAATCATATGACCCATGAAGATTCCCCATATCGAGGACTATTTCTATATCGCTAATTTCTCTTTCTCCATCAATAATCTTTTGAACGATATTGATAGTCGATTCATCATCAAGTATTTCATGTCTTACGCTGTAAGGATCAGGAACATAAATAGCACTTTTATGAATTGGCAGGTAAATTTTTGATGCTCCTCTTGGCTGAACATCTAATAGTTCTTCGCATTGTTCATTTGGTGCAGTAGGACCCAGCCAAGGTTTTTCTCCTTTGCAGGAAAATATTTTATTTCCATTTTGATCAATAATTTTTTCTCTTTCTTCAAGCTGGCTTATGCCAGTGAGTGCTTTTGATTTTCCACAAACTTTACAAGTAATTCTAAGGCTAGAAAAACCTCCTCCCTGCCCATTATCATCAAGATATAAAGAAGGGTTGCTTGGTCCATGATTTTCATCATTTAACATTGCACAATTTTCATTGCAATTCGTTGCCATTAATTCTGGCCAAGGAATGTCTTGAATGTGTCCTTTTTGACAATAGGCAATAAAACGAACTGGTTCCGTTTTTGAGCCATGACGATTTGTACTACTTGTACTACAAGGATTGCCTTTCTTCCAGTTCGGAAGATGGTTGTTATTACACCTTCTATTTCCCGCAGGACTATGTTTCATTAATGCATTACAATTCATACAAACTGACCATTTAGGGAAAGTCGTAACTTCAATTTTTCCAGAAATATCATGCAGCGCTTCCTGCATTTGATCGTAAGCTACTGGGGGTTCAATGAGTTTATTTATTCTTACCGCATTCACCCCTTCGTAATTTTTTAAAACCTTATTTAAATATTCAACAAACCTAAAATTATTTACTTTTAATTTTTGAATAGTTCTTGGGTTTAACTGCCATTCATCTACTGTTAGAGTCATTCCTGGAAATTCAACGTAGTCGTAAGTTGCTCCCACTCCAAAAGTTGTAACAACCTGAGATCTTCTTAAATCGCTTTTAAATGCCATCGTTTTTATTAACCTCAACATCTAAATCAGAATTTCTCATACTTGTGGGTGCGGAGAATACTGCTCCGTCTCCTATTATCGACGATGGATCAAACAAACGAGTATCTGCTTGTCTTCCGCCCATTTTGCCCCATTCTTCAATTTGTCCAAATCTTTTCCATCTTTCCTGAATTTCTTCTAACTCTTTCTTAACAGAATCATATTCCTCTGGATCCGACTTTAAAACAGAATCCAAAATCCATTCTTCTGACTTCAAAAATCGATCTTCATCTTCGTTTTGGTTAAAAGTTGGTGCATTTATATTTTTTCCAAAACTCAAAACAAGAGAAGCAAAAACAGCGGCAAGCCCTTTTTTTCTAGCACCAGATGAGAAAGGTGTGACACTTACGGTTTCAACATATTTATATATTGATTGATGATAGTTTTTAAACATTTCATAAACCGATCTATCTTTTGATTTTCCATGATTGTATATTGCTAAAACTAGACCCGGATGTCTTCTACCAACTCTCGAAGAGGCCTGAATATATTCAGCCGTTGTTTTTGGTTGTCCATGCATCAACATTAACCCAAGTCTTGGGATATCTACACCGACAGAAATCATATTAGTTGCCATCAAAATATCAATTCCCTTGGTCGGATCAGTTGGACTTCTAAAAGTTTGGGTCCATGGAACATTAAGAAGATCCAAAATTGACTCAATCTCATCCTGACTTCTTCTGCCAGTTAATTCTCTTATTTTCTTGATTTTTCTAGAAAATCTTACTAATTTTCCGTCTGTTATAGATCCAAATTTTCCTTTATTTATTGTCTTAGCATTCCGTCTAAGGGCAGACTCCATAGCTTGAACTTGATTGCTCATATATGCTAACTCTCTTTTGCTATTAAAATACCAAACTAGAGTTCCATATGGATCAAAAGACATTTCTTTCTTCGTCGGTGAAGGATACAAAGTTGCTGACACAGGTAATTCTTTAGTAAAAGGTTCAGAAAGAACGATTTCAAACTGCTTGAGTTCCTCTGTTTCAATCTCCTGATCTATTTCCTTAATATCTTCAATTGTAAATTCTAAGACTTCTTTTCCATCGTAAAATGTGAAACTACTTCCAGGTTTTAAAGAAGACCCCGGAGATACAAATATGCTCGTATCACCTCGATTTACTTCATTTGTTGTAATTGGCAAAAAGTCTTGGGGCGATTGTAATAGAGGTGTTGCTGCAGTTACAGACGATTCAATCATTGAGCCTTTAGCTGAACCAAAAAAACCCATATACATTCGACCTGGCTCTTCATCAATTTCTCGTTCTTTAGCAAAGAAAGAATCTTCCCAATCTATTACCTGAGGAGGAAATATATTGGAAGATCTACCTCGATATAGAGATTTCGATTGAGCATCCGAGAAAGTTAAAGTTGCTGAAGCACCAATAATCTTTGGTGTTTTTTTATCAAAGGACATCAATTTTATTAATACATTTTCAAAAAGACCGACCATTGTGCCCAAGGGACCAGATATTAAATGTAATTCATCTTGGATAACCAGTTCAGGCGGGTCAAAGTCGTTATTTTTAATTAAATTTATCGCTTCTTCTTTCCAACTTAATTTGGCAAAGTTATCCACTGTACCTAAAAGTAAAGAAGGCTTTTCTTCAAAAATCGCTTCTTCCCAGAGATAAACAGGTAGCTTTTGATGAAAGAAACAATTTGCATCTGAACACCTAATTATCGCTTTTCCAGTTGTTCCGGGTTTGGGAATGTACCCATAGTCTAATGGATTTGAAATTTTTGATTTACACCATGGGCACTGATGTAAAATAAATTTATAGTTTCCATTTCTATCTTTCCCAGTAGGATCTCTTCCTCTAATAATATCTAATGCTCTTTTATGAGTATTTGGACTCCCCGCAGCACCAACCCACAAACCAAGAGAAATTTCATCTTCACCAAGCTCTAAATCCAAAATTCCTTCTTTCCTAATAAATTCTAATGCGCAAATTAAAGCTGCCGATCTTCTAAATTGATCTGATGTCAAAAGCCTTAAGGTATATCGCATAATGGCAGAA
>CABZIF010000007.1 GCA_902525735.1 uncultured SAR86 cluster bacterium
ATTACGATTTTCCCGATAAAGATGGAAGATTTGGAGAGTTTGGAGGTAAATATGTTTCTGAAACTCTTATTTCCGCATTAGATGAGCTCGAATCTACTTATGATGAGGTAAAAAAAGATAAATCTTTCCTTGCGGAAGTAAAAAATGATCTTGAAACTTTTGTGGGCAGACCTTCGCCACTTTATTTTGCACAAAGATGGACAGAAAACTTAGGAGGAGCAAAGATTTTTTTGAAACGAGAAGACTTAAATCATACCGGAGCTCATAAAATTAATAATACTGTTGGGCAAGTTCTTTTAGCAAAAAAAATGGGCAAGAAAAGAATTATTGCTGAAACGGGAGCTGGCCAGCATGGTGTTGCAACAGCAGCTGTTGCTGCAAGGCATGGTCTTGAGTGCATTATTTTTATGGGAGAGGAAGATATAGAAAGACAGTCTCCAAATGTTTACAGGATGAAACTGCTAGGAGCAACTGTTTGCGCGGTTAATTCAGGGACAAAAACTCTTAAAGATGCAATGAATGAAGCAATGAGAGACTGGGTAACGAATGTAGACGATACACATTACATTATTGGAAGTGTTGCTGGCCCTCATCCATACCCCCAAATAGTTAGAGATTTTAATTCAATAGTTGGAATCGAATTAAAGGATCAGTCTAGGGATCTTTTTGGAAGATATCCCGACAAAATTATTGCTTGTGTTGGAGGGGGTTCAAACGCTATAGGAATTTTTTATCCATTCCTGAAGGATAATTCTGTTGATTTAATTGGCGTAGAAGCTGGAGGCTCAGGAGTAGATTCGGGCATGCATGCTGCACCATTGAGTGATGGAAGTATTGGAGTTCTGCATGGAATGAAAACATATTTGATGCAAGATCAAGAAGGTCAAATTTTATCTACACATTCTGTTTCAGCAGGTTTGGACTATCCAGGAGTGGGACCCGAACATTCTTATTTAAGGGATTCTGGAAGAGTTGTTTACGAAGCTGCCACAGATGAAGAAGCGCTGGATAGTTTTCATGATTTAACAAAAACAGAAGGGATTATGCCGGCTCTCGAAACTGCACACGCTCTAGCATATGCTAAAAAAATTGCACCTGATTTAGATAAAGAAGTAATTTTAGTTGTAAATTTATCAGGAAGAGGGGATAAGGATATGGCTAATGTCGCGAAAGTTGAAGGTCTTACTTTGTGAGCAATATTGAAAAAGTATTTCAAAACTTAAAAAAAGATAACAAAAAAGCCTTGATTACTTACTCAGTTGCAGGCGATCCTGATCTTGAGTCCTCAGAAAAAATAATCAGAAATTTTATTTCGGAAGGCGTGGATATAATTGAAGTGGGAGTTCCTTTTTCTGATCCAATGGCTGAAGGTCCATCAATTCAACTGGGACACGAAAGAGCACTGAAAAATAAGATTTCTCTTTTGGATATCATGCAAATGTGTCTAAAAATTAAAAGCGATTATCCTAATACACCTATGGTTTTAATGGGCTATATGAATAACTTTTTGTCATTGAAAGAAAACCTTTTTGATGAATTAAAAAAAAATAAAATCGACGGCTTGATTATTGTTGATTTGCCCTATGTTGAAAGCAATGAATTCTTAAAAAAATTAAATGATAAAGATATTGATTTAATTAGATTGATATCTCCAACTACAACAAAGGAGAGAATAGATAAAATTCTTGCCTCTTCATCTGGCTATCTTTACTACATATCCTTAAAAGGAGTAACTGGCTCAGACCTGAAAATATCAGATGAATTAGAAAACAGAATATTAGAAATAAAAAAACAAACAAAACTTCCGGTCGTTGTTGGTTTTGGAATTAAAGATGCTAAGACTGCAAAAAGAATGTCTCTTTGCTCTGACGGCGTTGTTGTTGGAAGCAAGTTAGTTGATGAGATAGGATCATTTAACCCAAATAAAGAAAACATATTAAATCAAAACTTAACGTCTATAATTAGCGAATTGAAAGAGGGGATATCATAGATATGGCTAAAGGTTGGTTTAATAAAATTTTGCCTTCATTTGTAAGAAGAGATAGCTCAAATGAAAAGAAGAGCCCTGTGCCTCAAGGTTTGTGGCAGAGCTGTCCGAACTGCAAGGAAATAATTTATGGGCCAGATTTGGAATTTAATTTATTCGTTTGTCCAAACTGTGATCATCATATTCGAATAGGCGCAAGACATAGACTTAGTTACTTATTTGATGAAGATTCTTATGAAGAAATTTCTTCCAAATTAGAAGCTAAAGATTGGCTTTCGTTTAAAGATTCAAAAAAATACAAAGACAGACTTTCCGAAGCTCAGTCAAATATTGATGAAAAGGAAGCAATGATTTCAGCGTTTGGAAAAATCAATGGTAAAGAGGTTGTGGTTTCTGCTTTTGAATTCAGATTTATGGGCGGTTCAATGGGCTCTGTTGTCGGTCAAAAATTTATTGATGCTGCAAATAAAGCTATCGAAATGAAATGTCCATTTATTTGTTTCTCTACTTCAGGAGGAGCAAGAATGCAGGAATCACTTTTTTCTTTGTTCCAGATGGCAAGAACAAGTGCAGTTCTGAATACTCTAAAAGAAAATAAACTGCCATATATATCTGTTTTAACTGATCCAATTTTTGGAGGAGTTGCGGCAAGTTTAGCTATGTTAGGTGATATAAATATTGCTGAACCAAAAGCACAAGTAGGATTTGCTGGTCCGAGAGTTATTGAAGATACTGTTAGAGTTAAGCTGCCAGAGGGTTTTCAAAGAAGCGAATTTTTATTAAATCACGGTATGATTGATATGATCGTTCATAGATCAGAGCTTAAAGACAAGTTATCTGGATTAATTAGTAAACTTCATAAATAGATTATTTTGTCAGTTAATAATTGGCTCAATAGAAAAGTTGATGAATATGATCAAGAAAAAATAGATCTTTCAATTCTTAAAGATTTAATTTTAGATCTAGAAATCTCTATTCCAAAAAAAATTATCTCAATTGTAGGAACAAATGGAAAAGGCTCAACGGCTAATTTGATCAGTAAAATTTTGAAAGATAATTTCTATTCTGTAGGCCTCTATACATCGCCTCATTTAATAAATTACAACGAAAGAATAGGCATAAATGGAATAAATATTGATGATGAAGCTTTAAAAAAATATTTTTTAAAAATTGAAAAAAAAATAAACAACAGAAAATTAAACTTTTATCAAATGTTATCTTTAACAGCATTTAAATATTTTTCAGATAATAAATTAGATATTTGGGTCTTAGAGGCAGGTTTGGGAGGAAGACTTGATCCTATCAATTGTTTTGATGCAGATTTATCAATCATTACAAATATCTCTTTGGATCATCAGGAAATTTTAGGTAACGACATAGATTCTATTGGAAAGGAGAAATCAGGAATCTTGAGATATAATCAAAAACTTATTTTTGGTGCTAAAAAAATTCCTGAATCAATTATCAAGGTGGTAGATTCTTTGAATGTTGATCTCCATAAAATAGATAATCAATATTTAGAAGAAGGTTTTAATACAAATAAAAATTCGGTAAAGATTGCAAAAAAAGCAATTGAACTAATTGATCCTGGGATTCCAGAAAAAAATATATTCAATTCAATTAGAAATACTAAAATTTTAGGAAGATGCGATTTAATCAATAATGAGTTCCTAGTTGATGTGGCTCACAATGAAGATGCAATTAAAAATTTAAAAAGTTTTATCAAATCTAGAAGCTTGGATGAAGATGGCATTGCAGCAATATTTCATTGTTCAAAATCAAAAAATCCAATAGCTTTAATTTCACCATTAAATAAATTTTTTTCAGAATTAAGAATTCCAAGAATTAATAATTTTAGATTGCTAGATGAAGAATATATTGAAGAAAGTTTAAACAATCATTTTGAAATAAAAGTATCTATTGATGAGACAATTGAAAAAAGCATTAAAGAGATAAAATTATTAAAACCCGAATCTTTGATCTTAATTTTTGGTTCTTTTTACCTAGCTGGAGAGTTTTATAAACTTCCGCTTAGTAAAAATGTATAATTAATACTTTAAAGTATTAATGGACTTCATCCTTTATTTCAATTCTTTTGACTTCGTAATTTCTCTTTTCCTTGCTACCTTTTCAATACTAGGAACTGTTAAAGGTTTTTATCAAGAATTTATTTCAATTGGTATTTGGATTATTTCTATTATCGTAGCTTGGATCTTTAGATATTTTCCTCAAGAGTTTATTGAGGGAATAATTTCAGATAGAGAGATGCAAGAAATATTTTCTTTTCTTCTTATTTTTATAATTGTATTTATTTTTTTTAGGATAATAGGTAAAGCAATAATTAAGGGTATCAATTCAATGCAAAAAAGCGCAATGGATCGTATTCTTGGAAGCTTCATTGGTTTTTCAAAAGGATTTTTACTTGCAATAACTATTTTTTTGCTCAGTGACGAATATATAATGTCCAAGAGTTGGTGGAAGTCTAGCTACTTAGCGGATAACATCTATGAATCAGCAGAGATAATAGGCAGTTTCGTTGGTAAAGTTCCCTATAAGGAAATTAAAGAAATACAAGTTGATGAAAAATTATTGGAGAGTAATTAAATATGTGCGGTGTTGTTGGATTGGTATCTAAGAACGAAGTTTCACCATCGTTGTATGAGGCGTTAACGGTTATTCAACATAGAGGTCAGGATGCTGCTGGAATATCAACCTTAGAAGAAGGTAGGCTCCATACGAGAAAACAAATAGGTTTGGTGAGGGATGTTTTTAGAGAAAAGCATATAGATGAATTAAAAGGGCAAATCGGAATTGGCCATGTAAGATATCCGACAGCTGGAGGAGCAAGCAGAGAATACTCTCAGCCACTTTATGTAAATTCTCCTTATGGCATAAGCATTAGCCATAATGGAAATTTAGTAAATACTGAAGAACTTGCCAAAGAATTATACAAAGACAATTATAGACATTTAAATACTTCATCTGATTCTGAAGTGATTTTAAATGTTTTCGCTCATGAACTTCAGAAAGCGGGATCTTTTAACCCAAGTCCAGAGCAAATTTTTACAGCAGTTGAGAAAACTCATCTTAGGCTGAAAGGAGCGTATTCAGTTTTATTCATGATAAGCGGAGTGGGTTTAGTTGCTATCAGAGATCCGAAAGGAATAAGGCCATTAATTTTAGGTAAAAAAGACAATGATTTGATTGGAGCCGATTATATGATCGCATCTGAAAGTCCAGCACTAAACGCCTTAGAATTTGAGATTGAGGGAGACTTGAAACCTGGAGAGGCTGTTTTCATAACCCCAGAAGGAGAATTACACAGAAAAATTTGTCACAGCAAACCTTCAAAAAATCCATGTATTTTTGAGTATGTCTATTTAGCAAGACCAGACGCAGTCATAGATGGAATTTCAGTAATGAGATCTAGACTAAGAATGGGACAAAAGCTTGGAAAAAAGATTCTAGAAGCTTATCCTAATCATGATATTGATGCAGTAATACCTATTCCAGAAAGCAGTACCTCCTCAGCAATAGAAGTAGCTAAAACCTTAAATGTTAATTACAGAGAAGGTTTCGTGAAAAATAGATACATAGGTAGAACTTTTATTATGCCAAAGCAAGAATTAAGAAAAAAATCTGTAAGAAGAAAGCTAAATCCAATACCTTTTGAGTTTAAAGATAAAAATGTTCTTTTAGTTGATGATTCAATAGTACGAGGAACAACAAGCAGAGAGATTGTTGAGATGGCTAGAAGTGTTGGAGCTAAAAAAGTTTATTTTGCTTCAGCTGCGCCTCCTATTAGATTTCAAAACGTGTATGGAATTGATATGGCGGCTACTGCTGAATTAATAGCCCATCAAAGATCAGAAGAACAAATTGCAGAATTCATTGGTGCCGATTGGTTGATTTATCAAAATTTGGAAGATTTGATAGAATCCGCTCAAGCAGGAAATCCCGAGATAGAAAAATTTGAGACTTCTGTTTTTGATGGAAAATATATTTGCGGTTCAGTTACAAAAGATTACTTAACTAACTTAGAAAAAGATAGAAAAGACAGCAGCAAAAAAGTCTAATTGGTTTCTATTGTTACAGTTGGTAAAGAAGCATTTTCAGCAGCTTCTCTATAAGAAGATATTTGATCAAAATTCATATATTTAAAAATATCTTCCGACATTGTGTTTATGTCTTTCATAAAGGATTGATACTCATCGGGAGAGGGTAGTTTTCCAAGAATTGAAGCAATTGCAGCCAATTCGGCTGAAGAGAGATAGACATTTGCACCGTCTCCTAATCTGTTTGGAAAGTTTCTTGTAGAAGTAGAGACTACCGTCGAATTAGGCTCAACTCTTGCTTGGTTTCCCATGCAAAGTGAGCAACCTGGAATTTCGGTTCTTACTCCAGCATTTTCATAAATTTTGTAAAAACCTTCTTCCTCTAATTGAAATTTATCCATTCTAGTTGGAGGCGAAATCCATAATCTAGTTGGAAGCTTAGTAGTATTTTCTAATAATTTACCAGCAGCTCTAAAATGTCCTATGTTAGTCATGCAGGAACCTATAAAAACTTCATCAATTTTTTCTTCTCCAATTTCGCTTAATGTTTTTATGTCATCAGGATCATTGGGACAAGCCAAAAGGGGCTCAGTAATTTCATCCAAGTTTATTTCAATGACTTCAGCATATTTTGCATCTTTATCAGGTTTTAAAAGAACAGGACTTTTAATCCATTCTTCCATCTTCTGAGCTCTTCTTTCTAGAGTTCTTGCATCTCCATAGCCCTCAGAAATTAGCCATCTTAGCAAAACTATATTTGAACTTAAGTATTCAATAATAGGAGCTTCATCCAATAAAATAGTACAGCCAGATGCAGATCTCTCGGCAGAAGCATCAGATAATTCAAAAGCTTGTTCTATTTTAAGATCAGAAAGTCCTTCAATTTCTAGACATCTTCCGGAGAAAATATTTTTTTTACCTTCTTTTGCAACTGTGAGTAGGCCTCTTTGAATTGCAGCGTAAGGAATAGCATTTACCAAATCTCTAAGTGTAATTCCTGGCTGCATTTTTCCAGAAAATCTAACGAGAACAGACTCAGGCATATCGAGCGGAATTACTCCCAAAGCGGCACCAAAAGCAACGAGTCCAGATCCAGCAGGAAAACTTATTCCAATTGGAAAGCGAGTATGTGAGTCTCCACCAGTGCCCACAGTATCAGGCAATAACATTCTATTAAGCCAGGAATGAATAATTCCATCACCGGGCTTTAGAGCTACTCCTCCTCTTGTTTTAATAAATTCAGGCAAAGTATGTTGAGTTTCTATATCTACCGGTTTTGGATAAGCAGCAGTATGACAAAAAGACTGCATCACAAGATCCGATGAAAACCCTAAACAAGCTAATTCTTTAAGTTCATCTCTTGTCATTGGACCAGTAGTATCTTGAGAACCAACAGTCGACATAATAGGCTCACAGTAAACACCTGGCCTTATTCCATCTACTCCACAAGCCTTACCTACAATTTTTTGGGCCAAGGTATAACCATAACAAGAGTCATCATCCATACCTGGACGGACAAATACATCCGAAGAAGCAAGACCTAAATATTCTCTAGATTTATCAGTGAGACTTCTTCCAATTATCAAAGGAATCCTGCCTCCAGCTCTAACTTCATCTAAGAAAGTTTCAGACTTCAGCTTAAAAGAACTTATAACTTTTGAATTCTCATTTTTTATAATTCCTTCATGAGGGTAAATGCTTATTAAATCACCTGTATTTAATTTATTTACATCAACCTCAAATACCAGGGTTCCAGCATCTTCCATCGTATTAAAGAAAATTGGAGCAATCTTGCTTCCAATACAAATACCACCCGTTTTTTTATTCGGAATATAAGGAATATCTTCGCCCATGTGCCAAAGCACCGAATTGGTAGCAGATTTTCTAGAAGATCCTGTACCAACTACATCACCTGCTAAAGTTACCGGATATCCTGACTTCTTTAATTTTTCTATTTCTTCAAGAGGCTTTGCAGATAATCCTTTTCTTGGCATCTTATACATTGCTAAAGCATGCAACGGAATATCTGGTCTTGACCATGCATCTGGAGCAGGAGATAGATCATCAGTATTTGTTTCTCCGGGAACTTTAAATATAACGGTATCAATTTTTTGGGGAACTTCAGGCTTTGCTGTAAACCATTCTGCATTAGCCCAAGAAGTTAAAACTTTAAGAGCATTTGTTGAAGTTTTAGAAAGTTCAGCAATATCATTGAACGCATCAAAAACTAAAAGTGTCTTTGACAATGCCTCTATTGCTGTTTCACTACATATTTCGTCGTCTATTAATGAAATTAAAGGTTCTACGTTATAGCCTCCAAGCATTGTTCCTAAATAGAAAGTTGCCTCCTTTGGAGTAAAAACCTTTGTTTCAATTTTTCTTTTGGCAACATCTGCCAGAAAAGCAGCTTTTATGTAAGCAGCATCATCAACTCCAGCGGGAACTCTCTCTGTTAGAAGATTTAATAATTCTTCATCTTTATCCTTGGCTTTCTTTATTAACTCAACTAATTGTGAAGTTTGTTCAGCATCTAGAGGTAGAGGAGGTATACCAAGATCAGCCCTTTCCTTGGCTGATTTGTAATAATTATCAAGCATAAATTTTTTTAAAAAAAATGTATTATAAACTATGTCAATGTCTAAAAGAACTAGGACGCCTTGCGTAGGAATTTGCTCGACTACTTATGGAGACGATGTTTGCAGAGGCTGTAAGCGTTTTTCGAAAGAAATTATTAATTGGAATAGCTTCTCTCCAGATGAAAGAGAGGCCGTTTGGCAAAGACTAGAAAAACTTAAAACTCAGATTATGAAGTCTCGAATTAAAATTTTAAATTCTTCGAAACTAGCAGACGGCATTACTGAATATCGATTAAGAATACATGAGGATTTGAATGATCTATGCAAAGCGTTTGAACTAGTCAAGCTTACAAGCAAAAGTTTTAAAGATTTAAGTCAATTTGGGATAAAGATAATCTCGCCTATAAAAGATTTAGAGATATTAAAAGAAGATATAGAAAAGGAACTTTATGAGCTTTCATTGGCGCATTACAATAGGTATTTTATTGAGCCAATAAACTATAGGGAGGTTAAATAATGAATGATATTTTAGATTCAGAATTATCATTACCTTGCGGCAAAGTTTTAAAAAATAGAATCTGTAAATCTGCCCTCACTGAAAGAATTGCTGAAGGCGATAATTTGGTAAATCAAAAACATTTAAACCTTTATGAAAAATGGGCTGAAGGAAATGTGGGCACAGTTCTTACTGGAAACGTCCAAGTTGATAAAAGGTACCTAGAATCTGCAGGAAACGTAGCTATTGAAAAAAGCAATTACAAAGATCAATTAAGGTTATTAAAAAAATGGGCTGAAGTTGGAACAAAAAATAATACTAATTTATGGATGCAAATAAGTCATGCCGGAAGACAAACACCCGGAGACTTGAATATGAATCCTGTTGCACCTTCAAATATTGGACTTAAAATTCCTGGAAGAAAATATGGTACACCCAAACCTTTAAGCAATGATGAAATAGAAGACGTCATAGAAAGATTTATTTTTACTGCAAAGATAGCGCAAGATACTGGCTTTACGGGCATTCAAATTCATTCTGCTCATGGTTATTTAATGTCGGAATTTTTATCACCTGATATTAATAGAAGAGAAGATCAGTGGGGCGGGTCACTTGAAAATAGATCGAGGATTTTAATAAGAATTATTAATGGTTGCAGGAAAGAATTGGGAGAAAATTTTCCTATATCAGTGAAATTAAACTCAGCTGATTTTCAAAAAGGAGGATTTAGTGCTGAAGATTCTTCAAAAGTAGCTGCCATGTTAAGTGATGTAAAAATTGATTTATTAGAAATTTCTGGAGGTACTTATGAACAGCCTAGGTTACTTGGATTAGACAGTGTTAGCATTAACCCAAAAAGAAGTGAGGTGAGAAAGGAAAGCACTATTGCTAGAGAAGCTTATTTTCTTGCTTATACGGAAGAAATTAAAAAAGTTATCGATATTCCCTTAATGGTAACTGGAGGCTTTCGATCCAGAGTAGCAATGGAAGACGCAATAAATAAAGGAGCATGCGAAATTATTGGCATTGGACGCCCTTTATGTTCTGACCCATTGTCTATAAAAAAATTACTTGATAAAGAAATTGACGTGCTACCAATGTTTGAAAAGACTTTATCGATTGGACCTGGGTGGCTTTCTTCTAATAGTCCTTTTAGATTGATTCAAGCCATAAATGCTTTTGGCATTCAGTCATGGTTTTATTCACAAATAAGAAGAATTTCAGAAGGACTGGATCCCGACTTATCATTGAATCCTTTAAAGGCATTTAGAAGTGATGGTAAAATAGATAAACAAACAGTTCAATCTTATAAGTCTTATAATAAACTCTGATCATTTACCTTATGACAGCTGATTTAAATTCAATATATTTAATTGCTTTGCCAATAGTTTTTGCCCTTATCGGTTTGGAAGCTATTATTTCAAGTTATTTAAATATGAATGTTTACAAAACTGGAGATACTCTTGGAACTATAGGTTTATTATCGGGAAATATATTAGTTTCTCTTTTAATAAAAGGATCGACACTGGCATTTCACTTTTTTTTATATCAATTTAAGTTAATAGATTTAGTTTCCGTTATTCCAATATGGCTACACTGGGTTCTAGCTTTTATTTTTATTGATTTTATTTATTATTTTTATCACCGGATCTCTCATAGAAGTAGATTTCTATGGGCTGTACATATGAGTCATCACTCAAGCGAAGAAATGAATTTTGCAGTTGCTTTTAGACAGGCTTGGCTGGGCCCTGTTTCAAAAATTCCTTTTTTTATGATTTTACCTTTAATAGGGTTTGATCCAGTAATAGTAGCAGTAGCCGGAATTTTGAGTACTTTATGGGGAATTTTCGGTCATACACAAATAATAAGAAATTTAGGACCGCTCGAATGGATGTTTGTTACTCCCTCACATCACAGAGTTCATCATGGGGCTAATGAAGTTTATATCGATAAGAATTATGGAAATTTTCTTATAATTTGGGATAGATTCTTTGGGACTTTTGAGGCTGAGAGAGAAAAAGTAAAGTTTGGTTTAGTAAATAATGTAAATACCTTCAATCCAATTAAAATTACTATTATGGGGTGGCAAGACATTTATAGAGATATAAAAAAATCTAAATCTTCCAAAGAAGCATTTGATCATTTTTTTGGCCCGCCTAAAACTTATTAAGTTTAAAAATTTAATCTTTATCTTTCTTTAACAAAAGAAATGAACTTTCAGCAAATAAAAATGTAAAATTAGTATTATTACAAATTTGATCATTTCCTTTTATAAATTATGGAAAAAGTAATACTTGCTTATTCTGGAGGTTTAGATACTTCTGTCATTTTAAAATGGCTTCAAGTAGAAAAAAATCTTGAAGTTGTTACATACACAGCAGATATGGGACAGGGAGACATTCCAGATGATTTAGAACAAAAAGCTAAAAGTTTTGGAGCCTCTAAAGTTATCATTGACGACTTATCAGAAGAGTTTGTGAAAGACTTCGTTTTTCCAATGTTGCGTTGCAATACCTTGTTTGAAGGCGAATATCTTCTTGGAACCGCCATTGCTAGACCACTCATCGTAAAAAAATTAGTTGAAGCAGGTTTGCAAGAAGGAACAAACATTATAAGTCATGGAGCAACTGGAAAGGGAAATGATCAAATTAGATTTGAAATAGGTGCTCATGCTCTTAATAAAAATATTAAGGTCATAGCTCCTTGGAGAGAATGGGATATGACGTCAAGATCAGATTTGATGGAGTACTGTAAAAAGCATCAAATTCCAATGCCAGCTTCAAAAGCTGAAGAGCCCCCATTTTCTATGGATGAAAATCTCTTGCACATTTCATATGAAGGAGGTGCGCTCGAAGATCCTTCATCTCCACCGCCTGATGATATGTGGCTAAACACAAAATCTATCGAAGAAGCTAGTGATCATGCAGAAGAAATTGAAATCGAATTTTGTAAAGGCGATCCAATTTCAATCAATAGAGAAAACTTTTCGTCATCAAAAATCTTAGGTAAATTGAATGAATTTGGTTCTAAGCATGGCATCGGAAGAGTAGATATTGTTGAGTCTAGGGCAACTGGCATGAAATCTAGAGGTTGTTATGAAACACCAGGTGGAACTATCCTAATTAAAGCGAGAAGGGCAATCGAATCATTATGTTTGACAGGTGAGACTATTAAAACTAAAGATTCTTTGATTCCAATTTATGCTTCATTAATATACGAAGGACTTTGGTGGAGCGATGAACGTTTGAGACTTCAAAACCTCATTGATGATTGTTCGAAAGTTGTAAACGGAGTTGTTAAAGTTAAGTTATTTAAAGGAAATGTTATTCACTTATCAAAAAAAAGTGAAAATTCTTTATATGATAAAGATAAAGCGAGCTTTGAGAAAGAAGGAGGCTTTAGTAACGAAGACATGAAAAAATATATAAAAAAAAATATTTTAAAATACACAGAGAACTTTTAAATTAAATTAGTATTTAGATAAATCAGTCCCAACAATAAAAGTGTTATTAGAATCCAAATAAAATTAAAAAATTTAACATTTAAATCTTTGAAGAAATAGCGGACCAGCACGGTAAGACCATAAGCAATAACAATCGTTAAAAGAAGAAAAATTATTCTAATCATTTTGTTAAATTTCTGTCAGGCTTATTTTTTCAACATCTTTTAATTTTCTAGCCATATTAATTATTGTTTTTTCTGGACCAGAATCATAAATTTCTTTTATATTATTTTTTACTAAATATTCTAAGGTTTCCCTCCATCTTACTGTGCTACAAAGTTGCTTAATAAGAGCTTCTTTAATTTCGTTAGTATCAATGGTGGGCCGTGCTAAAACATTTGGTATCAAAGGGATTTTGGGTGAATTAAATACAACTTCATTTAAAAGTTTTCCCAATTCTGTTTGAGCACTTTCTAAAAGAGAACAATGGGAAGGCACCGACATTTGTATTAATTGAGTTTTTACACGCTTATAGTCTCCATTCTCAATATGTTTAATAGTCGCCTTAATTGCCGAATTTGTCCCAGCTAAAACAGAGACTCCTTCTGCATTATCTGTTGAAAAATCTATAACTTCTCCTGTGTCATTAATAGAAATTATCATTTCTCTTACTTCAGATAAGGGCATATTTAAAACTACCAACATTCCTGCTGTTCCTTCCGGTACAGCATTCTGCATAAGTTTTCCTCTAAAATTTACAAGTTTTATTGCATCATTAAAATCAATGCATCCTGCAAAGACTAAAGCTGAATATTCACCTAAAGAAAGTCCTGCAGTATAGGAAAAATCTAAATCGCTAGCTTTTTTTCTTGCAATTGCTACGCTAGTAGCAAGTATTGCTGGCTGAGCATATTCGGTAAGATTTAGTTTTTGTTCTGGGCCAGATCTAACTAATTCAAATAAGTCAAAATCTAAAATATTAGATGTTTGAGTAAACAAACTTTTTATTTCCAAGTCTGATTCTAAAAGAAAATCCATCATCCCAACTTTTTGAACACCTTGTCCAGGGAATAAAAGCGCTTTCATTTTATTACTTATTAACTTTTAACTTTTCTTGCAAACCCTTGTTTGAAGTTGTGTAGCCAAAGGGAACTCTTTCACCTGGGTTAATTCTTTTAAATGCTTCTTGAACTGCTAGAGTGGTTTCGTGAAAACCACAAAGAATTAAATCTAGTTTTCCTGGGTAGTGATTTATATCACCCACTGCAAATATACCTGGCTTATCTGTCTCAAAATTTTCTGTGTTTACTAGAATCTTATTATTCTCTAGTGCAACTCCCCAATCATGTATTGGACCGAGTTGTTTATTTAAACCAAAAAAGAAAATAGATTCATCACATTCAATTGTTTCAATTTCTTTTGTTTCAAATTGTAATAAATCAACGCCAGAAAAACTTTTGTCTCCTTTAATTTCTTTAATTACATAAGGCACCTTAAGAATAATATTTCCCTCTTTAACTAATTCTCTCATTTTCTTTTCAGTGTGCTGTGCACCTCTAAATTCGTCTCGTCTGTGTATAAGATAAATTTTCTTAGCAATTTTTGCTAATTCTACTGACCAATCAAGAGCACTATCTCCACCTCCAAAAATAGCTATTTCTTTATCTTTATAAATAGATTTATCTTTAACGGCATAATTGGTTCCCTTGCCTAAAAATTTATCTGGATCCATTACCGGAGGCTTTCTAGGTTCAAAAGAGCCGGCCCCAGCAGCTATAAAAATATTTTTTGTTTTGAACTCTTGCCCCTCACTTGTTTTTAATTTCCAAGAATCCTCAAACTCGGAAATTTCGTTAACTCTTTGGTTTAAATGTACCTCATAATCGAAAGGCTCTATTTGCTTCAATAGCGCATCTATGTGTTCTTTCCCTGTCTGGTTAGCAACTCCGGGTATATCATAAATTGGTTTTTCAGGATAAAGCTCGATGCATTGACCACCTACTTTATCTAAGTTGTCTATTAGATGGCAATTAAGGCCTAATAAACCAGCTTCGAAAACTGTAAACAAACCAACCGGTCCAGCTCCAATTATTACTATATCTGTTTCAATTAATTTCATAGTTTAAGTAACCCTCATTCCAGGCAGTGACCCTTGGTCAGGAGAGACAATAAACACTCCAGACTCGTCATCACTTGCAGCTAAAATCATCCCTTCTGAGAGGCCAAATCTCATTTTTCTTGGTTTTAAATTTGCAACACAAATAACAAGTTTTCCTGTTAGGTTGGCAGGGTCATAATATTTTTTTATTCCTGCAAAAACTTGCCTCTTTCCTAAAGATCCCAAATCTAAAAATAATTTAACTAATTTATCTGCATCTTCGACTGGTTCAGCACTTTCTACTTTAGCCACTCTTAAATTAATTTTTATAAAATCTTCAATTTCTATTTCATCCATTTTTGCTTATTTCCATTAATTTCCCAATTTCTGCATCTTCTATTCTTAATATTAAAGGATTGAAAGAATCTATTTCATGATTTTTCAAATAAGAAAAAACATTTTCAACACTATCATTACATTTTAAATATTTTTTGATCTTTTCTGAAGTTTCTGGAATAACTGGCTCTAAGTATAGATTCAAAATTTTAAATAAATTTATTGCTGTAGAAGCAATTATTCGAACTTTTTCTCTATTGTTAGATTCTTTGTTTAGAATCCAAGGTTTATTAGAGTCGATGTATTGGTTTGCTTTATCAGCAAGAGTCATGATTTCTTTCAAGGCTTTAGAATAATTTCTATCTAGATAGTGATTAAAAATTTCGTTTTTCTTATTTGAGAATTCATCAATAAGATCTTCATCTAAGTCATTGGAAAGTATATTATTAAACTCTTTTAAGAAACCTTGACTTCTACTGGCAATGTTCACAAATTTACCAACTAAATCTGTATTAACTTTTTTTTGAAAATCTAATAAATCTAAATCTAAATCATCGATACCGTTTGATAATTTGGTGGCCAAAAAATATCTCATGTAATCTGGGTTTAAGAGATTTAAATAATCATCAATCAAAAGAAAATTACCTTTTGATTTAGACATTTTTTTACCATTGAGTGTCATAAAACCATGGACAAAAACATTTGAAGGTTTTTTAAAATCAGAACCATCCAAAAGGGCTGGCCAAAATAAAGTATGAAAATTCATAATATCTTTCCCTATAAAATGATAAATTTCTGATTCATTCCACAATTCTTCTGCTGAAACCGAGGAAGAATTTTCTGACAAAAAGTTATCTAAAATTGCAATATAACCAATCGGCGCATCAAGCCATACATAAAAATATTTTTTGGGAAAACCTGGAATAGAAAAACCAAAATATGGTTCGTCTCTACTTATGTCCCATGGCTTTAAACCTTCTTCAAACCATTCTTTTAATTTATTTTTAACTCCATCTTGAAGCTCAGTTTTATCAATCCATTTCAGTAATTTTTTTTCTTGTTTCGACAAATCAAAAAATAAATGTTCACTCTCTTTGATTGACGGAGTTTCACCACTGAATATTGATATTGGATCTATTAAATCAGTTGCTTCATATTTAGCACCACATTCTTCACAGTTATCTCCATATTGATGTTTTGCTCTGCATGAGGGACAAGTTCCCTGCACATATCTGTCTGCTAAGAATAGACCTTTTGATTCATCATAAAATTGCTCAATTGTTTCATTCTTAATCAAATTATTTTTCTTAGATCTTAAAAAGATTAATTCACTATATTTCTTATTTTCATTGCTGTGAGTGGTGTAATAATTATCGTGATTTATGTGGAATCCTCTGAGAGTCTTTTCATGATCTTTAGTGAATTGTTTTACTAGATCTTCGGGTTTTATATTTTCCGATTCTGCTTTCATCATTATCGGAGTACCATGAGCATCGCTAGCACAAAGATAAATGCATTTTTCTTTCAAGAGTCTGTTTGTTCTTACCCAGATGTCTGTTTGAATGTGTTCTAATAAATGACCAAAGTGAAGAGGGCCATTAGCATATGGTAATGCAGAAGTTATTATTAGATGTTTAGACATGTTATAAATGGTTATTGTAATAGAAAAAAAACAAATATTATGTTTCGTTTATTTTTAATAATATTCTTAATCTTCTCTCAATTATCTCTTTCATCAGAGAAAGAGAATTCCGATCCTTTAGAAAGTTTTAACAGAAAGACCCATGCTTTTAATATGACTCTGGACGACTGGGTTATTAGACCAATTGCAGAAACTTATGATTTTATAATTCCAGATTTTGTTCAAACTGGTTTTTCTAATTTATTTGATAATTTGGGCACACCACTATCAGCCGCGAATAATTTAATACAGTTAAAGCCTTTAGGTTTCATATCTGAAACTTCTAGATTTATTTTAAATTCCTCTTTAGGTATCTTTGGACTTTTTGACGTTGCATCAGGATTTGGAATTGAAGAAAGAAATGAGGATTTTGGTCAGTCTTTGGGTATTTTGGGTATTGAAAGCGGAGCTTATGTTGTCATTCCTCTCTTTGGACCTTCCTCGATTAGGGATGGCATTGGTCTAGTACCCAATTATTATTTAAGACCTGATTTAATTAGACTTGAAGATAATAAATCAGACTTAGCTCTTAATGGTTTGTCTCTTGTCAATCTGAGAGCTGGATTACTTAGTATTTCTGATCTCAGTGGAAATGACCAATATAGCTTTTATAGAGATGCATACCTACAAAGAAGGGAATATGAAATTAGTGACGGGAAACTTGATGAATCCCTATTCGATGATGATTTTGACTAATCAATAAATGCACCATATATCATTGTGGCCATCTGAGGTCGAAGAGGAAAAGCATCACTTGGAATAAATTGTGTCATAAATATTGCTAATAAATCTTCTTTAGGGTCAATCCAAAAATAAGTACTCGCCATTCCCCCCCAGTTATAGCTTCCTTTGCTTAAAGGACTTTGGCTTGCAGCTGGATCAGTTGTAACTGCCATACTTAGACCATATCCCATGCCATGATATCTAACTTCACTAAAGCTTCCGCTGGAGCCCATATCAGCCATAGTTTGACCATCTGGCAAGTGATTTAAAGTCATTAATTCGATAGTTTTTCTTGATAGAATTCTTTCTCCTTCTAATTCACCCCCATTAAGGAGCATTTGCAGAAACCTATAATATTCTTTTGCATTACTAATCAAACCACTTCCCCCGCCATTAAAATCTCTCGGAGCAGAATATCTACTTTTTGCGTCACCAGGATCGTGTATGGTAATTTTTTTGTTTCCATTTCTGTGATAGCAGACTGCTAAATCTTTAAGATCTTTTTCTTGAACATAAAAGCTAGTCTTTTCCATTTTCAAAGGCTTAAAAATATGATCTTCAAAATACTGATCAATTTTTTTTCCAGAAATAACCTCAACCAATCTGGCACAAATATCTATCGAAACGCTGTAAAGCCATTGTTCACCCGGACTAAATTCCAAAGGAAGAGACGCAATACGCTTTGTAAATTCTTCCAAATCAATTTTCTCTTTAGACACTAAGGCCTTTGTTGGATCAGAAATTTTAAAGATTTTTCGATAAGCATCATCAACGTGAGACCTAAAATTTATACTATAACTTAGCCCAGAAGTATGAGTTAACAAATCACGAACAACCATAGGTCTTTTTACCGGCTCTGTCATAAAGAGGGGGTAAGATCCTGAAACATAAACTTCTTGATTATTAAATTCAGGAAGAAATTTTGATACAGGATCTGATAATTGAAAAAAACCTTTTTCAAAAAGTTGCATCAAGGCTACACCAGTGACAGGTTTGGTCATTGAATAAATTCTAAAGAGAGTATTTTCATCTATAGGCAAATCATTTTCTAAATCTCTCCTTCCTTGCGAATGAAAATGAACAATCGATCCTTTTCTGGCAACTAGAGTCTGAGTGCCAGCTAATTTTTCAGGAACTACATATTTTTCCATGAGCATTTTATCGAAATCTTTTAATCTTTCTGATGAGAGACCAACTGACTCAGGTTTTTCTATTTTCATATTCCCCCCTTGCTTGTTGTTTAGATTCAATAAAATCTGGATGAGATATATAAATTAAATCTGAAACTTTTCTAATTACATATTCTTCATACTTATCAATGTTTCCATCAGCATAAGCAATTTTCCACATCGATAAAATCAAATTCTTTTTATCATCAAATTCGTATTCATCATTAATTTTTCTTGTAAATTCGTATAGAGAAGTTGAAGAGTTTTGATTTTTTTTAGCATCTGATATCAAATTTTCTAAATCAGTCTCTTCAACATCAAACTCTCCAAGTAAAACGTTTTTTAAGGTTTCTAGTTCAGATACATCCATTATCTCATCAGCTAGACTGACTTCTATCATTAATGAAATTGCCGAAAGCAAAACTGAGTTATCTACAGCGGGCTCTTCTTTTTTTGGGTTGCTAAAAAACCCTTTAAAAAAATTTTTCATGCTACATTTTCAAAATTGTCGTTTATAAGTTCAATGATCTCATCTTTTGCTGGCTTAAAGTAGCAAGAATTAGACAGGAGAACTCTTATTTTTTTTGCATTTTTAAGACCATTATATAACCCATGCATATGTATTAAGCCTCTCTTAATATCATTTTGATTTTTTTGAGTTTCAAAATATTTGAACATATTTTTTGTAATATCTGACAGGGATGAATTAGTATCTTTTATCCCATAAAAATTTGAATCAATATTTTCTAATTTTCTTGGATAGGAATATGCTTCTCTACCTATCATAATTCCATCTAAATCAGAAAACTCCTCTTTTTGATTGTAGTAATCAGTTATTCCACCATTAATAATTATTTCTAAATTAGGAAAATCCTTTTTTAATTGCTTTACTCTAGAGTAATTTAATGGAGGTATTTCTCTATTATCTTTAGGACTCAATTTATCTAAAATTGCTTTTCTAGCATGTACATAAAAAACTTTAATACCTGTTTCTGCAAGCCGACCGATAAAATCGTCTAAACTTTTGTCAATGTCATTGTCGTTTATTCCTAATCTTATTTTTACAGAAATAGTCTTTGTTGAGTTCTCTTGCATTGCAAGTAAACACTTTTGAACTATTTCAGGATGTTCCATAAGTGCTGCTCCAAAATTGCCACTTTTAACTTTTGGACTAGGGCAACCAAGATTTAAATTTATTTCGTCATAATTGTAATGTTCAGCCATTTTGCAGACTTTCGATAAAGATTCTGGATCATTTCCGCCTAATTGTAGGACTATTGGATTTTCCATTTCGAAGTAATCATCTAATTTATTTCTATTGCCAAACAAAATAGAGTTGGTATGAATCATCTCAGTGAAAAGAACAGATTTCAGAGTAAGTTGTCGAACTAGATATCTAAAATGTTTATCTGTTCTAGCCATCATAGGAGCTATGCAAAAAGATCTATCCATAAATTATAAAAAGTAAATTACTGAGAATAATCCAACTACAGTCAATACAATTGTGTAAGGTAAGGCCAATAGGACCATTCTTAAATATGAGAGACCAATCAAAGGTGCAATTGATGAAGTTAATAAAAATAAAAAAGCAGCCTGACCGTTTGGTGTTGCAACGCTCGGAAGGTTGGTTCCAGTGTTTATAGCGATTGCTAACAAATCAAATTGCTCTCTGGAAATTAAACCAGTATCTAAGGCTTCTTTTACCTCACTAATATAAATTGTCGCTACAAAAACATTATCACTTATCATTGAGAGTATTCCGTTAGCGAGAAAAAACATTGGAACTTGTAAGTCAAAATTCAAAGTCAGGACATATCCTATCACTGGAGAAAAAAGGTGTTGGTCATGAATTACAGCAACAATAACAAAAAAAACTACTAAAAGCGCTGTGAAAGGTAATGCTTCTTCAAAAGCTTTTCCTAGATCATGTTCTTTAATTATTCCATTGAAGGCAGTTAAGAGAACAATGACCATTAATCCTATTAAGCCGACAGAAGCTACGTTGAAAGCTAATGATAAAATTAAAATAATTACTACTGCAAATTGAGTAAGTAATTTTGTTTTATCATTTAAAGTTCTTTTTTTGTCTTCTTCCTCTCCAAAATTCTCAATAACTAATCTCAAATCATCTGAAAGTTCAGCACCGTAACCAAATAATTCAAACTTTTCTATAAAATAACAAGTCAAGATTCCAAAAATGAAAACCGGAAAAGAAATAGGAAGCATTTGAATAAAAAATTCTAAAAAATTCCATCCTGCAATAGACCCAATCAATAAATTTTGGGGCTCACCGACGATAGTACTCACACCACCCAATGCAGTTCCAACAGCTCCATGCATTAGTAAATTTCTCAAGAATTCTTTGAACTGATCTAGATCAGATTCAGATTTTTTTGCTTCTTGAAAAACATAATAAAATCCAACAGCAACAGCGATTAAAACCGCAGTTACTGTAAGAGCATCTAAGAAAGCTGATAAAATCGCAGCACTAATCACAAATAAAACAGACAAAGTTCTTTTATTTCTGACATTGACTAAAAGTTTTGTGAAAATATACAGCAGAAAATCTTTCATAAAATATATTCCTGCAACCATAAATACGAGCAATAAAATAACTTTTAAATTCAACTCCACTTCATGATAAATATTTTTTGTGTTGGTAAGACCCATCAATACTGATTGGATAGCTATCAACCCCCCAGGTTGTAGAGGATAGCAATTTAGTGCCATTGCAAGAGTCAAAATAAATTGAGCTAAAATAATCCAGCCCATAATGAAACCAGCATCTGAAATAATATTGCTTAAAAAGATGTATATTAACGGATTGGAAACTAAGAAAATAATTATTAAATTCTTATACCATTTGGGCGCTTCGCCGAGGAAATTATTATAAAAGTTTAAAAGCATGGAAAAAATATTTTGTTAAATTTTAGACCTAGTAATTTTATTGAAAAAGAAAGCGAAGAGTCAAAATTCTTTGTGCTAGATAATGATTCTTTATTAATTTTTTCAAATGAACAATTCATAAGACCTATTTCAAGCAACGAGCTTAAATGGTCAGGATTAGATGTCAATGAAAAACATTTTCTTGGTTATATAAATGATGATCCTTGTTATGTTGTTTCTGTAAAAAAAGGAGGGTGTGTATTAGAAAACCACGAATTTTTAAACCTTAGAGCATTATTTGGTAGGGTTCCAGATGAGTTATTTGGAGCAATTTCAAGGGCATTACAAATTATAAATTGGTCAAAAACAAATAAATATTGTGGAAAATGCGGCTCTCCTCTAGAAGAAGAAAGGAAAGAAAGAGCAATGGTTTGTAATAATTGCGATGTCGATCCTTTATATCCTCGAATAACTCCTTGCGTAATAACTTTGATTCATAAGGGAAATAAAGTTTTATTAGCACATAATGTGAATTTTCCAGATAACTTTTACAGTACGCTTGCTGGCTTTATTGAGCCGGGAGAATCAGTAGAAGAGGCTCTTAAAAGAGAAGTAATTGAAGAGGTCGGAGTTGAGGTCGGTAATATTAGTTATTTTGGAAGTCAGACTTGGCCGTTTCCAAGTCAACTAATGCTCGGATATTTTGCAGAGTATAAATCAGGAGAAATTGTTCCTGATAAAGTAGAGATAGATGAAGCAGGTTGGTTCGATATAGATAATTTGCCTAATGTCCCACCATCTAGTATATCAATCTCAGGAAAACTGATAGAAGCATACAAAAATAAATTTAACTAGACTTGTTTCTGGGATCATTTGATGCTCTCTCATTCGTTTTATGATTTTTATTTTTGAAGGATTCTTTTTTTTCTTCTGACTTTGTAGGATCATCCATCTTTGGCCTGCTTAATTTTCTTGGTTTGACTATTTCTTTATTAGTTAGGTTTTTGCTTTCTTTTCTCTCATTCCTAATCGATTCTTTTTCGTTAATATTTTTAGTGCTATTAATAGCTTTTTCCTTTACCTCTTTTATAGGTCCTTTAAAATTTTTTTTATCTTTTATAGGCCTGCTCAATTTTTTTGGTTTTTGAGCTTCTTTAACTTCTTTTGTCTTAAACTTGATATCCTTTTTAGGTTGTTTACTTTGAAAATTTCTATTTTTATTATTTTGATTTCTATTTACTTTTTTTGGATAATTTTTTTTATTATTCTTTCCTTTAAAGTTTTTTGGAGGTGTTTTAACTTTAATTTTTTTTGGTTGTTTTGAAGAGAAGATATCTACAATCTTTGAAATTATTCCTTTTTTAGGTCTCACAGATGGTTTTATGTTGACCACAGCTTCTTCCTTTTTAAATGTTTTTTTTGTTCTTTTTTCAAATTGTTCCGCTGCTGATAAAGATGACTTGCTCTTTTCAGGATCAACTACTTTTCCGTCTTTTATTCTAAGCACTTCAAATCTCGAGTCAGGTCTTGTGGCATCTGAGATCACAACAACTTTAGTATTCGATCTGGCTTCAATATCATTTAATCGAATTCTTCTTTCATTAAGAAGCAAAGAAGACATATCTGGAGATACAATAGCCCTTACTTCGTTTGTATTTTGTTTACTAGTTTCTTCTTCTATTAGTCTTAATACCGAGGTAGACAGAGTATTTACATCCTGAGTCCATCTTTCAGAAAGAGATGACCTCATTCTTTGTCTTGATAATTCAAGCAAACCAAATCTAGAAATTCTTCCTACCTGAACTCTAGCTCTATCGTTAGATAAAGCTTTTCTCATCTCATCTTCTACAGCTCTCTTATTTTCTAGTCTCATCATATCTATAAAGTCAATAACTACTAACCCGCCGATATCTCTTAATTTAAACTGTCTGGCAATTTCTCTGCATGCCTCAAGATTTGTATTTGTTGCAGTTTCTTCAATATCTTTACCAGACGTTGCTTGAGATGAATTAATATCTATGGCAACAAGAGCTTCAGTATCATCTATAACAATTGAGCCGCCTGATTCTAATTTAACTTCTCTTTGATAAGCCGTTTCTATTTGAGATTCGATTTGATATCTGGTGAAGAGGGGAAGTGTATTTTCATATCTATTCAACATTCTCAATTGTTCAGGCATTACCCTTTCTACAAATTCTTCTGCTTGATCAAATGCCTCTTTTGTATCTATCCATATTTCCTCAATATCTTCCTTTAAATAATCTCTTAAGGTTCTAATGATAATGTCATCTTCTTTATAAATTAGAAAAGGAGATTTTTTCAGTACATTAGCTTCCGTTATTGCATCCCACACTTTTAATAGATACTGTAAATCCCATTTTAGTTCATCAGGATCTTTCCCTTCACCAGCAGTTCTAACAATCACTCCCATTTCTTTTGGAGCGTTTAAAGCTTCTACTTTTGATTTTAATTTTTCCCTTTCTGAAGGATCGAGCCTTTTTGAAATTCCTGAAGCTCTGGAATTATTTGGCATTAAGACTAAAAATCTTCCAGCTAAACTTATAATTGTTGTTAACGCTGCTCCTTTGCTACCTCTTTCATCTTTCTCAACTTGAACGATGATCTCTTGATCTTTAGTAAGGCAGTCTTTTATTGAAATACGTTCATTGTTTTTTTTATTTTTGGGTAAAAACTGAGGAGCAATCTCTTTAAAGGGTAAAAAACCATGTCTCTCTGCACCATAATCAACAAATGCTGCACCTAAACTAGGCTCTATTCTGCTTACTCTTCCTTTATAAATATTGCCTTTTCTTCTAATCTCAGCAATATTTTCAATATCTAGATCAAAAAGTGTGTTACCTTCGGTAACTGCGATTCTTAGTTCTTCTGGCTGAGTAGCATTAATTAGCATCCTTTTCATTGGATATCTCCGTAACGCTATAAATATTATTGTCAGAGCAGAACTCTGAAAGCAGTGTTTCCATCGGAGGTTTTACGCCTTTGCTACCTCAAACTTAGAAACTAAAAAAATTATATTTAAAGCTAATTAATTTAAAATATCTAAAATAAATCTTTTACGTCTTACCTAATTTTGCGGTTTATTTTAGAAAAACTTATTTTATATGTCTTTAAGGTATAGAATCAAATTTTTTTATGAATACAAAATCTGATAAGGTACAAAAAATTATTGTTGATGATGATCATTCTGGTCAAAGATTGGACAATTTTCTTCTAAATATTCTTAAAGGCGTACCAAAATCAAAAATATATTCAATAATCAGGAAAGGAGAAGTCAGGGTAAATAGCTTAAGAAAGAAAGCATCTTATAAGATAATTGAGAATGACTTGATAAGAATTCCGCCTTTGAATTTAGCATTTGCGTCAAAAAAAGTCCCTTCATCATCTTTTATTGAAGTTTTACAAAATAATATTATTTATGAAGATAGTAATTGCCTCGTCATTGATAAACCCTATGGTGTTGCTTCCCATGGCGGAAGTGGAATATCCATTGGTCTGATAGAGGCTATAAGAAATTTTGGAAGGGAATATAGAGATTGCAAATTAGTTCACAGATTGGACAAAAATACATCTGGATGTCAGTTAATATCAAAAAAACAAAAATTTCTAAGAAATTGTAATTTACTATTAAGAGAAAGAAAAATAAAAAAAAAGTATATCGCACTAATTCATGGGCAATGGCCCCATGACCTAAAACTAATTAAAAATAAACTAAAAAAAAATGTAACAATTTCAGGTGAAAAAATGGTTAAAGTTTCCAAAAACGGAAAGGATTCAATCACTGAATTTAAAATTATTGAAAAAAGTAAATTTTTTACAAAGTTATCTTGTAATTTAATAACGGGTAGAACACATCAAATCAGAGTTCATACATCTTCAAAAAACTTTCCCATTGTTGGAGATTTAAAATATGGACAGAAAGAGAAAGATAAAAAATTCTTAGAAAACGACTTTAGGAGGATGTTTCTGCATTCTAGTCATTTAGAAATTAAAGATTTAAATTTAAAAGTATCTTGCAGAGAACCGAAAGAATTTAAAAAAATAATAAAAATTAGTGAATCTAAGGCATTTTTAACCTAGAATCCCTTTTTAATTATTATGGCTGTACAAAAAAGTAAAGTATCAAGATCGAGAAGAGGGGCAAGAAGATCTCACAATGCTCTAAAATCTCCAACACTTTCAACCGATCAGACGACTGGAGAGAGACACTTGCGTCATCACATGACTGAAGATGGTTTTTACAAAGGTAAAAAAGTAATGGAAGTTAAAGTGAAAGAGAAAGATTCAGAGGCACCTCCCGAATAAAGTGTCCCAAAAAAAAGTTTTAGTTACAGGTTCTTCAAGAGGTATAGGTAACTCCATCCTTGAGTTCTTTTCAAATGAAGAATTTATTCCTATAGGGACAGCAACATCGTCAAGTGGAGCAGAAATTATTAAAAAAAAGTTTAATGACAATAATATTGTTGGTCACGCTTTCGAATTGGATTTAAATGATACTGAGTCAATTGAAAACTTTTTTAAAATTATGAAAGAAGAAGATCTTAATCCAGATATTTTGGTAAATAATGCGGGTATCGCGAGAGATAATCTTATGTTGAGGATGTCTGAACAAGATTGGGCCGAAGTTTTGAATGTTCATTTAACAGGCCAGTTTAAATTGATGAAAAATTTTTTAAGAGGTATGTTGAAAAATAAATGGGGAAGGATTATCAATATTTCGTCAGCTGCTGCAGCACTTGGAAATAAAGGACAAGCCAATTACGTAGCTGCCAAGGCGGGAATAGAGGCAATGTCAAAAACTCTAGCAAGAGAGGTTGGAAGTAAAAACATTACGGTGAATTGTGTTGCGCCAGGATTTATTGAAACAGATATGTTGAAGGATTTAGATGAAGCCTATCTTGGTACCATCGCAAGTGAAATTCCTTTACAAAGATTAGGAAAAACCGAAGAAATAGCAAGTCTAGTAAAGTTTTTGGCTTCTGATGAAGCAAATTATATTACTGGACAAACCGTACACATAAATGGTGGCCTATTTATGTAAAAAATTTCTAGAAAGATTTTTTTCTAGTTTGGTATATAATTGCACAGATTTAATGGAGAGGTTCATATGAGCAGCACTGAAGATAGAGTAAAAAGAATTGTTTGCGAACAACTTGGAGTTGGAGAGGAAGAAGTAACCACCAGCGCATCATTTATTGATGATCTAGGAGCTGATTCTTTAGACACAGTAGAACTTGTAATGGCTTTTGAAGAAGAATTCGAAATTGAAATCCCTGATGAAGAGGCTGAAAAAATTTCTACTGTTCAAGACGCAGTAGATTATATTGATTCAGCATCTTGATACCTAAATGGATCGAAAAAGGCGAGTAGTTGTTACTGGCCTAGGACTAATTAGTCCTTTAGGAAATTCTGTAAAAACGTCATGGCAAAGCGCAACTGAGGGCAAGAGTGGTGCTACGTTAATTTCAAAATTTGATACCGAGAATTTCCTAACTAAATTTGGAGCCACAGTTAAAAACTTTGAAGCTCTAGATTGTATTGATCCGAAAGAGGCTAGAAGAACTGATTTATTCATTCAATATGGGATAGCTGCTGCAATTGAGGCTATAAATGATTCTGGTTTTCTAGAGTCTTATCAATTGGAAGGTATCGGAGTATCGGTGAGTTCTGGTATCGGCGGACTTTCAACCATAGAAGAAAATGCTATTATTTTGAAAGAAAAGGGACCAAGAAGAATTTCCCCATTCTTTGTGCCAGGTTCAATTATTAACATGGCTTCTGGAAATATTGCCATCAAATACGGTTTTAAAGGACCAAATCTTTCAATGGTATCTGCTTGCTCTTCTGCAGGACATAGCATTGGCTATGCTGCTAGGACTATTTCATATGGAGACGCAGACGTTATGGTTACTGGTGGAGCTGAAGCAGCTATATCGCCTCTCGGAATGGCCGGATTTAATGCCGCTAAAGCTTTATCAACTAGGAATGATTCACCTGAAGAGGCCAGTCGTCCCTGGGATAAAGAAAGAGACGGATTTGTTCTTGGAGAAGGAGCTGGTGTTTTAATTTTGGAAGAACTAGAAGCCGCCAAGAAAAGATCAGCAAAAATATATGCTGAAGTTACTGGGTTTGGTCAAAGTGATGACGCTTTCCATATTACTGCGCCTGCTGAAGATGGAGTTGGAGCCAAACTTGCGATGAAAAATGCTTTAGAGGATAGCAATCTTGATATTTCAGAAATCGAACACATCAATGCTCATGGTACATCTACGCCACTTGGTGATGTTGTGGAATCAATGGCAATAAAAGAAGTGTTTAAAAATAGTGCTGAATCGATTTCAGTTAGCTCTACTAAATCGATGACTGGTCATTTATTAGGAGCCGCTGGAGCATTAGAATCTATATTTAGCATATGCTCTATCAATAACAATGTTGTTCCTCCAACAATAAATTTGATCAATCCAGACAATGAAGCGAATTTGAATTTAGTTGCCAATCAATCCGAAGAAAGAAATATAAAATCAGTAATGAATAATACTTTTGGCTTTGGCGGTACGAATGTATCGCTTATTTTTAGTGAATATTCATAAGTGCGCTCATTAATTCTTTTTTTTATTATTTACTTTCTTTCTGCTTTCCTTTTTTTAATAACCAAAAATTTTAATAGCTCTCAAGACCATATTTTTTTAATAAAAGAAGGACAATCACTTAATAAAATGAAGGAAAGGTTAGAAGATTTAAAGATTACTTTCCCATTTATTGTCGACCTATTTTTCTATATTTCAAGTACAGATAAATCTCTTAGAGAAGGCGAATATTTAATAGATAAAAAATCCGATCTGTTTTCATTTTCTTTTGATTTAGCAAAAGGAAAAGTTTTTTATAGAACTTTTTATATACCCGAAGGATCTGTTGTAACGCAATTTTTATCAGATAAAGAAAAAAAGTCTTTTTGTGACTATAAAGGCCTAGATGAATGTGAACTCGAAGGAATGTTCCATCCAAATACTTATTATTTTGAAGCAGGAGAGAATATAAATGAATTGTTGAACGAAGCCTTTAATGCTCAATTGTTAATTGCAACAGAGCAGTTTGAAAAAATTAAAGAAAATAATACTATCAAAGATATTTACGATCTAATTATAATTGCATCTATTTTAGAAAAAGAATCGTGCCCTAATGAGAGAAACTTAATATCAGGAATAATTTATAATAGACTTCAAAGAGGAATGAAATTACAAATAGACTCTACAGTTATTTACGGCATAGATAATTTTAACGGTAATTTAACTAAAAATGATCTAAAAAAAAATACACCTTTCAATAGTTATACTAATTATGGATTACCACCTAAACCAATATCAACGCCATCTAAATCGTCTCTCATTGCAGCAGCTAATCCAATAGAAAGTGAATACCTTTATTTTGTAAGCAAAGGCAAATGTGCTCACCAATTTTCGAAAAGCTATTCTGAACACAAAAAAGCAATAAAAAAATATCAACTTAATTAATAATGTTCATTACTATTGAAGGCATTGAAGGCTCAGGTAAGTCATCTTTAATAGCTAGATTGAAAAAATACTTTAAAAAAAGCAAGATTGAAACCTTTTTTTCCAAAGAGCCTGGTGGAACCGATTTAGGAAAAGAAATAAGAAAAATCTTATTGAATCCCAAGTCTTCTATTAGTCCCGAATCAGAATTATTATTACTCTTGGCTGATAGGGCAGAACATGTCCAAAAAAAAATATTACCAAATCTTTTAAAAAATAAAGTTATATTTTGTGACCGATACATAGATTCAACACTTGCTTATCAAGGAAGTGGTAGAAATCTAGGAAAAAAAACTATCAAAGAATTAATTAACGCATTTAACTTTCCAGTTCCAGACTTAACAATTTTATTGGATGTGCCGGTAAAAGTAGGATTACAAAGAGCTAGGAAACGAAATGAGCTAGATCGATTTGAGAAAGAAGACTTGAATTTCCATGAAAATATTCGAAGAGCCTATTTAGACCTAGCAAAAGATAATAATGAAAGAATAGTTTTATTTGATTCTTTAATTTCAGAAGATGAATTATTTGAAATGGCTATCAATTTAATAGAGAGCAGAATTAGTGAGTAATATTAAATACCCTTGGCTAAAAAAATATTTGCATTATCTTGATGCTAATAAATTAGCACACGCTCAATTATTTTCTGGTAAATCAGGTATTGGAAAATATTATTTTTCTTATGAATTATCAAAATCTCTTCTATGCCTAAATTCAACAAATCTCTTTGATTATTGTGGAAAATGCATATCTTGTAATTCTTTTAATTCAGGAATACATCCTGATTTTAAAACAATCCAATTAGAAGGCGAAAACAAGGTTATTAAAATCTCTCAATTGAGAGGAACAAAAAAAGATAATGGCGCTGAAGGTATACTTAATTTTTCACATGAGACGCCATTAATGAGCAAATCAAAAATAATTCATATTAGTTCTGCTGAAAGTATGAATACAGAATCCCAAAACCTTTTATTAAAAACCTTAGAAGAGCCTTCAAATAATACATATATTTTTTTGACTTCGTCTAAGCCTTATCTCCTAAAACCAACACTTTTGAGCAGACTTAACCATCTTTCACTTTCTTTTCCAAAAAAGAAAGAAATATTAGATTGGTTAAAATCTATAAACGTCGAAATAAATCATCAAGAACTAAATTTTTTAGAAGATGTAAATATTATTGATCTTAGTTCTAACTTAATTGAACAAGTAAGACAAGAAATTGATGACTTTTCATCAGACTTAGCAAAATGCAATTCATCAAAAAAAATAGAAAAAATAGCAGCTAAGTGGGACGACTCAAACTTATTAAAAAAGTTAAACTGGCTCTCAAAAATAATTCGAAACTCAATTTTTTTAAAAATAAACCAAAGCGATTTAAAAAGTCCCTTATTTGCAGAAAGTGTTTCTTATCTTGCGAACTCCAAGAGCCTTATTGATCTATTTGAATTGTCAAACGAACTTAATACTTTAATTGATGGGCTTGCTAAGGGTGTAAATTTGAATAATAAACTTCAAATTAAAGCACTTTTATCTTCTTATTAAATTAAAAAATTTATATGTTTTATAAATTTTAAATTAAAATGTTCAAATGAATTTTTTAAAAATATTTTTTATCTCAATTTTAACTCTGTCATTAAATATTTTTAGTGAGAAAAATTATGATTTAGAAGTTCTTGTAGACGGATTAGATCATCCTTGGAGTTTGGTCGAGCTTTCTAGTGGAGAATTTCTTTTAACAGAACTGCCTGGAAACTTAAAATTAATTTCAAAGAATGGTTCTAAGATAACTGAAATTTCAAATGTGCCAAAAGTTTTGTTCAGAGGGCAAGGGGGCCTTTCTGATATTACCTTACATCCGGAATATAAAGAAAATGGTTGGATTTATTTTTCATATTCAGCATATATAGATGAAAAAAAGAAACTAAATACTTTATTTGTAGATAGAGCTAAAATTGAAAATTTTGAATTAACCTCAATCGAAAATATCTTTCAAGCAAAAGCTGAAAGGAACGCTCCTGCACACTTTGGAGCAAAACTTTTTTTTCTAGATGACGGGACTTTGATGATAACTAGCGGTGATGGATTTGATTTTAGGGAATCTGCACAGTTTTTAGATAATCACTTTGGAAAAGTTCTAAGAATCAATGATGATGGATCTATTCCTGAGGATAATCCATTCGTAAATGTGCCAGGTGCACTCCCTGAAATCTGGAGTTACGGAATTAGAAATCCTCAAGGTATTTTCCAAGATAAAGATGGTCTAGTTTACGAAAATGAACATGGTCCAAGAGGAGGAGATGAGTTAAATATTCTCAAACCCGGTCTTAATTATGGATGGCCTGCAATTACCCATGGTATCGATTATTCGGGCGCTTTAATTTCGCCTTTCAAAGAAAAAGAAGGAATGGAACAACCTATTTATTATTGGACACCTTCAATTGCACCATCTGGTATGACAATTTATGAAAAAGATCTTTTTCCAGAGTGGAAAGATAAAATTTTTATATCTAATCTAGTTTATCAAGATGTGAGGCTATTAGAGTTAAATGAAAATAAAGAAGTAATAAGTGAAGAAATTTTATTCAAAGAAATCGGTAAAAGGATAAGAAATATTATTACTTTATCCAATGGGGAACTAATGATAATAACTGACAGAAAAGATGGTCAGCTAATAAAAGTAAAAAGAATATAATATGAGACTTTTAAGAGTTACTTCCTTGTTGCTATTTGCTGCAATAATTACCTCTTTTTTAAGTGTACCTATAACTACCGCAAGTTATACACTTTGGTTAAGTAGTATAGATATGCCTACGACCCTAAATTTATTTATTGCAAGCCTTATTCACGATTGGTTTAATTTAGGAGTAACACTCTTTTTGTTATTTTTGGTAGGTTTTTTCATCGCATTTCTTATTACTTTTGCTATCCGAAAATATTTTGATGTCAAATTAATTTCAGAACCATTTTCGTATGCTATCGCCGGATCTACTTGCATAGCTTTAATTTTAATTTTAACTGTAGCTCTTTTATTTGAGACACAAATAATCGCAGGGAACAGAACTTCAGTAGGGACTTTTCTGCATGTTGTAGCAGGTTTTGCCGGGGGGTATTTTTTTGGTTATTTTTTAAAAAAAATGTAATAAAATATACTAATGTCAAAAGTAGCAAAATTTAGAGAAATGACCAAAGGAACTGCTGAAGATTATATTCCTATAGCCGAAGCTGCAATGGAACATGCGGTAAATCTTCCAGAAAGAATCATTCAGCACTTAGACATGCTTAAAGGTGATCATGGTGGATTTGCGGTTGATAGATATACCCATTGTCTTCAAACTGCCACAAGAGCTCTCAGAGATGGCCGAGATGAAGAATATGTTGTTTGTGCTCTTCTACATGATATTGGAGATATCTTAGCTCCAGCTAATCATGCAGACTTTGCTGCTACTTTATTAGAACCTTATATTTCTGAAAAAAACTTCTGGATATTAAAACATCATGGAATTTTTCAAGGATACTATTTCTTCCACTTTCTAGGACTTGATAGGCATATGAGAGACAAATATAAGGATAGTGAACATTGGAAAGATTGTGTAGAGTTTTGTGCTCGGTACGATCAAAATTCTTTCGATCCTGATTATGATACCTTGCCGATTGAAACTTTCATGCCAATGTTAAAGAATGTTTTGTCACAGACAAAAAAATCTATCTACAAATCAGAAGTCTAACTAGGTTCTCCCTTTTTCTCTACTTGTTCGTCATGCATTTTTTTTGCAGCTACTAGATCTGGCATAACCAAATTGAGTTTGTCTAAATCCCAAATATCATCACTCTTAATAGACTTAATCACTGCTGGTTGCTGCATAATTCCAACATTTCCTTGGGATATATGAAAAATTTGATTGGTTATCTCATTAGCTTCTTCAGAACTAAGCCAAGCTATAACTGGGGCAATTTGTTGAGGGCCTTGTTTCCAATCATTTTCATCAACTTCTCTGCCTGCTGCTTTCATTAAATCTATAGTCAGTCTAGTTGCGGCTCCAGGAGAAATTGTATTAACAGAACATTTATATTTAGCCATTTCCATCGAAAGTGATCTTGAAAATCCAGCAATACCTGCTTTGGCCGCTCCATAATTAGTTTGACCAAAATTTCCTATTAATCCTGATACTGATGACATATTTATAATTTTACAGTTCAGTCTATTTGTTTCTCTTATATAGCGTACAAAAGGTTGCGTGCAATTAAAGTGGCCCTTTAAATGAACAGCCATTATTGCGTCCCAATCAGATTCATCCATGTTAAATAATGTTTTATCTCTTAAAATTCCGGCATTATTAACAAGAATATCTACAGCACCAAATTCGTTTAAAGCTGAGTCAAAGATATTCTTACCTCCTTCGTAAGAATCTACACTTTCATAATTAGCTAAAGCTTCTCCCCCTAGAGAGGTTATTTCTTCAACAACTTCATCAGCTATTTTATCTTCACCGCTACCATCTGGATTTGCACCTAGATCATTTACTAAAACTTTTGCACCTTCTTTAGCCAAAAAAAGAGCAGTTTCTTTTCCTATACCTCTTCCAGCACCCGTGATTATTGCAACTTTATCCTTTAAACTAGACATGTCAGCTCCCCCATAGAATATTTAATTTATATTAGCTTAATGAAAGATTCAATTGAAAAAGGTGTAAGCAATTTAAACTTAATACTGTATGCCTTTGGTTCAGGAACAGTAGGAATAAATTCTGTAATTTTTGGTGGGTGGATTTTATTTTATTACAATCAAGTTTTGGGTCTCAGCGCTGTTCTCGCATCTACAGCATTAGGTATATCCTTAGTTTTCGATGCTGTTTCTGACCCTTTAGTTGGCGCTTGGTCAGATAGATTTAAATCAAAGTGGGGAAGAAGACATCCTTTTGTTTATTTGAGCATCATTCCTCTGGCATTGGGATTTTATTTTTTATTCTCTATTCCTTCATCAACAGAACAAAATTTTCTTTTTTGGAAATTATTACTTTTAGTAATTTTAATAAGAGTTTCTTTAACTTTTTATGAAACACCAAGAGCGGCATTAGGACCAGAATTAACAAAAGGGTATGACAGGAGAACATTTGTTACAGGTTGGTCATATGTAATGGGAGTCATGGGAGCAATAATTCTTAGTTATTTAATGTATGAATTTTTTCTTGTAGAAACAGAGGAATTTCAAAAAGATATGGCTTTTTTGAATCCAGTTTCTTATACGTATTTAGGGCTTTCATCAGCAATAATGATTATTTTTTTTGGTCTTATCTCTTGCTTAAGCACTCATAAATATATTCCAGAATTACACAAGCCAGAATCTATTAAAAATTTTTCATTCAATAAGCTTTTTCAAGAACTGCTTGAATGCTTTTCAAATAAATCCTGGTTGGCAATGTTAATTTCTGGGAGTTTTTTGGGATTACAAATTGGCATAAGTACAGGTGTCGGAGTCTATATAAACAAATTCTTTTGGGAATGGACACCAGAAGTTTTGGCTCTTTTTCCGATTGTTTCAGGGATAGGTGCAATATTAGGAGCTATCTTGGCTGCTTCCATTGCAAATGGACAAGAAAAAAGGAACGTATGTATAACAGTTTTTGTTGTAACAATTCTTACTTCTCCTATTCCTTTAGCGCTCAGGTTATTAGATCCTTATACTTCAATTACTCTTTTTCCTGAAAACAATACAGATTTAATTTGGTGGATATTGATTCTTCACACAGGAATTGAAGATTTACTTAGAGCCATGGGTTTTACATTAGTTATTTCTATGATTTACGATATTGTTGAGAATAGTCAAATAAATACTGGTAGAAGAGACGAAGGAATTTTTATGACTGGACCTGGTTTGATACAAAAAATTCTCTCTGGCTTAGGAATTTTTATATTAGGGCTTGTTTTGCAATACTTAAATTTCGATCCAAATATTGCAGCTAATGCTGAATCAAAACCTCCCATCAATGAATTAGTACTTTTCCAAATAACAGTTGGGCCCTTTTTAACTCTAATTGGAACATCATTCCTATTCCTCTACAACATTTCTAGAGATTCACACCATAAAGCTATTGGTTCATTGGGATACGAAGAAAAATAATGTTTTTTCCAATTTCTGATGATAACCCTAGCAATACTTCTCCAGTTATTACTTACTCTTTAATTGGCCTTTGCTTGTTTGTCTTTTTTTTACAGATACTTTCAGAAATGAATCCTTCCATTTATTATAATTTTGGATTTATACCCTCAAATTTTTTTAATTCAACCTCATTATTAGAAGCATTTTTTCCAGTGATAACGTCTATGTTTGTTCATGGGGGTTTCGCTCATATTATTGGAAATTTACTTTACCTCTGGATATTTGGCGATAACGTTGAAGACTCTATGGGCAAATTGAGATTTATTATTTTTTACATCCTTTGTGGAATCTCAGGAGCTCTTCTCCAGGGAATTTTTGATCCTACCTCAAACATACCGATGGTGGGCGCAAGTGGAGCTATTGCCGGAGTATTAGGAGCTTATTTATTATTATTTCCTAGAGCAAATGTTAGGTGTTTAATTTTCATTATTATTTTTATTCAAATGATTAGAGTGCCAGCATTTATAGTTTTAGGTATATGGATTTTAGGTCAATTCTTCAGTCTTCCAGGTTCGCTTGATTCATCTGGTGGAACAGCTTATTTAGCTCACATTGGAGGATTTATAACAGGAATGATTTTGATACCATTTTTTAAAAAAACCAATGTAAGATTACTACAAGAAAAAAATAGTGTTGCATGGGTTGCTGAATCTGGTTTCAATTTTAGACAAGATAAAAACAAGATTAAAAATGATGATTTATTAAGTAAATTTATTGAAGAATCAGAAGAAGAGGTAAGAAGAAGAAAATGAAGATATTTTTAAAATCTATTTTTTGGTTAGTAAGCTTTCTTTTAACGGTCTTAATTTTAATTTCTGCATACTATTTTGCTTTTTTTTATAATTTTTTTGGATCCCTAGAAACAGCTGGAAAAAATTTAAATAAACCTTATCCAAGTTATCTTCTTCAATCAAAAATTCAGTCTCAGTTAAAACACACTAATACAGAAAAACAGATTGTATTTGGCGATACTCATGTTCATTCTACCTATTCAACAGATGCATTTTTATGGAGTCTTAAAAACTTTAATGGAGAGGGACCTCATTTAATGGCTGAAGCTTGCGATTATGCAAGATTTTGTTCCGCTATAGATTTTTGGGTAAATACTGATCATGCTGAAGCAAGCACCCCGAGAAAGTGGGCTGAAACTATTAAAGCAGTCCAAAACTGTGAAGCCGTCAACAAGGGCGATAGAGCCAAAGATTTAATAAGTTTTGTTGGTTATGAATGGACCCAGATAAATCCTGAAAATAAAGATGACCATTACGGTCATAAGAATGTACTTTTTTTGGAAACAGATGAAGAATTGCTTCCAAAAGTTCCCTTTGGAGCTGCAGGATATACCTCGGCGGGATTTAGAGATCGTGAAGGACTAGTCAGCGCAAAGATAAATATGCTTTCCGCTTCTGTAGTCGATTTTTCAAATAGAAATAGATACGCGGATTTCATAGCTTTTTATGAAGAAGTAGTAGCTAATCCAGATTGCGATCCTAATGATATGAATTATTCAGACTGTTATAAATCTGTCTTTACTCCTAAAGATTTATTTTCAATTTTAAAAACCGTTGATTCTGACTCAATAGTAATTCCACATGGAAATACTTGGGGTTATTACACCCCCACAGAATCAAGCTGGGATAAACAACTACTAAACGACATGCATGATCCTTCGATGCAAATTTCAATAGAGGTTTTTTCAGGACATGGGAATTCTGAAGAGTTTAGAAATTGGACAGGGACTATTTCTCAAAACGGATTAAAAACTTGCCCTCGGCCAACAAAAGATTATTTACCTTCATGTTGGAGGGCAGGAGAGATAATTCAAGAGAGATGTTTAAATAATGGATCCAGTGAAGAAATTTGTTTAGCTAGGGCAGAATTAGCAAGACAGACTTACATAGATGGTGGCCAATATGGCCATTGGTCGGTAATGGGAGCTGAGCCAGCAGATTGGCTTGATTCTGGCCAATGTAAAGATTGTTTTGTGCCCGCTTTTAATATGAGACCGAATGCTTCCGTACAATATGCATTAGCATTAAGAAAATTTGAAGGAGATAAAATTAATTCTTTTGATTTTGGTTTTATTGCATCAAGTGATAATCATAGAGCTAGACCTGGAACAGGTTATAAGGCTATTGATAGACTTGTTACAACTGAAGCAAACGGCCCATCAAATGAATTTTTTTATAGCAATATTTATCCCAAAGAAGAAAAAACAGATATGCCATGGGAAGTTATTCCAAGTGAAATTAATACTGCCTCCGAATTAACTATGTTTGAAGCTGAAAGACAATCTTCCTTTTTTACTACTGGAGGATTAGCAGCAGTACATGTATCGAAAAGAGATAGAGAAGGTATTTGGGAAGGCTTTAAAAATAAAGAAACTTATGCAACAAGTGGCCCAAGAATACTATTATGGTTTGACGTTATAAATTCAAAAAATGGTAGAAAGCCCATGGGATCAAAAATAAAAATGACTGAAAATCCAGTTTTTGAAGTTAAAGCAGTTGGTTCTTTTAAACAAAAACCCGGATGTCCCGATTTAGGTTTGTCAAAAGCCGAAAACGAAAAAATCATGAAACTTTGCAAAAACGAATGTTTCAACCCATCTGACGAAAGAAGAGAAATAACAAGAGTAGAAGTGATAAAAATTACTCCTCAAAATTATAACGATGAGCCAGTAGAAAATTTAATAAAAGACGTTTGGAAAGTTCATAAATGCAAGTCTAATTCTCAAGGAGAATGTAGATTTAGATTTTCAGATCCAGATTATTCCAAAAACGGAAGAGATAGCCTTTATTATGTTAGAGCGATTGAAGAGCCCTCTTTGAGAATTAACGGCGGTAATCTAAGATGTGATTATGACGAAAACGGAAATTGTAAAAAAGTTAATATTTGTCACGGTGGGTATCAGACTGATAGAGATGATAATTGTACAATGTTATCTGAAGAAAGAGCTTGGTCTTCTCCGATATATATAAACAAAATTTAGTAACAAATGACTACAAAAAAATTACCATTTCTAACCAAATTTTTATACGGATTTGGATCGATGTCTTATGGAATTAAAGATAATGCTTTTGCGTATTTTTTGTTATTTGTTTACGTACAAATATTTGGCCTAGCTCCAGATTTAGCTGGGTTAGCGATTTTACTAATGCTAGTTTTTGATGCTTTCTCGGATCCCCTAGTTGGATATTTTTCAGATAGACACAGATCTTCTTGGGGAAGAAGACACCCATATATGTATTTTTCAGCGGTCCCAGTCAGTTTGTCTTTTTTTCTTCTATGGGATCCACCCGAAACATTGACTCAAATGCAACTTTTTTTCTACTTATTGGGCGTAGGTGTTTTTATTAGAACAGCAATTACTTTCTATGAAATACCTAGTACAGCTTTGGGCCCTGAACTATCTAAAGATTATGTAGAAAGAAGTTCTTTACTTTCTTTTAGATATTGGTTTGGTTGGTGGGGAGGACTTTTAGTTTGGAACTCACTATGGATATTCGTAGTTTATAGCAGCTATACAGGAACAACAGATGCAAGATATTTACCCGAAACATGGAAAATTTATGGATTGGTTTGTAGTGTTGTTATGTTTATAGCAATTATGGTCACAGCTTTAGGCACACACAAACACATTAAGGATTTACATTCCCCTGAAATAAGGAAAATTTCTTTAAAACGAACTTTAAACGAACTTTGGGAAACAATCACAATTAGTAGAGATTATTTAGTTTTATTTTTAGCTATGATTATTACTAGTATTGCATCAGGAATAGCAACAAATTTAACTTTATTTTTTTATAGTTATTTTTGGGAATTTACTCCTTTAAATATTCTTACTATTGGCTTAACACTATTTTTAACACCCTTAGTGGGATTGAAAGTCTCACCATATCTAGCAGCAAAATTTGGAAAGAGAACAACTATCCTGTATTTATTTATGTTTGCTTTCGTTGCTGAGAATCTGATTATTCTTTTGAGGATTTTAGATCTTATTCCAAGTAATGATTCAAACTTAATTTTACCCTTGGTTTTAATTTTTCATTGGATTGCAGTTAGTGCTCAAATAATTTCCTATACAACTCTTGCTTCTATGGTTTTTGATACTGTTGAAGAAGTTGAAAAGAAAACTGGAAGAAGAATGGAGGGGACTTTACTTGCTGCAAGGTCTTTTGCAGCTAAATGTATGAGTGGTGCTGGTGCTTTTTTTGCTGGTCTTATTCTTTCTTACTCATATTGGCCAAAAGGCGCAGTTGCGGGAGAAGTAGAATCCAGCATTTTAAATAACGTCGGTTTGCTAGCTATAGCAATCTCTGCTGTTCTTTGGATATCAGCAATTTTTGTTTTTTCTAAAGTAAGAATGACAAGATCGACTCACGAAGAAAATTTAGGAGAATTAAATTACTCTAATGATTAAAGATGAAATTGAAAATAAGTTAAATGATGACTTAAATCCCTGGTTTCTAGAAGTTGTTAATGAGTCACCAAATCATAATGTGCCTGATGGAGCAGAATCACATTTTAAAATAATTATTGTTTCAGAAAAATTTATTGATTTTAGGGCGGTAAAAAGACATCAATTAATTTATTCAATTTTAAATGAAGAAATGAAGAAGATTCATGCAGTAGCCATACATCCTTTCACTCCAGAAGAATGGAAAGAAAAAACTGGAGAAAATTTAGATTCTCCCAAATGTCTTGGCGGAGGAAATGATTGATAAAAAAAGATCCCAAGGATTTTATACATATACATTTTATAGCTGTATAAAAATAAAAAATCCTTCTTTTCTAAGACAAATAATAAGAAAGCAAGCCAATAATTTAAAAATCATTGGCACAATAATTCTTACCCAAGAAGGAATAAACTCTACCATTTCATCAAAATCAAAAAATAATCTTAATATGATGATTTCTCTATTAGAAAATCAATTTGGATCAATTAGATTTCGTGAATCTTTTTCAAAGAAAAAACCTTTTAAAAGACTAAAAGTTAAAGTTAGAGAAGAGATAGTTCCTTCTGGAACTAATATTTTAATTAAAAAAGATTTAAAAAATTATATAGACCCAGAAAATTGGAATGATTTTATTGAAGATGAATCTGTTTTAGTTATAGATGTAAGAAATAATTATGAAGTAGAAGTTGGGACTTTTATAAACTCCATTTCACCAGAAACAAACACATTTAAAGAATTCAACAATTTCATAGAAAAGTCAAAAAAAAATTTTAAAAATAAGAAATTAGGAATTTTCTGCACAGGTGGAATTAGATGTGAAAAAGCTTCTGCTCTTTTTAAAGAGAAAGGAATTGAGGATGTATATCAACTTGAAGGCGGTATATTGAATTATTTCAAAAACAATAAAAATAAAGATAATTTTGAAGGAGAATGTTTTGTTTTTGATGATAGGGTAACAGTAGATAAAAATCTAAATCCTGGTGGCTTCTTTCAATGTTTTGCTTGCAGAAGGCCCTTGTCCAAAGATGATTTGTCTAGGCCAGAATACACAGAAGGTATTTCTTGCCATAATTGTTTAAATGAAAAAACAGATGAAGATAGAGAAAGGTTTGCTGATCGACATAAGCAGAACTTATTAAAAAAGTAAATTATGTCCTTGATAAGCTTAATCTCTTCCAATCCAAAAAAAAATTTACTTTTATTATTTTTTTTGACCATTCTTCTAGGAACAGGCATTTCAAATTTTAAACTAGATGCTTCTTCAGACACTCTTCTTTTAGAAAATGATCCCGATTTAAAACTTTTTAGAGAAAATTCAGAAAAGTATGGTTCAAATGATTTTTTAATTGTTACTTTTACTCCGAAAGATGAGCTTTTATCCGAGTCTTCGATCTTACTTATAAAAAAAATTATTAATGAGATTGCATCCTTCAATAGAGTTGAGAGTGTTTTATCTATACTAGATGTTCCATTATTAGAAAATAATCCAAACATATCTCTTAGTGATGTTGCAGAAAATGTTGAGACACTAAATTCCGAAAGTCCTAACTTAGAACTAGCAAAGAGAGTGTTTTCTTCAAATGATGTTTATCAAAACCTTTTAATAAGCGAAGATCTCAATACGACTGCTTTCCAGGTTACTTTAAAAAGAAACATAAATTATGAAAATTTAATAAATCAAAGATATGCAATTTACGACCTAACAACCCCAGATAAAGAGCAGAGACTTACAGATATCAATGAACTTATTGAGCAAGAAAAAAATATGGTTTCGATAGAAGATGAAAAATTGGTGTCTTCTATGAGAAATCTTCTTGACACTTATCAAAATTTTGGTGAATTTTTCTTAGGAGGCGGCGCAATGATTACTGTTGATACCATAAGATTTATTTCTCAAGATTTGACCGTCTTCGGAGTTTCAGTTCTTTTAATTTTTACATTTGTTCTATCTTTTATATTTAGAAATTTAATATGGGTATTCATGCCACTTTTCACAGCATTAGTTACTTCAGCCATCTGTATGGGATTAGTAGGATGGTTTGGTTGGAAAGTTACAGTCGTCTCTGCAAACTTCATATCAATTCTTATGATAATCAGTATTTCGTTAATGGTTCACTTAATAGTTAGATATCAGGAATTAGGAATTTTAGATAAAGAAAGTGATCAAAAAAACATAATTAATACAACTTTAAGTCAAATGTTTTTACCTTGTCTTTACACTGCCCTGACTACAGTAGCTGCCTTCGCGTCTTTGGTTATAAGCGATATTAAGCCAATAATTGATTTTGGATTAATAATGGTCTTAGGAATTTTTATTACTTTTATTTTTGCATTTATTTTATTCGGTTCGTTTATGCCTTTGATAAAAAGAAAATCTTTAAATTTAGGTATTGACAAGTCAAAGGGAATAACTCTCTACATACATAGTTTTGTTGAAAAAAATCCAATTTCTATAATTTTTTTATCTTGCATGATTTTCGTTATTTCAATTTTTGGAATTTCTAAATTAACTGTAGAAAATAAGTTTATTGATTATTTCAAACCAACCACAGAAATTTATAAAGGTTTGTCCTTGATTGATCAAAAACTTGGTGGTACTGCCACACTTGACGTTATCATTGATGCACCTGAACTGTTAAAAGAAGATTCTTCAGATGGATTCGACGATGAATTTGATGATGATTTTGGTGAATTCTTAAATGATGAAATTGATGAACAAGGTTATTGGTTTAATTCTGATAATCTGGCTTACTTGGAAACTATTCATGATTATTTGGAAAATAGACCAGAAATAGGAAAAGTTCTTTCCGTATCAAGTGGAATTAAATTAGCTGAAATTGCAAATAATGGTGACAGATTAACCGATCTTGAGCTAGCATTGCTGAGAAAACTACTTCCTGAAGATATTGAATCTCAACTGTTATCTGCTTACATCACAAACGGGGATAATCAAGTTCGGCTCTCAGCAAGAGTTATTGAGTCTTATGAGGGACTCAATAGAAAAGATTTAATCGATTCAGTTAAAAATGATTTAGAGACAAAATTTAATATATCTAGCGATAAATACAAATTGACAGGTATTTCAGTTATTTACAATAATTTATTACAAAGTTTATTCGGCTCACTTATTGGCAGTATTGGTATCGTTTTTATATCAATTTTCATAATGTTTCTGTTTCTTTTTAAATCAATAAAATTAGCCTGCATCGGTATGCTGCCAAATTTCTTAGCTGCTGGGGCAGTGATCGGAACCATAGGCTTAACAGGCATTCCTTTAGATGTAATGACAGTAACAGTAGCAGCAGTAAGTATTGGAATGGGTGTGGATAATACGATCCATTATATTTTTAGATTTAAAAAAGAATTCCTAAAAAGTAAAGATTATGTTTTGAGCACAAAAAAAACACACTCAACCATAGGTCGTGCTCTTTTTTATACTTCAATTACAATTATTTTAGGATTTTTGGTGCTAGCAACTTCAAACTTTAGCCCAACAATATTCTTTGGAATCTTCACTTCTTTGTCTATGATAATGGCTATTGTAGGATCTCTTTTTTTATTACCGGTCCTACTTACAAAATTAAGAGCTATGAATTGATATGGGCCCTCTAAAAGGAATAAAAATTATAGAATTTTCTGCTTTGGGACCTGGACCTTTCTGTGGAATGGTTTTAGCAGATTTAGGTGCTGAGGTTATCGTTATCGATAGATTAGAATCTGCCGGACAAAAATCTAAAACTGATATTGCAAGTAGAGGAAAAAAATCTATAGCAATTGATCTAAAAAAGAAAGAGTCAATAAATCTCATCAAGGATATCGTGAAAGACGCTGATGTTGTCATTGAAGGACTAAGACCTGGAAAAATGGAAAAACTAGAAATGGGACCTTCTGATTTTTTTAAAGTTAATCCAAAGCTAATTTACGGAAGAATGACTGGGTGGGGCCAATTTGGTCTTCATGCATCTGACCCTGGACACGATATAAATTATATTGCTTTAACTGGAGCGCTTTCTTCAATAGGAATTAAAAATAGCCCCCCAACCCCTCCTTTAAATTTAGTTGGAGATTTTGGCGGGGGAGGAATGCTCTTGGCAATGGGAATCTGCGCTGCATTGGTAGAAGTTGCTAAATCTGGGAAAGGTCAAGTAATTGATTCAGCAATGACCGACGGCTCTGCGCTGCTAATGTCTATGATGTATGGATTTTATTCGGCAGGAATATGGACAGATCACAGGGAGTCAAATCTACTTGATGGAGCTGCTCATTTTTATGGTTGTTATGAATGTAAAGATGGAAAATATGTATCTGTTGGTTCAATAGAGCCACAATTTTATGAAGAGTTGGTAAAAAGATTAGAACTTGATCGAGAAAAATTTAAAGATCAAATGGATAGATCTAGATGGAGTGAACTTAAGAAAATAATGGAAAAAAAGTTCATGGAAAGAACACGCGATGAATGGTGCAAGGTTATGGAAGGGGGAGATATTTGTTTTGCACCTGTCCTTTCTTTAGAAGAATCAATAAACTATAAACATAACAAAGAAAGAGAAACTTTCATTGATATTGATGGTGTTATTCAACCTGCTCCTGCGCCTAGATTCTCTAATACCCCTGGAAAAATTCAACATTCACCGGTTGAAAAAGGCAAACATACAAGGGAAATTATAAAAAGTATTGGAAAAGAAAACTTAATTGAAGAACTTTTAAAGTCAAAAATTATTGCTGAAGGTTAAAAAAAGACAAACTATTTTTTGAAAGCATTTCTGTAATTTTTTTTTCTGACTCTTTTCTTTCACTCATAACTTTTTTTAAAATCTCATTTAAGAAGGCTGGTTCATTTCTTTTGCCTTTAACTTTAAGATTTTTTGGTAAAAGATAAGGGCTATCTGTTTCAATAAGGAGTCTATTCAAAGGAATTAAAGGAATTAATTCTTCTAAATGAGACCCTCTTTTTGGATCACATATCCATCCAGTTAGCCCAATATAAAAGTCTCTATCCAAGTAGTTAAATAATTCTTTTTTTTCACCTGTAAAACAATGAACTACACACTTTGTTCTTGGAGTCTCTTTATTAAGACAATCTATAAAATCTTCATGAGCATCTCTTTGATGCAAAAACATCGGCAAATTAAGTGAATTAGCTAGTTTAATATGCGCAAGAAAAGATTTAATCTGATTTTTTTTATCTGAATAATTTCTATTAAAATCAAGCCCAGTTTCTCCAATTGCTTTTACCAAAGAATCATTACAGATTTCTTGAATTTCTTTTTCAGATTTTTCACTAAAAGAATCAGCATAATGCGGATGAATACCACAAGTTGATATAAGATTATTAGGAAACTTTTTAGCTAGACTCAAAGCTCTTCGACTATCTGTTAAATCACACCCAGTGATACATATATTGCTTACTCCATTCAAAAAAGATCTTTTTATGACTTCTTCAAAATCATTTTCAAACGATTTGTGAGTTAAATTTGCTCCGATATCAAATAATTTAAATGGCATAATGGACAATATAAACTAGCTTACACATTTAATGAAAACCTCATTTGAAAACTTTGCAGACGATATTTCATCAAGCGAAGAAGATAAAAATCTTTGGAAAGGAAATTTATCTGATAGGTGGAGTATTGGAAACACACCTAATGGCGGATATTCAATGGCTTTTGCTGCTAAAGCAATTTCAAACTCACTAGCGCACAAAGATCCTTTATCGATTTCTGCAAATTATTTAGAACGATTAGATTTTGGAGAGTCTTTTGTAAAAGTTTATCCAGTGAATGAAAGTAAAAGTATGAGTACTGCTAGAGCAGAATTGATCCAAGATAAAAAAGTTAAAGTAATATTTACAGGAACATTTACAAATTTTTCTAAATCAAATGGATTGGATTTATCTATGCGAAAAGAACCAAAATTTGATTCATATGATGATTGTATACTTCAACCGTTCAAAGAGGGATTTAATCCAAAACTAGAAAAAAACTTAGAAAAAAAATATTGCAAAGATTCTATATGGTGGGAAAACAGTAAAAAAGAAAATGATGCAGTTTTAAATCTTTATATGTCATGGCCAGAAAAAGAGACGGTAGATTTATTTACTTTGATTTTATTTCTAGACGCTACAACTCCACCCATTTTTAATAAATTAGGCTCAGTTGGTTGGGTTCCAACTATAACTTTAACGTCTCATATTAGAGGATTTCCCTCGTCGGGACCTTTGAAAGTGTCTGCAAAAACAGAATTTGTCACAAAAGGATTTATGGAAGAGGATAGAGAAATTTGGGATTCTAATGGAAAATTAGTAGGTCAATCTAAGCAAATGGCAAAGTTAAGAATGAAGAAATAAACTCTTTCTTTTGTTAATATATCCTGCAAATCATTTAACTGAGGATCAAAATGAAATTTAAAGGAACTAAATCATATATTTCTACAGAGGACTTAAGTCTTTCTGTAAATGCAGCGGTAGAACTGGAAAAGCCACTTTTAATAAAAGGTGAACCAGGAACAGGCAAGACAATGTTGGCCCAAGAAATAGCTGATTCATATAAAGTACCTTTAATTGAATGGAATATTAAGTCTACAACTAAAGCACAACAAGGACTTTATGAATATGATGCAGTAACTAGATTACGAGATTCTCAATTAGGTGATGAAAGAGTAAAAGAGATTTCAAATTACATACAAAAAGGAAAACTATGGGAAGCTTTTGAAGCAGAAGAAAGAGTTGTCCTTCTGATTGATGAAATAGATAAGGCTGATATTGAGTTTCCAAATGATTTATTACAAGAAATAGATAGGATGGAATTTTATGTTTATGAAACTAAACAAACTATAAAAGCAAAAAAAAGACCTATTGTAATTATTACAAGTAATAATGAAAAAGAACTTCCTGATGCTTTTCTTCGAAGATGTTTTTTTCACTATATTGCTTTTCCTGACAGAGACACTATGAGAAAAATTATTAAAGTCCATCATCCAAAGGTTAAAGAAAAATTAGTTAAAGAAGCATTAGAAATATTTTTTGATGTTAGAAAAGTGCCTGGTTTAAAGAAGAAGCCATCCACTTCAGAGTTAGTAGATTGGCTTAAGCTTCTAATGGCAGACGATCTTCCAGATGAAATATTAAAAAACAGAGATCCTTCTAAAGCGATTCCACCTCTTTATGGAGCTCTTGTTAAAAACGAACAAGACGTTCAACTTCTTGAAAGACTGGCATTTATGACTCGAAGAGAAGGAAATTCCTAAATGCTTATTAATCTTTTTAAGACCTTAAAAGAAACTGGAGTTCCTTGTACTTTAAGAGAATTGCTCGACTTAATTAAAGGATTAGAACATCAAATTGCTTTTGCAAATATTAATGATTTTTATTATTTATCTAGATCTATTCTGGTTAAAGATGAGAAACATTACGATAAGTTTGATAGAGCTTTTGATATTTATTTCAAAGGTTTAGAAACTCTGGATGATGTCATTCAAGCTATGATTCCTGACGAGTGGTTAAGAAAAGAATTCGAAAAGTTTTTGACTGAAGAAGAATTAAAAAATATTAAATCCATGGGTGGTCTAGAGAAACTCTTAGATGAATTTAAAAAAAGACTTGAAGAACAAAAAGGCAAACATGAAGGCGGAAACAAATGGGTTGGTACAGCCGGTACATCTCCTTATGGTAATGACGGTGTCAATCCAGAAGGAGTAAGAGTCGGAGGTGAAGGAAAGCAAAATAAAGCCGTAAAAGTTTGGCAACAAAGGGATTATCGTAATTTAGATGATTCAATTGAATTAGGAACTAGAAATATCAAGATAGCTCTAAGAAGATTAAGAAAGTTTGTAAGAGAATCCAGAGAAGATGAATTTGATTTGGATGGAACAATAAAGTCAACTGCAAAAAATGCTGGGCTTTTGGATATTAAAATGATTCCTGAGAAAACTAATGCAGTTAAAGTATTAGTATTGTTTGATGTCGGCGGTTCAATGGATCCACATGTAAAGATTTGTGAAGAACTATTTTCGGCTTGCAAAACAGAATTTAAAAATCTTGAATACTTTTACTTTCATAATTTTATTTATGAGACCGTCTGGAAAGATAATAGAAGAAGACATAACGAAAGGATGGAGACCACAGATATTCTTCATAAATACTCATCAGATTACAAAATAATCTTTGTTGGTGACGCTACTATGGCTCCATATGAAATTACTAATGCTGGAGGTAGCATAGAACACTGGAATGAAGAACCAGGTTCTCTATGGATGAAGAAATTCTTTAATAATTATGAACGTCTTATTTGGCTTAATCCTGTCCCAGAAGATCATTGGGATTATTCGGCATCTATAGATTTATCAAGATCTCTAATTGAAGACCAAATGTTTCCTCTCACTCTGAAAGGGCTTGAAGAAGGAATGTCTTTTTTAACAAAATAACTTGTCTAATATTGCTTTAAACATAGAAGAGCTTTCTAAGACCTATCCTGGTGGGATAGAGGCTCTAAAGAATATATCACTGAAAGTTGAATCTGGTGATTTTTATGCTCTATTAGGCCCAAATGGAGCTGGAAAATCTACCGCAATTGGAATCATTAGTTCCCTCGTAACAAAAACTTCAGGATTAGTTGAAATTTTAGGAATAGACATAGATGAAAATCATTCCCTCGCAAAAAAAAAGTTAGGAGTTGTTGGTCAAGAAGTAAATTTCAATCAATTTGAAACGGTTTATCAAGTTTTGTCTCATCAAGCTGGTTATTACGGTTTATCCGCAAAAGAAGTTATAGAAAATACCAACTACTATCTTAAAGCTTTGGGTCTTTGGGATAAAAAAAATGAACAAGGAAGAAACTTATCTGGGGGTATGAAAAGAAGATTGATGGTTGCGAAGGCCTTGGTCAACAACCCTGATCTTTTAATTTTAGATGAACCTTCTGCTGGAGTAGATATTGAATTAAGAAGGTCTCTTTGGGATTTTTTGAAAGAAATCAATGAAAAAGGAACCACAATAATATTAACAACTCATTATCTTGAAGAGGCAGAAAAGCTTTGTAAAAATATTTCAATTATTGATGAAGGTTCTATCATTAAAACTTCTTCGATGAAATCTTTGCTTAACGAATTAGAAATTCAAAATTATTTATTTGATTTAAAGTGCGCAATACCAACCGATTTAGATTACTCGCACTTGAACATAAATTTAGTTAATGAACATCAAATTTTAGTAAATGTTGATGAAAATAATTCTTTAAATCAGATCATTAATTTTCTATCAGAAAATAAAATAGAGATTGTTAATATGACAAATGAAACAAATAGACTTGAAGAATTATTCTTAAATTTAACAAATACAAAATGAATTATATTGAGCAATTGAGATCTCTGAAAACGCTTACTTACAGAGAAATTATACGTTTTTTTAGAATTTGGCAGCAGGCATTGATTCCGTCTGTTATTACTACGATGTTATATTTTGTAATTTTTGGAACTTTCATTGGAAGTAGAATTGGCCTTATGGGCGGCTTTGAATACATGCAATTTATGGCACCAGGCTTAATTATGCTTGCTGTGATTACAAATTCTTATTCAAACGTCGTTTCTTCTTTTTATGGCAACAAATTTTCGAGAAGTTTGGAAGAATTATTAGTATCTCCAATGCCCACTTACTTAATTTTAATTGGATTTGTTGCAGGCGGTGTTGCAAGAGGAATTATTGTAGGAATGCTTGTTTTGATAACATCGTTATTTTTTACAGAAATTGTTGTTCAAAATATTTTCTTAACTTTGCTGGTAATAGTTTTAACGGCAATATTATTTTCTTTAGCTGGACTTTTAAATGCGGTTTTTGCAGATAGTTTTGATGATATAAATATTGTACCGACATTTATATTGACTCCTCTAATCTATTTAGGAGGAGTGTTTTATTCAATCACGCTCTTATCCGAAACATGGCAATTTATTTCTAAATTAAATCCTGTTTTGTATATGGTTAATGCTTTTAGATACGGCATGTTGGGTGTTTCTGATATTAATGTTAATTTCGCCATATTAATGATCTCTTTTTTTATTATAATTTTCTACACAGTTAGTTTATATATTTTAAAAAAAGGTATAGGTATTAGAGACTAATATGTTTGTCATAATTGGAGAGATGGCAGAGTGGTCGAATGCGCTCGCTTGGAAAGCGGGTAAGGGGGAAACTCCTTCAAGGGTTCGAATCCCTTTCTCTCCGCCAGTAAAAATATGGACTATATAGATTCAAAATATTTTAGTTACGCCGATCCAGAAGATCCAATATTAAAAAAAATATTAATCAGATCAATTGAATTTCTAACCGGTCAGCCAAAACTTTTTAAGCTTTATCGAAGATATCAAGAAAACCCTAATCTTTGGAAAAGCTTTTGGGACGGCTGTATTGATTTACTCAAATTAAAAATAATTATCAGTAATTTTGATTTAGAAAAAATTCCATCAACAGGGCCAGCTATAGTTGTTGCCAATCATCCATTTGGTGTATTAGATGGATTAGTTTTAAGTTGGCTCGTAAGTCAAAAGCGTAATGATTTTAAACTATTGGTTCACTCTTTACTTTTAAGGGCTCCAGAAACCAAAGGAAATTTATTACCAATTGACTTTACAGGAGATAAAAAAGCACTGCTGACAAACTTAGAGACTAGAAAGAAAGCAAGAAAGCACATATCAGAAGGGGGCTGTATAATTATTTTTCCCTCCGGAACAGTATCTACAACACTTAAATTTTATCAAAAAAAAGCTAAAGCTTTTGATTGCGAATGGAAAAAATTCACCTCAAGACTTATAAAACAAACAGATCCAAAAATAATCCCTATAAATTTTCCAGGTACTAATTCTTTAGCATTTCAGATATTTAGTCACATTAGCTTAGTGCTTAGGTCCTCTTTATTATTCTTCGAAATCAAGCGAAGAATAAATACTGAGGTAGAAGTATTTGTTGGCGATAGTTTTAAATACTCTGAAATTGGTGAAGACCTCTCTAACGACGAACTTGCAGACATGTTGCGTACAAAAACCTACCTACTTGATAAAGAATATTCTTCTCCACCTCCATATGGTTTGGATCCTGATTAATAGATAATATAGTATAAGAAAGTGTACTTCTTGTCGTATAGTTGATAAGTTATCCACAGGAGAGAAGAAATTTGTTAGTTTTAAGCAGAAAACAACATCAGTCACTAGTTATAGGAGATGATATCAAAATAACTGTTCTTGAATTAAAGGGCAACCAAGTTAGATTAGGAATTGATGCGCCGGATTCGATCGTCGTACATAGAGAAGAAATTCATAAAAAAATAACTTAGATTCTGTAGAATAGTTCGAAAGCGCCCGTAGCTCAGTTGGATAGAGCACGTGGCTACGAACTACGGTGTCGGAGGTTCGAATCCTTCCGGGCGCGCCATTTTAAAACTTATAATTTCCATTCATTAAGATCTGATTTTTGTCGTTCGAAACTATCACTTCACCTTTATCTGCATAAATGTTTAAAGATTCATTTACAAAAGCGGGTGATATATTTTTGAATTTAAATTCTTTTAAATGTTGTTTTAAATTATTTGATTGAATTAGATTCATAGCAAGACAGGCAATTAAAGGACCTTGAACAACTAAATTTGGATAACTTTCGTTTTCTGTTGCATAGTCCTTATCGTAGTGAATTCTATGAGAATTAAAAGTTACGGCAGAAAACCTAAATAACATTCTATTATCAGGAACAACTCTTTTAATAAATTTTTTATCATCAAGGGTATTTAAAGGACCATTATATTTATTAGAAGAAAAATTTTTATAGACAAGAGATTGGTTTTCTTCAATTAATAAAGTCTCTTTTTCGTAATACTCATGCTGAATTTCTAAAAAACATAGTTCACCTGATTTCTTACTATGTTTTGTCTCAATCTTTTTTATCTCTGAAACTCTTTCAATTTCATTTAAGGATGAAAGATTTTTATAAAAGTTAATAGAACTTGATGCCCACATTCTTTGTTCTAAAAGAATTGGCGGCATAAAATTACCTTTTTTTATGTGTCCGTCTTCACTTAAATTAATATTTGATTCTATAGGTTGAGCTAGGCACCAATGGAGGCCTAATAAATTTGATATGTCCACGTCTGCCGATAAACAGGCTACAAATTTTTGAATCAAGGAATCCGTTATTAACTCTTTTGAAGACTCTTTTTTATTTAACCATTTTTCTAAATCGTTATTCATATTTTTTCTAAATTACATTCCGAAATAAAATCATTAACTGCTGAGGCACAACCTTTAGGATTCTCAATTACATTGAAATGGGCTGAATCAGGTATTAAAGCAAAAAAACTCATTCTCGCGGTAGGCAAAAGAGTAACTTTTTTATAACCATTCTTGGAATCAATAAACTGATTTTGGATTTTATTGGGAACTTGATATTCACAGTCGGGATAAATATCTTCAATTTCATTTTTGAATAAATTATATTTACCAAAGTAAGGTTGATCTGAAATTAACTTATTTTTAGAATTTAATTTAAATTCGTCTTCTCCTTGAAATTGCATAATTTTTATATTGTCAGGTAATCTTTTTCTATTGCTTATCTCTAATAACGAATCCGTTTGATACATGGTTTGTTTGAATTTTAATAAAAAACTCTTAGACGGCATATTAGTTTTGAAGGTTAAGTGTGTAAATCTATTTAAAAGCTCTGATCCTTTTTTTGCATTTTTACATTTATTTAAAAAACCTTCAGATCTTATTGCAAATGGAAATTCAAAAAATGTTATCAAATTAAATAAAAGTTTTAATTGCCATGGCTTTGTCATAAATCTATGAGGTGGACCTACACAAATGGAAGGAGCTAATTCGGACCATTCATCTTCATAATAATCCCAAACTTGAGCGCCCCTTGAAAGGCTCAGAAATAAATCATTATTTCGAATTATTAAATGTTCAAATACAACTACGCCTCTGTCATGACCTATAAAGTGGGCCTGAAAAATCTCAAGTTTTTTTAATATCTTCTCAACTACCTTGGATTGATTGCAGTGACTAAATTTTGGATCAACCTTAACATTTTCATTTGAGCTCTCTCTATTGAACGGAAGGTTTAAAGTATTAAATTTTGCAGTAGCATCCTTCAGCTCAATTTTTGAATAATTCTCATAAAAAGGTAAGTGTAAAATTAAAATTTTGAATGAAGAGTTCATTTTAATTATTTCTGATGCCATCCAAAACATTGATTCACTAGGGTCAGAAGGAATACCTCCCATCATAATCAATGTTTCGTTATTCTTAGCACTTAAATTTCCGCACAAGGTATATTGATGTTCGTAACCTTCAATAAGGACAGTCTTTTTTTTAAACTTTATCCCATCAATAGTTATAGATTCTGAATCTTTTATATATTTTTTCTCTCTTAAAAATACCATCAAAGAAATAATCAGACCTGCCATTAATAAATATAAAAATACAATAATCTTAAAAATACTTTCAAGGAATAATTTTATAAGTATCATTTTTATAGGAATTTGATAGGCTAATTGTAAATTAATTTTTTACTTTAAGAGGCCAATGATGAAAAAAATCTTATTAATAATCTTTTTTATTTCACCTTATTCATTTAGTGATATTGAAATTTGGAACTCAAAAGGCGATGAGTCAATCAAGTTTTACCTTGATTTGAAGGTCATAACCAATGAACCTCAAAAAGTAGAAAAATTAATAGAAGAAATGGTGGTTTTTATAAAAAAAACAGAACCACGAACAAAGTTTTATGAATATTATATTTCTAAGGATAAAAAGAAAATTTCTCTAACTGAATATTATAAAGACAGCGATGCGGCTGAAAAACATGTAGTAGACTTTTTAAAGGGCCCATATCAAGAAACTTTTTTTAAATTAATGGAAATACAATCTTTTCAGGTAATGGGACCGGCATCAAAAAATTTAATAAAATCTCTAGATGGAATAACGGATGATTTTAGAATTGAGGTCGATGGTTTTAAAAGAAATTTTTAGTTAACTAAAATCTTTTAACATTTTTCTCAATTCAAGTTGATGTTGCTCTTCTTCACCAATTAAAGTCCTTGTATATTCTTCTAAATAAATAGAAGCATCAGCAACAATTTTCAATAATTTTTTATACAAGCTCAAAGCGAGTAGCTCATGCTCTAAGCTCTCCTCTAAAATATCTTTAATAGTGTGATTATTTGTCTCAACTATCTTTGCAATTTTTTGAGTAGGGTGACCGTCAAGTCCAGTTAAAAAATCTCCGGCCTTTTGAGCATGTAGGAGAGATTCATTTGCCTGTTCTTGAAGAAACTCAACTATGGGAATTCTGTGTGGCCCAGTTACCATGAGTGAAGAATGAGTATATCGAACTACACCTGCTAATTCGCATTCCATAATTTCGTTCAAGATATCACAAACTTTTTTTTCGTCTAATTTTTTTAATTCCATGAGAAAATTATATGCTAATTTTTTTCAAATACGTCCGATGAGAATTAAGATAACAATGAGAATCGTTTTCATAAAATACCGACAGAAAACTTTCTTTTATGTAAAATATTTTTTAAAAAGGAGAGATTTATGAATACAGATATTTTTATACCTATATTTTACATGTTAGGCTTAACTTCTTTAGTTTTCTTATTCTATACGGTGATTCGTATAATGGATGTTGCTATCTATAAACAACATAAAGCAGAAGATTTGATGAAAATTCCTACACCAGGATCTGCCAGTAATTTGATAAGACAATCTGAAAGAAATTTAGCCAATCTATTTGAATTTCCCGTTTTCTTTTATATAGCCTGTGTGGTTATTTATATAACTGGAAAAGTAGATGATTATTTTGTCTTGTTAGCCTATTGGTTTGTTGGTTTTAGAGTGATTCATTCTATCTATCATATTTTTTTAAATAACTTTATTTCTGTACTTCCTTTAAGAGCATTTTTTTTTGTTCCTAGTTGGATCGTCTTAGTATGGATTTGGGTTAGACTCGTAACATCTTTTTGATAAGGGGGAAATTATGAATACAGATATTTTATTACCAATCTTTTATTTGGCTATTTTTACTTTTTCAATCTTAATAGTTCAATCAGTCGTTAGAGGTCGCGCAGTAAGTAATAACGAACATACACAAGAAGAAATGTTTGGTATTCCTCTACCAAGCAATTCGAGTGATTTTATTAAACGATTAGATAGAAACCATACTAATTTATTTGAATACACAGTACTTTTTTATGCTGCATGTATATCTATTTATATCACTGGTAAAGTTGATGGGTATTTTATTCTGTTAGCAAATTCTTATGTAGTTTTAAGAGTGATTCACTCTCTCTATCACATTTTATCGAATTCAAATTTTGGATTAAGAGCGCTTGTTTGGCTGGCTAGTAATATTGTTATGTTATGGATGTGGACAAGATTGGTTATGATGTTTTAGAACTTTTATAGACAAACAGCAAAGGATAACTTATTAAAACTAATTGAACGTATGATAAAAAGGCATTAGCAATGCTATTTGTAAAAAATAAATTTGTATTAGGTTCTGAACTCATTGCAAAAGCAGAAATGATAGAAAGTGTAAAAAAAGTTATGAATATTAACGCTGCCCAATAATAAATTAAATATAAAATATAACTTCTTTGATTGGTTTTGGTAGTTTGCCAAGATAAATCCAAAGATTCTAAAACGCCTTTTCCCTCTAATATCAAAAAATAGGGACTTAAAAGAAGGCGAGAAGCCAAATAAATTCCTGGAACGATAAAAAGCAATAATCCTCCAATTATCACTAAACCGTTAATTAAAGTTAGTAACAAAACTCTTAACACAAGCTGAAAAGAAACAATGTAGTAACCAATTGATTCTTTCAAGCGATTTTCTCTAAGATCATTTACCATCAATATACAGAATGAAGTCACAAAAGGCGTTAAAAAAAGATTAGTAAAGACAAAAAGTAAAATTCCCCAAGTAAAAAACGTCTCGCTGTTTAAATATATATCTCCTGATGAGGCAAGCAATCCTAGCAAAATAAACAAAGGTAAAGTGGAAATCGTGAATTTACTAAAAGTATCGAAGTAAGACTTGAATCCTTCTAAAAGTGGAGCTATGGTCATATCTAATATTATATTTAATTATAGGAGCAAACAATGATAGAAATCTGGTCAAAACCCAATTGTCCCTTTTGTGATAAAGCCGAAAATCTATGCGTACAAAAAAATTTAGATTTCAAGAAATATATGTTAGACGTAGACTTTACTAGAGAAGAATTATTCGAAAAGTTTCCTTCTGCAAGAACGTTTCCTCAAATAACCATGGATGGAGTCCTAATAGGTGGTTATACAGAGTTTTCTGCAAAGATTCTTGAAGAAAGTTAACAAGTGGATCAACTTAATAAATATATTTTACTTATAGATAGTTATTTTGGCAGCGCGCCATGGTTTCCGCTCACTTTATTAGCTACAGGAATTTTTTTCACATTTTATTTAGGATTTCCTCAGATAAGAAATTTTAGAAATGGATGGAGCATAATTTCCAAAGGAGGATTTTCTGGATCTGACGGTTATACGAGTCCGTTTCAAGCACTAAGCACAGCTCTTTCCGGTACTGTAGGTACTGGAAATATAGGTGGAGTTGCAATGGCTATTTTTATAGGTGGACCAGCAGCATTATTTTGGATGTGGGTTACAGCTTTTTTAGGAATGACTACCAAGTTTGTAGAAGTTACCTTGTCGCATAAATATAGAAAACTTGATAATTCTGGTTCAGTATCAGGTGGACCAATGATCTACATGGAAAATGGCCTCAATATGAAGTGGCTTGGCGTAGTTTTTTCTTTTTGCCTTTTGGTATCTACTTTTGGTTCTGGCAACATGCCCCAAATAGATAATATATCGAGTACATTAAATTCAAGTTTTGGTTTGAACCCAATAATATCCTCTTTAGTAATTACAATTTTGGTTGGGCTAGTTATTATTGGAGGCATAAATAGAATTGCAAGTTTTGCTGGATCTATTGTTCCAACAATGGCATTTATATATGTTGTTGGATCTTTGAGTGTCCTTATTTTCAACTACTCAAATATATTGCCCTCATTTTACGTAATAATTCATGATGTATTTAATGGTAGTGCAATTGCGGGCGGATTTTTAGGCGCTTCATTTTCCACCGCATTTACTTATGGAGTTGCAAGAGGATTATATTCCAATGAGGCTGGCCAGGGCTCTTCGCCAATCGCTCACGCGACATCTAATACAAAACATTCTGTAGAAGAGGGCTTTGTATCAATTTTAGAACCGTTTATTGATACTCTCATAATCTGTACATTAACTGGTCTTGTAATTCTCGCCTCTGGAGTATGGACTGAAAAGTATGAAAATGACTTTGAGAGAACTTCGCTTTATTTTTTAGGGCAGTCTGAATCACAACAAGATATATCGAATCAAATTAATTCTTATATAGAGTGCAGAGACAATGGAGGTGGTTGTTTTTCAGGAGAAATCTTAATTGAAAATGGCATTTCAAAAGAGTCAAACACAGTTTTTCACAATAGATCTATTGCAGAAAATGTCTTTTTCTTCAAAGATGAAGAATTATTCTCAGGGATTATAAAAATTGAGAATGGACTTTTGATCACACAAGGACTTAATGTGAAAGGGGAGTCCTTAGTAAAATCTGCAGTTTTAACAAGCAAAGCTTTTAATAAAGGATTTTTTGGTAATTATGGTGAATTTATTGTTTCTATTGGTTTGCTGTTATTTGCTTTCTCCACAATGATTACTTGGTCTTATTACGGTGACAGGTGTACTTTGTACTTATTTGGTGAACAAGCACTTATTTTTTATAGAATTTTATATTTATTTGCAATGTTTATAGCTGGAAGTGGATTAATAGACACTGAGATTATTTGGAACTTTGCATTGATAACGGTTGCAGCTTCTACATTACCGAATTTATTAGGAATGTTTCTTTTAAGGAAAGAGATGAAATTTCTTTTAAAAGATTATTTAAAGTAAATTTTTTTAAAATTATTTATCTAATAAATTCAGTAAAAAAGCGTCATCTAAAGAGCTTTCTTCCAGAGAGTTTAGCCTTCCGCTTTTACCCGAATGCCCGCCAATTAAATTCATTTTCAAAAGAATTGGATTATCAGAAGTGCTGTTTTCTCTTAATTTAGGAACATATTTAGCTGGTTCAAAATATTGGACCTGAGAATCATGCAGACTAGAAGTTACCAAAACAGAAGGGTATTTAGAGGGCTTTAAATTGTCATAGGGTGAATACTGTTTGATGTAATCATATTCTTTCTTATTATTTGGATTACCCCACTCTTTATATTCGAATGTTGTTAAAGGAATTGATTCATCCAACATAGTGGTAAGAACATCGACAAAAGGAACTGCTGAAATAATGCCCTTGTATAATTCTGGCTCCAAATTAATTATTGCGCCCATTAAAAGTCCTCCCGCACTTCCTCCTTTTGCAAATACTTTTTCTTTGTTTCCAAAGCCTAAATCTAAAAGCCCTTTAGTGACATCAATAAAGTCATAGAAAGTATTCATTTTTTTAAGCATCTTGCCATCTTCATACCATTGGCGACCCATTTCAGAACCCCCTCTAATATGAGCTATTGCAAAAATAAATCCCCTGTCCAGTAAAGGAAGAATGGAGGATTTGAAAGATGCATCTATGATTGCTCCGTACGACCCATATCCATACATTAAAAGAGGGGAGTCTTTTAGTTTGATACCTTTTTTGTATACAAATGAAACAGGCACTCTTTTACTGTCTCTGACTTTTATTTTAAGTCTTTCAGATTCATATAGAGAAGAATCAAAATTTTTTAAATTTTGTACCCAAACTTTTTCACGTTTTCCATTTTCATGATTTTCTTTAAAAACAGTACTTTGACAATTTGGACTTGAGTAACCATAAAAAACTTCGTCAGATGAATACTCACCCATACTCACTAGATAAGAGCTATAGGCAGGATCATCAAATTTGATGTATTCAATAGAAAGGTCATCTTTCTTTATCTTCTTTATTTTTGGTAAGCCATCCTCTCTAGTTTCTAAATAAAAATATTCTTCAAATGTGTCTAATCCTTCAATATAAGATTTTTCTGAATGTTCAATTATGGTCTCCCATTTAGATAAATCGGAAGGAAGATTCAAGCCAGCTTTTATGAGTTTAAAATTTTTACAATCATCCATATTAGTAATTACGAAAAAACAATCATGATTTTCTGTGACACCATATAAATGATTTTCCTGTCTTTTTAAAAAACACATTGGTTTTGAATTTTTTTTTGCCAAATCTAAAATCCAGGTTTCAGATGATTCTGTTTTACTTATATTTATAAAAAGATATTTCTTCAGTCTAGATTTTGAAATACCAAGATTGAACTCAGGATCTTTTTCTTCATAAATCAACAAATCGTTTTCTTGTTTATCTCCTAATTTATGTTTGAAGACTTTATTTGTTATAAGAGTTTTTGGATCTTTTTTAGTATAGAAGATGAATTTGCTGGAGTTATCCCAAACTACACTTCCTGAGCTATTAAATACGTTTTCATCTATTATTTTATTTGAAGATAGGTCTTTTATCTTTAGATTGAATTCTCTTCTGCCGGATAAATCCTCTCCATACGCAACCAAAGTATGATCAGGGGAGGGTGAAATTCCGGATATAGAAAAATATTCTTTATCTTTTGACAAGACATTAAGGTCTAATAAAAGTTCCTTTTTGTCATTCTTTTGTTCTCTGTAGTATCGACTATATTGCTCATTTGAAAATATTTCGGAAAAATAATAATAATTATCTTTTTTAACCTTTAATGAAATTTCTTTATTAGGAATTTTATTAACCATCTCATTAAAAATTTCAGTTTTATAATCTTTTCTTTTAGAAAACCAATCTTCTGTATATTTATTTTCTTTTTCAAGATAAGAAATGACCTCTACATTTGCTCGCGAATCATCTCTCAACCAATAATAGTTGTCGATTCTTGTATCGCCATGAGACATCAATTCTTTTGGTATTTTTTTTGGAGTTGGAGCTTTACTCATGAATTAAATATATATAAAAAAAAGGCTGAGGAAGATAAAGATAATACTGAAGTTAGAATTAAAGCAATAAATCCAAATGCCATATATAAGTTTTCGTCTTTAATTGAATTTAAGTACATATTCTTTAGTGAGATAAAAAATTTATAACTAGATATAAAAGTAAAAAAAAATATGACTGCCGAAAGAATATAAATCATAATTAAATATTATATTAATAGGGGTAAATATATTTAAGCTTTGTCTTTAAAGAATAATCATATTATAAAAATTTAATTTAAATATTTTTAGAAATAATTTTTTTGAAGCTAACTTTCAACAATATGCTAAAAAACTATGCGCTTACAATTGCTGTTTCTTCGGTTTTAGCCTTTTTTCTATTTTATTTTCTATTTGCCTACTTAGGCATCATGCTTTCCGTTGAGGAGGGCTATAAAATAGGTGAAAGTTCTAGATGGTGTGAAAGAATTAGTTCTGGATATTTTAGAGAACCATCAAACGCTTTAAGTAATATTGGTTTTATTCTGTGTGGAATTTTTATGGTTTGGATCCTTTCCAGAGAAGAAGTTACAGGCCAAAACTTTTTTATTGGGCTTACTTCTATTTCTACACTTTATGCCTCTGCATCTATCTTTTTAGGCCCTGGTTCCTTGATGATGCATGGAACTCATACGGTTTGGGGAGCATGGATAGATAATGTCAGCATGGTTGCTTACATAATTATTCCTTGGCTTTTAAATTTCAAAATTTTAAATGGGTGGACAGAGAATCAATTTTTAAAAGCGTATTTTGTAATTTTATTTTTATTTTCTTTTTTTAGTTGGTTTTATGGTTCAGAACTTGGTATTGGTTTCAGTTTATTTGGAGTTTCAATTGGTTTATGGGTAATTTCTGAGTTTTTATATAATTTCTATTCAAATTCAATGAGATTTTATTCTGGATTTGTAGGCTATCTCGTTTTATGGATATTTGGTACTTCACCTTACGACGTGGCCTTAAATATTGAAGAATTTTGGTGGACTCTTTTATTTTGGCTCCCAGGATTGATAGCAACTCAGAGACCCGAGAGCAAAAGAAAATATAATCCTTGGTTCTTTGCGGGTTGTTTTTTTTATATTTTGGCATTTACTATATGGCTGCAAGGAAATTTAATGATAAATCCCGATTCTGAATGGTGTTATCCAGATTCAATTATTCAACCCCATGCTCTTTGGCATATAATCTGCGCTTTGGCGACATTGTCTTTTTTCTTTTTCTACAGAACTGAAAAAAGATTGAAAGCTATTGAATAATATGAAGAGCATTATTTTTTTCTGTTTAATATTTTTTTCTTTATTTTGTATTTCTTCTGAAGAAAAAAAAATTATTATTACCTTTAAGGAATTATCAGATTTTCAAGCATGTTATGCATTCATGATTGGATCTTATAGCAAAGAAGAGAAGTCCATGTTAAAAGATTGGATAACTATAAAAGATTTCAATTGTGATCAATATGCAGAGGTTATATATAGAGCTAAAATTTTAGGATCCATTCAATAATTAAATCTTTATTATGATTAGATTGATTAGTTTCTATTATTTCTTAATTGTATTTTTCTTTAACTCCTTCATCTTTTCTATAACTATTGACGGAAAACTATCAGAACAAGAATGGCAAGATGCTGAAACGTTAAATAATTTTTTAACAGTTTTCCCAAATGATAAGTCAGATCCAATATATAAAACAAAAATTCAATATTTTTCTAATCAAAACGGCTTGTATTTTGGCATAACTAATGAGCAACCCCTGGACACTCAAGTTTCTCAAAAACATTCTAGAGATGCTTCTAATGTAGATTCGGATCGTATTTTTTTAATTATTGATTTTGATGCAAATGCCAATATTGGTTACGAATTTACTGTTAGCTTAGGAGATTCTTTAAGAGATGCAATATGGGTAAATGAAAATGATATTTCTGAAAATTGGGATGCTATTTGGGAAGCAAAAACATCTCAAGCACAAAATAACTGGTATGCAGAATATTTTATTCCCTGGGGCGTTGCACCAATGTCAAAAGTGAAAGAGAATTATCGAAAAATTAAAATATCCGTTGGCAGGCAACTTCAATCAGAATCAAAATATTTTAATATGCCCGGCTTATGGGCTGAGCTATCGCCTTTTTTATCAAGAATGCAAGAAATATCGATTGCAAATTATAAATACGACAATCAATCTAAAGAAAATATAGATTTTTTTCCATATATAAGTGGTACTAATAATTTCATTCAAGATAATAGAAATTTTAATGTTGGGGGTGAAATATTCTGGGATATCGATTCAGAATCAAAATTAGATATTTCTTTAAATCCTGACTTCGGTCAAGTTGAGAGCGATGACGTAATTATAAATTTTTCTGCAAATGAAACTTTTTATCCGGATAAAAGACCATTTTTTACCGAAAATCAAAGTCTTTTTGATATAACAGGTTGGGATTTAAGATTCATAAACACGAGAAGAATAGGGGGGGCGCCAGATAAATGTTCTGAATCCAACGAAGCTCATTTAGGAGAGTGTGATAGTTCAATTAGTGATACATCTGACATAAATTATGCTCTTAGATATACAAAAGAAGGGCAAATAAATAAATATGGTTTCTTTATGGCTAATGAAGACGATTCACTGTTTTCCGAAGGAAGAGATTATTTTGCTTTTAGATATAAAGCAAATCTGTCTAAAAATAGTGGAAAAGTAGGATATTTAACTACTTCTGTAAAAAGACCGTCTATCGATAGAAAAGCAATGGCTAATGTCATAGATTTTGATTTTAAACCTTCATTTGCTTCAAGACTTTATGGTTGGGCAGGTGAGATAGATATCAAGGAAAAAGGGGTTCAGAAAAAGGGCTATGGTTTTAAAACAAATTATACAGTTCGAGTAACGCCAGAACTTTTCATTCTGTATTTTCTCAATTATAACGATGAAAATTTTGACATCAATGATATGGGATATGTCAAACAGTTTGATAATCTTTCAGTAGGAACGTACCTTCAATATTTAAAACCAAACAAAAATTTAGATTCTTCAATATCCCAAACAGAATTTAGTTTTAGGTTATTGCATCAACAATCAGTTGATGGCAATTATGGAAATGGAGTAGGTATGTATTTTGATTATAAATTTCAATATAGAGATAGCTCATCTCTTGGTTTCAAATGTTACTGTAATTTCATTCGAGGAAAAGACTACGAAGAAACTAGAAAATATCAAGATGCTCCCTTTATAGAAGAATTATCTGGGGCTAAATTGATGGTTGAGTATTCAAGTCCTAGAACTAAAAAAATTCAATCAATATATAAGGCATCGTATGGAAGCTTTGGTTATCAAACACAAGAACAAAATTTAGATTTGAGGAATGAGAGTCATTCTTTTGGGTATTCTAATGTCTTTAAACCTTCTGGATTATTTCAGTTAAATATAGATTGGTTTGAATATCAAAAAAAATCAAACTGGAGTATTTGGAGAAAAGAAAATCTATTTGGTTATTATGATAAAGAACAAATATCTTCGAGCTTAAGCATTGATTATTTTATTGGTTCAAATCAAGAATTTAGAATTAAAGGAAAAATATACGGAATAAAAGCACAAAATCCTCGCTCTTATAGAGTAAATTCAAGCGGATACATGAACGCAGCTTCAGATAATATGAATGCATTTCAGTTATCAGAAACGGCTTTTCAAATAAGATATAAATATGAATTCTCTCCCTTGTCTAACTTATATGTCGTCTACTCTAGAGGAGGAAAGTTAACAAAAGCTTTTAATCAACAAGATGATTTTCGAGACATATATTCAGATGCCTGGACTAATGAAACGCTAGATAAATTTATTATCAAATTAAGACTTAAATTCTAGGTTCTTACTTCTGTAATTCTCTTCTTCTGGTATATTAAATTTTTATATTAAGGAGAAGATTAATGAATACCGACACAAATATAGATCACGAGAAAGTAATGGCATTATTTGGAAATGTTTTCAATGATGTTGCAGGATCAATAGCAATTATGATGTCTTATATAGGAGATCAAACAGGAGTTTACAAAGCCATGGATAAATTAGGCTCAGCTTCAGTAACAGCTATTGCTAAAGAAGCAGATGTAGATGAGCGTTATTTAAAAGAATGGTTGGCATCAAATGCAGGAAGGGGTTATGTAAATTTTAATCCTGATTCTGAAGAATTTAGTTTATCTCCTGAACAAGCTGCAGTATTTGCAAGAGAAGGAGAGCCAACGTGTATTCAGGGCTTAGTTCAGGGAGTGGTAGGGCAATTTGTTAAAGAAGATGTGGCTATAGATGTGTTTAAAACTGGAAGAGGAAGGCCATGGGGAGAGCATCATGAATGTTGTTTTTGTGGAACAGAAAGATTCTTTCGACCTGCTTATGCCGGTCATTTATTAGAAGAATGGATTCCTGCAATGGATGGTGTACAAGAAAAACTTAAAAAAGGAGCAAAAGTTGCAGATATAGGTTGTGGCCTAGGAACATCTTCTATGTTGATGGCAGAAGAATTTCCAAATTCAACTATTCATGCATATGATTTTCATGGCCCTTCTATAGATGAAGCAAAAAAAAGAGCAGCTGAAAAAGGACTAACTAATCTCGAGTTCTATGTTTCTGATGCATCTAACATTCCAAATAATGGATATGATCTAGCATGTATTTTTGATGCGTGGCATGACATGGGAGATCCTGTAGGTATTGCTAAGGGAATAAAGGATATTTTGACTGATAATGGAACTTTTATGGTTGTAGAGCCAATGGCTCTTGACGGTTTGGCTAACAATATAGCCAATAATCCTTCATCAAGCATGTTTTATGGATTCGGAACTTTAATTTGTGTGCCTGCATCGAGAGCTCAGCCAGTAGGCCTTGGTCTTGGTCCACAAGCTGGACCAAAAAAACTTATGGAATTATTATCTAGCGCGGGTTTTGAAAAAGTCAATTTAGCTGCAAAAACTGCTAGTAATTTAGTATTCCAAGCAACTTAACATTCTTTTTGAAGAAAGGGAGGAGAATTTATACCTTTATATAATTTAACATAATATATATTATACGAATATATATATAGTTCAATTTCCCATCGGAATAGGATTTGGAGTGTATCCTCCGTTTAATATCCATCTACCTTCTTTAACTGTTAGCATATAAAAAATTCTACTGTTTAAATAAGGAATGCCATCTTTGTTGTGTCTTGCAAAGTCAAAAGAAATTAAAGCAGCATGACCATTATTAAATAGCGTCTCAGTATCAATTACTGATGAATAGGACCAACCATTACTTTTTAAACCATCAAAGTTAAAAGCATCTGTATATTTATTATATTTCTGATCATTGAAATAAAAAGGAGAACTAGTAATTTTTTCTATATTTGATTTATCTTGAGCGTTGAAGTAAATAAGAAATTCTTCTACAAATTCCTTTGGATCTCCAATATTATTAGGATCAATGGAGACGAGTCTATTCTTATATAATTTAGTTCCAACTAGAAGATCGCTGTTATATTCTCTGACTTTATAAATAAGATTATCTTTAAACTTAAATATCCACACGTACTTATTATCATATTCTCCATTTATACCCTCAGCATCGCCTTCTTGAATCAAGGCAACGCCTTCACCATCAGCAATAACATCTAGAGTTTTTAAAATAATGCCATTAGGTAAAAGTTCACCAACTACTGGCCAATAATCTAATAGGAATTCATTTTTCCCATAAGAAATACCTCCTTTTCCATATGCTCCATTTTCATTTTCAGTAATGCCCATATATATGAAAGTAAATTCTTCATGCATTGAATTTAAAACAGCATCTAAATTATTTAGCAATAGATTATCTATCCACTCTTGGGCTAATTGAATATTTTTACTTGAGGCTTCTTTGTTATTAATGTTTGGTGTATTTGTATTCCCACAAGAAAATAAGAATATCAAACTTAATAGTAATAATAATTTTTTCATAATTTTATAAAATATTATTTAAATCTATCACTTTCTTTTCTACTTCAAAACCTTTAGGCTCACCTTTAATGAAGTCAAGTATAAGCTGAGCATACTCTGGACCTGCTTCCTCTTGAATAAAATGTCCCGGACCTTTAATCACTATTTCTTGAGCAGAAGGAATTCTTTTTAAGCCTTCTACAATTCCAGGATTATTTCCTGTAACTGGATCGTTATCACTATTGGCGATTAAAAATGGTTTGTCCCATTTTTCTAATACATTTCTAAAAGCCATTTCGTTTTTTCTTAATTCGCTGGGTATTAGATACGGAAAAATTTGAGCTCCAGCTTTATAGGACGCATTTGGAAATGGTGCTTCGTATCCTAGTCTCTCTTCGGAATTTACAGAGCCCAAGGTTTGCATGACACCTCCTACATCAATGTTATCAGTGTATCTTGAATATCTAATCCAGTTAGTAAAACCATTTCCTCCGATAAATTCTTCCCATGTTGCAGGGCCTTGTAACCAAATAGTTAATTTAAATATAGGTCCTAAGAAAAAACCTCTTATATCATTTATCAATCCCCTGCCTGGTGCAATTAAACCTGTATTAGAAGCAATTACTCTTGAAAATCTGTCTGGTTCTTCAGCAACAACTCTTAAACCAACTAATCCTCCCCAGTCATGTACATGAGCCGTCATATCTTTTAAATCAAGTTCTCTTATCAGATTAGTTATTATGTCGACATGCATTTGATGCGAGTAATCATCAATATTGATATATTTATCTGATTTTCCGAAACCTACCATATCTGGAGCAATTACTCTGTAGCCTCCATCGACAAGAGTAGGAATCATTTTTCTAAACAAATAACTCCAAGCTGGTTGTCCATGCAAAAGAAATATCACCTCTCCATCTTTAGGACCTTCATCTAAATAATGAATTCTCAAACCATTAATTTGTAGATAGTTTGGTTCGAAATCATAGTCTTTTAGATTCTTAAATCTTTCTTCAGGAGTTCTAAGAATGCCCGAAGAAACCAAATTAAATCTCTCGTAATTAACTTCTACATCAAGATTTCTAGTGTATTGAAATATCCCCGTTAAAATAAGACCTAAAAAAAACAATATTGAAAATATCTTATTCACTATGACCTCCAAATCATTAATAAAGAGTTTTTTTAATTTATAATTTATAAATTATAAAGGAGTAACTATGAGCGCAGAAAAAAAATATATAGAAATTTTAGGAAAAAGAATGGCTTATATAGATCATGGTGAAGGAGATTCAATAGTTTTTTTACATGGTAACCCCGCCTCTTCATTCTTATGGAGAAACATAACTCCTCATCTTGAAGGCACTGGAAGAATAATAGTTCCTGACTTAATTGGAATGGGTGATTCAGAAAAATTAGAAGGGATAGATAATCCTGACTATAAATATCATGGGCAATACAAATATTTATCAATTTTGTTAGATTCTTTGGAATTAGGAGATCAGATTAATTTGGTCATTCATGATTGGGGATCAGCGATGGGCTTTCAGTACGCAAGAGAAAATCCAGATTGTATTAAATCCATAAGCTTCATGGAAGCAATAGTGATGCCTTTAAAATGGGACCAGTGGCCTGAAAATGCCAGAAATATATTTCAACTTATGAGATCTGAAGCTGGGGAAGAAATTGTCTTAGAGAAAAATATTTTTGTCGAAAGAATTTTACTCAATGACTCAGCTAATGGTTTTACAGAAGAAGAAAAAGCCGAATATATAAGACCATTTAAAAATCCAGGAGAAGATAGGCGCCCCACTCTTACTTGGCCTAGACAAATACCTATCGAAGGAGAACCAAGCGAGGTTGTTGAAGAGGTAAGCAAAAATGCAGAATTTCATAAAGATTCAAAAATTCCTAAGTTATTTATAAATGCTGAACCTGGGTCTATATTGACAGGCGATCAAAGAGAATTTGTAAGAAGTTGGAATAACTTGAAAGAAGTATCCGTTGAAGGAAATCATTTCATTCAAGAACATGCTCCTGATGAAATAGGTTCACACATTAAAGAATTTCTAAATTCTATTTAACTCCAAATTTTTGAATATTATTGAAAGCCTTCAAAGTAAATTTATTGAATTTTTTTAAAGCTTTATTAAGGTTTGAATAATTGTAGAACTCGTTGACTGCATATCCATCCCAATATGTAACTCTATATTGATTATCGATGGATTGGATGGATATCTCTATAGGATCAGGGTTATTTGAATTGATTCTTATAGAAATTTCATCTGAATTCTTTGAAATCGAAGTATTTTGAAGTTTATTACTTAAAGTTTCATAGATTAGATCAATTCTATCTTCTTTTGCTAACAAGCTTTCCTTGTCTATCACATTTATGCCTATTGATTTGGTTACTTCTTTTTGCAGTATGTTTTGTTTTTCGACCTGAAACTCTTTTTCTCCAAAGTCTAAAACTACTTGGCTTTAGGTTATTTCTCATCAAACGCTCTAATTCGTTTTGCGTAATGTCGAATTCTTTATATATGACATCGAAAGGAGTTCTGTCCTCCCACGCCATTTCAATAATTCTGTTTAAATTATCTTGATCCATAGGGCGTAATTTAAGACCTTCTTAAAAAGAAGGTCAATAAATTACTGACTTGGTGCTGCGACAGTCTCGCCATGGATGACTGAAGCCTTGCCACTATTAAGAATTCCAGTCGTTGGCTTGCTGCCAATAGTAGTACTTACTGTGACTAAATCACTGGATGATGGTAAATCAGACAAAGCTTTTGTATAAACTCTACCGCTAGGTAGCGTACTTAGCTTTTTCAAGTATTCGTCACCTCTTAAAGCTCTCACCTTAATGTTATCACTGCCCGTTTTATCAGTTAAGATTGCACCATCTGGCAAAGTGAATTCTGGGATAAAGCGATAACATTGATTCCAGGAATCAACATATCTTCCAACCACAGCTCCTGTACAAGTATCGAAGACTTGTCCTGGAAAATTATGAAGTTCTCCAAAGCCTTCAAATTTAAGAGTGTATTTTTTTCCGGCTAGATTCGTGCCAGCGAAATTATAAGTTATGCCACTTGCAGGAACTTCATATTCATAGCTCTTCGGAGCTGAAATAGAAGTAATTTGTGCATCAGTTACGTTGTAAACTCTGTAATCAGGCCTTTTGGTTAATTCAAAAGTATAAGAAGTAACACTGCCGTCTCTAATTTTATCAGCACAATAATAAGAGTTGCCATCTACAAGAAGAGCATCATCGTCAGCAACCGCACGCCATCGATTGGTGTAACCCCTAGAATTATTTCCGTCTAATTCACATTTGATATTGCTTTTGTTAGTATTCTCGACGGCATTCATACGGAATGAATGACCATAACGATTGGTCCAATTATCTACATTGTAAGATGGATTTTTTGTTTTGTAGCTATATTTTCTTATGCCATCTCTATAAGACGCGGAATCTAATTTTGTTGCATTTGCTGATGTCCATGCGATATCACCCCCATCTGCATTTGCACCAACAAGCACACCGTTGGTGACGGTATAACTAGACAAATCAGCTTCTACCACGCCACCAATATTGTTATACCTTCCTGCCCCCTCACTAGTTTCTCCACCATCTTGATCACCATTACCATTGCCATCGTAATAACTGGCAACTTTAAAATAAGGACCTTTATCAACATAAGGCGTTTTATTTAAGGTGGCTGCTGCAGCATCGGTATCAACTTTTGCGAAAGCTTCTGTGATAGCATCGTTTAAATTAGTTGCCCCCAAACATCGTTCAACACATACAAAAGTTTTTCCTTCTAAAGAAGTAATATCAACTTTAGTTTCACTGGTAATTTTCACTAATGCATTGCCAACGTTTTGAAATGCAGTGTATGGAATTCGATATTGTTCTCTGGAATCTGGATTATAAAAACCCATATTTTCATTCCAACCAGAACCATTAGTCATATATTCAACCCAAGCAGCTGAAGTAAAAGTTAAAGCTGTATCCAACTCAAAGGGTTTAATATTTGCGCTCC
>CABZIF010000008.1 GCA_902525735.1 uncultured SAR86 cluster bacterium
AAATGGTCAAGAGAGGTTGTGCCTGGGTTTACGATCGTTATGCAGAAAGAAAGGTGCTTTTCAAACATCAGAATTTGGCTAAAGAAAACGAACTTGGACTTTGGAAGAATGCCAATGCTGTTAAACCATCGGATTGGCGACGTCTAAATTAAGAAAGATCGATAGCGAATTTTTTTAAGACTTCTAACGGCGCATAATTTAAAGCGGATTCTTCGGTACTTTGTAAAACAACTTTGGGAGCAGAGCCTGCCTCCCAAGCTTCGACCCAGCGATCCACACAAAGACACCAGCGGTCGCCTGCCTTTAAACCAGGAAACCCAAAATCTTCCATTGGTGTAGAAAGATCGTTGCCTCTGGAGGCAGAGAAAGTCAAAAAGTCATCCGTCATTACTGCGCAGACTGTATGCTTTCCGCGATCTTCTTCGCCTGTGGTACAACAACCATCTCGGTAAAATCCAGTCAAAGGCTCAAACGAGCAAGGAATCAAAACTTCTCCGAAAACATTTTTAGATTCACTCATAGGAATTATTTTACCCAACTATTTACTTATATAATAAGAAGATGAACATATTTGATGGCGTCAAATTTAATAACTCTTTTGCGAAACTCTCTGAAGAGTTTTATACCAAGCAAAAGTGGTCGTCTTTTGAAAAAGCGCATTTGATTTCATTCAACAAAGGCTTAGCAAAAGAGTTGGGCTTGAACCCTGAACTGAAACCAGAGGAATTGGTAAAAGTTTTCAATGGCGAAATTGAACACCAAAACTCTGAGTCATTAGCAATGGTTTATGCTGGCCATCAGTTTGGCAACTGGGTGCCGCAACTGGGTGATGGCCGCGGAATTTTGTTTGGCCAAATTGAAACCCCTCAAGGTTTACGAGATTTACATATCAAAGGGGCTGGCAAAACTCCTTATTCAAGATTTGCTGATGGCAGAGCCGTCTTGAGATCTACCATTAGAGAATATCTGTGTGGAGAAGCCATGCATGGCTTGAGGATTCCCTCTTCGCGCGCTTTATTGATGTTTGGTAGCAATGAACTTGTTTTTCGAGAAACAACTGAGACTGGCGCAATGTTGGTTAGAACTGCTAAAACTCACATACGGTTTGGACATTTTGAATACTTGAAACACAATGATAAAAAAGAGTACCTAGTGGAATTACTTGACCATGTGTTGGCGGAATATTTTCCTGATCTGGTTGATAGAAAAGACAAATATGAAATTTTCTTTGAGCAAACAGTTCAATCAACAGCGGAATTGATAGCAAACTGGCAGGCGGTTGGTTTTGCTCATGGGGTAATGAATACCGACAACATGTCGTTACTTGGTGAGACGTTTGATTTTGGTCCATTTGGCTTTCTCGAGTCCTATGATCCAAATTTTATTTGCAACCATTCTGACGCAGGCGGCAGATACGCTTTTAATAATCAACCAGCGATAGGTTTATGGAATTGCCAAGCCCTAGCAGCGGCATTGGATGAAATTATTGCTGAGAAAAAATTAATTGAAGCACTAAAAAAATATCAACATTATTTCTATGAACATCTAATTGATCTCTATCGAAAAAAATTAGGTCTGCAAGAGAAACTTGAGGGCGATGCGAAGTTAATCGAATCTTTATTGACTTGGTTGCAAAATTCCAAAAAAGATTACACAAACTTTTTTAGAAACTTGCATGACATTCACGAACCAAAAAATATCATCTTTGAGGATGCAGAAGGGAAAGCCTGGTCAAAAAAATTTAAAGAACGCTTTGGGTTAGAGAAGCTTTCTACCAAGAGAGCCCAGCAGAAAATGCTTGCCAATAATCCTAAATATATTTTGCGAAATTATCTTGCTCATCAAGCTATACAGAAAGCAGAGCAGAATGATTTTTCTGAGATAGAAGTATTGATGAAATTACTAAGTCAACCTTTCGACGAGCATTTGGAATACGAAGATTATGCTAAGTCGTCCCCTGATTGGGGTAAGTCTCTAGAAATATCCTGCTCGTCGTAATCAGCAAAGATTATTTTTTTCACAAGCCAAACAAATTTTTGAGAGGCCCATTTCTTGGTGTCGATTTTTGGAAAAATAATTAAAAGGCAGCTTTATCAAACAAGAACTGCATTTTTTTTGATTTTTCATATTCGAATTCTAACAAAAAAAAGTCCTAAAAAAGTAGAACCCCCGAGGCCGAAGCTTCAGGGGTTCAAGGGGGGGAGAAGAAACTCTTAAAAAACTTTTATTTGTTTCTAACTTCGATTTTAAGCACCGAAAGTTAATATTCCTAAACTACCTACGTAAAGCAGGGTTGAGAAGCAAATCACATAACCCACTGTGCCTATTACTGCTCTATAAACATTCATTTTGTAACTCCATTTAGTCATGAATTGTTGAAATATATATTAAACCAAGCAAAAAGACCATTTTTTTTCCTACAAAGTAAGTAAAAAAAGGTATTTGCACATTTTGTTATCAAAATAGGCTTTTTTATTACCAAAATGGCTCAACAACGCCCAAAGTATAGTCAAATAAGCTTTTAAAGCTATAGCAAGATGATCAATTTTCTAGTTTTTGACATTAATGTTATAAAGATTTTACAAAAAGTTATAAAAAATAGCTTTTTTTATGCAATTTTAGACTTTTTATCTTTCTAATACTTTTAAATACTATTTTTTTGGGTTTGATTTGATCTAAAATAGTCCACCCAAACAATTAGGAGCAGCATCATGAGGCAAATACAAATTCAAAAACCCGGTGGTCTGGAAAATTTAAAGATGGAGAATGTAGACTCTCCAAGTTTAGCAAACGACGAAGTCTTGATGAAGATTCATGCCAGCAGTCTTAATTATCACGATCTGATGGTAGCGCTAGGTCTAATTCCTACGGATGATAAGCGAGTCCCACTTTCTGATGGAGCAGGAGAAATTCTTGAAGTTGGTTCAGATGTAACTAGGTGGAAAATTGGCGATAAAGTCATGAGTGTTTGTTTCCCAAATTGGGTAGACGGTCCTCCTAAATTCGAGCTGTTGAGTTTTATTGGTGACAACGAAGATGGTTATGCCGCAGAAGTCATCGCAATTAAAGAAACTGCGCTAACAAAAATACCAGACAACCTCTCCTTTTCTGAAGCGGCAACATTGCCTTGTGCTGGACTTACTGCTTGGCGAGCATTGGTAGATGAAGGGAATTTAAAAAAAGATGAAACTGTATTGGTCCAGGGCACCGGTGGTGTTTCAATTTTTGCACTGCAGTTGGCTAAATGCATGGGGGCAAAAGTCATCGCGACATCATCGTCTGAAGAAAAGTTAGCAAAACTCAAAGAACTTGGCGCAGACGAACTGATCAACTATAAGGAACACCCGGAATGGGGCAAGGAAGTTCTAAAAATTACAAACAACGAAGGAGTTGATCACATTATGGAAGTTGGCGGCGGTGGAACTTTTGGGGAATCCGTGCGAGCAGCAAAACTTGGCGGACATATTGCTTTGATTGGTGTTTTAAGTGGTCCAGCAGTGAGTGAAATTATATTACCCAGAATTTTTCTTAAACAGGTGCGTTTGAGTGGTATTGCAATGGCCAATCAACAATCTCAAATAGCTATGATTGAATTTATCGAAAAACACAATATAAAACCGATCATTAGCGATACTTTTGATTTAGCAAATCTTTCCGATGCCTTTCAACATCAAATAGACAATAAACATTTTGGCAAAATTTCCATAACAATGGGAGCTGAATGAATAATTATGATTTTGTAGTTCTTGGAGGAGGTTCAGCAGGTTGCGTGCTGGCAAATAGATTAAGTGCAAATCCAAATCATACGGTCTGTTTAATTGAAGCTGGATCTAAAGATAATAGCATCTCTATTAAAACGCCTGCTCTCTTCGCCTTCATGGGAGATAAGAGTAAATACAATTGGGCTTTTTTAACTGAGCCTCAAAAAGGTTTTGCTAAAGAAAAATCTTTGGAACACGAGGTAGCTGTTGTAGACACAACTGGCCAAACTCATAAAATAAAAGAAGAGCTGGAAGAACACAGGAGAGGCTACCAACCGAGGGGGAAAACTTTAGGTGGGTCGAGCTCGATCAATGCCATGCTATATGTACGCGGGCATAAGTGGGATTACGATCATTGGGCAAGTCTTGGCAATTCAGGCTGGTCCTATGATGAAGTTCTACCTTACTTCAAAAAAGCAGAACATAATGAAATGATTGACAATGAATATCATGGACAGGATGGGCCACTGAACGTTACCAATATTCCTCATAAAAATAAATTTGTAGACTACTTTGTTGAAGCAGCTTCTAAATTTTATAAAGTCAACGACGATTACAATGGCAAGGAGCAAGAAGGAGTTGGCATTTATCAAACGACTCAAAAAAATGGAAAAAGATGCAGTGCAGCTGCTGCTTACCTGCATCCAGTAAAAGACAGACCAAACTTAGAAATCTTAACCAACACGACAATTGATAGAATAATTTTCGAAGGAAACAAAGCTACAGGTGTGGAATGCTTAGATAAAAGCAATCGTTCTTTTTCTGTTGGTGTAAAAAAGGAAGTATTAGTTTCTTCAGGAGCTTTTGGATCGCCACAGATTTTAATGCGTTCTGGAATTGGTCCGACCGAAGAATTAAAAACTCACGGCATCGACACCTTATTTAATATCCCAGGGGTAGGAAAAAATTTACAAGATCATATTGATTACGTAAGTGTACATCTTCACCAAAGTACTGATTTGATAGGTCTTTCTCTGCAATCTATTTTTTTTAAGTTTCCACTCGAAATCCTAAAATATTTATTCACTAAAACTGGTCAATTTACTTCTACCATCGCCGAGGGTGCTGGATTTATTAAGTCTTCTCCTGAACAAGAAATTCCAGATCTTCAACTACATTTCTGCGTTGCTCCAGTTAAAGATCATGGTAGGCAATTTGTATATGGTAATGGGCTGAGCTGTCATGTTTGCTTATTGCGACCAAAATCTAGAGGCGAAGTCACCTTAAATTCAAGTAATCCCAAAGACCCGCCAAAAATTGATCCCAGGTTTCTGAGTGCCCAAGCAGATGTTGATCTGTTGGTGACTGGTTACAAAAAGATGATGGAAATCATGAATACCGAACCATTAAAGGAACATACCAAAAATAATCTCAGGCCAGTTGATTTAAGTAGCGACGAAAAAATTGAGGAAGCAATAAGAGAAGAAGCCGATACCGTCTATCACCCAGTAGGCACTTGCAAAATGGGCACAGACGAAATGAGCGTAGTGAATCACGAACTAAAAGTTCATGCTCTTGATAATGTCAGAGTTGTAGATGCATCCATCATGCCGACTTTGATTGGTGGTAATACCAACGCACCGACCATAATGATTGGAGAAAAAGCTGCAGACATGATCAAAGCGACTTGGTCATAAAGGATTAAGACGTTTGTATATCTGCTGATTTTTACTTTAAAATCTTAGATAGTAGATATTCATCCAAAGGGGGCAATGTGAAACATCTTTTTATAATTATTTTAGTTTTAACTTTTATCAGCTGTACTGATACTAGATACGAAATTATTGATTATTCTGGTGTTGCTCCAGCTGTAACGACTACCCCTGATTACAACGAAGACAGGAATGCTTACTTTGGCGATACTCATATTCATACTAAATATTCTTTTGACGCTTATATTTTCGGTACCACTGCAACTCCTGACGATGCTTACCGATTTGCCCAAGGAGAAGCTATTCAACACCCACTTGGTTTTGATATGAAAATAAAAGAGCCGCTAGATTTTTATGCTGTGACCGATCACGCTTTTTTCCTTGGCATGATTAACGCTTGGGCGGATACTTCGACTTATGCTTCAACTCTACCTGGCGTAGAAGCTTTTCATGATTTGAACCGTGATGGCAACCGAGGCGTTGATTCCATAGTTGATCGTTTTAATTTGTTTGGCAATCAAGTAAGAAACATTCTTGCTGATGTGCGTCCTTGGTGGGATCCAACTTTATGGCGAGCCATCTTAACTCCTCACTTACAAATTGGCTCCAAAGTTTTTGATCACGATACACATATTTCTGCATGGGCAGATATAGTGCGTGCTGCAGAGGAAGCTAATGATCCTGGAAGATTTACTACTTTCACCGCTTATGAATTTACAACTTCGACTGATGTTGGCAATGGAAACCTTCATAGGAATGTAATTTTTAAAGGCGATCAAATACCTGTGAGGCCTCACTCTAGAATTGATTCGATAAATCCAGAAAATTTATGGAAATGGATGGATGGTTTGAGAGAGATGGGCGTAGACTCAATTGCTATTCCCCACAACTCCAACGGTTCCAATGGTGCAATGTTTGATATGCGAACTTTTAATGGAAAACCCATTACTCAAACCTACTCGGATATGAGAATGAGAAATGAGCCAATCGTAGAAATGACTCAGGTAAAAGGAACTTCAGATACTCATCCGCTTTTATCTCCAAATGATGAATTTGCAGATTTTGGAATTTATGAATCTAGAATCGGTTCTTTTCCTAGAACTTATAGTTTTCCAGCTGGCGGATATATTAGGGATGCTTTTATTAAAGGCATGGTTTTAGAATACAGCGCACAAGGAAATCCTTTCAAGTTTGGTTTAATTGGAGCAAGTGATTCTCACACTGGGGCTGGAGCCTATAGCGAAGAAGATTATTGGTCTAAAATTGGAATTATTGATGGTACTCCTGAAGGCCGAGGCAGTGTTCCCTTGAGTGAATTACAGGTAGATCAATTGCCTCAAGGCGGTGCAGGTGTGAGTGTCACTGAAACCGATCAAGGCACTTACGCAAATACAGGCTTTGAAACCTGGGGTGCATCTGGTCTTGCAGGAGTTTGGGCCGAAGAAAATACAAGAGATTCGATATTTTCAGCAATGCGACGAAAAGAGACTTTCGCCACAACAGGCAATAGAATGAAAGTTAGATTTTTTGGAGGATTTGAAACGAATCAACTAGATTTAAATGACGAGAACCTAGTCAAAACTGCTTATGCAAATAGTTCGACTATGGGTGGTGAGATTCTAGCCGACGGAGACAAAGTTCCAAGCTTCTTAGTTTGGGCACAAAGAGACAAACATGGAGCACCTCTACAAAGAGTACAAATTATCAAGGGTTCCATTAATCAATTTGATTCTTCTCCAACCGAAGTCATATACGACGTTGCCTGCTCTAATGGTCTGGAAGTTAATCCTGAAACAAATAGGTGTCCGGATAATGGCGCTCGAGTTGATATTGAAACCTGTGCTTTTTCAAAAGACGTTGGCTCGGCTGAATTAAAAGCAACTTGGACAGATCCTGATTTCAATCCAAACGACAGAGCTTTTTACTATGTTAGGGTTTTAGAGAACCCTACCTGTAGGTGGTCTACTTGGGATGCAATCAAAAGAGGTTTGGCCCCGAGGCCTGATATTCATGACACTATTCAAGAGAGAGCCTGGTCTTCACCAATTTGGTTTGTTCCAACTGGTTCCAACGAATTAGCGCCAGCACAATCTATGCAGTCAGATTTAGCTGAATACGTTGAATAAATAATTAAGTGTCAAGAAAACTAATCTTATTTTTAGGAATAGGTTTATCAATTTTTTTGATAGATCTTTTTCTAAATCCACCCAATGAAGATAAAACAATTTATATTTCAAACGAAGAAGTTATTGCTTTAATCAATACTTGGAGTTTGCAAGTTGGAAGAGAGCCTAACAACGATGAGATTAGATCTATCATTGATAGTCTTATTGAAGAAGAAATTCTTTATAGGGAAGCTTTAAGGCTTGGCTTAGATAGCGAAGATAGAATTATCAAAAGAAGACTTGCCCAAAAAATCACTTTTCTAAAGCAGGAAACAATCTCAACCGAGCCGGAAATTGAAAAACTTGAAAAATTTTATGAAGAAGCAAAAGAAACATATTTGGTACCTCAAAATTTTAGTTTTACACATCTTTATTTTGCTGAAAACAAAAATGGGAACGAAAGAGCTGCTCAAGCCATAGATGACCTTTTAAATGATAAATCAGTAATAAGTGCTGACCCTTTTTTATTGGGCAAAAATTTTTCAAATAGGAGCTTGCTAGATATTGAAAGAGACTTTGGAGAAGCTTTTTCGAAAGCTTTTTTAACTTTATCGCTTGGCAATTGGCAAGGACCAGTTACATCTACTTACGGCAGTCACCTGGTAAAAATTTTAGATAGTAATGAAGAATACATGCCATCTTTTGAAGAAGTGATTTCTCAAGTCAGAGTAGACTTTTTATTAAAACAAAGAGACCTGCAAATAAAAAACTTCGTAGATGAGTTAAAAACAGACTACCAAGTAATTATTAGTCCTAGATTTACGCAATGACGCTTATTAAAAATTTTATTTTTTCTTGTCTAATTTTTTTAAGTATTAATTTATCGAGTCATGAATTTAGTCCTGCTCACTTGATCATGAATGAGAAAGAAGACTCTAACTATGAGACTACTTGGATGTATCCAATTAGATCTATTGGAGAAAGAGCGTCTCTTTTATTTCCAGAAAATTGCACCGCTCTCAGCCAAATTCCTTATAGACAAGGCAAATATTCTATAGAAAAAATATCTCTCAACTGTGATTCAACTATTAGAGGAGCAGAAATTAAAGTTTTGGGACTAAGTGTTTTAAATGACGCCCTTGTGACGATTAACTTTTTAGATAAAAAAAGGTTTGAAGGATTGATGAATTTGAAGAATTCGACAATAAAAATTCCTAAAAATGAACAAACTTTTCCAACAGCCTATTTTGTTCTGGGTGTTGAGCATTTAATAGGAGGCCCAGATCATCTTTTATTTGTAATGGGCTTGTTATTTATAGTCTTCGGCTGGAAGAATTTACTAAAGACTATAACTGCCTTCACTTTAGCCCATAGCATCACTTTAGCCCTTTCAGTCTTAGGAATAGTACAGCTTCCATCTGGCAGTATCGAAGCATTAATTGCTTTGACCATTGTTTATTTGGCATTTGAAATTAATTCAGAAGACAAACTGAAGAAAACTCCGTGGCTAATGGCGTTCGGTTTTGGTTTGCTTCATGGATTCGGATTTGCAGGTGCCCTATCAGAAATAGGAATAGCAAATGACCAACTTTTGCTATCTCTCCTTTTTTTCAACATAGGCATTGAAATCGGCCAATTAATCATGATCCCAATTTTTCTTTTTGGAATCTACTTGCTTTCAAAAATAAAATTAGAAAGAGGTTCTTATATCGGCGCTTCTTATTTATTAGGAGGTATAGGCAGTTATTGGTTTATCGAGAGGATGATTGGTATTTTGACTTAAAAAAAGGCTGCATTAAGCAGCCTTTTTTATTTTTTTTAACTAGATGGAATTTGTCCGGTATTATAAGAAATTACATCTTGGCATGAAGCTACTTCATCAAAAGCTGCTTGGATATTTGACGCTTTTGCTAAAAAGTTAGCATTTCCTTCTGCTCTTTTTTCGACTGTCTGATGAAAATCTCCCCATATGAAGTCAAATTCTTCTGTTTCATAATCAGGTGCTAGCACCATAAATCCATATGGAGCATCAATATTTTCGTCTGAATCTAACCAAGCATCGAAACTATCAATTGATGAAATTAGTTCATCTGCACCTTGTCCTTCATTGTATGAACAGGCCATATAATTTGAATTAAAGTTAGTTCTATCAAACTCGCCCAACGAGTCGACATCTCTTCTCATATAAGCATCGAAAGAAAAAGTATCCTCTTTATTTCCGCAAACTAGAATGTTGCTTGTTTCCTCACTCCACTCTGCTGTTTTTTCATACCCAGCCCATGTAGCCCAACCATCTTCAGCATCTTCTTTTGAATTCCAAACAAGTTGCCAATAGCCGTCTTCTTCAGCATCCTCGGGTTTGCTCTCATAGCCGAGGCCATAAGCAGCAACGATTGTTGAATCAACCTCTACCAAAAGACTCTGCCAGCCGGGAAGCATGTCCTGAGCGAAGGCTTCTGGAGAATAGTCAGGTCCTAATTCACAAGGGATATATTCCACATAAAACTTTTGGGGGTAATTTTCTGAACCTAGTTCAGAATATGTTGGAGTTGACTCGCTGCTGCAAGCAACAAAAACTCCTAGTAAAGCAACGAGTGTTGCTATTTTTATATTTTTTTTCATTTTTCTCTCCTTTGAAAAATTTATAAGGACATTAACATTAGTAGATTTCTAATCTTTCTTCAAATCTAAATAGTTTCTTTTATTTTTTCTTTGAGTTTTTCTAAATGTGGATTGTCTTTATTTGAAAATATTTCATTCAATTTTTCTTCATGGTCCCTAAAATCTAAGATCCCTTTTTTATAACTATCTCTAGCTTTTAAATTTTTCCAATAAGCCTTAATTTTAGGAAGCTCCGGCATCTCCATTACTGAATCAAGCCTCAAATCTTGCAATCTATAAAAACAACACATTAAATTGATATCGGCATGGCTAAAATCACCGAATAAAAATCCATCTTCTGGTAAGTTGTTTTCAAGCTCTAATATTCCTTGTACAAAACCCTTGTATGCAAGAGGACCAACCCGATCTTTAAGCGACGAAAAATACATAGTTACAAAGGCAATTTTTCTTTCCCTGCGAGGATGTCTAAGAATAATATTCCATATGGCTTTATAACTTAGTTTTTTAATTAACGTCTCTATCAAACTCATAGAGAAAAGCGGAATGGTAGTTCCCAAAGTTTTTCCCATTGGGACGCCTTCTGTGATGGTAGTATCGTAAACCCAATTTCTTAATTTTTCCCGACTTGCCTCATCTTTTGGCCATAGATTTATATTATTTTCCCCTTCTAGATCGTCTAATCTTTCAATAATATAGGCGCTGTCTCTGACTATTTCATCGTTGATCTTCAATACAGGAACCACCCCAGTTGGGTTGATATTTTTAAGGTAATCTTTGGTAATGTTTTCTGCTTCTTCATAGTGATCGCATAATTTAATCGGGAAATGATCAAATTCGAGCCCCTTTTCGAATAGTGCAACTCTTACCATTTGGCTACAAAGTGACCAATTGGCATGATAAAGAGTAAGTTTTGGTTTCGTCATAATTCAACAGGTTGCATCATGTCTTCTTATAATATAGTTTAGATTAAGGATATCAATTTTTGGTAAATGCTGGATAAAGTTTTTTTATTTTTATTTGGGCTCGAATGGCTTGGCTTCGGGATTCTGGGTTTATTTTTTCCTGAGATAATCACTGGTCTCCTTGGGGTCTATGAATATTCAGCAGTTTATTTAAATGAAACCAGAGCTCTGTATGCTTTTTTTACTCTCATTGGCCTGATGTCTTTTATAAGTATTTATCGCATAAATTTAAGAAAAAAAGTTTATCTAACTTATGCAATTTTCTTAGGAAGTTTCGTTGTTGGCAGAATTATAAGTTTTCTTTTAGACGACAGTTTAAATACAACTACTTTTTATATTTTCTTAAATGAAATAATCGTCTTTGCAATTTGTTTTTGGCGCTACTCAAAAAGAGACTTTATTTTCTAAAGTAGATTTTCTTTCAAAAACTCTAGCGCGTCTTTTTTACAAGCTCGTCTTAAGTCCCAAGTCCCGCCAGTCCAAGCACCGAACTTTGCAACTTCCTCAAATAGTTTTAGCCTGTCCTCTGGACTATTCAGTGGTAGAACTTTTCCATCATCTGTTTCATAAGTCATGTCACCGTTATTATCTATTTTTGCAAATCTTGATACTTTTGGGGCTATTGAATCAGGCCAAAAAGTTTTGGGATACATTGAATCAAAACCATGCAAGCCTCCTTGGTAGAGAATATCTTTACAATTAGCTCCTGATTCATTTATCCCTATAGTCAATTCCTGAGCAAGCTCAAAAGGAGTGTAATCATCTTGGTCACCCAAAAGATTTAGAATCGGTGCTTTTGTCCATCTCATCTCTTCGGGCCAATATGAAGCTAAAGGATAATAATTTAAATGTAGTGCAAACCTTTCTCCTTTTGGAGCTAACTTTTCTGCCAATGGCAACCATCCTGCGTAAAGAGACGAGCCTGCACCCAAACTCCAACCACAAATACCGATCTTATTTTTGTCTATATCAGGGTGTTTAGAAAGAAACTTTAAAGGTTCAAATGCATCAGCCAAAATCATTGCTGTAGTGACGGCCATTTGTTCTTCCGATGTTGAAGTCACACCTCTTGATTCAAAACTATTTACCTGAAACACAGCTATACCAGATTCCAAAATATCCTTGATCATTTCATATTGTGCAGCGCCCCATCCACCACTGTGGTGAACACAAACCATGCAAGAATATGGTTTTTTTCCTTCTTCAGGAAATAATAACCATCCTTCTAAGTCTTGCTCTGGCAAGTTATCTAATTCATTAACGATGTGAAAAAATTCAAAAGGATTGGTTGATTTGTACTTTATGAAACCAAAATCTCCCTCTTTGAAGCTTAAATCTTCATTCATAATTACCTATAAAATGTAGTCAGGAATATATTATATTTTAGATATGATATATCAATAAAATTTGGCATAATAGTTTTCCTTTTACTGAATCCAGTATCATTTAAGGGAAGGAATTTTAGAGAGAAGAATTTTGAATCATAATTTACCAATACCTAGCTTATTAGACATCGCGATAAAAAAAGGCGAAGGCATTCAGATAAAAAATGGTGCTTTTGTTGTCACTACGGGTAAAAGAACTGGAAGAAGTCCAGCAGATAGATTTTTAGTTGACGATGCTTTGACACATGGTGTTGTCGATTGGGGCGAGAACAATCAACCGATAGAAGCTGAAAAATTTTTAAATCTTTGGGATGAATCCGAAGAGTATCTTAAGAGTAAAGATAAATATACAGCTGATCTTCATGTTGGTGCCAGCTCGGAACATTACCAGCCGGTAACAATTGAGAATGAATTCGCTTGGCAAAATATGTTTTGTCAAAGCTTATTTATTAAAACGGAATCTTTCAACCCCAAATCAAAAGATGTTTGGCAACTTAGATCTGTTCCAAGCTTCAAATGTGATCCTAGTCGTCATGGAACGAATTCCGATGGAACGGTAATAATCAATTTTTCAACCAAACAGATCTTAATCCTTGGAATTGGTTATGCAGGAGAAATGAAAAAATCTATGTTTGGGATTATGAATTTTATTCTTCCCGAAGAAGATGTCTTATCGATGCACTGTGCAGCTAATGCAGGAAAAGATGGCGATGTGTCATTGTTTTTTGGACTATCGGGTACCGGGAAAACAACTCTTTCAGCAGATCCTGAAAGATGGCTAATTGGCGACGACGAGCATGGTTGGGGAGACGGTATTGTTTTTAATATTGAAGGCGGATGCTATGCCAAAACTGTAGACCTATCTCAAAAAAATGAACCAGTTATTTGGAACGCAATAAAAAACGGCACCATTTTGGAAAACGTAATTTTTGATCCTAACAGTTTAGAGGTAGATTACACCGATCAATCTTTAACTGAAAATACCAGGGCTTGTTATCCTCTTAGTCATGTTGATCAACATTTAGAAAAAAATTATGGGGGCGAGCCGCAAAATATTATCTTTTTAACTTGCGATCTATCCGGAGTGATGCCACCGGTTTCAATATTATCCAAAGAGCAGGCTGCCTATCATTTTTTAAGTGGTTATACAGCAAAAGTTGGCTCTACTGAATTAGGATCGACTGAAGAAATATCTTCTACTTTTTCAAACTGTTTTGGTGCACCATTTTTCCCAAGAAAAGCTCAAGTATATGCAGATCTATTAATGAAAAGAATTGAAGGCTTTGGTAGCAAAGTTTATATAGTAAATTCTGGTTGGACTGGAGGATCTTATGGGGTTGGAGAAAGATTTAACATTCCAACTACTCGAAATATTATTAAAGCAATTCAGTCAGGGTCTATTGAAGAAAGTCCAAAATCTAAACTCGACATTATGAACGTAGAAATTCCTACAGAACTAGATGGAGTTGAAACTAAAATTTTGAATCCATCTGAAACTTGGTCTGACCAGGGTCTCTATAAAAAAGCAGCTGAAGATTTGGCGATTAAGTTTAATGAGAACATCTCTAAATTTGAAGTAACAGACGAAATCCTTGCTTCTGGCCCTTCTACCTAATTAGACTATAGAAACTTATTTTAATTTGAGTCATTAATTATTGAATAAAATTCATGCCAAATGCATTTAAGGACTCACTAAAAAAATTAAGTGATCTCAACCTTGCTAATTATTCAAACTTTTCTCAAAGAGGTATTGAGAAAGAATCCTTAAGAGTTAGTGATTCTGAAATATCTAACTCGGATCATCCAAAAGTTTTAGGCTCAGCCCTAACAAACCCTTTTATTACAACGGATTTCTCTGAAGCTTTATTGGAGTTTATTACGAGAAAATCCTCTTCAGTTGAAAAAGCTCTTGATGATTTAAAAATTATTCTAGCCTACACACATCAAAATATTGATGATGTTATTTGGCCAGGTAGTGTCCCTTGCTCTATAAAAGAAGAATCAAAGATTAGAATTGCAAATTATGGAATTAGTAATTCAGGAAAACTAAAGGAACTTTATAGGATCGGACTAAGTTATAGATATGGAAGCATGATGCAGTGTGTATCAGGCATCCATTATAATTTTTCATTGAATGAAGATTTTTTTAAAAAATGGCAAGGTCAGAAAGAGAACTTTCGATCTTTTCAAGACGAAAAGTATTTGAACTTGGTAAGAAATTTTAGGAAAAATGCTTGGCTTCTTCTTTATTTATTTGGTGCGAGTCCAGTTGTCCCAAATACCTTCCTAACCGATAGAAAAAATTTCCTCAAACCTCTTAACAGCAAAGACTCTTTTTTAGAAAATGCAACCTGTTTGAGGATGAGTGAATTAGGCTATATGTCTGAAGCTCAAGATAACCTGAATATTGCTTATAACACCTTGGACGAATATATATCTGACCTGAGAAATGCTTTGACGAAAAAGTATGAGCCGTATGAAAAAATTGGCTTAAAAAAAGGGAATCAACACATACAAATTAATGACTCAATTATTCAAATTGAAAACGAATATTATAGTTCTATAAGACCAAAAAGAGTTGTTGATAGTGGCCAAAGGCCTATAAATGTTTTAAAAAACAAGGGCATAGAATATGTAGAGGTAAGATGTTTGGATAATAATCCCTTTCTTAGAGGTAGCATTGATAAACATACAGCTTATTTTATTGAAGCTTACCTTATGGTTTCGCTTATTGACGAAAATTACTCTTTTGATGAAATTAGAATTAAAGAAATTCAAGACAACTGGCAAAATACAGTCAGAAATGGCAGAGATTCAAAGCTGTTGCTAAAGCGCGATGGTAAAACTATTTCTGTTAAAGATGCCGCGAATGAAGTATTTAGCAAAATTTATGACTATGCCTACGCTCTTCCAATTGAGGCATACGATCTTAAAAATAAAATCTTAAGGTCTTTAGATGTACAAAAATCAAAAATTCGTGACTCAGAGTTAACGCCTTCGGGAAAGATTTTAAAAGAAATGCAAGAAAAAAATCTTACTTGGGATGAATTTTGCAACGTTAGAGCAGAAAAAAATATTAGTTATTATAAATCCTTAAAAAAAGATACAACAAATATAAAAATATCTTCAGAGATTTCACTTGAAGATTTTGAAAAATTAGAGTCTTCGAAACAAGTTGATTTTGATACTTTTTTAAAGGATTATTTAAACGCTATATAAAAAGGAGAAGTTGATGAAGGCATATGTTTGTAGAGAATTCGGACCGGTTGAATCTCATAAGGTTGAGGAAATAGAAGATCCTAGAGCTGAGGCCGGCCAAGTTGTAGTTGATGTAAAAGCTGCAGGAGTGAGCTTCCCTGACGTTTTAATTGTTCAAGGAAAGTATCAATTTCAACCTCCTTTTCCTTTTTCTCCAGGAGGAGAAATTGCAGGTGTAATTAGTGAAGTTGGCGAAGGCGTTGTCGATTGGAAGGTAGGAGATCGAGTAATTGCTATGACTGGAAATGGCGGGATTGCTGAGAAGGTAGTGGCTTTTGAAATGACTTTGATGCCACTTCCAGAAACAATGGATTTTAAAGACGGCGCAGCATTTCCTCTTAACTATGGAACTACTTATCACGCCTTAAAACAAAGAGGCCAATTGCAATCTGGCGAAACTCTTCTCGTTACTGGCGCTGGAGGAGGAGTTGGCACAACAGCTATTGAAATTGGTAAAGCAATGGGAGCGAAAGTGATTGCTGCAGCCAGCACCGAAGAAAAATTAGAGATTGCTAAAAACCTTGGTGCCGACGAAACAATAAATTATAGCGATGGTGAACTGAAAGAAAAAGTAAAGGCTTTAACCGATGGTTTAGGAGCAGATGTTATTTACGATCCAATCGGCGGGGATATTTTTTTACAATGCATGCGATGTGTAAATTGGAAAGGCAGAGTTTTAGTAATTGGTTTTGCAAGCGGTCCTATTCCTGAAGTACCGACTAACCTAGCACTACTTAAAGGGTGTTCTATCGTAGGTGTTTTTTGGGGAAGGTTCACTGGCGCTGAGCCAGAAGAAAATTCAAAAAACTTTGACGAATTATTTGCGCTTCATGCCGAAGGCAAACTCAAACCACAGATTACCAAAAGCTACTCTCTAGATGATGCTGCAGAAGCTATATCGTCTTTAGAAAACAGAAAGGCAACTGGAAAAGTCGTAATCGAAATGTAAAAAAAGAGGAGCTTTTAAGCTCCCCTTTTAATTTATTTATTGTTTTGGCTCTGGTGCCATCCAAGTAGGTACCAAAAGACTAATTAAGATAACAAGAAAAAATATTATCGCAATCGGGTCTGCAGGTATCAGAGAGAATTCAGGTAGTTCTGAACCTCCGCCAAAAAAATCTACTAACTGCTGGCTTCCTGGTGAAATTGTTTCTAATTGAGCTAAATTATATGCGGTAGTTTGCTGCAAATTATTAAGCAAGCCAAAGACAAAAAGGTTGAAATAGACTACTGAAAGCGAGAACAAAGAAGATAGTACTTTCTGTACGACATTTGCTCCCATATCTGTAATTCTGTTTACTCCTCTAAAAGCCATCCACAATAAGAACACAAAAGATGCAAGGTAAATTGCATTACTTATTAATGAGCTATTGAATAAGGCAAGTATTTGATACTCATCCATTTTTTCCTCCTTTAAATGTTAAGAGTTTGAGTTATTCGGTCCCCAAATTCCAATTAATATAATTAACAGAATTGATAACCACCAAATCATCACTATTGGATCTCCAGCTAATGATGCTTCTGGGTAGCTGCCGCCACCATTATCAGCTACAAAAGCTTCTGCTATTGAAGATATTTCAACACCAGTATTTTTAAGCTCTGATAAAGTGAAAGCTGCTCCTTGATTTAATACAGATAAAAAAGTTCCTGATCCGTATCCAAACCAGACAACTCCTATACCAAATATAGAGCCCAGAATTTTTGAAACTACATTTCCGCCAGATTCATTAATAGCTTTAGATACTCTGAAAGCAACCCAAACCAAAAAAATCATTGCTAAGAAAAACAACATTACTCCTGCTGATTGCACCGCTAGAAGCATCCAAACTTGATATTCTTCCATATTCTCCCTCCAAATATGTATTTAATGAGATTAATTCTCATTTAAACTATATCAGAGATAAATTTAGTTAAAAATGTTTTTATACGTCAGGAATGCGACTAATTAGAAAATTTTATGACACTTTCCAATGCTTCAGCCATCATCTCGGGAGTGTAAGGTGTTTTAAAAAAACCATGATATTTACCGGAAGGATCAATCAAAGCCAAATTCATACTATGATCCATGTCATAGTCTGTATTTTTTGAGTCAATTACTGGTGTGAATGGCAAAGTTAAATTCAACGAAAGCTGGTAAATGTCTTTAATGTTCCCTGATACTCCTTTAAATTCTTTATTAAAAGCCTTGGCATATTCGTTTACCCTCTCTGGGCTATCTCTATCAGGATCTATAGAAATCATCACAAAATTTATTTTTTCTATAAGTCCCTCTTTCTGCGACAGCATTTGAGCAGTTTTTGCCATCTTTTGCATGGTCATTGGACACATATCTGGGCAAGAAGCAAAACCTAAAAATACTAGGTCCCACTTGCCTTCAAAATTAGTCTCGGTAAAAGGTTTGTCATTTTCAAAAAGCGAAAAAGGATTTAAATCTCTTTTGGTGTTTAATTGATAAAACTTTAATAACTTGTATTGGTCATTCGTAAGTTCCTTCTCTGCAACCGTGCTGTAAACAAAAAGTCCTATAACCATTGACACGATGGCCAAGCAAGAAATAACTGTATAAGTAATGCCTTTATTTTTTGTCATGGAATTAAATTAATCTATCCAGAATCATCGAAACAAACAATATTGTCAAATAGATAATTGAGTATAAGAAAAATGGAATTGCTCCGCTGTTATTTTTGTCCTGCATTAAACGAGCAGCCAAAAAAATAAAAATTAATCCCAAAGAACTTGCTGAAATAAAATAAAAAATTCCTAAGCTGCCAATTGCAAAAGGCAAAAGCGAGCAGGCTAAAAGAAGAAAGGAATAAAGTAAAATTTGAATTTTAGTATATTCAATACCTTTGACTACCGGCATCATGGGAACATTAGCATTCTCATAATCTTCAATCCTATCTATGGCTAAAGCCCAAAAATGTGGAGGCGTCCAAACGAATATAATAGCAACCAATAACAGAGGTAAAGGCGAGATAGACCCAGTCAAAGCAACCCACCCTAAAACGGGAGGCATTGCGCCAGCGAGACCTCCAATGACAATATTTTGCGGTCCAACAAATTTTAAAATTCTAGTATATAAAAAGGCATAGAAAATCCAGGTTGCAACGGTAAGTGCCCAAGATAGAAAATTATTAAAAGTTAGCAAAAGAAAAGATCCAATAATAAAAAGGATTGCCGCGAAAGTAATGGCATTTATAACGGGAATTTTTCCAGATACTAGTGGCCTTCTATCCGTTCGCTTCATTTTTCCATCTATTTCCAGATCTAATATTTGATTAATAGCTGCACTAGAGGCAGCAATGAGGCCAATACCAAATATCCCAGTCAACGCCATAAGAAGATTTGTTTCAAAACCATCGACTAGAAACATTGCCGTAGCAGCAGTTAGTACTAACAAGTAAATAATGGAGGGTTTTGTGAGTTGAATATAAGCACCCAAGCTGAAAGGTGGATTCTTATCTTTAATGCTAGCTATCACTTACTTTTAACCTGAAATATGAAATTGAAATTAACAACAATAAAGCTCCGAGATTATGAGCTATTGCTACATATAAAGGAAGTGAGTAAATGATATTGGAAACTCCTAATATTAATTGAAGAAATAATAACGAGATTAAAATTTTAGCAAAACCAAATTGTCTTTCTTTAGCCAAAATGAAGGTCAAGAATAAAAAGTAAGCTGTTACAAAATACGCACCAAATCTATGCACGATATGAATTGCTAATCTTGCTTCGTGATCAAGTTGCCCACCCAAATAATCTGGCCCTATGCTTTGTAAAAAATTAAATCCCATTTTGAAATCCGCATTAGGGACAATCTCTCCCTGACAAAGGGGAAAATCTGGACATGCTAACGAAGCATAATTAGAGCTGAGCCATACTCCTAAAATAATTTGAATTATTAGAACCGGAAAAGCCCAGTTCAAAATATTCTTAGAAGAGGCTGTCATGGAATATAAATTTTTATTACCCTCACTTAATTCTTTGAGTTTTATGTATATTAAAAATATGAGTGTCGTTGTAGCAAAACCTCCTAACAGGTGAATTGAAACTATTTGCGGCCATAACTTAAGACTGACAGTTAAATATCCAAACGTTGATTGGAACAAGACTAACAAAGTGAGAGCTCCTGACAGCTTTGTAACTAATTCATTTCGAGGTTTTAAAAAGAAAGACATAGCAAAAATTGCAATAATAAGAAGGCCCAAGCTTCCTGCAAAATATCTATGCACAACTTCAGGAATTGCTTTCTCAACTTCAAACTCTCTTTCGGGATATAGAGCGTTGGCTTGGCTAATCTCTGCTTCAGTCGTCGGCATCCAAACGAAACCATAACAACCTGGCCAATCTGGACACCCAAGGCCTGCATCTACAAGTCTTGTCCACGCACCTAATGCAACCACAGAAAATGCTAAAAATATCCCGATCAAAGAGATAACTTTTAATTTATTCAAGTTAACCAATTTTTGACGCTCCTAATAATTTTTTTAAATCTGCAAGAAGTTTTTTGCCATCCACTTCTCCTGAATAATGCAAAATAACATTGCCAATAGGATCAACAACAAACATATTGGGTTGTGCGAACGGATCGATTCCATTCATATTGAATGCCTCATTAATTTTAGATTGATCTTTTACATCAATAAAATTTAAGTCAGGATAAGTAGAAAAAAAGTTTTCAAGTTTTGGTCTGATTTCTAATGGAGCGGCAATGTATCTTTTTACACGAGTTTGTTGTCTTGCCAGAAGAACATTTACTTGTCTTGCAACGTATATTAAATCTGCACAGCTCTCGAGACATGTGTCATTAATAAAATGAACAAGCATCCATTTTCTTTCCATGCTGTCGACATTTAAATTTTGGTAATCTAATTCTAAGTTTAGATCTCCTACATCGATTGGGTCAGAAAGCAAATGTCCGTAATTAACTTTTTCTTCGGGCCCGTATCCAGAATAATACCAAGCCGTACTGACTGTGATAACAAGAATAGGTGTTAGAAAAATTAAAAGTGCTGTTATAAAACCCTTATTCATTTGCCTTTGTCTCGCCTTTTCTCAAAAAAAACACGTACCCTACAATTAAAACTATTGCTAACCCAAACCATTGAACAGCGTATCCAAAATGTCTAAAAGAGCTTAAATTGATAGGCTGCCAAGTTTTGATAAAAGCTGATTCAGACAATTCCGATAATTCTAATATGTAAGGTGATAAAGGTTTTCCAAGAAAATTAGATAGCTCGCTTAGATTTATAGTTTGCACCAATATTGGATTATTTTTGTTATTCATTTCTTCATTTTCAAGTACAAAATCTTTTGATTCTGGTCTTAAAACTCCTTGTATTTTAAAGACATTATTTATAGTTTTTATTATTGGTAAGTTAGATCTATCCTCAAACTCAACCCATCCTCTAGAAACCAAAACTAGACTATTATTGGTTGTTTCAAATGGTGAAAAAACTTTTAATCCAGGTTTGCCATTATAAATTTTGTTATCTAAAAGAAATATATTTTCTAAATATCTTCCCTCTAAGACAACATTTCTATAAAGATCTGATTCTAAAAAGGTATTATATTTGATCTCTTTCACAGGTTGAGATTGACGTTCTAAAAAAGTATTTTCTAATTCTTTTTTATTATAGCCTCTGTCTATTTGCCAAACACCCAGAGATAATACTAGTAATAATAACGACAAAAAAGTTAAAGAAGCTTTCCAATTACTTATCAATTTATTCATTCTATAATCTAAAAATGATCTTTAAAATAATTATCTTCCTGCTAACAGCTGCAATGTTGATAAGTCTCTTTTCAAGTGCTTTTTTTCTTGTAAAGGACAAAGGGAATACAGAAAGGGCCCAAAACACTTTGAGAATTAGGGTTACAATTGCTGTTCTAATTATGATTACCGTAGCCATAGGCATTTATACCGGTCAACTTGGTGTAAATATTCCCTTCGGTTAAAAAATATAAACCACGAGCACTAAAAGAATCCAAACCACATCAACAAAATGCCAGTACCAAGATCCAGCTGCTAAGCCAAAATGATCGTGATCACTGAAAGCACCACCAAAACCTCTAATCGTCATTATTGTAAGTATTATGGCACCAAGGCAAACGTGGAATCCATGAAAACCAGTCAATAAAAAGAAAGTTGTTCCATAAATTCCTGCTCCAAGCGTCAATCCCATGTGTGTGTAGGCTTCGTAGTATTCCAAGCCTTGGAGAAATACGAATACATACCCAAGAGTTAAAGTTGCCACCATCCATAATTTAAAGGCTGTTCTGTTCCCTTTTCTTAGGCCTGCTTCGGCCAAAGCAATTGTGCCACTGGAAGTTATCAAACAAAGCGTATTCCAAAAAGGCAGCCAAGTATGTAATTTTGACACTGCAGGTATTGACATACTATGGTGAGCTCCAGGAAATTGTTCGTTGTCTGGCGTAACTAGAAGAGGCCAAGCCGCTTCGAATCCTGGCCATAAAATATTCGTTATCGCTTTTTCTCCCTCTCCGCCTAACCATGGCACAGCAAAAAGTCGCACGTATCCCAATGCCAAAAAGAAAGCAAAAAAGAACATGACTTCTGAAAAAATAAACCAAGCCATCCCCCAAACAAATGATTGATTTAATTGACCGCTATACATGCCAGAATCATTCTCCTTAATGACACTACCAAACCAAAAAAACATAGTTCCCCAAATAACAGCAAAAGATGCAATTAATAACCAATGAGCATTAGAGTCCTCTTCACCCCAGTTGTTCATTGTAAAAGAAGCGCCTAGGACAAAAAGCAAAAGCCCAAAAGCCATAAAAATTGGCATCCTGCTGCTTGCTGGAACGTAATACGAAGAATCAGAACTCATTAATTTTTAGCTTGGAGATTAGCAAACTCCTCAGTCACATCAAATAAAGTATAACCCAAAGCCAACGAAGAAATATCATCGGGCAATTCTGGGTCGATAATGAATTTAACCGGGATAGTTATGGATTCGCCTGCTGCTAAAAATTGTTGCTCAAAACAAAAGCATTCAGTTTTATGAAAATACCTAGCTCCCCTTCCTGGAGAAACACTTGGAACAGCTTGACCTATCATCGGTTTGTCTGTCGTGTTTGTAAAGGTGAAGTCCATTAAATAGTCTTGCCCTGTTTCCACTTTCATTTGAGGTGAACTTGATTTGAAAGACCACGGCATTTGTTTGTTGTTAGAAGTGACAAAAGTAATTTTTACTTCTCTTGACGAAATCTCTTTATCATATGTTGTAAAAGTAGGACCGGTAACTTTTCCATTTAATCCAGTAATGTCACAAAAAACATCATATAAAGGCACTAAAGCAAACCCAAAGCCAAACATTCCAAAAGTAAACAGGATTAACTTTAGAGTGCTTTTTCTGGCTTCCATATCTTATTAAGAGCTAGACTTTAGGCTTTCCATTGATGGAGGCGAACTGAAAGTGTGATAAGGAGCTGGTGAATCTACAGTCCACTCAAAACCTTTATCCTTTGCACCTTCCCATACTTCGGTAGTAGCCGCTTTTCCATTATAAATACACTTGAGTACTATGAATAAGAAAAGTAGCTGAGAAATTCCAAATAAGAACGCTCCTACACTGACCATCATGTTCCAATCAGCAAATTGCATTGCATAATCAGGAATTCTTCTTGGCATTCCTGCAAGTCCGACAAAATGCATTGGGAAAAATGTCAAATTCACCGAAATGAACGACATCCAAAAATGAACTTTCCCGAGAGTTTCGTCGTACATTTTTCCAGTCCATTTTGGAATCCAATAATAAGCTGCTGCTAAGAGCGAGAAAAGTGCTCCTGGAACAAGTACATAATGAAAATGTGCTACAACAAAATAAGTATCGTGATATTGAAAGTCAGCCGGAGCAATAGCAAGCATAATTCCTGAAAGACCTCCAATTGTAAATAAAGCTACAAAGGCAATGGCAAACAACATTGGCGTTTCAAAAGTTAGTGATCCCTTAAACATGGTAGACAACCAATTGAAAACTTTAACCCCCGTCGGAATTGCAATTAACATTGTCGAATACATAAAAAATAATTCTCCCGCAATTGGCATACCCACGGTGAACATGTGATGAGCCCATACGACGAAAGATAAAAGTGCGATCGATGCAATTGCATAAACCATGGATGAATATCCAAAAATTGGTTTTCTGGAGAAAGTTTCAATAATATGAGAGACAATTCCAAAGGCTGGCAAGATCATAATGTAAACTTCTGGGTGCCCAAAAAACCAAAAAATGTGTTGGAAAAGAACAGGATCTCCACCGCCGCCAGCTTTAAAGAAACTTGTGCCAGCATGGATATCCATTAACATCATAGTTACAGCTCCAGCCAAAACCGGCATGACAGCAATTAGCAAGTAAGCTGTTATGAACCAAGACCATACAAAAAGAGGCATCTTCATGAGCGTCATGCCCGGTGCTCTCATGTTTAAAATAGTAGTAATAATGTTTATGGAACCCATAATCGATGAGGCCCCCATAATATGTACGGAAAAAATGAAAAATGTAACTGTGGGCGGTGCATACTCAGTTGATAAGGGTGCATAGAAAGTCCAGCCAAAATTTGGAGCTCCACCTTCCATAAAGAAAGTACTTAAAAGTATTCCGAAAGCTACAGGTAAAATCCAAAAACTCAAGTTATTTAGCCTTGGCAAAGCCATGTCAGGTGCTCCAATCTGCATAGGTATCATCCAGTTTGCAAAACCTACAAATGCCGGCATGATCACACCGAAAACCATAATCAATCCATGGTTGGTTACCATCTGATTGTAAAATTCAGGAGATACAATTTGACTTCCTGGTTCAAAAAGCTCAGCCCTAATTACCATAGCCATTGCTCCACCAATGAATAGCATTACCAGGCTAAACCATAGGTACATTGAACCAATGTCTTTGTGGTTTGTAGTGTAGAGCCACCTTGAAAGACCTTTCGCGGGTCCGTGGTGGTGATCGTCGTGATGTGAATCTATAACTGCACTCATAATTTATTCCTTAATTTATAGTTTATTAGTTTTATAATCTAAAATCTCTTTTGGGATGACTATTTTGCCATCGCCAGTTTCTGCGTTACCCCAAGCTTGTCTTGTGTATGTTATAACAGCTGCTATCTCAACTTCAGAAAGTTGCTCTGCGTATGATGCCATTGCCGCGCCCTGAACTCCTTCCATGAGAATTTCTATGTGTCTTGCTTTATTTCTCATTACTATTTCACTTCCAACAAGTGAAGGAAAAACAGGCGGTATTCCTCTGCCGCCAATTTGATGACAAGCAACACAATTTTTTTGATAAATGCCCTCTCCAATTTCCATGAGCTCGCTGGTACTCCATAATTTCTCTGTTAAAAGAGCTTGTTGGATTTTTGCCTCTTTCTTGTCTCTAATAAAAGTTGAATATTCTTCTGGTGACACTGCTTTGACTACAATCGGCATGTAGCCGTGGTATTGACCACATAACTCGGTACATTGTCCTCTGAAAACTCCAGGCTCATTAACATAAGTCCATCCAGTATTAACAAATCCTGGGATAGCATCTTGTTTAATCGCAAAATCAGGAACCCACCAAGAGTGAATGACATCGTTTGCAGTAATTAAAAATCTAACTCTTGTATTAGTTGGAATTACCAAAGGTTCATCTACTTCCAAAAGATAGTTTTCGTCTTTAGGAGCCAAATTATTTCTTTTGTCCAAGGAAGTTGAAAGATTGCTGAAAAACCCAACCTCGTCTTCAATGTATTCGTATTGCCATTTCCACTGATGACCCGTGATTAATATATTTATATCTCCCTCTTGATCATCGTAAGCTTTGATCATTACTGAGGTCGCTGGTACAGCGAGCACAATTAATATTAAGGCAAATAATACTGTCCAAGTTATTTCCAAAGCGGTGCTATCATCAAAATCAGCTGGTTTTACGCCCTCTTTTTTTCTGTACTTAAAAAGTATGAAAGCCATTGCTAACAAAACAGAAATACCAATAGCAAGGCAGACGTAAAAGACTGTCATGTGAAGACCAAATATTTCCTGACTCAATTGGGTTGCACCAGGACTCATGTTCAAGTCATCCCAGGCTCCAAATGAAACATTTGCAGTCAGCGCTGCCACAAGGCTTAATGAATATTTAATAGCTCTAAACATAAACAATAATCGTGATTGAGTGTAATTTTAGCTTATTAGGCTATTACTCTCCATGCTTGGCGATGAGCTCTGAAGTGTCAGGTTTAAAGCCAGTCCAAAGGAAAAAAGATTCAGCAGCTTGTTCCACTAGCATGCCCCAGCCATCTATTACTGTGGGTACTTTAGCTCTATCAGCTAAATCCATAAAAGGGGTAAAAGCCTGAGAGTAGTATAAATCAAGGGCTAGAGAGGTATTTCTAAAAACATATTCGTCTAAATTTAAATTTTGGTTCGGATTTGTCGAGACTGAAGTAGCATTGATTACTACATCAAATTCAAAATCTTTCAACGCTTCGAAGCTTAAACTAGACGCTATAAGATTAGAACTTTTGCTTGTCTGCAAGGCTTTAGAGCTAAATTCTTTGGCAATTCTCTCTGCTTTTTCTGCTGTCCTGTTGGCTATAACAATGGACTTAGGTTGTTCCTCTAAAAGAGATGGCAAAATCCCTCGAGATGCTCCTCCAGCACCTATTACCAAAATAGACTTTTCTTTGATGCTTTGATTTTTATTTGCAGTTAAATCTTTTACCAGACCGACCCCATCAGTACAATCACCTAAAATTTTGCCTTTGCTGTTGTAGAGCACATTAATAGCCTTTGTTATTCCTGCTCTATCCGAGATTTCGTCTGCTAAAACAAAACAATCTTCTTTGAAAGGAAGAGTGACACTCAAACCTTTACCTCCATCAAGAAAAAATGAATGAACCCAATCGTCTAAATTGGTTTTACTCAATTCTACTTTGCTAAATTCAATATCTATACCAGCTTGATTAGCAAAATCTTCATGAATCTCAGGTGAGCGACTATGAGATATTGGCGAACCTATTACTGCTAGTTTTATTTTCTTAACCATTCTCTACTTTCTAAATCTTGTACTGGCGTAGGCCTTTTTAAACTCCCTAATTTTCCCTCTATAATTAGAACCTTGTCTTTGAAGAAAGTTCTTATTTCATTTGAATCTTTTGCAGGCTCATTTCCACTTAGATTCGCTGAAGTAGAACATATTGGCATTCCGAGAGTTTCTGTTAGTTTTACAACTGTTTTATGGCTGCTTAATCTCAATGCAATTAATCCTGTTGGGCCCAAAAGCCATTTTGGAGTCCTTGACGAAGATGATACTAGCCATGTATGAGGACCTGGCCATTTTGAATACATTCTCTTCTTAAGATTTTCGTCTAGATGTTCCGTAAATGGCGTCAATTGCTCCACAGAACCGCCTAAGACAATAATTCCTTTATTTTTAGGCCTTTTCTTTAGAAGAATTAGTTTATTTACTGCCTTTTCTGAAAAAGGATTGCACCCAATGCCCCAAACTCCTTCGGTTGGATAAGCAAAAATCTGGTCTTGGAGGAATAAATTCTTTAAATCAGGCATTAGCTGGCCTGAAGTTCGTCATTTTCCTTCTTCAATTGTTGTTTTTGTTGGATTCTTGCCTCTTTAATATCATTTTCAAGCTTTTCATCACTAATTGCCAGCATTTGAACAGCCAGATACCCTGCATTTATTGCTCCAGCTTTTCCTATAGCCACTGTCGCAACTGGAACTCCTTTTGGCATTTGAACTGTAGACAACAAAGCATCGAAGCCATTAAGTGGACCTCCATCACCAGGCACACCAATGACCGGTACCGAAGTGTGTGCTGCAATATTTCCAGCCAAGTGAGCCGCCATGCCAGCTATCCCAATAAAAACTTTTGTACCCGATAAAAGTTCAGTTTGGATATGTTCTTGAAGTACTTCCGGCATTCTGTGGGCACTTAAAACGTTGATAGAATTTTCAACCCCAAAACTATCTAGAACTTCTGCCGAGGCTTTAGCCAAATCAAGATCTGTTTTAGATCCTATTACTATTGAAACTTTCAAAAGTTACTCCATTAAATATTAAGTAAAATTTATAACCTATAATAAATGTTTATCGTAATTAAATAAAATGGCATTAAGAAATATATTAGTTTTTCCAGATCCAAGATTGAGGGAAGTTGCAAAAGAAATAAAAGTTTTTGATGAAAAGCTAAAAACACTTTCAGAAGATCTTTTAGAGACTATGTATGAGTTTAATGGAATTGGATTGGCAGCAACCCAGATTGGGGTATCTAAAAGAATTCTAGTTTTAGATATAAGTGAAGAAAAAAATGAACCGCAAGTTTTTGTCAATCCAAAAATTAAAATTTTAGAAGGCGAAGAAACAGCAGGATATCAAGAAGGCTGTCTTTCCGTACCGAGTTTTTATGAAGAAGTAATTCGTCCAGTCAATGTTGAAATTACTTTTAATGATTTGGAAGGCAATGAAAAGAAAATAAAACCAACGGGATTATTGAGTGTAGTTGTTCAACATGAAACTGATCACTTGGATGGAAAACTTATGGTTGATTATATTTCGTCGACGAAAAGAGAAAGGATAAGGTCTAAGTTATTGAAATTAAAAAAACAAAAAAAATGAAAATTGTTTATGCTGCAACGCCTGAAATTTCAATTTCTTGTTTAGAAAAATTGTTATATTCGTCTCATGAATTAAGCTTGATTTTAACAATGCCTGATAGGCCGTCTGGAAGAGGAAAAAAATTAATCCCTGGGCCGATAAAAAAATTTTGTATAGAAAATAATTTGCCTTTTATACAGCCTGAAAACTTAAATAATTCTGAGCTTGAAAATAAACTTAAAGAGATTTCTCCAGACTTATTAATTGTATTTGCTTATGGAAAAATCATTCCTAAAAAGATATTTGAATTGCCAACTCACGGCTCTATAAATATCCACACTTCCCTTCTTCCAAGTTATCGAGGCGCTGCTCCTATACAAAGAGCAATAATAAATGGAGAAAAATCATCTGGGATTACTTTCATGAAATTATCTGAAGGTTTAGACGAAGGGCCAATTTTAGAATACTTTAAAATGGCTATAGAAGATGATGATACTGCAGGTACTTTGGCAGCCAAAATGGCTAAAGTCTCTTCTAATAAAATTTTGCAAACTATTGATAATATTGAATTAAATAATTTTAAAATAACAGAACAGGATCATTCAAAAGCTTCTTATGCAGACAAACTATTAAAGAAGGAATCTTGCATAGAATGGAACAAGAAAGCTGTAGATATTAAAAATATGATAAATGGTTATAGCCCTAACCCATGTGCATATACAACATACAAAGAAGAAAGAATTAATATTTATAGGGCAAAACTTAATTCAATTAAAAGTGAAGGTGCCGGAAAAATAATGGAATTTTCAAAAAACAAACTCTTGATTGGTGCTGAAGATTTTTCGGTTGAATTATTAGAACTTTCTAGACCAGGCAAAAGGAAAATATCCATAGGTGATTTTTATAATGGCTCTAATGATTTTTTTAATCCTGGAAAATATATTACTTAAAGTTCACAAATAATTAAGTAAGAGTATAATTTTTACAGGTAAAAAAACTTGAATATTGTAATCCTTGGTGCAGGGCAAGTCGGATCAGAATTATCAGAAATTCTGGCAGAAGAACATAATGTAACCCTCATCGATATCAACGAAGAAAAACTACAGAAAATTTCTGATCACAACGATCTAAGAACAATTTGTGGAAACTGTTGCTATCCAAAAACTTTAGAATCAGCCGATATAGCGTCAGCGGATCTTGCTGTTGCAATGACCCAATGGGACGAGGTCAATATGGTTGCCTGTCAAATGATCAAGCATATAAATAAAAAAACTAAGACAATGGCAAGAATTCGAGCTACTCAATATTTAGCTGGAAAGGGAAGAGAAATTTTTGAAGCAGGAGATTATTCCATTGATGTGATAATTAGTCCTGAAAATTTAATTACCAATTACATTACAAAATTGATAGAGCTTCCTGGTGCAATGCAAGTTTTGGATTTTGGAAATTCTATGGCTTCAATGGTGCAAGTTAAAGCATCAAAAGGAGCTCCGATAACTGGTCATAAAATTTCAGAATTAAAAGATCATATTCCTAGTGCCGACACTAGAGTTGCAGCTATTTATAGAAGCAACGAATTAATTATTCCTACCGGCGACGATTTCATTGAAGAAAAAGATGAAGTATTTTTTATTACGGCGAGATCTAATTTAAGAAAAGTTATGTCAGAGATAAGAGAAGAAGGCGCCCGATATAAAAATATAATGATAGCCGGTGGTGGAAGAATTGGCAGAAGAATTGCTAAAGCCTTAGAGAAAAATTTCAGGGTCAAAATTGTAGAAACAGACAAAGAGAGATGCGTTTATTTATCAGAAAAACTTTCAAATAGTTTAGTTTTGCACGGTGATACTTCTGACTCAGAATTATTAGATGAGGAGGGAATAGATCAAATAGACGTTTTTTGCGCGGTAACAAATAATGACGAAGCAAACGTTATGTCTTCATTATTAGCAAAAAGGCAAGGCGCAAAAAATGTATTAACTTTGGTTAATAAGAGCAACTATATTGAACTCATCAAAGATGAAGATTTAGAAGTTTCTATTGCCCCAACACTCATTACAATCGGAGTTGTGTTACAAAATGTTGTTAGCTCTAGACTCGCCAATGCTTATTCATTTAAGGGTGGAAAAGCTGAAGCTCTAGAAGTAATAGTAGATTTAGAGAAGAACAAAGGGCTTATAGGGAAGGGAATAGACGAAATTAAGGTCCCTGAAGGCTGCATGATAGGTGCTCTTTTGAGGGACAAAGAGGTGAAAATAGCGCATCACGACGTTAAAATAGCTGAAAACGACCATTTAGTGATATTTTTAGCTGATAAAAGCAATTTTCAAAAATTAGAAAGCTCTTTAGCTTAATTTATTGAATTTTAACAGAAAATAATGAAATATAGACTAATTTCACAGATTTTAGGCATCGGTCTAATTATTTTTTCTTTTTTTCAGCTCTTGCCAATTGTAATTGCCTTGATTTACCAAGAAGAGTCTATTATCTCTTTTGCAAATTCATTCTTAATTACATTTGTATCAGGATTATTTCTGGTAGCTGTTAACTTTAATAAAGAATATGAGGATTTAAAAATCAGAGATGGGTTTTTATTAACCGTTTTGCTTTGGTTTACATACTCTATTTTTGCAAGTTTGCCGTTTTTTTTAGGAAATAGTAGCAATGTAACAATAGTGAATGCTTACTTTGAAGCAGTATCAGGCCTTACAACTACTGGGGCGTCTATTTTCTCTGATTTAGATACTCAACTTAAATCCATATTATTTTACAGAGCCATGCTGCAATGGCTTGGTGGTTTAGGAATAATAGTATTGGCCCTTGCTCTCTTTCCACTGCTTGGTATAGGTGGAATGCAACTTTATAGAGGTGAAACGCAAGGATCTGTTTCTGGCACTAAATTAAGGCCAAAAATGGCAGAGACAGGCAAGTCTCTTTGGCAAGTATACTTGCTGCTCACTTTTACTTGTTTTTTTTGCTATTTTTTCTCTGGAATGGGTCTCTTTGACGCAATTACTCATTCCTTTACAACAGTTGCAATAGGTGGATTCTCAAATTATGACGAGAGCTTTGCCTATTTCGATAATAATTTTCTATATTTATTTGGCTCAATTTTCATGTTTTTATCTGCCCTAAGCTTTTCCCTTCATTTTGTAGCATTAAGAAAAAGAGAGCTAAAAGGTTACTTTCTTGATCCTGAACTTAAATTTTTTTCAAACATAGCTCTTTTATCTTTTCTATTCGTATTTGTCTCGATGATTATTTTTACTGAAAGTAATGATTTGTCCTTACTTATGAAATCACTTTTTCAAACATTATCGTTTTTAACTACAACTGGATTTACATCGGGAGATCATAGCTCTATGCCTTCTTATCTGCCCTATTTTTTAATTGGCCTCGCTGGAATGGGTGCTTGCGCTGGATCTACAGGAGGAGGAATAAAAGCGATAAGAATTTTAATTTTTTTTAAGCAAGGTATTAAAGAATTAAAAAAACTTGTCCACCCTAATTCAGTCCTTCCGCTTAAAGTAGGAAATAAGATAATTAACCAGGAAATTAAAGATTCCGTTTGGGGATTTATAGCAGTTTATGTAATTACCTTAATAATCGGGACAATACTTTTATTAGGCTCAGGATTAAATTTTGAAACAGCATTCTCAGCTATATTTTCATGTATTAATAATTTGGGTCCGGCACTTGGCGATGCTACTTTTAATTACGATTCTTTAAACGAAATAAGTAAACTATTTTTGTCATTTGCAATGATCTTAGGTAGGCTAGAGATTTATACGCTGTTAGTGTTATTTACAAGCTTCTTTTGGAGGACATAGTAAGTACTTACTATAGTTAAAAATCATATATAGATGAAATAGGAAATTAAATTGACTGCTAAAACGATGGAAGAACTTGTAGCTCTTTGTAAAAGAAGAGGCTTTATATTTCAGTCAAATGAAATCTACGGAGGTCTTCAAGGTTTGTATGATTTTGGACCTTTAGGTGTTGAATTAAAAAACAATATTAAGCAATCTTGGTGGGCTTCTATGGTTTATGACAGAGATGACATAGAGGGCTTAGATGCATCTATTTTGACCCACCCGGAAGTACTTAAATATTCTGGTCACGAAGATACTTTTACAGACCCTATGGTTGATTGCAAATCATGTGGGGAAAGATTTAGACCTGATCAAGTTCCTGATTACTGTAAAGAAGATGATTTAACTGAACCTAGACAATTTAATTTAATGTTTAAAACCAATGTGGGTCCCATTGATGATGGCACCAGCTTTGGATATTTGAGACCTGAAACTGCGCAACAAATCTTTACTAATTTTAAAAACGTTATTGATTCTACGTCTAGAACTTTGCCATTTGGAATTGCACAAATTGGAAAGGCCTTTAGAAACGAAATAACCCCCAGAAACTTTATTTTTAGAGTAAGAGAATTTGAACAGATGGAATTAGAATATTTTGTTAATCCTGGCAACGATGAAGAATGGCATGACAAATGGGTGGAATTAAGGCTTGCTTGGTGGGAGGCTCAAGGAGTTCCCAAAGAAAAAATAAAGCTTTTGGATGTAGAAGGAGAAGAGTTGGCTCATTATTCAAAAAAGACAGTTGATTTGATGTATGAATTTCCGCATGGCTTGGAAGAATTAGAGGGAATTGCTAATCGAACTGATTTTGATCTTGGATCACATAGCAAAAACCAAGAAGATTTAGGAATTAAAGCAAAAGTAACAAAAAATAACTCTTCTAATGCAAAACTAGCCATTCAAGAGCTAGATACCAACAAGTGGGTAGTTCCGTTTGTAATTGAACCTTCTGCAGGAGTAGAAAGGGCGTTTTTGGCTATTTTAAACGAAGCTTACAAAGTAGAAGAACTTAATGATGGTAAAACTAGGATTTTATTGTCTTTAAAGCCTCATTTAGCGCCAATAAAAGCTGCTGTTATACCGCTTAAGAAAAATAACAAAGATTTGGTAGATTTGGCCTATAAACTTAAAAATCAGTTACAGAGCATGAAATTGGGTAGAGTTGTAGTCGAAAATACAGGAAATATTGGCAAAAGTTACAGAAAACATGACGAAATTGGAACTCCTGTCTGTATTACAGTAGATTTTGACAGCTTGGAAAAAAACAAAGTTACTTTGAGAGACCGTGACGATATGAGTCAGGAAACTCTGGATATAGAGGAGATTTCTTCTTTTTTTCAGCAAAAGATCTCTAGTTAATGTCAAAAAAATACATAGTTTTAGATAGAGACGGTGTAATTAACGTAGACCTTTTTGACTATGTTCTTAAGAATAAAGATTTTCAGTTTGAAAGTGGAAGTTTAGAAGCAATTCTTAAATTGTATGAAAATGATTACGAAATCATTATCGCAACCAATCAAAAATGCATTAATTTAAATTTGATTACTGCTGGTGGCATTAAACAAATTAACGATTTTTGGATTAAAAAAGTCAAAGAAAAGGGTGGAGACATATTGCATGTCGAAGTGTGTCCTCACAGAGATGAAGAAAACTGTGATTGTCGAAAACCTAAAACAGGTTTACTAATCGCCGCAGAAAAAAAACTTAATATAATTTTGGAAGGTTGTTATTTTGTTGGAGATAAATTGTCAGATTTAGAATGTGCAATTGCTCATGGGTGCAAACCTATTTTAGTTAAAACAGGTTATGGGACAAGAACATACGAATCTACTTTCCCTGAGGAATCTTTAGTTTTTGAGAGTTTAAAATCAGCTGTTGATTGGATAGTAAGCTAGATGTCTATGTTATTAACTAAATTTACATTTGCTTCAATAAAATCTCTTCTGCTTTCAACGTTATCTCCCATCAGTTGTTCAAATAAATCGTCCGCATCATTTGAGTCATCAATTTTTACCTGAACTAGTCTTCTCCCAACCGGATCCATAGTCGTTTCCCAAAGCTGTTCGGGATTCATCTCACCGAGGCCTTTATACCTTTGTATGTTTAAGCCCTTTCTTGAGTCTTCAATCAGCTCTTCGAGAGCTTCAAATAAATTATAAATTATTATTTCCTCTTCCTTTTTTTCTAGACTGCTTATTCCTAACTTGATTTCTTTTGAGGAATCTTTTAAGGACGTAATTATTTTGTAACTTTTTGATTTAAAGAAAGAAAAGGGGATTATGTTTGCAACTGCGTTGCCGTACTCATATCTTTCAAAAATAATATTTTTTCTTTTGTCATCGATTTGGACAGAATTTTTTGCAATGCCGTTGTTCACCAATTTTTTATTCAAACCTTTAATCCATTTATCTATGTTTTTTTCATTAGGCTTTGATGGAAAACTTTCATAAGTTACCAAAGTTTTTAAAACGTCTGAATGAATAGTAATTTCTGGAACCTCCGTCAAGGATACAAAATCGCTGTAATTCTTTAAAAGCTTTTTTAAATTTTCGGAAGTCATTTTCTTGGTTTTTGTAATCTTCAAGATCTGATTTTCAGATATTTTGCTTAGAAGAAATTCATTTAATGCGACATCATCCTTAAGATACATATCTTTCTTTCCTTTCTTAACTTTGTACAAAGGCGGTTGGGCAATGTAAATGTAGCCACCGTCGACTAGCTCTTTAAACTGTCTGTTAAAGAAAGTTAATAATAAGGTTCTGATATGGGAACCATCTACATCAGCATCAGTCATTATGATTATTGAATGATATCTTAACTTTGAGACATCAAATTCATCGTTTACTCCACACCCCATGGCAGTTATCAAAGTAATTATTTCTTCAGATCCCAATACCCTATCTATCCTAGCCCTTTGAGTATTCAAGATTTTTCCTTTTAAAGGCAAAATTGCTTGATTTTGTCTATTTCTTCCTTGTTTTGCAGAGCCCCCTGCAGACTCACCCTCAACTAAATATAGTTCACTGAGTGCCGGATCTTTTTCTTGACAATCAGCCAATTTACCTGGGAGTCCCATTCCGTCTAACAACCCTTTTCTTCTTGTCATTTCTCTTGCTTTTCTTGCGGCCTCCCGTGCTCTCGATGCATCTATAATTTTCATAGCAATCGACTTAGCATCACTAGGATTTTCCAACAGATATTCGGTTAAAAATTTGTAAGTTTCTTTTTCTACAATTGGCTGGATTTCAGAAGATACTAATTTGTCTTTTGTTTGAGATGAAAATTTAGGATCTGGCAATTTTGCTGAAATTATTGCAGTTAGACCTTCTCTTGCATCCTCACCTGAGGGAGCCGAGCTTTCATTTTTTAATAAACCTTCTTTATCCATGTAATTGTTTAAAGTTCTTGTGAGAGCTGTTCTAAAACCTACTAAGTGACTTCCTCCGTCTTTTTGTGGAATATTATTAGTAAAACATTGAATGTTTTCTTGGTAAGAATCGTTCCATTGCAAAGCAACTTCTATAGAAATTCCGTCTTTAGTTTCTTGAATAAATCGAAATGGTTTATTTAGCACAGATTTATTTTTATTTTTGTAAGCTACGAATTCTATAAGCCCTCCAGTCGATTTGAATTTGTCTGTTTTTCCTGTTCTTTCATCTACCAAGTTAATAGCCACTCCTGAATTTAAAAAAGATAACTCTCTCAGTTTTTTCACTAAGATTTCGTAATCAAAAGTTGTGTTATCCCCGAAAGTAGTTTTTGATGGTGTTATTTTTATTTCAGTGCCCTGTTCTTTAGTGGAGCCGGTCGATTTAATCTTTGATTTTGGAGTTCCATTTTTGTAAGTCTGCTCCCAAACTTTTCCATCCCTTTTGATCTTTAATTCTAAAACTTCTGAAAGTGCGTTTACTACTGAAATACCTACTCCATGAAGACCGCCTGAAACCTTATAAGAATTATCATCGAATTTACCGCCGGCATGAAGTTTAGTTAATATAACTTCCGCAGCTGACATGCCTTCGCCCTTATGATGATCAACTGGAATCCCCCTGCCATTGTCTTTGACTGTGACAAGACTGTCCTCATGAATGATCACAGATATTTCATCACAAAATCCTGCTAACGCTTCGTCTATTGAGTTATCGACAATTTCAAAGATCATGTGATGGAGGCCAGTTCCATCGTCAGTGTCGCCAATGTACATTCCTGGCCTTTTTTTTACAGCTTCTAAGCCTTTAAGAACCTTTATGTTCGAGGAATCATATGAGTCTTTTTTTTTGATTTTAGGGGAAGCTTTTGAAGCTTTTTTAGGCATTCAATATTATAAATCAATAACAGAATTTAATTTAATATTTTCAGGTTTTTTTATAGAAGAAATAATTTTTTGCCCTTTAACTTTTTCTAGAGAATTAAAGGCTAAATATAAATTTTCTTCATCAAACTCTGCCGTTGCATCGTCGATTAGATAAAAAACTCGTTTATCGGTATGATTCGCAGTGTACTCTCCAAAGCTTAGAAAAATCAATAAAATCAATAGCTTTTGCTCTCCTCTAGAAAGAACATTCCCTGCTTTATCTTTTAAAATATTTACCTCTAAGTCAAATCTTTGGGGTCCGAACTTTGTATATCCTCTTTTCATGTCCTCTTGAAAGTTTCTTCTTAGTACTTCTATTAGTTCGACCTTCTCCCAGCCTTTATAAAAATTTAAAGACATTTGATTCATGATTTCTTTCCACTTTTTATTTAGAGGTAAATTTTCAAAAAACTGAGGAATATTTTTAATTACTTTATTCAATATTTCTTCTCTATCTTTAGTAATTTTTTCTGCGTGTTCCACTAATAATTTTGTCCAGATGTTAATTTCTTCTTCATTGTTTTTTTTAAGTGCCATATTTCGAGTAAAAAGAGTTTTTTTGAATTTTTTAAGATTATCTGCGTAATCATGTTTCACGTGAAACATAAAATAATCTAAAAATTTTCTTCTTATTTCCTTATCAGATTCGAGAAAAGCTAAACTAAAGTTATTTATTAAAATTGGAAAATTTTTAAATTTATAGTCTTCAGTTTTATATCCGTTGTTGGTTGCTAAGATCCTTCTTTTTTTTTCAAAAACTAACAAATCTCCATCTAACTTGGCGTTAAGTATAAAATTTTCTTCTTCATGATTTATTAGACTATTTATAGATGAAGTTCGAAAAGATCTAGATTTCAATAAAACGTGAATTGCTTCTAAAACGGAAGTCTTTCCAGAACCGTTTCTACCTGTGATGAGAGTTGTTTCCTGAAGATTAAAAACTATGTCAGAAAAAGGCCTAAAATTAATTAAGTGGATTCTTGAAAGATACATTTATCATAATCTCATTGGCATGATTACATGTATCAAGCTTTCATCATCTATATTTTTGACTAAACAAGAGTTTTCAGAACCAAAAAAAACAAACTCTACGTCATTATTTGAAATAACGGATAAAGATTCTTGTAAGTAGGATATATTAAAACCAATTTCAAACGAATCTCCAGCATAGTCAACTGGTACCTCCTCTTCTGCGCTCTCTTTGCTCGGATTATTAGCACAAATTTTTAAATTATCTTGATCTAGAATAAATTTTACCCCTCTGTACTTTTCATTTGATAAAACTGCGGCTCTATTCAAAGCCGTTTGAACTGAGGATTTATTAGCTTTAAGTTTCTGCTCGGTGCCTTGAGGAAAAACTTTTTCGTAGTCAGGATAAGAGCCTTCAATCAATTTTGAAATAAAAGTAAATTTATCTGCATGAACTCTTAATTGATTGGAGTTAAAGGATATATTTACATTATCAGGATAAAGATTTAGCAATTTTTGAAGCTCTATTGCCGATTTCCTAGGAATTATTATTTTTCCGTCAGTAAAGTCTGTTTTTATTTTGCAGGAAGCCCAAGCTAATCTGTGCCCATCCGTTGCAACGACATTTATTTGAGCAGGAGATACTTCTAATAAGATTCCATTCAAATAATATCTAACATCTTGAGATGCCATTGCAAAAGATGTTTTTTCTATTAACTCTGCCAGTTCTTTTCCAGGCAGGGCTACTTCCCTCTCAAATTCACTTATTTCAGTGACTGGAAAGTCTCCAACAGGAAGAGTCGAGAAGTCTGCTTGGAATTTAAGCGCACTAATCTCCAGTTGACTCTCTAAAAGCTCAAAAGTTAAAACTGTATCCTCAGGCACAGATCTTACTAAATCTGCAAGTTTCCTTGCTGAGACCGTAGTTTCACCTTTACTATCTAATTCTATCTTTGGAATTTTAAAAGTAAGCTCTATCTCTAGATCTGTGGCTCTCAAAGTAAGTCCTTCCTTTTCGGCTTTTAAAAGAATGTTAGATAGTACTGGAATAGATTGTCTTTTTTCAGCTACTGAGGCTACAAGACTCAATGCTTCTGATATTTCCTTTTTTTCTAAAGTGAATTTCATAACTTAAGCGGTCAGAGCTCTCACTAATTTTTTATAATCTTCTTCGATACTGCTATCTTCTTCTCTAAGTTCTAATATTCTTCTGCATGCATGAAGAACTGTAGTATGATCTCTGCCACCAAAGGATTCGCCTATTTCTGGCAAACTATGATTAGTTAGTTCTTTAGCAAGACTCATTGATAATTGTCTTGGTCTAGCCAAAGAACGATTCCTTTTGCTTGATAACAAGTCTGAAAGCTTAATATTGTAGTAATCTGAAACAGTTTTTTGTATATTATCGATGCTTACCTGTCTTGCTTGTATAGCCAATAAATCTTTTAAAGATTCTTTAATTAAATTTACATCTATTGGTCTATTAGTAAATTTAGAGTTTGCTCCAACCCTTTTTAAAGATCCTTCTAATTCCCTAACATTAGATCTAACCTTTTGTGCAATATAAAAGGCACTATCCTGAGGCAAATCAATTCCCATTTCCTCAGATTTACTTAAAAGAATTGCAACTCTCGTCTCAAGCTCGGGCGGCTCTATAACGACAGGAAGCCCCCATCCAAGTCTTGATTTCAACCTTTCTTCTAAACCCGAGATTTCCTTTGGATACCGATCACAAGTAAGAATCATTTGTTGACCACCTTCTAACAAAGCGTTAAAAGTGTGAAATAATTCTTCTTGAGACTGTTCTTTTCCTGCAAAGAACTGAATATCATCTATTAATAGGGCATCAACAGTTCTATAAAAGTTTTTAAATTCGTTTATTGCGCCTAATTGAAGGGATTTAACCATATCACCAACGAATCTTTCTGAATGAACGTAAACAATTTTTTTTGAAGGATGGTTTTCTTTTAATTTATTACCTACTGCATGCATTAGATGAGTTTTCCCTAATCCTACTCCTCCATAGATGAAAAGTGGATTGTAAGCCCCGTCTGGCATCTCAGAAATTTGCTTAGCTGCTGCAAGGGCAACATTATTTGATTTTCCTTGTACAAATGTTTTGAAGGTAAAATTTGGAATTAAAGAATTTTCTTTGTTTGAAAACAATGATGTCTTTTTTTTCGTTTTATCCTTTAAATTCAACAGGTTATAGGTGTTTTCTAGCTCATAAGTTAAAGAAAAATCTTTAATTCCTGCTGCCTTTGTTAGGTGTTTTCTAAACTCATGGTCCAGATTTTCTCTTATATATTCCTTAATAAAATCATTTGGTGCTAAAACGTAAAAAGATCTTAGACCGTTAATTTTGTCTGCTTCTACAAGATCTAATGGATTAATCCATGTGGCATATTGCTCTGAGGGCAAACTGTTTTCAAAGCTTTTCTTGCACTTATTCCAAATTTGCAAAATCTTTCTCCTAAAAAGATATTTCTTAAATGTTATTACTTTTATATCAACTTATCCACAGGATATCCATTATATAAAATGTGGATAAGTTGTAGATAACTTATTTTAATTGATTTTTTTTTAAAACTATATATTATCTGCGATTCCTAATTATTCGATACATGAAAAGAACTTATCAGCCTAGTAAAATAAAAAGAAAGAGAACTCATGGATACAGAAAGAGAGCTTCTACTTTAGGCGGAAAATCGGTTCTAAAAAATAGAAGAGCAAAAGGACGTAAATCCCTGACCGTTTAATCCCTTGAAATTGACTTCATTAAAAAATAAGTCTGATTTTGATTTCATCTTTGAAAAAAATAATTTAAAAATTTCTTCTGGTGAATTTGTTGTTCTTCTTGTCTTCAAAAATAAGCATGAAATTAATTACGGTTTTATATTTCCAAAAAAAAATATTCATCTTGCCGTAAATAGAAATTTTGCAAAACGATCTGCTAAAGAAATGCTTAAGACTTTAAATCCTGAAAAAGGTTTTGATATTGTATTTTTAGTAAAAAAGAAAATTATTAATTTTGATAAAGATAAAGTGAAAAAAAATTTCGTTGAGCTTAAAAGAAAGATAGAATTCTGTTTTTAAATATTCATACTTGTGAAAAGAAAAATAAGCAACTTTACGTCAAAATGTTTGATATTGATTATCAGATTTTATCAAATATTTATAAGCCCCTTAACTGGTAGCAACTGCAGATATCACCCAACCTGTAGTGCATACTTTATTAAAAGTTTACAAATACATGGTCCAATAAGAGGGCTTGTGCTAGGCGTTAAAAGAATTTCTAAGTGTCATCCCTGGGGAGGCAAAGGATTTGATCCTGTGCCAGAAAAGGAAAAATAATGGAAAATTTTCAAAGATATTTTTTAATGTTTTCAATATTAATTTTCTCTTATTTCTTGCTGATAAGATGGAATCCCCCAGTATTAGATTCTCCTTTTGAGACTAAGGAGGGCAATAGTGAGCGCTTACTCGCAGAAGAATCACAAAATTCTAATGAACCTGCTCCTTTCAATGAAAACCTTTCAAATATTGAGTCTCTTAATAATGTATGTGCTGTAAGTAACATTAAAACCTTAGAGACACCTTATTGGTCCCTGGATATTGATTTAAAAAAAGGGGAAATTGTAAAATCTATTTTGAAAAATTATCCAATTGAAATTGACTCATTGGGAAGAAAAACTTTATTTAACAAATGTGGGCCAGAAAAATATTCTCATGTAAGCGGATTTGAGTTTCTCAATAAAGAGCTAAATTCAAAAAATAATTTTTTCTCGATTAAAGAAGCATATGCGATTAATGGCCAGAACTTTGTTGTTTTGGAAAAAGCAGAAAAAGAATTGCTCTTCAAAAAAATTATAAGTTATAAGAATGAAGATTATTTTATTTCTGTTACTGACAAAATTTTAAATCTTTCAGCGTCTGAATTAACTTTTGCGCCCTTCTCTAAAATTGACCGATCCAGTATAGATTTATATGCAGATGAAAATTCAATTTTTAATCCTGCCAGTTTTGCTTACCTCGGGCCTGCTTTTCAAACCTCTAATGTCAATTACAATAAAATTTCCTTTTCAGATTTAACTGAAGAATCTTTTAGAGAACTATCTACTGAAGGTTGGGTTTCTATGTTGGAACACTATTTTATTAGCGCAATAGTACCCGAAGAAGGATCTAACTTTATATTTCAAGCCAGGAAAAACACAAAATCTGATGTCTTCTCAATTGGTTTGGTGGGCGAAACAAAATCTATTGCGCCTAACAAAGAAGCTTCCTTTAATCAAAAAGTCTATTTTGGGCCAAAAATTAAGAAGGAACTTCAAAAAGCACACCCTGAGCTTGATTTAGCTGTTGATTATGGTTGGCTGTGGTGGATAGGACAACCAATGTATTCAGCCATGTCTTTTTTCCATGATTTAACCGGGAATTGGGGTTGGTCTATTGTGTTGGTCACAATTCTCATTAAAATCCTTTTATGGCCTTTATCTATGGTTTCTTATAGAAATATGGGAAAAATGAGAGCAGTCCAGCCTAAAATGCAAGAAATTCAAGAAAGGCACGCAGACGATAGACAGGCATTATCAAAAGCAATGATGGATCTTTATAAGAAAGAAAAGGTCAACCCAGCCCTTGGCTGTTTGCCGATGCTAATGCAAATGCCTTTCTTTTTAGCTTTTTATTGGGTTTTAATAGAGACAGTTGAGCTAAGGTATGCTCCTTTTTTGTTCTGGATTACTGATTTATCTGCAAGAGATCCTTTGTTTATTTTGCCCATTCTTAATATGGCGGCGATGTGGGGGATGCAGCAACTTCAGCCACAACCAGTTGGCGCAGACCCAATTCAAGCAAACGTGTTTAAATATATGCCTTTAATATTTGGTGTTTTGTTTGCATTATTTCCCGCTGGACTTGTCCTTTATTGGTTTCTTAATTCTTTGGTTTCCGCTGTTCAGATGGTTATGCATGGCCCCAAAAAGGTGAAAGCAAGCGCCTGATAATTGATAAATACAGAAGACATAATTGTTGCTTGTTCCTCGCCGCCAGGGTCTGGGGCAATATCTTGTATAAGAGTTTCAGGAAAAAATTGCGCAAAATTATTTAAAACCATTTCTGGTAAAAAGATGAATCACAAAGAAGTTAATGTATGTGAGATCCAGCTTGGGCATGGTTTAACAGAAAAGTGTGTACTCACTTCTTTTATTTCGCCAAATTCTTACACGGGAGAGGATGTTATTGAGATCTCTTGTCACGGAAATCCTCTTATTGTGGAACTCATAATATCTAAATTGAACTGCCTTGGCTGTAGAAATGCTGAACCAGGGGAATTTACTATGCGATCATACTTAAATGAAAAGGTAAGTCTAATAGAGGCAGAAACTATTGCGGACCTAATTTCTGCTGAAAGCTACGAAAAATTAAAAATTATCAATAAATCTCTTTCTGGCGAATATGAAAGAGAAATAAAGGAGACTATATTGAAGCTAAAAAAAATCAGAACAAAAATTGAAGGGGAAATTGATTTTAATGATCAAAGTGTAGATATTAACATTATTTCAATTAAGTCGGAATTAAAAGATTTTAATGCATTTTTAAGAGATTTTATCAACAAGATAGAGGCGGCTGTACTACTCAACGAAGGTGTAAAAGTTGTTATAACTGGGCCAGAAAACGCAGGAAAATCTACTTTGATGAATGTTTTGGCTAAAGAAAATGTATCCATTGTCTCTGAAATTCCTGGTACTACACGTGATTTGCTCTCAAAATCTGTTAAAATTGAAGGTTTTATCTTCGATTTTGTTGACACTGCGGGTTTAAGCGACAAACAACACGGAAAAATTGAAAAGATAGGTATAGATAAGGCTAAAGAAGCTTTGGACAAGGCTAACATAATTATTGAACTGATAGATCCGGAAAACATGGATTACAAAGCGCAATACCCAAAAGGGTCTAAAGTCTTGAAAGCTATTAATAAGCTAGACCTTTTTGAAGGTTCAAAAGAAGACAAGCTATGTATTTCAGCAAAATACAATAAAAACATAAGCGTATTGAAAGATTCTATTGTAAGCGCGGCTTTTACATCTAAAAATCAAACCTTGGAAGGATTTTCTGCCAGAACCAGGCACTTAGAATTAATCAATAAATGTTATATAGAAACAGTTGCAGCAGAAGAACTTTGTTCTGAAGATTCTGTTGAGCTCTCTGCAGAACATTTAAAGTCAGCTAGTAATTTTTTAGGACAGATTATGAGCCCTTATTCTTCTGATGATCTGTTGGGTGAAATTTTTTCTACTTTTTGTATAGGCAAATAGCTTGTGATAAAAATGTTTGTTTTTTGTGAGTTTATTTTTATTGTTGGTAATTGTTTATTTTTACTAACAATAAATTACATTTTGTACACAAAAAATATCTCTATTTGTTAACAAGGTTTTTAAATCATGAAATCTAATTTATAGTTGCGTTTTATAAGTTATCAACAGATATAAACATGCTCAATAATAACAACAATAATATAAATAAATAAATATAAATATTAACAATATAAATAATAGAGAATGAATAAGTTTGACATCATAGTTATCGGAGGCGGGCATGCTGGGACAGAAGCAGCTTTTGCATGTGCTAGATATGGAAAGAAGACTTGTTTGATAACACAGTCAAAAGAAGATATAGGAAAAATGTCTTGTAATCCAGCAATAGGTGGCATAGGAAAGAGTCATTTAGTTAAAGAAATAGATGCTATGGGCGGGCTTATGGCTTCCAGTGCAGATAAAGCAGGTATTCATTTTAGAGTGCTAAATGCTTCTAAAGGACCTGCTGTAAGAGCAACAAGATCCCAGTCAGATAGGAAGCTATACGCCAAACATGTAAAAGAACTTATTGATAGTGAGCACCTACTTACAATAGAGGAATCCGAAGTTTATGAGCTGCTATTAGAAAGTTACAAGGTTAATGGAGTTATCTTAAAAAATAATCAAGAGGTTAGATCAGATAAGGTAATTTTGACTGCCGGGACTTTTCTAAATGGCAAACTCTTTACGGGTGAGAACTCTTCAGAGGGAGGCAGAATAGGAGAGAAACCTTCAAAAAATTTGGCAAGATTTTTATCCGAATTAAATCTAAAAACGGGAAGATTAAAAACGGGAACGCCCCCTAGACTAAATATTAATTCCATTGATTGGACCAAAACCATTGAGCAACGCGGCGATGTACCGAGACCCACCATGTCTTTCATTAATTCATCTGATATCCATCCTAAACAATTAAGTTGTTTTTTAACTAGAACCTCACAAGAGACCCACGATCACATAAGAAAAGGCATAGACAAATCTCCTATGTTCTCTGGAAAAATTGAAGGAGTGGGACCAAGATACTGCCCCTCTATCGAAGATAAAATTTTTAGATTTTCTGATAAACCTTCTCATCAAATTTTTATCGAACCAGAAGGACTCGACTCAAACCTAGTCTATCCTAATGGTATCTCAACTAGCATGCCCGCAGATATACAAGAAAAAATGATTTCCTCAATACCGGGTTTTGAAAAAGCAAAAATAGAACAATTTGGATACGCCGTTGAATATGATTTTTTTGATCCTAGAGAGTTGAAACACACTTTAGAAACAAAAAAAATAGATAACTTATATTTCGCAGGACAAATAAACGGCACGACAGGTTATGAAGAAGCTGCAGCACAAGGATTAGTAGCTGCTGTAAACGCTTGCCTAGCACTAGATGATAAAGAGCCCTGGATTTCTGCTAGAGATGAGAGCTATATAGGAGTTTTAATAGATGATTTAGTTACTTTAGGGACAAAGGAACCTTATAGAATGTTTACAAGCAGGGCTGAACATAGACTATTGTTAAGAGAGGACAATGCTGATCAAAGGCTTACACCCATCGCAAAGAAAATTGGACTTATAGACGAAACAAGGTGGAAAAAATTTCAATCCAAAATGAATGCTATTAATAGCGAAAAAGCCAGACTATCAAGCATAAAGATAAAAAAGAAAGATTTGCCGGGAGCGCCAGAAGCAAACAAAAACAGAAATGATCAAAAAATTACAGCGCTAGATGCGCTTAAGAGACCAGACGTGGATTACCAAGAACTCTGCTATCTGCTAAAAATAAAAGAAGCAACCGCGGAAGTAGCTTTAGATGTGGTCACAGAAGAGAAGTATTCAGGCTATATTTCTCGTCAAAAAAAAGAAATAGAGAAGATAAAAAGCAACGAAAACGCATTGATACCAGACCAACTTTCTTATGAAGAAATAAAGGGGCTATCTAACGAATCAAGACAAAAGTTATTAGATGTAAAACCGAGAACCATTGCACATGCTCAACGAATTCCAGGAATAACACCAGCGACAATATCGCTGTTGCTAGTGCATTTAAAAAAAACGCAAAACTGGAAAAATACCAATGTCTCTGAAAAGTCTGTTTGATAAAGCAAACTTAAAGCTTTCACAAAAAAAACAAGACCAGTTAAACGAATACGCAAACTTGATTATAAAATGGAACAAAACCAGAAACCTGGTTTCAAGAAACGCCAATTTAGAGACAATAAATGAACATATCTTTGACTGCGCTTGTTTAATGCCGTATCTAGAAGAAAGCAACCTTTTAG
>CABZIF010000009.1 GCA_902525735.1 uncultured SAR86 cluster bacterium
AAAGCAAAAGAATGATTTTGATTTAAAATTTAAAAATACTCTTTTCGATACTTACTCAACAGCCTTAGTTGAAATTGATAACGCTAATATAATCATTGATTCCCATATTCATCCTAATGAACGTTTAGATTTAGCAATTGTCAAAATGAGTGTAAGTGTTTCTGATACAGAATTTGATTTGATTTATAAAATGAAAAAAATAGAAAAAAAATGGAGAGTTATTGGAATAATACTAGACGGAATAGACTTGATTGCAATATTTAGAAAGCAATTTAATAAACTTCTAACTGATTTTGATGGAAATTTTGATTTAGCAATACAAAATTGGGAATTGGATAGTTAAAAATTCATAATATGGATAAATTATTAATTGAAGGTGGCTTTCAACTTAATGGCTCCGTTACTGCTTCAGGCGCGAAAAATTCAGCACTGCCTATTTTAGCAAGTTCAATACTTCTTAAAGACAAACTAACTCTAAGCAACATTCCTCATTTGAATGACATTACTACAATGTTAGAAATTTTAAGTTCAATGGGTGCTTATATGACTTTTAACGAGAATATGGATATCGAAGTGAATACCAGCTTAATTAACAATTTGAAAGCTAGATATGAGCTTGTTAAAACAATGAGGGCCTCAATCCTAGTTCTAGGCCCTCTATTAGCAAGATTTCACGAAGCAGAAGTCGCATTGCCTGGAGGATGCGCAATAGGAAGTAGGCCCGTAAATTTGCACTTAGATTGTATGAGAAAATTAGGTGCGAACATTGATACCAGTAATGGATACATTAAAGCATCAGCTAAGGGGGGATTAAAAGGTACTAATATAGAATTTTCTCAAGTAACAGTAACAGGGACAGAAAATGCAATTATGGCTGCCACCCTCGCAAAAGGCCAAACTAAAATTACCAATGCTGCAAAAGAACCAGAAGTTACAGATTTAATCAAGTGCCTAAATAAAATGGGAGCTAAAATTCAAGGAGAAGATACAAATAAGTTAGTTATTGATGGAGTGAGAGAGCTGAAGCCTACAAATTTTTCCGTTATGCCAGACCGTATTGAAATAGCAACTTATCTCACTGCAACAACAATGACTGGGGGAGAAATAACTGTAAAAGCAGTTAATCCAAACACTATTGATAAAGTTCTTCAAAAATTAGAACTTGCTGGTGCTAAAATATTTAAAGATAAAGATTCGATAAGTTTAGAAATGAAGAAACTACCTAGTGCAGTTAATATTTCAACTGCTCCTTATCCTTCTTTTCCCACTGATATGCAAGCCCAATTTATTGCAATGAATTCAATTGCGAAAGGTCAGTCTGAAGTTATAGAGAATGTGTTTGAAAATAGATTTATGCACGTTCAAGAGTTGATCAGGATGGGAGGGAAAATCGAGTTAAAAGGAAACTCAGCAATGATCGACGGGAACCTTGACGGATTAACCTCTGCTCCTGTTATGGCAACTGACTTGAGAGCTTCGGCAAGTTTAGTTTTAGCTGGCCTGGTTGCCAAAGGAATAACTAAAGTAGATAGAATTTATCACATAGATAGAGGATATGAGAGAATTGAAGAAAAGTTAAAACTTCTTGGAGCAAAAATAGATAGAATTTCGGAATAAATATGTTGATTGCATTGCCTAAAGGAAGATTGCTTCCAGAAATTAAAAAGTTATTTTCTAAAATTGAAATAGATTTTGATGAAAACTCTAGAAAACTAATAATCGAATCCTCTGAAGAAAACATAAAATTAGCAATTTTAAGAACTTGGGATATACCTAAGTTTGTAAATTATGGTGCTGCAGATCTTGGCATTGTTGGAAAAGATATTTTATTTGAGACGGATTTAGAAAATAATTATTATGAAATATTAGATTTGAAAATTGGAATTTGTAGGATGTGTTTAGCTTCGTTGGATAGTAAATTACCTAAAAATAAAAAAATAAAAGTTGCGACTAAATACCCCTCATTCGCGAGAGATTTTTTTTCTAGGCTTTCGAAAGACATTGATGTTGTTATTTTAAAAGGAGCTATAGAGATAGCGCCGATTCTAGGTCTTTCAGATTGTATAGTTGATCTCGTTCAGACAGGAAAAACTTTAAAAGAAAATGGACTCAAAGAACTTGATTTAATTTCAAATATTAGTTCTAAATTGATAGTGAATAAATCTTCATTTAAATCAAATAATAAAACTATTAAAAATTTACTAGAAAAACTTAAAAAAGAAATATGACAAGACGTCTCATTCAAGAACTTTCTTTCAAAGATTTCATGAACAATTATGAGTCTATCAACCCGCTTAAGACCTCAGAAAGATTAAAAAAAGAAGTTTCAAAGATTTTAGAAGAGGTAAAACTTTCTGAAGATAAAGCATTAATAAATTTTTCAAAAAAGTTTGATAACGTAGAATTTTCATCAGCTCAAAATTTTAAATATGATAAGAAAGATTTTAGAAATGCTTATGAAAAACTAGATAGTAAAATCATCAAAAACTTAGAATATTTAAAGTTGAGGATAACTAAGTTCCATTCAAAAAAAACAGTGACTGGATGGAAATCAGAGGATTCAGCTTTCAATGAGTATGGGCAGATAGTTAGACCGATAAATAGAGTAGGTTTATATGCTCCTGGTGGCACAGCTACTTATCCATCTTCTGTTTTAATGACTTCAGTTTTAGCCAACATTGCTGGAGTAAATGAAATAATTTTAGCTTTTCCTCCTTCAAACGAAAAAGTTACAAATTTAATGCTAGCTTGTTGTCACATTGGCGGCGTAACAGAAGCATTTAGTGTTGGCGGAGCACATTCTATCGGTGCTATGGCTTTTGGAACAGAATCCATAAAAAAAGTTGATAAAATTTTTGGCCCTGGAAATCAGTATGTGGCAGAAGCTAAACGTCAGGTTTACGGAATAGTCGGTATCGATTCTTTAACAGGCCCTTCTGAGGTGATGATAATTGCGGATGACTCAGCAAATCCTGAATATATAGCTGCTGATCTTCTTGCTCAAGCCGAGCACGGAGAAGATTCTTCGTGTTTCTTAGTTTTGATTGGTAAAGAAATAAAAAAAAATATTACCGATGTTTTGCAAAGACAATTATCCAATTTAAAAAGATCAGCTATTGCTAAAAAATCTTTAGAGAATTTTTCCTTTTTAGTTGAAGTAGAAAAATTTGATGAAGCAGAGATAATCTGTAATTTTGTACATCCAGAACACTTACAAATTTCTATAGAAAACTCAGAGCAACTAGCGAAAGAAAATTTATCGGCTGGAGCAATTTTTATAGGTTCGTCTAATAGTGCAGTTTTTGGTGATTATTGTGCGGGACCTAGCCATGTTATTCCTACTAACGGTGCTAGCAGGTTTAGCTCTCAAGTTAATTTAAGCGACTTTTTTGTTACATCTTCCTATTCTGTCCTTAATGAAAATCATGATAGTGATGAATTGCAAAAAGTTATTGACAGCTCTATTGATATAGCAGAGATGGAAGGGCTCTTTGCCCATTCCGAAGCATTGAAATATAGAAAAAAAAATATAAAGTTTAATTAATAATTGCTCTATAACTGTCCATAACTATATCTACAGGAATAGCAAAATTTAGTCCTTGGCTGCCACCAGATGTGCTTTCAATAAAGTTGGTTATGCCAATTAGTCTCCCTTTCGAATCAACCAAAGCTCCCCCAGAATTTCCAGGATTTATAGACGCATCAGTTTGAATGAAAGAACCATTTTTATTTTTAAATTGTCTATTTATTGCACTAACAATTCCAATGCTAAAAGACTGACCTAATCCTTGCGGATTGCCAATCGCAACGACAGTTTCTCCAACTCTAAGATCTTCTAGATCCTTTCTAATCTTCATTGGAAGGTAGGTTTTATTCCCCAAAGTTTTTATTACAGCAACATCTGCATCTAAATCAAATCCTATAATCAATGCCTCTTCAGTTGATCCATCATTAAATTCTACGATTAATTTTTGATTATTTTTATAAGAGTCATCTACTACGTGAAAGCTGGTAATTATATTTCCTTCTTCAGTGATGATGACTCCCGATCCATTGGGGACAAATCCTGTTTTGATTACTTGTTTATACCTTTTAATTCCCAACAAATTTGATCTTTCTTGCCAAGCTTTCCATTTTTTTAAACTCCAAATATTAACTACTGAAGGAGAAGTTGTTTCTAGTGTTTTTGGTAAATTTTCACTTTGGTACAAATTTAAAAACAAATAACCCGAAAATATGCCTAAAAGAAGCCATAAAGATAAATTTTTAACAAAATTTCTGTTCATATCTATTGGAAATTATAATCTCTCTGAGTTAATATTCACGCCCTTCGTAGTTTAATTAATAGTTATGAAAACAAAAAGTTATAAAAATACTGATTTGGATAAGAAGTGGCTTTTGCTAGATGCAAGAAATGAAACTTTAGGAAGACTAAGTTCTAAGATTGCATCTATTTTAATGGGCAAAAACAAACCTCAATATACACCGCATAATGACTTAGGAGATTATGTAGTTGTTGTGAATGCAGAAAAGATAAGAGTTACAGGAAATAAAGACATACAAAAAAAGTATTACAAACACACTGGTTATCCTGGAGGATTAAAGTCATCTACGTTTTCTGAAATTATAGAAAAAGATCCTGAAAATTTAATTTTAAAGGCTGTCAGGGGAATGCTACCTAAAAATAAACTTTCTAGTTCTATGATATCTAAATTAAAAGTATATGAAGGCGATGATCACCCTCATGCTGGACAAAATCCAATTAAAATTGAGCTTTGAAAATGGAAAATAACTTTACTTACGCTACTGGACGAAGAAAAACCTCAACTGCAAGGGTTTATCTAACTAAAGGAAAGGGCAACATATTAGTAAATGATCTACCGTTAGAAGAATACTTCGGTAGGGAAGTTGCTAAAATATTGGTAAAACAACCCTTGGTATTACTAGATATGCTAAAAAATTTTGATATTAAAGTTAAAGTTTCAGGTGGTGGTTCTTTTGGCCAGGCTGGTGCTATTAGACATGGCATTGCCAGAGCTTTAGAAAAGTATGATGCTGATAATAGACCCTCTTTAAAGTCAGCAGGATATCTTACTAGAGATTCTAGGAAGTCTGAAAGAAAAAAAATAGGTCTAGTAAAAGCAAGGAAATCAAAACAATTTAGTAAAAGATAAAATTTATGGTTCAACCAATCTCTCCTCCCAATCCAGGTAGAAGAAAGTTCTTATCATATGCCACAAGCTTTTTAGGCTTAATTGGTGCAGCTTTCGTCGCTGTGCCTTTTCTAAGTGCTTTTAAGCCCAGTGCGAGAGCTGAGGCTGCAGGAGCACCTGTTCAAGTGGATATTTCAAGTATAGGTTCTGGAGAAATGATGGTAGTTGAGTGGAGAGGAAAACCCGTTTTTGTGGTTAAAATTTCCGACAATTCTATAAAACTGCTTAGTCAAGTTGATCCTAAACTTGCAGACCCTTTATTGGAAACTCCTTTTCAACCTGAATATGCAAAAAATGAATTTAGATCACGAAAAGAGGGCATCGCTGTCATAACAGGTGTATGTTCTCATTTGGGTTGTTCTCCAAAATATTATCCTGAGGCTGGTTCGACTGATTTTGATCCTGATTGGCAAGGAGGATTCTTTTGTCCTTGTCATGGATCTAAATTTGATCTTCTAGGTAGAGTTTATGCTGGAGTTCCGGCGCCTACTAACATGGAAGTGCCTCCACATTATTTTTCAAAAGAAAACATTTTAGTGATAGGGTCCGACGGAGTTTCATAATGGCTGCAAATGAAAAAAATTCAGGTGGAATAGTCAACTGGTTTGATACTAGATTTCCTATAACAGATTTACTAGAGAGACATTTATCTAAATATCCTGCACCAACCAATTTAAATTTTTGGTATTTGTTTGGGTTTTTAATGATTGTGGTTCTTGCCATGCAGATTCTTACAGGTTTGTGGTTAATGATGAATTATACCAACACTGCTGAAGAAGCCTTTTCCTCCGTAGAATATATTATGCGAGACGTAGAATACGGTTGGCTTTTAAGATATATGCATGCAGCGGGAGCTTCTGCTTTTTTTGCTCTAATTTATTTACATATGTTTAGGGGAATGATGTATGGCTCCTATAGAAAGCCAAGAGAATTAATCTGGGTTGGAGGTTGGGTTACTTACGTACTACTCTGCGCAGAAGGATTCACTGGATATGTTCTTCCCTGGGGACAAATGTCTTTTTGGGCTGCTCAAGTAATAATTTCTTTACTAGGATCAATACCAATCATAGGAGAAGATCTAGCTACTTGGATAAGAGGTGATTATTTAATTTCGGGAATTACTCTATCTAGATTATTTGCCTTTCATGTAGTTTTACTGCCGATAATGATAATCGCAGTTGTATTTTTTCATATTTTGGCACTTCATGAAATTGGATCTAATAATCCAGATGGAATCGATATCAAAAAGCATGTTGATAAAGACGGAGTCCCATTGGATTCTAAACCGTTTTATCCATACGATATTACTCATGATATTTATGCTTTAGGAGTATTTCTTCTTATTTTTTGCTCGGTTGTATTCTTTTTTCCTGAGGGAGGAGGGTATGTCTTGGAATATGTAAATTTTGAACCAGCAAATCCTCTTTCAACTCCTGCTCATATAGTTCCGTCATGGTATTTCACTCCTTTTTATGCAATGTTAAGAGCAGTAGATTTTTCTTTATTTGGTTTCACAGCAAAATTTCTGGGATTCGTCACAATGGCAGCTGGAATTGCAATCTTTGCTGCTTTGCCATGGTTAGACAGAAGTCCTGTGAAATCAATTAGATATAAAGGAATATTAAGTAAGGTATTTTTAGCAGGTTTCGTAGTAAGCTTTTTTGTCCTAGGCTATTTGGGTGCCGTGCCCCCGTCTGACTTAAAGAACCTCTTAGCGAAAGTCTTTACTGTGGTTTATTTTTCATACTTTTTGTTAATGCCAATCTACACTAGGCTAGAAAAATGCAAACCTGTTCCGGAGAGAGCTCCTGGACATTGAAGATGAAACTTCTATTTATAATTCTGTTTTTTTCTAGTTTATCTTTTAGTGCAGAAGGAAATTTTAATTGTGGAACAATTGAGTGTGATAGCTTTTCCGCCGACACAACTGACCTAGCCTCCTTACAATCTGGATTAACGACATACATGAATAATTGCTATGGCTGTCATTCTTTGAAGTATTCTAGGTATAACAGAGTTGCGAAAGATTTAGAAATACCAATAGAAATTTACCAAGAGAATCTTATATTTGATGGGTCCAAACCGGGCGAATTAATGAATATAAGTCTCAATGAAAAAGACGCCGTCGAATGGATAGGAGCCAAACCTCCTGACTTGACTTTGGAGGCAAGAATCAGGAAACCAGAGTGGATATATACATATTTAAGAACTTATTATCCTGACGCTTCCAGACCATACGGCGTGAACAACAAAGTTTATCAAAATGTTTCTATGCCAAACGTTTTGGAAGATCTTCAACTTAATCTTTCTGCAGCTGAATTTGATAAAGTTATTTATGACCTTACAAATTTTTTAGTTTATGTTGCTGATCCTTCTGCTAACGAAAGAAAAAGAATAGGAGTTTATGTTTTATTGTTTCTGCTATTATTTACCTCATTCGCCTATCTAACATACAGAGAATTTAAAAAAGAGCTTAAATAGAAATGAGTTTACTCAATAACCGTTCAAACATGGTCTTGTTTCAAAATGAAATGGGCCATAGAAGCCAAAAAATAAGGATGGTTCTTTCAGAGAAGGCGATAGCATGTGACTTTGAAAGCTTGGATCCTGAAAAAATACCAAACGAAATTTTGGAAGTTAATCCTTCGGGTAGCCTTCCCTTATTAATAGATAGAGAACTTTCTTTGTACCACTCTGGTTTAATTGTCGAATATTTAGATGAGAGATTCCCTCATCCCCCCTTATTACCTGTTTATCCTGTCGCTAGAGCTCAAACGAGACTCATCCTTCACAGAATAGAAGCAGATTGGTGCGAGCCAATGGATATCATAGAAGAAGAGTCTGCTTCAAAAAATGAAAAAACTAAAAATAAGAAAATTCTTGAAAGGAACCTATCTAATTCTCTATCTTTATTTAACAATCAGAATTTTTTCAGAAGTGATGAGCTCACTGTTCTAGATACGGTAATTATGCCAATTTTATTTAGGTTATCTTTTTATGGAATTAAATTGCCTTCTAACAAGGCTGCAAAACCCTTAAATGAATATTTAGAACGCATGAAAGAACATAAAAGTTTTGTTGATAGTATTTCTGAATCTGAAAAAGAGTTGCTAATTTAAACTTTGAATCAAATTTCCTTCTTCAAAAGAAACATTGATGGGTTGAATTTTAATTTGATTTTTCGAGTAGTAATACTCTCCTAAAAGACCAAAATAATTATTGCCACGATTTATGAAATTTATTAGGTCAAATCCTAAAGAATAATTAATTTTTAATTCTGGAGAATAAGAGAAAAAATTCTCATTTCCAAGATTTATTCGGTTAACTAAAATAGGAAATTCTAAACCATAAGTTCCTTCTAAATCACTTATAGATGAAGTTTCTTTCCATACGTCATAATGATTGGGTAAATTATAAATTTCTAAATCGAAAAGCAGATTATATTTAAATGCTGGAATGATTCTATTAGCTATATCCGAACTGGAACTTAAGATTACTTTGGAAATATCTTCTCTTGATCTTGAAATAAACTTAAGATTTTGATTAATAGTATTTTGAAGATCATTTTTTCTCTTATCGCTATTTTTCAAATCAAAAGCAGAGGCTATTTCGTCTTCAAAATTTCTTGAATCTTCAATTAATAAAAAATTATCTGGATTATATTTGATTTCTCTACCTTTAAGAGTAAATATTAGCTTTTCTATTTCGTTTATATTTTGTGTGATGAATAAGTAATCTTCATTAGCAAATAGATCATTGAAAACTAATCCCTCAAAAAAATTTTGGTCATTAAAACTTATATAATTACTATTAAAGGCGTCTTTTTTTTCCTCGAGGTACACTAATAATAAATTTGAATCATAGTTATTAAGACAATTAGCATTTGACAAATCAGGCACAGTTGAAAATATAATAATTTTATATGAATTTGAGTTAGTTACTTCCTTACAAAGATCCTCAAGGATAATTTTTTTAAAGGAAATTTCTCTTCTATTTTTCTCTAAAGATTTCTGGAAAAAGAAAGACGTTCTTGCGCCTTCAAGAAATATATTAGTTTTATTAGTATCGTCGTTAAAATAAATTAGGTGAAAATCTTTGGTTTGTGATGAAGCAGAGATGCTTCTTAGTAATTTTTTGCTGACATCATTTGGATTATCATCTCCATAAAAGTCTATAATTCTTGAATTGTTAGTTGTGGTGCAGCAAGATAGGATTGTAAGTACCGCAGATACAAAAAGTATTTTTTTTGGAGTAATGCTATTCATTTTTTAGGTACATTATATTTGGTTGCAACACCAATTGGTAATTTAAGAGATTTTTCGTTCAGAGCTATAGAAACTCTGAATGAGTCAGATTTAATTCTTTGCGAAGATACCAGAAAAGCAAAAGTATTCTTGAAAGAATTTGATATCAAAACTAAATTTAAATCTTTTCATGAATTTACCAATCCTGAAGTCATAGAAAAATACATCTCTTATCTTAAAACAGGCAAATGCATAGCTTTAATTTCTGACGCAGGAACTCCTTTAATATCTGATCCAGGTTACGAGATTGTTAAAAGAGCAAAGGAAGAACAAATAATGGTGTGTCCCATTCCAGGTCCAAGTTCAGTAATATCAGCTTTAGTAGCCTCAGGACTAAAAATAGATAAATTTATTTTTGAAGGTTTTCCTCCAAGAAAAAAAAATGAACTTGAAAGTTATTTGGAAAAATTTCTTTTTCAGAAAAGAACTTTAGTTCTATTTGAATCTCCAAGAAGAATAAAAAAATTAGTACAAACTTCTTTAAAAATTTTTGGAGGAAAAAGGCGAGTATGTCTTGCAAAAGATATTTCAAAAGTACATCAAAATTTTTTTACTGGAACAATAGAAGCTCTTTTAAATCAAATGGAAAAAGATATGAATTTAGAAAAGGGTGAAATAGTTTTTTTAATTGAAGGAACAAAAGAGAAGGCAGCTATTGATGATGCTAATTTAGAGATCCTTGTAAAAAGTTTAAAAGGCGATTTGCCACTAAGAAAAATTTCAAAAGTCGCTTCCAAAATTTCAAAAAAAACATCTAAAGAAATATACGACACCTTTAAAAAAAACTAATATAATATACACGAGCTGACCGAGTAATCGCTGATTTTTTTAAATCAGAGGAAAGTCCGGGCTCCGAAGGATAAGACGCCAGGTAACGCCTGGGAGTAACGCAAGTTATTACGGCTAGTGCAGCAGAAAGTAAACCGCCTGATTTTAGGTAAGGGTGAAAAGGTGAGGTAAGAGCTTACCGTATATCTGGAAACAGATATAGCTAGGTAAACCCCGTCTGGAGCAAGACTAAATAGAGATTCTTTAATGTTATCCGCATTGAATCAGGGTAAGTTGCTAGAGATTTATGGCGACATAAATCCAAGATGAATGATTACTTAAAACAGAACCCGGCTTATGGGTCAGCTCTCTATTTAGATTAAAATTACAACACTTTATTGCTTCTAAAGTGTGTAAAAGTGTGTAAAAATAGTCCGTAGTGTGACAAAAGGGACTAATTTATGGCTGGAATTTATGGTTTGAGCAGTCTTGTCTTAGATAATAAGGGAAGAATTGCAATGCCTGCTAAGTATAAGGAGCAACTCAGAGAGTTAGCTGCAGGCTCACTTATTGTTACTAAAGATCCTCAGTACCCCTCTTTGCTTATATATCCAGGTAATTTGTGGAAGGAAATTTCAAGTTCTTTTGAGAATTTATCCGGTTTAAATCCGCAATTAAGAGCTTTGCAATGGAATTTTTTAGGGAACGCTCATCAAATAGATTTTGAAGTTTCTGAAAGAATGAACATCTTATTTCCTCAAACTTTAAGAGAGTATGCTCAACTAAAAGAAAAACAAAAAGTAATTTTAATTGGAATGGGACAAAAGTTTGAGCTTTGGAGTGAAAAAAATTGGAAAGTCAAAGAACTTGGTAAGGAAATTAAAGGGGAAAGAATAGACATTGAACTTCCCGAAGAGGTTAGGAGGATTCCATTCTAATGTTTTCTCATGCTCCTGTGATGATTAATGAAAGCATCGATTCGCTTGTACTCAATAAATCTGGAGCTTATTTGGACTGCACCTTTGGATTGGGAGGCCACTCTAAAGAAATTCTTAAGCGATTAAATTCAGAAGGCACTTTAAATTCAATAGATCAGGATCAAATGGTAATTAAGTACGCTAAAAAGATTCGAGATCCAAGATTTAAATTTGAATATTCAAAATTTTCAAGAATTGGAGAGCTTTTTATCAACAAAAAGTTCGATGGAATTTTGTTTGATTTAGGAGTTTCTTCTCTGCAATTAGATGACCCTTCAAGAGGTTTTAGTTTTCAAAAAAACGGAAAGCTGGATATGAGAATGGACCAAAATGATAAAGTTTCAGCTTTGGAATGGGTTAACAAAGCAAAAGAAAAAGAGCTAGCAGATATTTTTTATTATTTGGGAGAAGAAAAAAAGTCCAGATTGTTTGCAAAAAGAGTTATCGAAAAAAGAAGAACTAAACTAATTGAATCTACTGAAGAACTAGCTGAGGTAACTTATGTTGGGAAAAAATTTAGAAATTCAAAAAAACATCCCGCCACAAATATTTTTAGAGCTATAAGAATTTTTATCAACAATGAACTTGAAGAAATTAAGAAAGCTTTGCAAGCCTCTATTGATCTTTTACAAGACAAGGGAAGATTGGTTGTAATATCTTTTCATTCAATGGAAGACAGAATCGTTAAAAATTTCTTAAAAGGGAAGTTAGAAAATCAAGAAAATACTAATTCTATAAAAATCATTGGAAAAATAATTAAGCCTTCTCGAGAAGAGATAAATCTCAATGCTAGATCAAGAAGCGCCATTCTGAGAATTGGAGAAAAAATAAGTGGTTAGTTTGATAAATAAATATTACTTAATTGCTATCCTTGGAGTAGCGATCTCGTTTTTATCTATTGCAAAAATATATAACGTCAACGAGTTCAGAACGTTAAATTCAAATATTGATAATGAAAAATCAAAGAAATTAGTTTTAGAATCCAAGTTCATTGAATTGAATAATAAACTTTTATATAAAAAATCTTTTATTGAAGCCAATAAAAAGTCTCAAATAAATCTTGCTATGGTCAAGCCGAGAAAAATTGAGAAAATAATTTTTAGAGAAAAAAATGAAAATTAATAAAATAATAATTTCACTTTTTTTGGTTTTTACTTTTTCTGTTCATTCCGAAGACAATGAAATCAAATCAAGAAATTGTCACTTTGTTTGGAACGAAATTTCTTGTCTTTCTCAAAATGGAAAAACTTTTGGTAAAGAAGGTTTTGAAATTTTAGATTTGGTTTATCTTTCTGGACAAGAGCAAAGTAAGTTTGAATTGATAGATAGCTTTTATCTTATACAAAAAGAGATCTTGTTTCATAAATTGATAATTAAGTCTATAGATCAAACTAGATCAGGGAATATAAAAGTATTTCTTAAAGGAGGTCAAGAGATAAAATTTCAACAACATAAATTAAAAGATCAACTTTCTCGCCTAAATCTATTTTTAATTTCAAGTGAATCAAAAAAATTAACAAATAATTTTAAATCTATAGATCTTAGATATAAAACTAAGATCGCGATTAACTATTTCTAATGGCTGCTATTAATCATCAAAATATTAAAATTGGAATTGATATAGGAACTTCAAAAGTAGTATGCCTTATAGCTGAGTCTTCACCTGACGGAATAAATGTTATTGGTCTTGGCTCTCATCCGTCAAGAGGTTTGAGAGACGGCGTAGTAGTTGATATTGAATCAACAGTAAATGCTATAAGCCAGGCTACTGAAAGAGCAGAGATGATGTCAGGAATCGCTGTAAACAAAGCATATGTAGGTATTTCAGGAGGAAGTTCCTGTGGTCTAAATTCAGAAGGCGCTGTGCAAATTAGAGACAGAAAGGTTAAGGCTAGCGATGTTGATAAAGTTATAAATTCAGCGGGTGCGCAAAGTATTTCGGAAGGTCATAAAATGTTACATATATTGCCTAGGGATTTTTTGATAGATCAACAAAGTGGGATAAAAGAACCTTTGGGCATGGCTGGAGTGAGATTAGAGGCAAAAGTCCATCTTGTTACTTGTAGTAAAAACGCTGCAGAGAATATTGATTCTTGTATGAAGGCATGCGGAATTTCTGTCGAAAATTATATTTTAGAACAACTGGCGTCAAGTTATTCTGTCCTTACAGAAGATGAAAAGAAATTAGGAGTATGTTTAATTGATCTCGGAGGAGGCACCTCAGATGTCGCAATTTTCATGGATGGGTCTATTAGCCATACTGTTAATATTCCTGTGGGCGGAGACCACGTTACAAATGATATCGCTAGAGCCATTCAAACTCCAACAAATCAAGCTGAAGAATTAAAGAAAAAGTATGGTTGTGCATCGAGCGCACTTACTAAGGAAGGTGAGCAAATTTCTTCTCCTTCAATAAATGGAAGAACAGATAAAGTTTTTTCTAGGCAAGCTTTATCTGATGTTATTGAACATCGATATGCTGAGATCTTTAATTTAATAAAACAAAGACTTGGAATAAGCGATTTTTCACAAGCATTGCCTGCTGGATTTGTATTAACAGGAGGAGCATCAAAAATTGAAGGCATTTCCCAATTAGGAGAAGAAATATTTCAAATTCCTGTCAGAGTAGGACAGCCAAGTGGATTAATAGGTCTAACAGATATTTTAAAAAATCCTGTTTACTCTACAGCAGTTGGATTAGTTTTGTATGGACAAAAAGAAACCGAAGAAGATTATCTTGATTTTGCATTTACTAGAAATAAAGGTTTAGTAAATCAAGCATTTAAATGGATTCAAAATAACTTTTAAATTTTATAGGAGGCAACTATGAACTGGAAAGTAATTGAAAAAACTAGGAAACCAGGCGCTCTAATTAGAGTAGTTGGAGTAGGAGGTTGTGGCGGAAACGCTGTTGATCATATGGTTAAAAGCGGACTAGAAGGAGTGGAAACACTTGCAATAAATACTGATAGCCAAGCTTTGGAAAAGAGTAAGGCCGACATTAAGCATATGTTGGGCGAACTTACTAATAGCGGTCAAGGAGCAGGAGCAAAACCAGAAGTTGGAAGAGAAACTGCTTTAGATGATTACGATCGTCTAGAAGCACTTTTAGAAGGCTCTGACATGGTATTTATAGCCGCGGGAATGGGAAAAGGGACAGGAACAGGAGCATCTCCTATTGTAGCTCAAGTAGCAAAATCTATAGGAGCATTAACTGTAGCCGTAGTTACTAAGCCATTAAAGTTGGAAAGGAAAGATGAAATTGCCGAAAAAGGAATTGAGGCTCTTAGGTCTGAAGTTGACTCTTTAATTACAATTCCGAATCAGAAATTGACTGAGGTTTTCGGAGGAGACTGTGATTTTACTGAAGCTTTTGCACATGGAAATGATGTTTTATTAGGAGCTGTCAGAGGAATTTCAGACATTATCACTAGTGTTGGGACCGTTAATGTTGATTTTCAGGATGTTAAAACTGTAATGTCTGAACAAGGTACTGCAATGATGGGGACTGGTATTGCTTCTGGACACAGTAGAGCTTTGGATGCAACAACGGATGCTATTGGAAGTCCGCTTCTTGAGGATATCAGTTTGCAAAACGCCAAGGGAATATTAGTAAATATGACTGGAGGAGAAAAAGTAACAATTGGAGAAATTGAAAAAATTCTTGAGCAAGTCAATGAGTTTGCTGCAGAAGGAGTTCAAATAATTCATGGAGTTGCGATCGATAAAACTATGAATAAAGACGATCTAAAAGTTACTATTGTCGCCACTGGGCTTGGGGATGGAAAGAAGAAATCAAGCTTTAGTGCTGACGCAATGGGAATAAAAGATTCTTCAATCCCATCTATAAATTCTGTCAAGCCCATTAACGATTTGCAAGAAATTGAAACTGAAGCTTCATTAGATTATCTTGATGTGCCTTCATTTGTTAAACGTCAAATAGACTAGTTTGAATTTTGAACTTACAAGCAAGTATAGAGAATTAATAGTTTGGTTCTTTGTATTTTGCTTGTTGGTTTCACTACCAATAAGATTTTATTTTTTACAAAAATATGAATTTGAGACCGCTCTTAATAAATCAAAAGCTAGTTCAGAAAGGACATTAAAACTTTTATCCAGACGAGGAAAAATACTTGATAGGAATTTTCAAATTTTAGCTGAAGATATTCCCGCGTATGAAATAGGAATACAAGTTAATAATTTTTCCTTTGATCCATCCCATATTTCTTTAATATCAAAAATTTTAGATATAGATTCAAAAAATCTTAAAAATAAGCTTTCTAATAAAAAAAGGAAATATATAGTTTTGAATCATAATGCTTCTCAAGATGAACTTAACAAACTCAAAGAAAAAAAAATTCCTGGAATTAGAAGTATTTATAAATACAAAAGAAGCTATCCTGAAGGAGAAATTCTTTCCCAAGTTATAGGACTTACAAATTTCGAAAATAAAGGACAAGAGGGTATTGAGTTATCGGTAAATAAAAAACTATCTGGCAAAGATGGCTTTAAAAAGTATGTTAGGACAAATAAAGGTGAAATTATTGAAACTCAAATAATTCCACCAAATCACGGGCAGGACATTACAACAACATTGGATGCAAAGCTTCAATATCTTGTATATCAAGAATTAAAAAAGGCTTTTGATTACTATAAAGCTTCATCTGCTTCTGCAATCTTAGTAGATCTGAAATCTAAGGACATTTTAGCAATGGCTAACTATCCTAGTTTCAACCCGAACGATAGAAGAGGTATGAATCCAAATCTTCTCGCGAATAGATCTGCTACAGATTTGTTTGAACCAGGTTCTACAGTAAAACCACTTGCTCTAGCAGGTTTGCTTCAAGAAGACGTTATTTACAAAGATATAATAATTAAAACTTCTCCTGGATATATTGAGTATGAGGGTTTTTTAACCAGTGATTTTAAAGATTATGGAACTTTAAATTTGTCTGATGTTATTTCTAAATCAAGTAATGTTGCTATGGTTAAACTTTGCGACAAATCAAATTCAGAAGAAATAATAAAGAACTTTTACAAATGGGGTTTTGGAAAATATATAAATGAAATTTTTATTTCAAACAGGGAGGGTTATTTACCTTCGAGTGCAGATTTGTCAGCAAGAGAAAAAGTAAGTCTTTGTTATGGATATGGTCTGCAAGTTACATTAATACAATTGGTTGGAGCTTATACCGCTTTGTTTTCAAATGGGCAATTTCAAGGATTAAATTTAATTTCTGGATCTTATAACGTGAATGAAAATGAAATAATTTCATCAGAAATTGCAGAGGAAATAAAAATTATGCTTTCTGAAGCTGTGAATAATGGAACAGGAAGAAATGCTTTAGTGAAGAACACTAGAATTATCGGCAAAACTGGAACCACAAAAAGGTTAACAAATCAGGGATATAATGAAGAATCTTTTAACGCAAGCTTTATTGGTATGGCCGAGTTAGAAGATAAAGATTATGTTTTGGGCATCTTAATTAGAGATGCAAAAGAAAATGGAGAAGGTGGAGGTCAAGTAGCAGCGCCTGTATTTTCAAAAATAATAAAAAGCATACAAAACACTCTCTAATGAAATTTAAAGAATTATTGCCTGAGTATTCTGAAAAAGTTTCTGATGATAAGTTAAGTTCAGTAGCTTTAAACTCTCAAGAGATATCTAAAGGGGACTTATATATTTCTATAGCAAAAGATATTTCTCTTCAAAAAAAGTATTGCCAGGAAGCCCTGAGAAATGGAGCTAGTTTTGCGTTAACTAATAATCTTTCGATTCAAAATATACCTAAAAAAATTATTTTTGTTAAAAACTTAGAAAGAAAGCTTGGATTTCTAAGTAACAAATTTTTCGAAAACCCTTCAAAAAAAATTACAGTTTTTGGAATAACTGGAACTAATGGGAAATCATCTGTTTCTTATTATTTATTTCAATTATTTAATCAAATTAAAAAAAGTAGCGGGTTAATCTCTAATATTGATTTAAAAAATCCTGGAATTTATATTTCAAAACTAACTACTCCTGACATCTTTAGCTTAAATAAAATTCTAAATGACTTTTTAATGAATAAAAAAGAGGCTGCAATATTTGAAGTTTCGTCGCATGGAATAAAACAAAAGAGAATTGAAGGAATAAATTTTGATTATGGATGCTTAACAAGTTTTTCAAGAGACCACCTTGATTATCACGCATCGATGAAAGAATATGAAAAAGTAAAAGAATCTTTTTTTTTGGATAATAAATTTAAAGGGGGGGTTATAAACTCAGATTCAAAAATTGGTAAAAGAATACTTCTAAAAAATAAAGAATTCGTATCAATATCGATGGAAGATAAAAAATCAGATATTTTTATTGAAAAGAATAAAAGTAAAAAAGTAATTAATTCACCGTGGGGAAATTTAGAAATACCGAATCAGATTTTTGCAGATCATAAAATGTTTAATATTGCTGCTGCTTTAGGACTTTTCTGCCTTTCTCTAAAAAAAATTAATTTAAGAAAATTAAATCTAGAAAAAATTAAAGATCTACCGGGTAGACTTGAAAAAATTAATGTTTCTTCAAATAAATATTGCTATATTGACTACGCCCATACTCCTGATGCATTGGAAAAAGTTCTCCAATCTTTAAAAAATAAATATCGAGGAAACCTGATATGTTTGTTCGGTTGCGGAGGAGATCGAGATCAGGGCAAAAGAGTTTTGATGGGATCAGTCGCAGATTCACTGGCAGATAAAATTATTTTAACAAATGACAATCCAAGGTTTGAAAACCCGAACCACATTGTTATGCATATATCTGAGGGAATAAAAGATATTAAAAAATTAAAAATAATTTCAGATCGAACAAAAGCTATCAAATATGGTCTAAAACTTCTAAAGGAAGATAGGAAAGAATCAGTATTGTTGCTTGCAGGAAAGGGACACGAGTTTAATCAGGAAATCAAAAGAAAGACTATTCATAGTAACGACTATGAAATAGTCAGGAGCCTAATTTAATTGTTAATAGAGCATAAGTTAAGCAATATCTCAAAAATTGGTAAATCCAATTTGATTGGAAATGATACTTTTTTTAAAAATATTTCAACTGATACTAGAGTCTTATCAAAAGGGGATATTTTTTTAGCATTAGGTGGATCAAATTACGATGGACATGATTTTATTAATGAGGCTTTTGAAAAGGGCGCAAGTTGCGTAATTTCTGAAAAAGACTTAACTGGAAAAACTTACATAAAAACTGAAAATAGTTTTTTATTTTTGGAGAAATTAGCCAATTTTCAAAGATCAAAATTTAGAAAAGATATTATTGCCATCACAGGAAGTAATGGTAAGACTTCGACTAAGGAAATTCTTTTTCAAATAGTTGATGGATTATATGAAAATAAAGATTTCGTATTTAAGTCTCCTGGTAACTGGAACAACAAATTAGGCTTATATTTATCTTTGCTTGGTCTTAAAAATAATCATGAATTAGCTATTTTTGAAATTGGCACCAATGCCGAAGGAGAGATAAAAGAATTGGCGTCTTTTTTAAAACCTAATATAGGAGTTATTACAAATATTGGTATTTCTCATTTAGAGGGATTAAAAAGTATTGATGGTGTTTTCGAAGAAAAAACAGACCTTTTTAGTTTTGTTTCATCAAATGGAACGTGCTTGATAAGAGCTAAAAATGAATACCTAGAAAAAGCAAAAGAAAAAGTAAAAAAAAGAAAAAAAATATTTTTAACAATTAAAGAAACCCAGAGTTTCGATCAAAACTTTGAGATGGCTGAGGCCGTAATTTCTTGTTTGCCAGAAAAAATTAAAAAAAAATATCATTCTTCAAAACAAAACATTGAAGATCTTGAAAAAAAATCAACCGTTCCTGGTAGACAAAAATTACTGGTCGGAAAAAATAAAGTTAATTTGATAGATGATACTTATAATGCAAATCCTGATTCTTTTCGAGCTGCTTTCCAAAAAATAAGAACAATGTCTTACAAAAATAAAGTCTGCGTCATGGGAAAAATGAATGAACTTGGAGATCAATCTCAATATCTTGAAGACCAAGTTATAAAAGATGCTTTAGATATATTTGATCAAGTTGTAGCACTTAATTTAGATTCAAATATTAAAGCTAATAATTTTAAAATTGTAAATTCAGAATCAATTTTTAAAAATTTGGAAATGTTCATTAATAAAGATTCGGTAATTCTCTTTAAGGCATCTAGATCAGTTAAAATGGAGGAGATAGTTAAACTATTTTTATAAAATGTTTTTACCTTTATTAGATTATCTTGCAGAAAGTTATGGCCCATTTAGAGTTTTTAATTATTTAACTTTTAGAGCGATACTCTCAACATTAACTGCTTTGGTCTTTTGTCTTTTTTTCGGTAATCCAATAATAAAATATTTAAAAAATAAAAATTATGGTCAAGTAATAAGATCAATAGGACCAGAATCACATCTAGAAAAAGGAGGAACTCCTACCATGGGAGGTGTATTGATATTAGCTGCCATCATTTTTTCTTGTTTATGTTGGGGAGATCTAGAAAGTAAATTTTTATGGATTTTATTATTTATAATTTCATCATTCGGAATTATCGGATTTCTGGACGATTATTTAAAATTAAAAAATAAAAGTAGTGATGGGTTATCAGGCAAAAGTAAGCTTTTTTGGCAATTTTCTTTTGCCACAATTGCAGTTTTAATTTTATATTTTTCCGCTGAAACTTCACAAGAAACAAGCTTGATACTTCCCTTTTTTAAAGAATTCTCTCTCGAATTAGGAATTTGGTTTATCTTTCTTTCTTTGTTTGTAATCGTCGGAACAAGCAATGCTGTAAATCTTACTGATGGATTAGATGGTTTGGCAATAATGCCCTCAGTAATGGTGGCTGGAGGATTAGGCGTTGTCGCGTATATGTCAGGAAATATAATTCTTTCTGATTATTTAAATATCCCTTATTTACCAAACTCAGGCGAAATTTTAATCGTATGTGGAGCGCTTATAGGAGCTGGAATTGGATTTTTATGGTTCAACACTTATCCTGCACAAATATTCATGGGAGATGTAGGATCACTTTCTTTGGGAGCAGCAATAGGGACAATTGCTGTAATGGTAAGACAAGAGGTAATTTTAGCTATTATGGGAGGAGTATTTGTCATAGAAACTCTTTCTGTAATTATTCAAGTAGTTTCATTTAAATTACGAGGTAAAAGAGTATTTAAAATGTCTCCTATTCATCATCATTTTGAATTATCTGGATGGGCAGAACCGAAAATTATAGTTAGATTTTGGATCATAACCTTGATATTGGTTTTATTTGCTCTTGCAACTTTTAGGCTGAGATAGATTTTGTGGTGTTTTAGATGGAATCCGTCTTAATCCTTGGAACAGGTTTGACCGGACGATCAGTCGCAAGATACCTGAAAGATAAATCTCTTTTTAATTTTTTTGATACTAGAACTAAAGAAGAGCTTTCTCAGATTTTTATCGATAACCGAGAGTTTTTAGAGAATTTAAAAACCTACAATCAAATTGACTTAAATAATTATTCGCGAGTTATTTGCTCTCCAGGATTCGACACAAAACATAAGATTTATCAAAACATTATTAGAAAAAAAATTCCTATAGAAACAGATATTGAAATTTTTACTAAGAATCATGATTCCAAAAAAATATTAATCACCGGAACTAATGGAAAGTCATCGGTTTGTTCGATGTTAGAAAAAATTTTAACAAGTAATGGTTTTAAAGCTAAAGCAATAGGCAATATTGGATTACCTGTTTTGGACTGCATTGAAGAAAGCTTAGATTATTCTCTCATAGAGGTTTCAAGCTTCCATTTAAAAATAAGTAATAATTTACATTGCGATGTCGCAACAATCTTAAACATTACTGAAGATCATTTAGATTATCATGAAACGTTTGAGGACTATTTAAAAACAAAGAATTCTATCTTCAAAAAAGCAAAAGTTAAAATTGGAAATGAAGCTAATAAACATGTTATCTCTGATGTGGATATTTTTTTTAGTACTCAAAACTTGGAAATTGAAGAACAAAATTTAAATGCTATCAATGCTATTCTAAAATCTTTAAATTTGGAAATTGATTCAAAGAATTCTCTAGAAAATTACTCAAAACTAGAACATAGATTTGAAATCTTTCACAAAGACAAAAAAAGAAGGATCTTCATAAATGATTCTAAAGCGACAAATATTGGCGCTGCTAAAGAAGCAGTTAAGAGTGCAAAAAAATTAGGAGAGGTTAGTGTTTTATGTGGAGGCAGAGGTAAGGGCGTGGATTTTAATGAATTTTCTAATTTTTTATCAATAAATTGCAAAAATATTATTTTATTTGGTGAAGATAAGGATCAAATTAAGAGAAACATTTCAAAAGAAAAATTATTTGAAGCTAAAGATTTAAAAGAAGCTACTGAAATTGCAAAAAAAATAACTCTTTCAGATGAAGTGATTCTTTTGTCGCCTGCTTGTTCAAGTTTTGATGCTTTTCCAAGTTATGAAGAAAGGGGAAATATTTTTAAAGAAACGGTCTTGAATGAATAAAATTAATAAACAATCTTTTTTGCAAAGAATATTTCTCGGAGAGCTTTATAGAAACTATGACTTAAAAGATTTTGATTGGGGCATTATCTTCTCAGTATTCTTTCTCACTCTATTTGGCATAGTTATGGTTTCTTCTGTTTCTCTTCCATTAACAGAAGGAAGTTTTTCTTTTATTATTTCTCATATAAGTAAAGTAATAATTGCTTTGATTATTTTTCTGCTTATTTTTAGGTTTCCAACAAATTTTTGGTCGAAAGTTGATATTCAAATTTTATTAATTGCTTTCTTTTTACTTTTCTTAGTCTTTGCGCCGATTATTGGACAAGAAGTAAATGGTGCAAATCGATGGATCAGAGTTTTCGGGTTCTCTATACAACCTTCAGAATTAATGAAATTTGCTCTGATAATTTACATTTCCTCTTATTGCTCGAGGAGATTAGATGAGTTTAAAGAAAAATGGTTAGGTTTTTGGAAACCAATTCTGGTGGTTGTTGTGGCAATATCCCTTGTTTTATTTGAACCTGATCTCGGTTCTTCAGCAGTTATCTTTGTAGTTGCTTTAAGTATCATGTTTATTGCAGGAGCACCTTTGAGACACCTTTTAGTAATTTTTTCTTTAGGAATGTCAGTTTTTATTTTAATGATATTAACTGTCCCCTGGAGGATGAAAAGAATTTTAAGTTTTATGAATCCCTGGGATACTTACCAAAATGAAGGGTGGCAACTTTCCCATTCTTTGATTGCTTTTGGGCGAGGAGATTGGTTTGGTGTTGGTTTAGGAGAAAGCCTTCAAAAATTACATTATCTTCCCGATGCTCAAACCGATTTTATTTTTGCGATTATAGCTGAAGAAATGGGATTACTTTTTTGTATCTTTTTAGTAGCACTATTTTCTTTTTTAATTTTTAAATGTTTTTACATAGGCAGGTTAGCAAGACATGCTAATTATTATCTTGGTTCTTACATTGCCTATGGCGCTGGTATTTGTATAGCCCTTCACGTTTTTATAAATATCGGAGTTTCTAGCGGTATGCTTCCCACCAAAGGGATAACTCTTCCTTTTATAAGTTTTGGAGGTAGTAATCTTTTACTTATGTTTGCATTAATTGCATTGGTGTTGAGGATTAATTTTGAGATTTCAGAATCTTTTACAAACAAAACTAAAATTTTAAATGTCTAAGATAGAAAAAATTTATATTCTTTCAGGAGGTACTGGAGGACATGTATATCCTGCAAAAGTAATAGCTGAAAAATTCCTTTCTGAAGAAACTGAAGTGGTATGGATTGGTACCTCTAGGGGACCAGAAAAGAAAATTGCTGAAAATTTAAATATTAAATTTATAAAAATCCCATTATCAGGATTTAGAGGAAAATCATCTGTTTCAAAAATTAAAGCGCTTTTTGCTTTCATACTAACTGGACTTTATTTGTTTATAAAAATTAGACCATTAAAACTTTTTTCAAAAAACGAAACTCCTTTATTAGCTTTTGGAGGTTATGTTTCTTTAGCAGCTTTTTTTTATTTTAAAGGGCCTGTCTACCTGCAAGAACAAAATACCATTCCAGGTTCAGTATCAAGGCTTTTAGTCAGCACAAAAAAAGTAAAAAAAGTTTTTTGTGGCTTCAAGCAGACCCAAATTTACTTTGAAAAAATATCGAATCAGAAAGAAATTAAAATAATTCTCTCTGGTAATCCAATAAATCCAAAAATTTATAATTTGTATCATGAAAAAAAAGTAAATTTTCTAAAAGATCATGCTTTAAGGATTTTAATTTTAGGAGGCAGTCAGGGTTCTAAAAATCTTAACCGTCTATTACCAAAAGCCTTGTCTCAAGTTGAAAATTTATCTATCAAACATCAATGTGGGAAAAATAACTTTAAAGTGACTGAGAATTTCTATAAAGAAAATAAAATTCATGAAAAAAAATTAGAAATAATTGATTACATAGACAATATTCAACATTTCTACGAATGGGCAGATATTATAATTTGTCGTGCTGGAGCACTTACAGTTTCTGAGATTTCTGCGTCAGGTTCTTTGGGAATTTTTATTCCTTTGCCATGGGCAATAGATAATCATCAGTTCTTTAACGCTAAACACTTAAGTGATTTAAATGCAGGATTTCTTATAGAAGAAGATGAAAATTTGGAAAAGAGTCTTATAAAAGTTCTCAACGATATTAAAGTAGAAAACAAAGAAAAATTAGAAAAGATGAAAGAAAACTCATTTAACGCAGCAATAAAGCATCCAGAAGAAATTATTCTTGAAGAAATAATGAGACTTTGATGAAAAAAATAAAAAACATTTACTTAATTGGAATTGGTGGATCCGGCATGAGTGGAATAGCAGAAATTCTATTAAATTCTGGTTATAAAGTCTCAGGATCTGATAATGCCTCATCATTGGTAACTTCAAGATTACAAAATCTAGGAATAAAAGTTTTTGACAATCATGATTCTGAAAATTTAAAAAAAATTGATCTCATAGTTTATTCATCAGCAATTTCTGAAGATAATCCCGAAATGATCCATGGCAAAAAAATGGGTATTCCAATAATTAGAAGAGCTGAAATGTTAGCTAATTTAATGACTCTAAAAAACAGTATAGCCATTGCAGGTAGTCATGGAAAAACCACAACTACATGTATTCTTGCTCATATATTTACTAAATGTAATCTCGATCCAACATATATTATCGGTGGAAAAATAAAATCCTTCGAGTCCAATGCTGCACTTGGAAAAGGACCTCATATTTTAGCTGAAGCTGATGAAAGTGATGGTTCCTTCTTATTATTAAGACCAAACAATCTAATTATTACAAGCATTGATAATGATCATTTGGAAACTTATGATGGAGATTTCAAAAAGTTAAAAGAAGCATTCAAAGAATTTGCTATGAATGTTCCATTTCAAGGAAAAATTGTTTGTTATGGAGATAACAAAGAATTGGAAAAGTTAATTCAAAAAGTTCCGAGAAATTTTATAAGTTACGGTTTTAAAAAGACGAATGATTTTCAAATCACAGATCTCGCGCAATCTCTTGAAGGATGTAAATTTAGTTTAATAAATAATTTGGATAATTCTAATTTTAAATTTTTTGTTCCCTTACATGGGGAACACAATGTGTTGAATGTTGTAGCCTCTATTATTATGAGCATAGAAGAAGGAATAAAAATGAAAGATATTTCAGAAGCTTTATTAACTTGTAAGACAGTTGAGAGGCGTTTTGAAGTAATTTCAAATAATATTTTTAATAAGGGAATAACTCTTGTTGATGACTATGGACATCATCCTAAAGAAATAAGTATTACTTTAGAGACGGTAGATAAAATTTGGAAAAATAATAAAAAAATAGTTATTTTCCAACCCCATAGATATACAAGGACAAAAGCTTTATTTGAAGAATTTGTGGAAATTCTATCCAAAATTGATGACTTGATTTTATTGGATGTTTATCCAGCAAGCGAAAAGATTTTAAAAGGTTACGAAAGCAAGGATTTATATAAGGCAGCAAATAAGAGAAATAATATTATCAAAGCTGAAGGAGTAGAGGATGCCTTAGAGAAACTTAAAAAGCTTGTCAGTGATCATTCTTTAATCCTTACACAAGGAGCAGGAAATACCTCTGCACTGGCAAAACTTATATCGGAATATCAATGAAGGATCTTAAATCTCTTGATATAGGTATTTTATATGGTGGCTGGTCCGCAGAAAGAGAAATTTCCATTAAAAGTGGAGACACAGTACTCAATTGTTTATTAGAAAACGGCTATAAAGCCAAACTTATTGATTTGGTTTCTGAAGAAATTGCAACCAAAGAAAAAACATACGAAGGCGTTGATTTAGCCTTTATTTTAGTTCATGGAAGAGGTGGAGAAGACGGATTTCTCCAAAGCTTTTTAGACAAAATTAATATACCTTATACAGGAAGTAACGCGCTTTCCTCAAAATTAGGAATGAACAAAATTTCTACAAAGAGAATATGGCAGAGATCAAATATTTGCTCTCCAAATTTTGTAGAATTTAACAATAACTTTGAAGAAATTTTAAACCTATCAAAAAAAGTTGTAGTCAAGCCTGCTAGCGAGGGCTCTAGTTATGGAATCTCAATAATTGAAAATAAACTAGCAAGTTTAAAAAATGCGATAGAAGAAGCGAAAAAATTTGATGAAGAAATTTTAATCGAAGAATATGTTGAAGGTAATGAGTTGACGGTTTCAATTATAGGTAATTACGCTTACAGTCCTTTGGAAATCATTCCTAATTCTGATTACTATGATTTCAATGCTAAATATAATCAAAAAGATACAATTTATAAAAAAGCAGCCTTAGAGCAAAAGAGAGAGATTTTTTTAAAAAAAGAAGCTATTAAATGCTTTGAGGCTGTCGGTTGTTCGGGTTGGGGAAGAATTGACCTGATTGACGATGGTAGTGATTTTTATTTCTTAGAACTTAATACCGTTCCTGGTATGACTGAAAAAAGTCTAGTTCCTAAATCTGCAAATTTAGATAACGAGTCTCTAATTTTGGTATTAGAAAAAATTATAAAAAAAGCTATTGCTTAAGCAGTCATTTTAAAATACACTTCGCGAAATTTCCTTGCTTCTACTGAATTAGTCATAGAGGCATTTACCAAAAGGATTGAATATGAATCATTACGAATTAGTATTTATTGTTAACCCTCAATTATCGAAAAATTCTAAACTCTTTGACAAATGTAAAGAACAAATTACTTCTATTAAAGGAATTTTGCACAGAGCTGAAGATATTGGATTAAGGGATTTAGCATATCAAATAGACGATTGTTCAAAGGGCCATTATTTTTTATTAAACTTTGATTGTCTGCCAAATCATTTAAATGAAATTGAATCATTATTTAAATTTGATGAAACGATCTTAAGATCTTCCATAGTTAAAAAAAGAAGAGCCGAAACAGAAACATCAGCACTAATGTCTCAAACAAAAGATATTCAAGTTAATACTGAAAAAACTTTAAGTGAAGAGACCAAGATAGAAGAAAAAGCTGAAACTAAGTCAGAAGAAAAAAATGAGAATACAGAACTTTCTGATTCGAAAGAGGAAAAATAAATGAAAAGGAAATTTGATAAGAAAAAATCTAGAAATCAAAATACTGATAATTTGCTAAATAAGAAAAGAGTTTGTCAATTTACTGCAGCCAACGTTGAAGAAATAGATTATAAGGATGTTGATTTGCTATCTAAATTTATTAATGAGTCTGGAAAAATCTCTCCTGCAAGAATGACAGGAACCAGTGCAAAATATCAGAGACAACTTACAACTGCTATAAAAAGAGCAAGGCTTTTAGCTCTTCTTCCATACACTGATAGTCACGATTATTAAAATATGAAGATTATACTGAAAGAAACTATTACAGGCCTCGGCTCTCCGGGAGATCTTGTGGATGTTAAATCAGGTTACGGCAGAAATTTTTTACTTCCTCAAGGAAAAGCAATTCCAGCAAATGACGAAAATCTCAAGATTTATGAAGCTGAAAAATCCAAATTAATGGAAGTTGAAGAACAAAAAATTTCAGGTGCAAAAGAAATTTACGAAAAATTAAATGAATTTAGTTTGGAAGTTAAAGTTGCAGTATCGGAAGAAGGAGTAATGTATGGCTCTGTTGGAACCAAAGAAATTTCAGAAGGACTTGAAGTTCAAGGATTTGAAGTAGAAAGACAATCTATAAGATTACCTGATGGTGCATTAAAGGAAATTGGCGAATCAAAAATAGATATTGAACTTCATGCAGAAGTTATAGCTTCGATAAATTTGTCTATTAAAGCCGAATAAATTAAATTCTTAATTGTTTTAAACTCTTTCTAGTGGGAGAATACTTTGCTGTCTTATGAGAAATGAATTTGAACAACCAACATCAATTGAAGCAGAAAAAGCAGTCTTAGGTGGAGTGCTTTTGGACCCAGAATTATGGGATTCTGTTGCGGTCTTAATAGAAGAAGATGATTTTGCATTAACCGAACACAGACTTATATTCAAAGCTATTAAAAAACTCCACAATCTTGGAATTAAATTAGATACTGTGACTTTGATAGAATCTTTGACATCGGATCCTGATGTTTCTTCAGTAAGAGGATTTGACGAAAAAGAATATATAAAAAAATTAGCAGTTGAAACTCCAGGAGTGGCGAACTTTTCTAACTATGCTGAAATAATCAAGCAGACCTCGAGTTTAAGAAAACTAATTTCTACTGCTACTGACATAAGTAAACTAGCAAGTGAAACAGATTCACTAGAAAGCGAAACAGCTTTTAGTTCTGCTGAAAATAAATTAGTTAAATTAAGAGATTCTCTAGATAGAAAACATGGACCTAAATTAGCTTCAGATTTGATACAGCCTGTTTGGGATAATATGGAAAAAACTTCCAAATCAGATTCTCCTTTAGTGGGATTTAGTACTGGATTTAGAGACTTAGACAATATTACTCTGGGTCTCCAGGAAGGAGATTTAATTCTTGTTGCCGGAAGACCTAGTATGGGAAAAACAGCTTTTGCACTCAGCATGGCAGCAAACTTTATCCAAAATGGGTTGCCAGTTTTATTTTTTAGTATGGAAATGTCTAACCGATCAATTATGTATAGACTTCTTTCAATTATTTCTAAAGTAGATTTAAAAAAATTACAACAAGTCAAAGATTTGACTGAAGAAGATCATCGTAAAATTGAAGAAGCAGCATCAATTTTGAATAAAAGTAAATTATTTATTGATGATACTTCAGGTTTGACTCCCTCAGAAATTTTATCCAGAGCTAGGAGGTTAAAAAGAGAACACCCTGAGCTTGCTCTTATTGCAATCGATTATTTACAGTTGATGAGTTCCGATACTGGAAAAGATAATAGAGTAACAGAAATGGGTGATATTTCTCGATCAGTTAAAGCTATCGCAAAAGAAATAGATGTCCCAGTTGTAGCACTCTCGCAACTAAATAGAGCATCTGAATCAAGAACAACGAAAAGACCTGTAATGGCCGATTTGAGAGATTCAGGAGCTTTAGAACAAGATGCTGATCTGATTCTTTTTCCATTCAGACCAGAAGTTTATGAAAAAACACCCGAAACTGCAGGACTTGCCGAAATAATTGTTGCAAAACATAGAAATGGCGAAACCGGAAAGAGAAAACTTCATTTTGCTGCACGATGCGCAAAATTTGAAGATTTAGCTCTTGATGATCCAGCTCTTACAAGGCCTGACGATGATTGGGACGAGTAATTGTGACTAGGCCTACAGTTGCAGAAATCAATCTGTCTGCAATAAGAAAAAATTTAAAAAAAATTAAATCTTTATCTAAAGGTTCTCTTATATATCCTGTTGTTAAAGCTAACGCTTATGGACATGGCTATAAAGAAGTTATCAAAGAAATAGAAAACTTGGTGAATGGATTATCTGTTGCCACTACTGAAGAAGCATTGGAGATAAGAAAAATTACCAATAAAAGCATTCTCTGCATGGAAGGACCTTATGATCAAAAGGAATTTGATTTGTTAATTGAAAATAAAATAGATTTAGTTATTCATTCAAAGAGACAAATCGAGTTTATCGAACCAACTAATCGTTTTCCTAAAGAAATAAAAGTTTGGATCAAGGTTGATACGGGAATGAATAGATTAGGTTTTAAGGAAGAAGAAATTATTGATGCTTACAAGCAACTTCAAGCAAAAACAAAAAAGATTGTTTTAATGAGCCACTTTTCATCTGCAGCTGGAACTAAATCTTCGAAGATTAATTCTAAAAAACAAATTGATAGCTTTAATAAGATTGAAAAAAAATTGAACAAGATGGGCTTTAAGCCGCTTTTAAGCTTATGTAATTCAGGCGGTCTTTTAAATTACAGAAGTTCTCATAAAGACATAGTCAGACCGGGGGTTTCTCTATACGGAATTGATCAAAAAGAGATAGGAAAAAAAATTGATCTTGAAAATGTTTTGACTTTTAAAACAAAGCCAATTTCAATTAAAAAAGTCCAGAAAGGCGATAAAGTTGGTTACGATGGAAAATGGACTGCAAAGAAAAACTCCACTATCGGCATACTTCCTGTTGGATATGCAGACGGATATCCTTTATTGATGGGTAATAATGGCTATGTTCTTATTAATGGAAAGAGAGCCAAGGTTATTGGTAAGGTGTCAATGGATTTAACCGCTATAGATATTTCAAAGATCAAAGATGTAAATTATGAATCTGATGTTATTTTATGGGGAAAGGATCTGCCAATAGAAAAAATTGCTCAAGCAACTAAAAATATTCCTTACACGATAATGACTTCTTTATCTGCAAGAGTAAAACGAATATATTTATAAAAAAGTTAAAAATTTATATATTTATTTCTAATAGGAAGATAAAATTTAATTATGAAGATAACTAAAGTTAAAGAAACGCCAAGAAAAATTAGAGAATTTCCAGTAGAAAATGAGTTAGGACTGTCTGAACAACAAGTTGAAGATGTAGCAGAGATATTTCAAACTCCTTTAACAGGAGCTTACAACTGGGACTATACAATTCAAGATAATAGAATCAAGAGACTATATGAGCTAGGTAAAGAGCTAAACTGGAATGCTGGTACTGACATAGATTGGTCCCAACCAATGCCGGATATGGGAGACACTCCTCCAGAAATATTTTGGGACGATTATAAACCTTATCAAGATCTGTCAAATGAAGATAAGTTTAAATTCCTTCAACACAGAGGCTCTTGGTCTTTGAGTCAATTTTTACACGGAGAGCAAGGCGCTTTACTGGTCGCATCTCAACTTGTTTCTTGTGCCCCAACGTTCAATGCTAAGTTATATGCTGCTTCTCAAACTTTTGACGAAGCAAGACATGTAGAGGCTTTCAATAAATATATACAAACAAGGCAGAGAATGATGTACCCAATTGGTAATGGATTAAAATCCCTTTTAGATAAAATTCTTACCGACCCTAGATGGGATTTAAAGTTTATTGGTATGCAAATAATTATAGAAGGTTTAGCTCTAGCAGCTTTCAACGTTGCAAGACAAGGTACAAACGATCCTGTGTTTAAAGATATGCTTTACTTAATAATTAGAGATGAAGCTCGACATGTTACTTTCGGAGTTAATTATTTAGAAGAATTTATTAAGACTTTATCTGAAGAAGAATTAGAAGAGAGAGCAATGTTTGCTTATGAAGCCTGTTTAGTAATGAGAGGAAGATTAATGTCAGCAGATGTTTACGAGAATTTTGGTTGGAATAAAGAAGACGCACAGGCTTTTGCTCAAAAAGCTGATGTCGCTAATAATTTTCAACACTTATTATTCACAAGAGTTGTGCCAAATTTATCAAGAATAGGC
>CABZIF010000010.1 GCA_902525735.1 uncultured SAR86 cluster bacterium
ACTATATTATGTTTATTATTTGGCTACCAATACTTATATTCTTTAGTTTCAGTATTATTTATCTAAATAAAATTCCGTTTTTAATATCTTGGATTTTTCTTTCATATATTTTAGGAATCTCAATGTTTTTCTGGGGCATACCTCGCCTGAGATATCCTGTTGATCCAATAATGATAATTTCTGCCTTTACGTTTATAAATTTTTATTACCTTAATATTAAAAATAAATTTTTTGTTAATCGAAATGAGTAATGTCTGAACCCGGAATAATTTTTCTTTTAGAAGACGGTAGATTAGCAGGTCCTCATATATATGTGGCAAGACTATTTAAATACTTGCCAGGCAAAAATAAAGTATTAATTCCAAAAGATTCGGAAAAAGCTCAAAAAATCTTTGATTCCAATAGTGTAAACTATGAAGAAATTTTTTTTCTCTCTAGATTATCGAGAGAACCTTTTAGGATTATTAAATATTTTTTCTTTTTTATTCCAGAGATATTTTTTTTAACAGTACATTTTCTGCGTAGCAAAGAGAAAGTCATATATTGTGCGGGAGGATCATGGCAAATTAAAGGAGCTATATGTGGTTTTCTTTCAGGTAAGGTTGTTATTTGGCATTTAAATGACACCTATGTCCCAAAAATAATCAAAGTTGTATTTAATTTATTCTCTTCTTTAGCAAATGGTTACATCTATGCTTCAGAAGCTTCTAAAAAGTACTATGCGGGTTCGGTAAGAGAAAGGAAAAGCATGGTTATTCAAGCTCCGGTGGATGAACAAAAATTTCTAGTTAGTGATAGAGACTATGATTTAAAAAATAAAAACATAATAACTATTGGAACAGTTTGTAATGTGAATCCTTTAAAAAATTTAGAGGACTTTATTGAAATTGCCAAAGTACTTTCAACAAATAAAAATTACAGATTTTACTTTAAAATAATAGGCCCTGTTTTTGATAGTCAAATTGATTACAAAAAAAAACTATCAAGATTAATTAGCAAATATGATTTGTTAAATTTAGAATTTTCTGGGTCCTCAGATTCAATTCAAAGTGAACTTAATAATTTAGATATCTTTCTATTCACTTCAAAGTCAGAATCTTCTCCTATTTCGGTTTGGGAGGCAATGATGATGGGATTGCCAATAGTGAGTTATCGAGTCGGAGATGTTGATAAATACATTCTTGATGATTTGAATGGTTTCACGGCAGATGTATTTGACAAGAAAAAATTAATTACTGGAATAAATAAAATAATAGAACAGAATTTATCATCTAAAATGGGAGGAAAATCTATTGAGATTGCACACAAATATTTTTCTTCTAAGAAATGTGCACAGTTACATTTAGAATTTATAGAAAGTTTGGTTAGCGGTTTTCATGAAACCTAATCAGAAATATTAATATAAATGTTTTAGTTAAAAATGCTAAATTTTTTTTTATTTATTTTACTAGCATCTTACTATGACTGATTCTAATGCGTTAAAATTTTCAATCATTACAGTATGCTTTAATAGCGAAAAGAGTATTTTAGATACTTTAAAATCAGTCAATAAACAATCTTGGAAAAATATTGAACACATAATAATAGATGGAGATTCCTCAGATAGTACTCTAGAAATAATTAAAATCCATGGAGAAAGAGTCACTAAGCTAGTCTCAGAAAAAGATGAGGGCATTTATAATGCCATGAACAAAGGACTAAAATTAGCAACTGGAGATATTATTGGCTTTTTAAATTCAGATGACCTTTTTTGTAATGCAAATATTATTAACGAATATGCTACAAATTTTTTGAATTATCCTCAGTTTGATGCAATGTATGGCGATATTTCTTATATTAAAGAAAATTTACAGGATGGCATTAAAATTTTAAGAAATTGGAAACCAGGACCAGTTAAAGAAAATGGTTTTTCTAGGGGATGGATACCGCCTCATCCTTCTTTTTATGCAAAAAGAGATGTATTCAAAACTCATGGAAATTTTAGAGAGGATTTATTCTTTGCTTCTGATTTCGACTTGATGTGTAGATTTATTTCAAGTGGTGTTAAAACTAAGTATTTACCTGGATTAAAAGTCTATATGAAAGCTGGTGGAGTGACCAATAAAAGTTGGTTAAATATTTTTAAAGGTAATCTCGAAATAATAGAGTCTTTAAAAAATTATAATATTAAGGTTGATCTAAGATTTTTTATCTTTAAATTTTTCAATAGAATTAATCAATATTTTAATTAAATATAATGGAAAGAAAAAAAGTTTTAATTACAGGAGCAAATGGTTTTCTAGGCAAAAAATTATGCAATGATCTAAAGACCAAAGGAATTCTTTTCAATTCAATTTTAGGTGCATCTTCAAGGAAAAAAAACGCATGTGATTTTTCAAAAAATTTTGATCTATCACACTTTTTAAAAGAGACGCATACTGTGGTCCACTGTGCCGGGAGAGCCCATGTTTCTGAAAAAAACATAAAAAATAAAAACCTTTTTTATAAAATAAACCATGAGGCCACCGAGGAACTAGCCAGACAAGCAAAAGACTCTGGCGTGAAGAAATTTATACTTATTAGTTCAGCTGGCGTCATGGGAAAAATTACTGATTTTCCAAATAAGTTTTCTATTAGAAACGAACCAAAACCTTATAATGATTATACTTTATCAAAGCTTAATGGAGAAAAAGCTTTAGTGTCTATATGTAGAGAAAATAAAATAAACTACACTATTTTAAGACCACCTTTAGTTTATGGTCCTGATGCACCAGGAAACTGGAAGAAATTAGTTAATTTGCTTCATTACAACCTTCCTCTTCCTCTCAAAGGAATCAAAAATAAAAGAAGTTTTGTTTTTATAGATAATTTAGTAGACTTAATCATTGAGTGTATTCACTCCAAAGATGCCATAAACAAGACATTTTTAGTAAGTGATAACCATGATATGTCGACCTCCGAATTTATTGATAAAATAATTGAAGCCTCAAAAAATAAAAACAGATTATTCTTTTTTGATAAAAAAAAATTACTTTTTATAGCTAGGATATTAGGAAGAGAGATAACAGTCGAACAGCTTTTTAATAATATGCAGCTTGATATTTCGGAAACTATTGATCAATTGAATTGGAAGCCAAGATATACTCCTGAAGAAGGCATTAGATTATCCATAAAAAAAAGTCTTTGATAATGATAAAAGTAGAAAAAGGATCAATAACAAGAGTTCTTTCCATATTAAAAAATTTTAAGTCATCTGTTAGTGTTTCAAGAACATGGCAAGAGAATAAGAATGACAATTTTTCGATTAATCAACTAAGAGATTTTTATAAGAACGAAAGCGGGAAAGGTTTAATTGAAAAAAATATTAAAATTTTTCCATATAAACTTAATCAAAATATTCACGGGTCATTAAAATTTACTTATTCTACAAGAGGTATTTTATCTTTTTTATATAACACTTTTAAATATTGCTTAAATTATATTTATTTTCCATTATTGGTACTTTTACATTTCAATAAGTTACCAAGACAAGAGCGTCAGATTAAGGGGATGTATTTTTACTTTTTTGGAAAACCCTTTAATGGAAATATAAAGAAGTACATTTTTCAGTACAAATTTTTATTTCCTTATCTTGATAAAGATATGAAAAATTTTTTAGAAGTTGGTGGAGGTTATGGTGGAATGTGTGAACTTATTTTTCATAATTTTGATGTTGAAAATTATTTTATAATAGATATTCCCGAAACCCTTTGTGTAACATCTTACTATCTTTCACATGTCACAGATTTAAATGTTCTTTTGATTGAAAATGAAGGAGACATTGAAGAAATTTCTAACAAAAAAAAGAACGTTATTCTGATACCAGCTAATATTTATAAAAATTTAGATTTAGAAAATTTCAAAATCGATTTCTTTATCAACTCTAATTCTTTTGCTGAAATAGGTGAAGATTTTATTAAACGATACATGGAATTTTTTGTTAAATATTCAAAAAAATCTTCATTTTTTTTATCATTTAATCAAACCGAACGATCAGAGTTGCACCAAAATAAACAATCTATATATTCTCTTGATTGGGCATCTGCTGAGTTAAATGGGCAAATTTTTAAAAGGTTTAAAAAGGATGAAAGTGAAGCGGGAATAATAAAATTCTAATTCTTGTATCAATAAAAAATAAGTAATACAACATGTAATGAAAAAAACTATTTTAGTTACAGGCGCAGCAGGATTCATTGGATATCATCTTTCTAAAAAACTTTGCAAAGAGGAACATTTTGTTATTGGAATAGATAACTTAAATGATTATTATGATGTTAATTTAAAGAAGTCTAGAATCGAAAATATAAATAGTGAAAACTTTAAATTTTTTAAGATTGATATCAATGATCAAAATTCTTTAAAAAAATTATTTAGTAAATTTAAGATAGATAGAATTATTCATTTAGCTGCACAAGCAGGTGTTCGGTACTCTTTAGAAAATCCGATGGCTTATGTAGATTCAAATCTTTCTGGATTCATTAATATTGTTGAACTTGCAAAAAGTAATAATGTTGAGCATTTAGTTTATGCTTCATCAAGTTCCGTATATGGCAAGAATGAAAAAGAAAAATTTAATGAGAACGACCCAACAGAAAAGATGGTTTCACTTTATGCAGCAACTAAGAAATCAAATGAACTTATTGCTGGAGCTTATTCTCACCTTTATGAACTTCCAGTTACAGGGTTAAGATTTTTTACTGTTTATGGTCCCTTCGGAAGACCAGATATGGCTTACTTTAAATTTACCGAGTCTATTCTTCAAAATAAAACTATTAATGTATTTAATTATGGCAATTTATTCAGAGATTTTACTTACATCGATGATATTGTTGACGGAATAAATAAAATTCATGGCGTCTTTCCGAACATAGTAGGAAAAAATGGAAATCAATATCTTACTGAGATTTATAACATTGGTAACGGTAATCCAATAAAATTGTTAGACTTTATAAAGGAACTTGAATTGAATTTAGAAAAGTCATCAAAAAAAAACATGGTCGAAATGCAACCAGGAGATGTCTTTAAAACCTGTGCTGATATAAAAAAACTCAATAACTTGGTAGGTTATGAACCGAAAGTCGACTTTAAGGAGGGGATAAAGCTTTTTATAGATTGGTATAAATCCTACTATGCAATTTAGTCAATTTTTTAGGTAATTGCCTAAAAAAAATCTAATTTCGAATTGAACGAATTCTTAAACTGACTCAAAGAAGAATCTGATAAAGATTTCTCTTTGATATGCCAGCTATGTTCAAAATATTTTTCATCAACTATAGTTTATAATTTACTTTTCATAAATTATGTACATACCATTCAATAAATCTGATATCAGTGAAATAGAATTAGATCTCGTAAAAAAAACATTATTGAAAGAAAAGTTAGAGGGAGGTAGAAGCAACTCTTCTGAAGCCTGTATAAAATATCTGAAAGAAAATTTTTTAATCCAAGATTGTTTGTTAACAACTTCATGCACTTCTGCCTTAGAGTTAAGTGCTCTAGTTTTAAAACTCAATCCGGGCGACGAGGTTATTCTTCCTAGCTACACATTTGTTTCGTCTGCAAATGCGTTTGTCTTGAGGGGATGTAAACCAGTCTTTGTTGACATAAGGAAAGAAGATCTAAACTTGAATTTAGACTTAGTAGAGCAGGCAATAACAAAAAAAACAAAAGCATTAGTTGTCATTCATTATGGAGGAATTTCTTGTGATATGAAAAAAGCTAAAAATATATGTAAAAAATATAATTTGGCTTTAATAGAAGATGCTGCACAGGCAGTAGGTTCAAAATATAAGGACTTATTTCTTGGATCCATTGGAGACATGGGAGCTTATTCTTTTCACGGAACAAAAAATATTACTTGCGGTGAGGGAGGAGCTATACTAATTAATAAAAAAAAATATTTGAATAAGGCTCAAATTCATTACGAAAAAGGAACAAATAGACTAGCATTTTCTTTAGGTAAGGTTTCCAAATATAATTGGAGAGATATCGGTTCATCTCATATTCTTAGCAATTTTTCTGCATCTCTTTTACTTGGACAGCTAAGACGGGAAAAAGTTATAAATGAAACTCGTATGAATATATGGAATGATTATAACGATTTCTTTTCTTCTAATAAGAGTTTGATTACTAAATATAGAATATGTTCAGTTCCTACTTATGCGACTAAGCACAATGGACACCTTTTTTTTCTTATTTTTAACAATAAAAAAATGACAAATAATTTTATAAAAAAAATGAGGGAAGAGGGTTGCGAAGTATCTAAACATTATGTTCCCCTTCATAATTCTCCCTTTGGAAAAAAAGTTGGGAGAGTTTCTAGTTCTATGAAAGTAACAGAAAATGCGGGAGATTGTCTTGTCAGATTGCCGTTATGGCCAGGTGTAGAAGCTAAAAAAATTATGTTAGCTTCTTCAAAAATTATTAATAAACTATAATATTTTCCACGATGAATCTTAAAGAACACACTTTTAATTCCGAAAATAAAACATATGTTATTGCAGAAATTGGTATTAATCATGGAGGCAATATTGAAGTTGCAAAAAATCTTATCGAATCTGCATCAAAAACAGGATGTGATGCCGTAAAGTTCCAAACTTATCTTACAGAAAATAGGGCGCCTAAAGGCAATCAAGAAATATTCGATATTTTAAAAAAATGTGAATTACCATTTGATGATTTTCTAAAACTTAAGAAAACTTCAGATAATCTGGGCATAGAATTTTTCTCAACGCCTTTTGATACCGAAAGTCTTGATTATTTGGATTCTATAGATGTAAATGTATTTAAAATAGCTTCATTTGACGTTGTTAATCTCGAGTTTTTAAGACAAATAGCAAAAAAAGATAAACCAACAATCATGTCAGTAGGCATGGCTAATTTAGAGGAAATTAAGATTGCGCACGATCTGCTAAAAGGAGAAGATTCCAAACTTTCTCTTCTCCATTGTATATCTGCTTATCCAACGCAAGAATCAGAGGCAAATCTTTCAGCGATCAAAATACTTCAAAAGGAATTTACGGATTGTGCTATCGGACAATCTGATCACACGAATGATATTAAAGTCCCCTTATATGCAGTAGCTATGGGTGCAAAAATTATTGAAAAACACTATAAAATTGATAGCAATATGGACTGTGTTGACTCTCCGGTATCCATTACGCAAGATCAGATGACTAAGATGGTAAATGAAATTAGGACTTTAGAAGAAATAATGGGCGAGGAAGAAATAAAAATTTCTAAAGCTCAGGAGTCTGCGACTATCTTTAGAAGACCTGTTGAATAAAATTTTATTCTATAAATGAAAGTAGTTATTTTTGGTTGCCAGCAGATTGCTGTTGATATAATAAAAAAAATGATTATCAACTCAAAAGTTGATTTACCATTAATTATCACTTACGAACTTCCTCTAGATCAGACTTATGGTTATGAATCTGTTTTGGATTTTTCAAAGAAATCAAAACTCAACGTTATTAATCCATTGCAAGTTACAAGTAGCTTAGTAGATCAAATTAAAGGTATAAATCCAGATATTATTCTTTCTCTTTATTACAGAAAAATTCTTCCAAAATCTATTATTGAGCTTCCGAGACTAGGATGTATAAATATTCATCCTAGTTTACTTCCAGAATATAGAGGCCCCGTTCCGACGGCATGGGCAATAGAAAAAGGTGAAAAAAACTTTGGAATAACTATTCACAAAATGGATAACGGAATAGACACGGGAGATATTCTGATTCAAAAGAAGTATAGGATTTTCCACAATGAGACCGGTTTTGAACTATACACAAGAGCGATGAAATTAGGTGCTAAATTGTTTAATGATAATTTCTCAAAAATTATAGATGGAAAAATTAAACCTAAACCTCAAAATGGAATTGGTTCATATTATGGAAAAAAAAATGGAAGATACACGATAGACTGGAAAAAAAGTGTTGAAGAAATAAGAAATATGATTAGAGTACATGCCCCACCTTATAACCCTGCAGATACCATTCTTTTCAATAGGTATGTATTGGTAAATAGATCTAGAGAATACTTCATAAAAGGGCATGTTGCTCAAACTCCTGGAAAGATAATTAAAGTTCTTGAAGATGAACGTTTAGTGGTTTCTTGTAGCGATGGCCTTTTACTATTGGAAGACTATAAGATAATTCCCAGTCTGAATAAAAAAGACAAAGTTATTTATCTAAAAGCAGGTAATTCTTTTGGTTAAAGTGCATTTTAGAGATGAACATAAAATTGTAGCTATTGTGCAAGCTAGAATGGGCTCCTCTAGACTTCCTGGAAAAGTTTTAAAAAATATCCAAGGAAAATCTTTATTAGAAATCTTAATAGAGAGAATTAGAAAATCTAAGTTCTTATCTGAAATAGTAGTAGCTACAACGTTAAATCAAGCTGATGATGCAATAGTAAATCACTGCATAGAAAAAGGGATCAAAGTCTTCAGAGGCATGGAGAATGACGTACTTAATAGATATTACGAGTGCGCCAAGCAATATAATGCTGACATCATAGTAAGAGTTACATCTGACTGTCCCCTGGTAGATTTTTCTGTTTTAGATAGTGTTATTGAGCTTTTTTATAGAACTGAATCAGAATATTCTGCTAATACCATACCCTCGAGTACAAGCAAATTTCCGGATGGAAGTGATGTAGAAGTTTTCTCTATGGAGGTTTTGAAATATGCAAATGATTATGCTGTCAAACCCGAAGACAGGGAGCATGTAACATTCTTTTTTTGGCAAAATAACGGAGTCAGGATATTTAAGACTTCTCAAATAGATCATCATAGAGATCTTTCTCAATACCGATATACTATCGATTACCCCGAAGATTTTGAAGTTGTGTCGAAAATAATGTATGAATTAAAAAAAGAAAATAAGTTTGGCCATTTAGATCAGGTGGTAAAGATACTAGATGACAATCCAGAAATTCGAAATCTGAATTCCAAATACTATTTTGGAATTGGATGGGAGAAGTAGTCACTAACTAGCACTTTTATCGATTAATTCCTAATGATTGTACTAATAAGAGCAGATGGTGGAACTTTTCCAGAAATAGGTACTGGCCATATAGTCAGGTCTCTATTGTTGGCTGATTTTTTACAAAAAACTAACGAATTTAAATCTTCAAAGATTCTGTTTGCTACCAGAACAGACTCAAATTTTAAATTTGGCCACGGTCTGATAAAACGTTCTGGTTATGAAGTCATTGATATGCAAGACTCTGATTATAATAGCCCATTCGAGAAAAAAATTTTATTGTCTGTGAAATCTGATTTTGTCATTTTCGATCGTTTAGATGTTGAACCATTCCTGGTAAATTCTCTTAAAGAAAACGGAACTAAAGTTGTAATTTTTGATGATGAAAGAAAAGAAAATAGACTAGGAGATCTTTACATAAACTCTCTTTTACAGAATGTAAATTTGGATGAAAAAACGCTTCATGGAAATGAGTATCTAATTTTACCTAAAAGAAAGTTTGAACCTTTACCCACAAGGAAAAAAATCAAGAAAATATTTTCTTGTTTCGGAGGTTACGATGTCAATAATTTTTCAAGTTTGTTAATAAACCATTTATTAAAAATTAATTTGAAAATTAAAATAGATTTAGTCGTTAGTAATCTAAACGAAATTGAATTAAAAAGATTTGAAGAGAATTGTAACAAAATTAATCAAAATACAGGGAACGAGATAAATTTATACCATAGACCAGATAACTTTTATCAGCTATTGAATGAAGCAGACATTTCTATAGTTTCTGGTGGAATGATGGCTTTTGAATCTGTCCAATATGGTATTCCTACCATCGGAGTAGCTCAGTATGAACATCAAAAAAGGAACCTCCGTAGGCTGGAAAATTTAGGAGTATTAGAGAAAGGCAATTTTAATCAAAGCTCTAAAGACTTTATCTTTAGTAAACTTAGTAAAATTTCAATGGCCTACGGAACCAGACAGAAAATGTCAAAAAAATCATTAAGAATATTTGATGGCTTTGCTATAGACAGAGTAGGAAAGTCTATATGTTCCTTAACTCATTAAACTGCATCATTAATTTTTATAATAAATATGACTTATAATATGTAGATGAATTATGATGAAAGTTTATTCAAACTAGACGACTCAATTGTTTTTCTAACCGGGGCAAACGGACAATTAGGATGTGAGCTAGTACACGCCCTCATTGCTTTTGGATCAAAGGTTGTCGCTGTTGACCTATCATTAGATTTAATAAGCAATAAAATTAAAGAAAATGCCTTAGATGAAGAACGTATATTAACTCTTGAGTGTGACATCACTAATAAACTTGAAGTATCTAATGCGTTTAGAAAAGGAAAAAACCATTTTGGTCAGATCACTGGCTTGGTAAATAATGCTGGAGTGAGTGTTTTTGAACCATTTATGGAGCGCTCAGAAGAATCCATAGACTTTGTGATGGATGTAAACTTGAAAGGAACTCTCTTTTGTATACAAGAGTTTTTACTTTCTAAAGATGAAGATAGATCTGGCGGTGCAATTGTTTCTATTGGATCTCACTACGGTTTTATTAGTCCTGATCCAAGGATATATAGTGACGGTGATAGAAGAAATTCTGAGATTTATGGAGCAACAAAGGCTGGAGTCATTCAAATGACAAAGTATTTCTCTGTGCATGCATCTGCTCATAATGTTAGAGTTAATGCTGTTTCGCCTGGAGGAATCAGAAGTTCTGAGAACCCACAGAGAGAAGAATTCCAGAAAAAATATAATTATAGATGTCCCATGGGAAGAATGGCAGAGACTAGAGAGATTGTTGGTGCAGTTTTGTATTTGATAAGTCCAGCAGCCAGTTACGTAAATGGACATAACCTAGTAGTAGACGGAGGCTTTTCTGCATGGTAAATAATAATAATATTAGTTCTTTGGCTAAGGAAAGAATTCCGGGGTTTTCACAACTTCTTTCAAAAAGACCAGATCAATTTTCTAGAGAGTTTTGGCCTTCACATTATAAAAAAGCAAAAGGCACATTTGTTTGGGATTTGGACGGACAAAAATATCTAGATATGAGCATTAGCGGAATAGGTGCTAATGTTCTTGGATATTCTGATAAAGAAGTAAATTCTGCAGTAAAGAAAGCGATTGAGGATGGTTCTTCATCGTCACTAAATCCAAGAGAAGAAGTCTTATTAGCAGATAAACTCTGCAAACTTCATCCATGGGCAGATATGGCTAGATTTTCTAGATCAGGTGGCGAAGCTGTTTCTATTGCTGTTAGAATTGCAAGAGCATACTCAAATAAGGATAAAGTACTTTTTTGTGGATATCACGGATGGCAGGATTGGTATTTAGCAGCAAATATTTCATCTACTAGCAATCTAGACGAGCATTTGTTACCTTCGTTGACCTCTTTGGGAGTTCCTAGAGCATTGAAAGATACAGCTTTCCCATTTAGTTACAACAATATCAAATCATTTAAGGAACTTTTTAAAAAATATAAAAAATCCTTGGGCGCTGTTGTTATGGAACCCATAAGGTCTGAAGATCCCACTCCAGGTTTTTTAGAAGAGATAGTTGCAACTTGCAAAGAAAGTAATATACCTTTGATTTTTGATGAAATTTCTTCAGGTTTTAGAATTGCCAACGGTGGCAGTCATATGAAGTTCGGCCTAAATCCAGATCTCGCTGTTTTTGCGAAAGCTATGGGAAATGGATTCCCAATTTCTGCTGTAATCGGTAAAAAAGAGATAATGCAATATGCTGAAGAATCATTTATTAGCAGTACAAATTGGACAGAAAGAGTAGGCTCTGCTGCTGCAATTGCATGCATAGAAAAATTTGTAGAGAAAGATGTTAGTAGAAAGTTATTATTCTTAGGTAAAAATATGCAGGACTTTTGGTTTAAAATGAACACGACTTATAATTTAGGATTAGAAATTACAGGTATATATCCCTTGAGTTATTTTTCATTCAAAACAAGTAATAATCTCAAAAAAACATATTTCGTTGAACAAATGCTTGAAAAGAATATTTTATCTTCAACTAGATATTATCCTAACTTTGCTCAAAGTAATTCTCATTTAGATAGTTATTTTACTCAAGCTGAAAAAGTCTTTTTTGATATTAGTAAACTTACCAAATCTGGAAATTTAAGAAATAAAATAAAAGGAACAATAAGTAAACCCGGATTTAAAAGATTTGCTTGATTCAAAAATTATTAATTTCAAATGCTCGAAAATGAATATTTAATTTGTTTCAAATCTAATAACATTCATTAATTATGAATTTAAAATATCTCATTGATTTATACAATATGCTGAAATATGAAATGTAAATTATGCAATTCTGACTGTAATCTTTTAGCTGATCTAGGACAACAGCCTTTAGCTAACAAGTACCCTTCAAACGACCAAGAAATATCCAAAGAAAACTTTTGGCATCTCCAAGCCCTGATATGCGATAAATGTTTTTGTGGTCAACTTAATCAAATTATTGATAGATCTGAAATGTTTGAAGATTATTATTATTTGTCTTCAGTAAATCACGAATTAAATGATCACTTTAAAACCTTTGCTAATTACCTCTCTAAATTTAAATTTGTTCTCGATGTGGGGTCTAATGACGGCATACTGTTAAGGCCACTAAAGGAAAATGGAATAAGGTGTCTAGGTATAGACCCGTCCGTAAATGTTGGAAAAATAGCAAATGATGAAGGATTGGAGACTATTGTAGACTTTTTTAATCATGATTCAGCCAAATATATTGAGAAAAAATATGGAAAACCCGATGCAATAGTTGCTTCAAGTATATTTACTCATTTAGAAGAGCCTTTAGACTTTATACTTGCTTTGGAAAGTCTCATTTCAGATGATGGTGAAATATTTATAGAAATAGAATACCTTGTTAACTTGATAGATAATTTTCAATTTGAAAGATTCTACTTTGATAGACCGTTTTACTATTCTGTAACTTCAATGAAAAAAATATTTGAAGAATGCAATCTGTCTTTAAACAGAGTTGTGGAGATCTCCCCCCATGGCGGCTCATTAAGACTTTGTTTCAGCAAAAGCAAAGAAAATATTAAGCCAGATTCTTCAGTGGATAAATACTTAGATTTGGAAAAGATCAAATTTACTAAAGCAAATATAAATGCCTTCCAATTTTCTATCGATAATTTTGCTGAAGAGCTTGTTAAAATCTTGAAATCTAACCAAGATTCTAAAATTGCTGGTTTTGGGGCTCCAGCTAGACTTGCAACCATAACAAACTTTGCAAAAATTGACTCAGAACTTATTTCATATGTGGTAGACGACAGTCCTCTCAAAGTTGGAAAATACAGTCCAGGTATGCATATTCCAATTTTATCAAGAGAAAATATGGAGAAAGACAAACCAGATCTGATAATTGTTTTTGCTTATGAGTATATTGACTCAATCTATGAGTTCACTAAGCAATTTAACTCTCCGCATTATCAACCAATACCACCCAAAATTATTAAATAAAAAAATGTCTTTCTTTTTAAAAACAGATATAGAAGAAATCTCAAAACGACTCGAACCTGAGCTAGATTTAATAAGAAGCAAAACTATATTTTTTGCAGGTATAGCCGGCTTCTTAGGAAGATATTTTGCAGAAACGATTAATTATTTAAATGTCAACTACAATACAAACATAAAAATTATAGGTGCGGATAATTTCGTTTCGTCAGGCGCTTTAGGTAATTATGTAGATAACTATAATCAGGATTGGTTTCAGTTTATAAAAGCAGATTTAACTATCTTGGATTCAGTCAACTTAAATGATAAAAATGTTGATATTGTTGTGCATGCCGCAGGCATTGCCAGTCCTGCACAATATAATTCAAGACCTATAGAAACTTTCGATGTTGCAATAAATGGATCTAAAACTCTTATACAGCTAGCTACTAAAAATAATGCTAGATATACTTATTTTAGTTCTAGCGAGATCTATGGAGATCCTGATATAGACAACATTCCTATAAAAGAAGAGTACAAGGGATATGTAAGCTGCATGGGACCAAGGGCCTGTTACGATGAAAGCAAGAGAGCAAGTGAGACATTAGCATATATACATAATGAATATCATAATCTCCATACCAATATAATAAGACCCTTTAATGTTTATGGTCCAGGCATGCAAAAAACAGATTATCGAGTTATGCCTAATTTTGCATTCAATGCTAAAGAAAAATTACCACTAGAAGTATATGGTACAGGTAATCAAACTAGAACATATTGCTATATAACTGATGCTATTGTAGGGTTCTGTAAAGTTATTTTAAAAGGTAAGTCTGGCGAAGCTTATAACATTGGAAATCCCTCTCCAGAAATAGCTGTAGAAGATTTAGCTAAGATCTTCTCAAAAGTTTCAAATAATGAAGTTAAAATTCTTAAAAAAGAATATCCAGAAAACTATCCTCCAGATGAGCCTAATCGGCGTTGTCCTTCTATTGAAAAAGCTAAAAATGATTTATCTTATGTTCCTGAAGTAGAAATAGAAGATGGTATAAAACGGTTTTTATCTTGGACCGAACAACATTAAAAAGAATAAACGTTCTATTAGTTGGGCAAGGGAAATGGGCTTCAAACTATGTCAGAACTATATTAGCTCATAAAGCTTGTAATCTAAGTTCCCATTTGGGCTCTAGGAAGCTTTTGGCACAATTAGAAAAAGACAATCAATTCTTGAATAACCTCCTCGAAAATCAACAAATAGAGCTAATTGTTATTGCTATACATCCTTCTTATCAGAAGCTTATATTAGAAGGTATTAAAAAATTTGATGGGCAAATAATCTTAGAAAAACCATTGATAAATAAAAAAAGCCATATCAACTTTTATGAAAAACTTAATCTTTCAATAAAAAATAAAATAGTTGTTAATCATTCTCATTTCTTTTCTATGAGTTTTTTAAAAACTCTAAAAGATATTAAAAGGCTATGCCCTGAAAAGATGTATATCAAAGACTATGGCAATGGTCCTTACAGAGATGGTATTTCTCCTCTGATGGATTGGGGTCCACACGCTTTTGGAATATGCTATTATCTAAATTCATCATTGGAAATTGTAGATTTAAAGAAAGTTTCTCAGAAAAAATCTGAAAAATGGCTATTTAAATTAAAAGGTAATAATATCAGGGATATTAAAATAATAACGGGTAATGGTTTTCCTAGGAGAAATCGTTCAGTTGTTTTTTTTAGTAAATCTATGAGTATTTTGAAATTTGAATTAGATAAGACAGAAGAGGTTGAATCACCTATGAGTAAGATACTAAGTGATGCAATAGATCGGATACGTCATAAAAAATCAGACATGGGAGTTCACTTTACTTTTAATTTAGCTTTGATGGCCAGTAAAGCTCTCCTTGAAATCAAGAATATTGATTAGTCCAGAATACTCTAAGAGCCTATGCTTATCCTTTTTATTACTTAATTACTATATATGAATATTCTTTTTATTGGAGGCTTTGCAGGATGGGGAAGTAAATTTTCTTCTATAGCAGAGAGTCTATCTTCTAACGATGAAATTTCAGACTTTCATATTATTTCACAAGGCATTGATTCTTATGAAGATATTTGTGGCAAAGAGTCTACCAACCACCTTTCTTTTGAAGAGCTATATAAAGAATTTTTAGATTCTAGCTCCATAGTTAATAAACATAATCTAGAACAACGTTATGGTCCGCTCTACAAAATAGCTGCTTCAGATAGAACACTTTTACAGTTTACTCATCCCATAGAATATGGAAGATTGCATTCTCAAGATTTTATGACTAGTTATGTGGCTTACTGGTTGAACTTTTACGAGAATTTCTTAGTTAAAAATAAGATTGATGTAGTAGTCACAAGTGTTATCGCTTCAGTAATGTCTTTAACTGCAGCAATGGTGTGTGAAAAAAAAAATATTAAACTGCTTAGCCTAGGCTTAACCAGATACCCAGATAGGGCTACATTTTATAAAGACATTCAGATGACCGAAAGAATACACTTTTCTGATTATACTTTTCATCATTTAGAAAAAGCAGAAAAATTAATTGAGGAGAAGAATAAAAAACAAATTAACCCATCTTGGCTTGAATGGAAAAAGCAGTTATCCAATCCACTTAATATTTTTAATTATGTTAATTCAATTAGATCTAACAACCTCTACAAAAAATATAAATTATATTTTGGGCTTGTGGATTTTAAAGATCCTATTTTGTTTTTGCCTACAATAAGTTTAAGGATCAAATCGTATGTCTTAAAGATGATACGATCTTATTACTACAGTAGATTAAAAAAATTGGCAAAACTTCCTAAAGGTAAATTTTATCTTTATGCTCTTCATGTTGATCCTGAGATGGCAACCTCAGTTTTGGCTTTAAATTGGATAGATCAATTGGATTTAATCAAAAGGATCAAAATTCAAATGTATCACGATGTGAAGCTTTTGGTTAAAGAACACCCTTCAATGATCGGGATTCGTAATGTTAATTTTTATAAAGAAATCCAAGCTATTCCAGGAGTAGAGATTTGCTCCGATTCTTTAGCCACAGAAGATTTGATAAAAAGTTCAGCCTTGGTAATTTCAATTACAGGTACAATTTCATTAGAGGCAGCTATATTTAATAAACCTTCTTTTTTATTTGCTAAAACCGATTTTTCCTCAATTTCATCAATATCGGTTTTTGATGGCAACCTTGATCTCCTGGGTAAACAATTAAAAATGAGCGAGGAAATTTGTTTAAAAGATATCAGTGAGATTAAGGAATTTCTTGCAGATAATTATGCCAATTCTGTATCCTTAACAGGGTCAGAAATATGGAATAGTGAAACCAAAAATCAATTTAAATACATAAATAAAATGACCTATCTTCTGTCTAAAAGTTTAAATGAAATTAAAGACTGTTAAATTCTAGAGATCAATTTTCTAAAAGATTATATTAATCTTGCTTAATTCATAAAATGAAAATGACCAATTTATCTTCTAAATTAGTATCATCCTCAAGTTATACAGTCTTTGTAAGAGGAATAGATAAAATTTCGGCATTAGTTACAGTAATTCTGTTAACAAGAATTTTAGAGCCAACAGAATTCGGAATTATGGCAATCGCTGTAATATTTGTTGGAATTATCGAAGCTTTATCGAGAGTAAGTTTAGAAGAATCCCTAATACAAAAATCTGAAACTTCAAACGAAGAATTTAATGTTTCATGGACTTATGGACGAATCTTAAGATCTTGGATCATAAGCATATTATTATTTTTATTTGCTCCAATCATTGCAAGTTTTTTTGGTGAGGAAAGATTAGAAGATATTCTTAAAGCCCTAATTTTAGTTCAGCTTTTTAATGGTTTTGAAAATATAGGAATGATTAAATATACGAAAGCAATGGATTTAAAGTATCCCTTTTATTTAAGCCTTTACAATAAATTCTCAAGACTTATTGTAACTCTTATAAGTGCAGTGATATTACAAAATGCATGGGCTTTTGTTTACGGGTACATAGCAGCAAGTTTAACTTCTCTAATACTTTCTTATTATTATTCTTCATACAGACCTTCACTGAACTTCAATCTTAAGCTATTAAAATCTCAGTTTAACTTTAGTGGATGGATTATGGTTACTTACATATTGAATTCTTTCTACTCGTCAATAGACAGATCTTTTGTAGGTAAAATGCTTAATATTGCCACTTTAGGTTATTATCAAATTGCTGTGAGATTCGGTAATGAGTTCCCAGGAGAAATTAAGTCTGTATCTAATTTAGTTTTATTTCCATTCTATTCTTTTAACAAAGAAAAAATAGACGAAACTAGAAGTAATTTTTTGTTAATCACGAAATTAATCACTTTTTTCTCGTCATGTTTGCTTTCCTTCATGTATTTATCAAGTGATTACTTAGTTATTCTGTTTCTTGGTAACAACTGGGTTGAAATTATTTCCCCAATGAAGATTCTTATAATAGCAAGTCTTTTTCAAATCATTAATTCGCAAAGCTTTCCGCTGTTTAAAGGCTTAGGAATTCCTAAATATGAACTTATTATTACTTCTGTTTTTATCTTTTCAATATTTATTGGGATATACCCTCTAATCATAATCTATGGATTAGATGGAGCAGCTCTATCAGTTATGATGGGTCACATAGTAGTAATGCCGTTAATGTTATATTTTTTGATTAAAAATACTGGTATTAGATTATCTCAACTATTTAGAACTTTTACATATTCTATTTTTTCAGGGATTTTGATGGCCTCATCAATTAATTTTTTACTATTTATAAATGATTACTCTATCAGTTGGTCAATACTTCTTCAGATTTTAACTTGTGCAATCTCAGTCACAGCATTAATTTATTACTTTTTGACCAAAATTTTAAAAGATCCGGACTTTTTGAGAGCACATAGAATTTTCAAAAGAGAGATTTATCAAAGGTATTTCTAAGATTAAGAAAAAAATTATGAAGATACATGATAAATCCACTTTTTTAAAAAAAAGGAAAGGAATACATGTTTTAGTTTTATCATCTACTTTTCCTCCTCAACATACTGGTTCAGGTTTATTGATTAAAGGAATAATAAATAAATTAGAGGAACAAAATTCAACTAATTATAGATTTTCAGTCTTCTGCTTTACAAGTAGAGAAATTCCAGAGCTTAATCCAGAGGAAACTAAAGTAAAATTTTATAAAATTGAACAAGGACTATATAGATACGTTAAGGGTATTATCTCTTTTTATTATTCATTTTTTAAGTCTGATATTTTGTTAGTGATTAACTTAGTTCAGCCACTAATTATTTTTGCTCAAGTAGCAGCTTTAATTTCTCGAAAGAAAATAATAATCGAGCCGGCTATTCAGGAAGAAAAATTGCCTGGATTTACTCGAAAATTATATAAATTTATAACATATAGATATTTTTTTAAAAAACTTAGTTCCTATAGTCCTGGATTGAGTCAAATGTTTATAGATTACGGTTTCAATGGCAAAGTCTATGACATTGGAGCTCAAGTAGATTTAAATAAATTTTACCCTGGAAACAAAATAAGAAGCAGGGAACTATTGAAGTTGCCTTATCAAGGGAAACTTTTATTTACTTTTGTTGGGGCTATGTCTGAAAGGAAGGGCATTGATAGAATATTAAGATTACTCGAAATTAACTCATATAATGAGGATATTTTGATAAATTTAGTCGGCCCAGAAACACAGTTTTTTCAAAATTTATTAGAAGAAAATAAATATAGAATAAATGACCATATCAATTCTGGAAGACTAAACATAGTATTAGGTCTTAACGATAGAGTCAGTGAATATCTAAGAGCTTCAGATTTTTTTCTCTTTCCGACTAGAAAAGATGCGTTTGGTGCAGTGCTTATTGAAGCTTTAGCGTCTGGCGCAATTCCAATTTCTACCAAAATAAAAGGAGTGACCGATTCTTTCTTGAACAAAAACAACAGTATGTTGTGTGAAAATACATTTGAGAGTTTTAAAGAAACTTTCGAAGATGCCTTGAAACTAAAAGATGAAATAAGAAAAGAATTACAAGAACAAGGAATAAAAGATGCTAAGGCTTTTAGTCTTGAAAATATATCTTTAAAATACGACAAAATGTTTTATGAGGTAATCAAAAAAGATTAAAAAAATATTTTAGATACAACTTTGTTTATTTCTAGACCTGCTTAAGGTTGTTAAAAGCCTAATCGCAATATTAATTTTCTCTTTTAAAGCTTTCAACCAAGTTCAAATAAGATTAGTGCAAATGTAAGAAAAAGTTTTCTTAAATTTACTCGCTTTTAAAAAGCATAAAACAAATAAAAGTTTTAAATTATTTTACTATATTGTTGTTTGTAAAGATTTTAGATGCTCTAATGTTCTTCTTAGCGTTCCACAGAAAACCCCAAATATTTAAAAATGCAAAAAAATAACAAAATAGCTTTCTTAGGCACAGGGTATGTTGGCTTAGTAGCTGGCACTTGTTTTGCAGATAAAGGTAATGAGGTTAATTGTATAGATATAGATAAAGATCGGATTGAAATATTAAAATCTGGAAAAATACCATTCCACGAGCCTGGATTACAGGAAATGATGATACGAAATATGCAAAAAGGCAGGTTAACTTTTAGTACATTAGATGAAGCTAAACTAGAGCAATACAATGTAATTTTCATATCTGTTGGAACACCAAACGATAGCTATGGAAAAACTGATCTTGGAAAGGTTTATGATGCAATCAATTATATAAAAGAAAATGTAAAGACTTCTAAAATAATTATTATAAGGTCCACAGTGCCAACCGGAACTTGTTCTGCTATTCAATCTATAGTTGATGAAGATAATGACATAAACCACATAGTATGCTCGAATCCCGAGTTTACCAAAGAGGGAGACGCTGTTAATGACTTTTTGAACCCCGATAGAGTGGTAGTCGGCATACCAAAGGGTAAAGAGATTAAAGCTTTTTTCTATAATTTATATATGCCTTTCATCTCGAAAGAAAAAATTTTATTTATGTCAAATGAATCTTCTGAACTCACTAAGTATTCTTCAAATGCTTTTTTAGCAACGAGAATCTCTTTTATTAATGATATTGCCAGAATAGCTGAAAAATTAAATGCAAATATTGAAGAAGTAAGTAATGCTGTGGGCATGGATCCTAGGATAGGGCCGCATTTTATAAGAGCAGGTATAGGGTATGGAGGTTCTTGCTTTCCAAAGGATGCTTTATCATTAGTTAATCAAGCAAATGAAGTTGGAGAGTCCATAAATGTACTTGAAGGTGCTATTAAAACTAACAATTACCAAATTTTATATTTCTTAGATAGAGTAAATAAATATTTTCAAAAAAATAATTTCAAAAAAAAAGTAACTCTTTTTGGTCTTTCATTTAAACCTAATACAGATGATGTAAGAGAGTCGCGAGGGGTCATGCTCTATAATCTTCTGAAAAAAGAAGACTTTTCAATTAGATGCTATGATCCAATGAACCTTAAATTCATAAGTAAGCCTATTCCATATTATCAGAATATCGAAGATTCTCTTGAAGGTAGTGCTGCTCTAATAATCTCTGTTGAAGATGAACAATACAAAAACCTAAATTTTAAGGCTTTAAAAGAGAATGGAATTAAGGCTATATTTGATGGAAGAAATCTTTTAAAAGACATGACTGAAGAACTTGAAGGGATAGATTACTTTTCTGTAGGTTAAAACTTTATTTTTTTACTTTAACCATTCTTATCGAATTCATATAAAATTAATTTTTTAGCCCGGGTGGTGGAATTGGTAGACACAAGGGACTTAAAATCCCTCGAAGGCAACTTCGTGCCGGTTCAAGTCCGGCCCCGGGTACCAATATTGTTTAATGTTTAGTAATCAAGAAATTTTAGAAATCATAAATAGGAAATCTTCACTATTTGATAAAGATATTGAAACTCATAATGATGAGCTAAAAAAAATAGTTTCTAGTTCCAAATTTTTGATAATTGGTGGTGCTGGATCTATCGGAAGACAAGTAACTAAAGAAATCCTTAAAAGAAAACCTAAAACTATTCACATTGTAGATATTAGCGAAAATAATTTAGTTGAATTGATTAGAGATTTAAGAAGCTCAAATTCCATAACCACTCAATTAGAAACCTTTTCCATTGATACAATGAGCAACTCTTTTGATTTATTAACAAAAAATTATAAATACGATTATGTTCTTAATCTTTCGGCTATTAAGCATGTTAGAGCAGAAAGAGATCCTTACACAATATTAAGGATGATAGAAGTTAACATTTTAAGCACTCTCAAGAGTTTAGAGAAAACAAAAGACTTCTCTAACAAATTCTTTTGTGTATCTACAGATAAAGCTTCTAATCCAGTAAGCCTCATGGGAGCCAGTAAAAGAGTAATGGAATTATTTCTTTTAGATCACCAACCAGAAATTGAAATTTCATCAGCAAGATTTGCAAATGTAGCTTTTTCAGATGGTTCTTTGCTTGAGGGGTTTATAAATAGGTTTAATAAAAAACAGCCTTTTGCTGCACCTTTAGATATAAAAAGATACTTCATCACACCCATGGAATCTGGAGAGCTTTGTTTGATGTCAGCAATATTTGGTAAGGACAAAGATATTTTCTTTCCAAAATTTAGAGAAGATTTTCAACTTACTTCTTTCACCGATATTGCTGAGAATTATCTTTTAAAAAAAGGATATGAACCGTTGTATTGTTCAACTGAAGAAGAAGCTAGAGAAAAAGTCCCTTTAATCGATAAACAAAAAAAATGGCCTTGTTTTTTCTTTAAGTCAGATACTTCGGGAGAAAAATCTTTCGAAGAATTTTTTACTTCTGAAGAAAATCCTGATTTAAAATCTTTTCAAAGTATCGGAGTTGTTAAGTCCAAATTTGATACAGAGAGTGAGCTCTTAAAAAAATTCTTAGAACGGTTTAATGAAATTTCGCATAGAGAAAAACTAGACAAAAAAATATTTGTTGATTTATTCAACACAGTTCTTCCTAATTTCACACATTTAGAAACAAATAAAAATTTAGATCAAAAAATGTAATGATTAGGTTTTTCGATATTTTCTTTTGTTCTGTAACAATCGCTTTACTTTCACCATTATTAGTAAGCATTTCAATCTTACTAAGATTTTCTGGAGAAGGAGAAATTTTCTATTTTCAAAAAAGAGTTGGAAAAAATAATAAAGTCTTCAATTTAATAAAGTTTGTAACTATGAAAAAAAATAGCGAAAAAGAAGGGTCTGGAACTATTACTATTAAGAATGATCCAAGAATATTGCCAATTGGAAAATTTTTAAGGAAGACAAAAATTAATGAATTACCTCAGCTCTTTAATGTTATGAAAGGAGAGATGAGTTTAGTAGGTCCAAGACCTCTTACAAGAAAAAATTTCGAATTTTATGAAGACGAGATCAAAAAAAAAATAATCTTAATTAAACCTGGGCTAAGCGGTATAGGATCAATTTTTTTTAAAAACGAAGAGAATTATCTTAATGGGCAAGAAAACTCTGAAAAAATATATAAAAATTATATTTCCCCCTATAAAGGAAAATTAGAAATATGGTACTCGGATAATATTAATTTAAAAAACTATTTTTTTATTATTTTTACTACGATAATAACTCTCTTAATTAAAAAAGATAATTTAATTTTTAAAATTTTCCCAGATTTACCTCACCCTGATGAAAGTTTATTAGATTTATTTAAAGATGAATGATTTAAAAAAAATAGTAATACCAATTGCTGGATTAGGAACAAGAATGTTGCCAGCGACAAAGGCAATTCCTAAGGAAATGCTCCCTATAGTTAATAAGCCCATAATTCAATACATTGTAGAAGAGGTATTGGAAGCTGGGTTTAAAGAAATTATCTTTGTTACTCATTCTAGTAAGTCTTCAGTAGAAAATCATTTCGATACAAGTTTTGAATTAGAAGCTGCATTAGAAAAAAGAGTAAAAAGAGCTTTGCTCAAAGAAATAAAATCAATTTCTAAACTTAACTTGGTCATTCATACTATCAGACAGGGCGAAGCTAAAGGTTTGGGCCATGCAATATTATGCGCAAAATCCTTAGTCGGAAAGGAGCCTTTCGGAATAGCCTTACCTGATATGGTTATCAAGAGTTCAAACAAAAATAATTTAACATTAATGAAAACTGCGTTCAAAAAAAATGGTTGTTCTTCGATTTTATTAGGTAAAGCAAAAAAAGAACAAATAAGCAAATACGGGATTGTTAAATTAAAAAAAAATAATCTAGTTAGTAAAGAGTTAAAAATTGAAAGTATTTTGGAAAAACCTTCTCTAAAGAAAGCTCCTTCAAATTTATTTGCAGTCGGAAGATATATATTTCGAAATGAATTTATGGAATATTTATCCGAAATAAAACCGGATAAGGGAGGTGAAATTCAATTAACAGAAGCAATTGATATGTATTTAAAAAATGATAATGAGTTACTTGCTTTTCGATTGGATGGAAAATTCTATGATTGCGGAGATAAATTAGGATACCTAATAGCTAATATAGAATATGCTAAAGAAGATCCATATTTAAAAAAAGAAATTTTAAAATATTTAAAAAACAAAAAGTAGATTGATAAAAATTTTAAAATCATTCATTTCTTATTTTGAGAAAAAAAAAGAAATTTTTTTAATTAATTCTGACAAAGATAAAGATTTCGTAATTTCATTGATTGAAAATCAAGACTTAATAGCTATAGACACTGAATTTGAATGGAGAAAAACTTATTTTCCTATTTTATCACTAATTCAAATTGCAACAAAAAAATATATATTTTTGATAGATTGTGTTGAATGTAAAAACTTGGAATGGCTTAAAAAAATTCTAGAAAGTCATAAAAAATTGATTGTTTTTCACTCTGTTAGAAGTGATGCAACTGTTTTAAATACCAATTTAAAAATTAAGGTAAAGAACGCTTACGATGTGCAAATTGCAGAGAAAAAAATAAATGGAGGAGAAATTTTAAATTATGGAGATTTAGTAGAAAATTACTTTTCTATTAATTTAGACAAGTCAGAAACTAATTCAAATTGGCTTAAAAGACCTCTTAATGAAAAACAATTATCTTATGCTGCGAATGATGTAAATTATTTACTGGAACTTTATCAAAAACAAATTAAGATTTTGAAAAAACAAAATATAAAAAATGATGCTTTCCTAGA
>CABZIF010000011.1 GCA_902525735.1 uncultured SAR86 cluster bacterium
GTCGATGAGATCTAAAAAGAAAATCTATTACTCGTCTTCTACTTTTCTTCATTGGGTTACAAATATGGAGTATGTCCAAGATATGCTTCGAAATAAAGATTTCAGTGTTGATGATAGAAAGTATTCAATTGCAAAAAGGCGAAGAAAAGAATTAATTAAAGATGGCAGGGAAATTATGTTGGATCAGTTTGATAATCCAAGTATCCTTAAATTAGACCCTCCAGATCATTCAAGAATAAGAAAATTAGTATCCTATGGTTTTACAAATAGATACATTTCTTCCTTAGAATCAGAAATCAAAGAAACTATCAACGAGTGCCTAGATAAAACTCATAATGAAAGTTCTTTTGACTTGATAGATGCATTAGCCAAACCTCTACCCGCAATTGTTATAGCTAAAATGATGGGTCTACCCAATGAAGATTTAAATCAGTTTCAGAAATGGTCGGAAGATCTATTATTGGAAGTTGGTGGCATTACTTCATCTGAAAGTCAAAGAAAGAAAGCTAGAGACGCATATGAGGAATTAATAAGATATTTTGAAAGAATAATTCTTGAGAGGAAAGACAATCCCGGAGATGACTTTATTGGCAAGTTAATTCAAGCTGAGGAAGAGGGTGATAAATTAAACGTTAAAGAAATGTTTGGTACATGCTTGTTGCTTTTAGTTGCTGGCCATGAAACTACTACAAGGCTTATAGGAAACGGCTTATTTACTTTATTTAAGCATCCAGAACAATTTAATCATTTAAAAAATAATTTTGATTTAATTCCTAATGCTATTGAAGAGATGCTCCGATTTGAACCACCAGTTCATGCCACTGTTAGATTTGCACACGATGACATGATTTATGCTGGAAAAAAATTTAAAAGAGGGACTGCATTTGCAATTAGTATTGCCGGGGCCAATAGAGATCCTTTGGCTAATAAAAATCCTAATGAATTTAATATAACAAGAGAAAATATTAGGCACGTCTCATTTGGATACGGTCCTCATATGTGTATTGGAGCTCATTTAGCCAGGATAGAAACAAAGTTAGCATTTGAAACTCTGTTTGATAGATTTCCTGATATGAAGTTGATAAATGAAAACCCAGAATGGGGTAAAAATTTTATTTTTAGAGGCTTTGATCATTTAGAAATAAAAGTAAATTGAATTTATGAAGATATTAAAAATATTCGATCAAGCAGAGTTAGTCTTAGTCGATCTTGAAGTAAACCTAGGTAAGAAGACACAGAGTTCACCTACGCTATGTATCAAAATGGATGGAAAAATCATCCCTTTGCATAGTGCTCATGATGGTAGACCAATTTTGATGAATATGGAAAACGCTATTGATTTTCCAGAATAAATGGATCGATTTCTTGAATTAAAACAATTTATAGATAAATGCTCTTATCCTGTTTTCTTTACTGGCGCAGGAATAAGTACAGATTCAGGAATTCCTGACTTTAGAGGACCAAATGGTTTTTGGAAAAAGAATCAACCAATATACTTTCAAGACTTTATGGCTTCAGAAGAAATGCGAAATAAATATTGGGATCAAAGCATTCAATTTAAAAGTAATTTCAAATCTTACCAACCTAATTTTGGTCACAAAGCAATCGCAAAAATTATTAAAGATAAGAGTAAAGGTCATTGCATTACTCAAAACATCGATAATTTGCATCAAGCTGGCGGGTTGAATAACGATCAGGTAACGGAAATACATGGCAATGCGACTTATGCTGTTTGTTTGGACTGCTCAAAAAAATTTGAATTAAGTGATATTCATACTCAATACATAAATACAAAAAAATCTCCAATTTGTGATGTATGTTCAGGGCCTATTAAAACAGCAACAATCTCTTTTGGTCAGCCCATGCCGGAATTAGAAATGGAAAGAGCACAAATAGAAGCAGAATCATCAGATTTATTTATTGTTGCTGGTTCTTCTTTAGTAGTTTTTCCTGCTGCAACTATCCCTTTATATGCCAAAGAAAAGGGAGCAAAGTTAGTAATTATCAATAATGAGTCTACAGAATTTGATCGCTTTGCCGATTTAGTGATAAATGAAAGTATTAGTGACACGTTTAGACAAGCTATCTAGAATATTGAAAAGTTTGTCTACTCGATACCTACTACCTGTTTTTTTATTTATATTGGAATTTATCTTGTATGGGGAACTTTAAAGAAAAACGAAGATAAAAATGAAGATTTAAGTCTGTTTGTTTGTACTCTGAATGTTTTTTTATTTACTTTTTTGACTATTCCCTCTCTTCCTAATTAAAAATTACCAATAATAAAGCGTAAGTACAGGCAAATAATCCTCCAGAAATTGCTTGCACATTTCTATCTATCTCCATTTTCTTTCCAAAAAAGTTTATTTCAATAGGCGGAACACCATTTACATCATTTAATTTTCCATCATAGGCAGGCATAAATAAGAGGGCGAAGAAAAAGCTTAAAAGCCATATGTATAGCAGGACAATTGAAATTAAAATGTTCATTTGCGAAGGAATTATCCATAATAAAAAAAGCACAAAAAAACCTGTAACGGCTAATGCATTAACTTGCCATACTAAATGGAATCTAGCATGTCCAGTCCAAAGGGGATTAGTTGCATGAGATTCATTGAAATCAATTAAAGGCGCAATTACTGTTAAGGCAACGCAAAAAGCCGAAAGAATAACCCTAACTATAAAAATATTATCTATATCAGAAAAAAATAATGCCCAAACAGACCATAAAATAACTAAACCTACAAGAAATCCGGAAAAGTTTTGGGCTTTGAGGGCAAAACTAAATAATTTACTTCTTTTTTGATTTTCTAACATTAGTTTTCTTCTTTAGGCATAAATCCTTTAAACATGTCAGGAAGAAAATCTGCTCTGGGATGATCAGAGACTCGAATACATTTGTTTTCCATTTCGCCTAATCCATCTATAGAAGTAACAAGAATATCACCGTCTTTCAAAAATATACCTTGAGTAGCTCCAATTCCTGCAGGAGTTCCAGTCCAAATCGTATCTCCAGTTTTAAGAGTAACAATTCCCGATAAATAAGAAATAATTGTTGGAACATTAAATATTAAATCACTGGTGTTGTCTTTTTGCATCGTTTTGCCATTCAACTTGCACTCGAGATCAAGGCCTTCATAGTTTTCTAGAGAGTCAGGAGATACTAAATAAGGACCCATTGGTCCAAAAGTATCAAAAGATTTTCCAAGATTAAACATAGGTGGTTGTGTTGCAAACTGAGCAGGGCGATCTGAAATATCTTGACCAACACACATGCCTGCAACATGCTCCCAGCCATTTTCTTCTTTTATATCTTTTCCAGCCTTGCCAATAACCACAACTAATTCTGCTTCATAATCTACAAAATCACTTCGCAGTTCAACATTATCTTTAGGTCCAACAAAACATGAAGTATGTTTTGTAAAAACCATTGGGACTTCAGGTATTTCCATTCCACCTTCTTCGGCATGACCTTTGTAATTTAAACCAACGGCATAAGAATTTTTACTTGAAGGCACGGGATTACCTAACTCTATTTCAGATAATTTTCCTGACGGCGGAAAGTCAGTTAGTGAATTAGCTAGTTTTTTTAATTCTTCTATGGATTCAAGTGCTTGAACACTATCTGAACTGATTTTTCCTTCAGATAATTTTTCGACATCATAATAATTCTCATCTTGTATTAAAATTGCACGATTATTTGTTGTACCAAGTTTAAAGCTCATAATTTCTCCTTTATATTTAATTTAGTCCTATTCTTGTTTTTAAATCTTCTATCAATTGAGAGAGAGATATTTCTTTACTTGTAGAGCCATAAATATATTTATCTGGTCTTACAAGATAAATCTTACCTTCTTCAATCATTGCTGACATCCACAAATTAGATTCAATGAATTCTTTATCTAAAACTAAAATTTTTGTATCAATAGATGAGAGAAAATCTTCTTCTTCTTTAGTTAAAATAATTTCAGTTGTTGAAACCAAAGAAAAGTTGTCTCCCAATAAATAATCACATCTTTGTTTTATTTCATTTCCATTAAACTTAATTGGTTGAGGGAACAACTGTCCGGACAAATGTTTTTCATCCGATTTTCCATTATAAAAAACACCTTCATTTAAAGGCGGAATCGCGAATGAACCATATCCTTTAGCAACTAGTTCAGCTGGCACATCTTCTATATTTTCAGTATGAGCATAAGCTTCCATCAACAATCCAATACCCAGAGAGTTTTCAACTATAAATCTTGCGTGATCTTTTCTCTCTATTTGATAATTTTTCAGGAGTCTTTCTCCTAAACTATATTTGTAATCCATGATGATCTTCCAAGATAGATTTTCGGCATCGCGACAACCAGTCATCATACCTTCTCCCATGAAAGGAGGATTTTGATGAGCGGCGTCTCCAATCAAATAACAATTATCCTTTTGAAATTCATTAGCTAAGACAGAATGAAATTGATAAATAGCTTTTCTTAGAATTTTATATTCTTCTGGCTTTAACCACGGAGAAAGAAGTTTTTTTATATTTTCATCCGAAGAAAATTCATTAATATCATCATCATCACGAATTTCAAATTCCCACCTTTTAAATGGAGAATGAGTTGGGATAAATGTCCCGATTCTATTGGGGTCACAAATTTGAATCGCAAATTCTCCTAGTTCCTTTTCTACTAGTAATTCAATATCTATGATTATCCAATCTCTGTCATAATTTAAATCTTCTTGTTCAATTTTTTTTAATTCTCTTACTTTGCTATTTGCTCCGTCAGCACCGATAAGATATCTACATTCGAGGTTAAAAACTTTATTATTTTGAAGATTTGTGATTGAACATTTAGTTATTTGACCGGCATCATCTATATTTGTTAATTCATGTTCAACAAAGACGTCGCATTCGGAACTTAATAGCCTTTCTCTTATTTCTCTATCTGTATAAGGCTGATGAAAAAATTGCATAGGTGGCCATCCATTATGAGTATTCAAACCTTTCATAATCATCGGATCGCCTATAAATTCTAAATTTTCATCAACAAATCCTGCACCTCCTGGGATGTCGCTATTTCTTATATAAACGTCATCTAGACATAAAGATTGATGCATTCTCATACCTTGATCACTCATGCTGACAGCCCTAGGAAGAGGGTAAATATCCTTTTCTTTGTCTATGGCTAAAACCTTCATTCCTTGCTGTTCCAACTTCAAAGCCATAAAACTTCCCACCGGGCCAAGACCTATTACTATTGCATCGTATCTAGATTCCATTCTTTATTTTAATTTTTTTACAAAATAGAAAATTATAAAAATTAGTACACTGAATGCTATCAAATAATATTTGAATGCCTGTATTAAAATCCAAATACTTATAAAGATAGTGGGTATTAAAGATGGAGGATTGTTAAATTCATAATTTCCATCGAGCCAAGGAGATCCTAACTCAGTTCCTCCTTGCCTATCATCACCGTATAAATATGCATGAGCAGGATTCATATCTCCTACTACATCTCTTTCCGGCAAAGAAGAAAGTACTTTTTTCATTTCTTCTAATATTTCCGGTTCGGATTTGGATAAATCATTTTTTTCAAAAGGATCTTCAATAATATTAAATAATTTGTATGTTGGAGAAAATGAAAAAAGCTGAGGTTTAGAGGAATAAAGTTTCCACTCATTATTAAATAAAGCTCTTTCATCTGCTTGAATTCTTGCTCCAACGAAAGCATTTCCTGGTGGAGTTATATTATTATTTATTAAATTATTCCACTTATCTTTACCATCAAATTTTTCCTTTTTAGCTATCTCTATTCCGGATGCTGAAATTAATGTAGGTAGTAAATCTTGTACAAAAATAAATTGATTTGATTTGGAATTTTCGAGAACACCTTTCCACCAAATTACAGCCGGTACTCTTATGCCTCCCTCAAGAGCAGAACCTTTGCTACCACTTAGATTTCCAGGACTACCTTTAGCGTTCAGTAAATTGGGACCAATTATTCTAGCTATTGCGCTTGTATCAAAAACGGGTCCATTATCACTGAAAAAAATTATTATCGTTTCATCTAAAATTCCTTTTTTTTCAATAGCTTTTAAAATTCTTCCTATTTCGTTATCTAGTGAGCTAATATTTGCTGCGTACAATTGATCTCTTTTATCCTCGATGTAAGAAAAAGCCTCAATATTTTTCAAAGGAGCTTCTATTGGAGTATGTGGAGCATTAAAGGCTATGTATAAAAAAAGAGGGCGATCATTATCTTTTTTGTTAATAATATTAATTGCCTCAGAAGCAATTAATTCAGTGGAATAACCATCTTCTCTCAAGGGTTTCGCATTTCTATGCCAATCTAGTCTTCCCGAAGCTGTATGATCAAAATAACCAATGCCACCAGACATGTGCCCATAACTTGTATCAAAACCACGATTAGTAGGCCAAAACTCTTCTTTTGCCATACCTAAGTGCCATTTTCCTGATAGAGCAGTTTGGTATCCTGCTTCCTTGAAGTATTCAGGCATAATTTTTAATTCAGGGGGCATGCCTGTTTGTTCTGCAGCTGGATTCATAAAAGGTCTTACAACACCATGATTAAAAATATGTAACCCAGTTAATAGTGAGGCTCTAGTAGGGCTGCAAACAGGATTTGCATAAAATCTATTTAACTCTATTCCATCCTCAGCAAGTTGATCAATGTTAGGTGTCGGTATGAATCCACCGTGATAAGAAACATCTCCCCAACCCAAGTCGTCGGTAAGAATTATCACTATATTGGGCTTATCTGCAGAGAATAAATTCAGCGAAAAGAAAACTAATAAAGTCAGCAGAATATGCATTATATAAGTTCTCTTAATTCAATGAGCTAACCGTTTTCTTTATTACCAAAAGTATTGCTTATTGAAGGACCCCATTGCGATTCAGCCATCTCCTTGCCTAATCCAGCTTCATCTACCATGACATTTAATTCTCTAGTAGGAAATGTATTATCAAACATGTCACCGTCCGTCTGATGTTCATGAGTTTGACCAAAAGGGTTTCTCCAATAATCAAAAAGTTGACTGCCTTGATAGTGACGACCTATTCCCCATTCTTGAAAATAATTAAATTCTTCTTTATTGGCTTCAAGCATTTCTCTACCAGTAAAAACATCATCTATATTAAACATCTCAAAAGAAACATGATTCATCACTGGTTTACCTTCAGATAACATTGGCGCGGAAAGGAAAAATATAGTGTGATGATCTGCAGGCTCAGCTCCTTTATCCAATCGAGAAAATATTCCCTGAAGAGGGGTTGCAGGATCTTTGGGGTCTCCTAGAAAAAGCTTATCAGAAGCAAGTAATCCTAAATGCTCGTGATACCAATTGAATGATTTAAGAGGATCAATGGCGTTCAACCCACAGTGTGCAAATCTAAGAATTCTTGGAGATGATCCTTTTAAGAATCTTTTCATTTGATTTTTTCGATTTATAACTCTACCCTCATTTGTTGGTATAGTTTCTGCCGAGTAATTTTTAAGCTCCTCTATTCCAAAAACAACTTCTACACCAAAACCATCAAGATCCGTTCCTTTAGATACAAAACCTCCACCGGGAGTAGATAGCTCTTCAATGTCTGAAAATGCTTCTGTTTGACTTATTTTTTTTAAATCATCCATTGAAGATGCAACAAAAGAAATACTTATAAACTTTTTATCGCCTTTAATAATTTTTTCAATAAATGGTTGATTGCCATCTCCTTTCATTAAGAGCATGTCCTCGTTTTTTTCGACAGTATGCATTCCAAAATGAATTAAAAATTGTTCTTGAATATCTAAATCGGGACACTGCAATGTGCAATATTGCACATCTTGAGCTTTTATTATTGGCATTTAGTTTTCCTCCATTAAAGTTAATGCTCTGTCTTTTACTTCTTCACCAAAGGTATTCATCATTTCTACCAAAGGAGGGGGGATTTGACTAGTGACAGCTTTGTCAAAAAAATCTAAATCTTTGACTTTTTTGTACCATTTATTTATTTTGGGTCTTTTTTCTTCTCTAAAAGCTTCAGAGAGTGCCAAATGATCAAGTCGTTGAATATAAGGAAGGGTACAAGCATCTGCCATGCTAAATTTATCACCAGCAATCCAACCACTATCTTCAATATTGGCTTCAAGTTGATCTAAGAATTCACCGGCTTTTCTGAGAGAATTAATAACAATGGGGGCATCTATTCCTTTTTCCATGGTTTCTTTTCTAGCTTGTCTCTTCACTGGATCTGGAATATTTTGAAGGTCAGCTTCTTTTTCTTCATCCGATTTATTCATTTGAAGTTTTCTTACGGCAATGCCATAAGTAATGGGTCCTGTGTATTGTTGAAATGTATCAATATGCTTCATCCAAAGACGAACTTTGTGGATTGCTTCAGGTTCAGATGGACGAGCAGGAATTTCTGGATAAGCATCATCTAAATACTCAACAATCAAATTGGATTCGATCAGAACACTGTCTTTTGTCACCAAGGTTGGAACAACATGGTTGGGATTTAACTTTACATATTCAGGATCGTGTTGTTCACCTGCTAATAAATTTACATCTTTTGAGTTATAAGCTAAATTTTTTAATTCTAAAATTAGCCTCACTTTTTGAGAACAGGTAGATGGGCCATTATGGTAGAGAGTTAAGTCAGACATAATTCAAATTTATATCATAAGTGACACTTTGTCACTTTAAAAAATCATAGCAAACCTGGTGCAGTTCCACCATCGACAGTTATGCTTTGGCCATTAACAAATGCAGCTTGTTTTGAGCAAAGAAAAGTACAAATACCGGAAAATTCTTCTACTGTTCCCATTCGTTTAGCAGCCAAACCTTCTTCAACATTTTGTCTTGCTTCTTCGTAAGTAATTCCTGCTAATTCAGCCTGAAAATTAATAATTCTAGTTTGTCGATCCGTATCGATTCTTTCCGGCAAAAGACTATTAATAGTGACATATTCAGCCACATCTTTAGATAATGCCTTGGAAAGTCCATGCAAAGCCGATCGAGCAGAAGTGGATAAACCCATTATTAGATGAGGATTTTTAACCATTGCAGAAGTAATGTTTACTATTCGACCAAATTTTCTTTCTATCATTCCAGGAATCACTGCCTGCATTAGAAGGGCAGATTGCGTAAAGTTTGATTTTATTGCACTTAAAAAATCGTCTTCGCTCCAATCAAAAAAATTTCCTGGAGGTGGACCGCCACTGTTATTAATTAAAATATCTGGTTCAGGACATGCGTTTAAAAGAGCTTCCCTGGTTGAAGCGTCTTCCATTGCTCCTAATATTGCAGTTACTTCAAATCCTTTATCTCTAAATTCTTTTTCTGTTTTCGTTAAATTTTCTTTTTGAATACCGTTTATAAAAATTTCTACTCCTTCTGAGGCAAGACTTTCTGCACAAGCTTTTCCTAAGCCTCTGCTCGATGCACATATGATTGCTTTTTTACCCGATATTCCTAAGTCCATTGAACCGATTTTATTTGTTTACATTTAGGGTATAACTCCGTAACCTAATATGTGACATTTTGTCACATTATTTATTAATGTCCATTTTGTCTTTAAGTTGTGTAAAATTTAAACATAACTGTTTAAAATTATTTATCTTTCAAGGGGGAGGATATGATTAAATTCAAAGGCATCGCGCTTATTGCATCTCTATTTTTTTCGTTAGCAGCTTCAGCACAAGCTGTTTATGAAGATTTGACAGTAACTGCAACAAAAAAAGAATCTACTTTAATGGATACAGCAGCCGCAATTAATGCTGTTTCTGGTAATGACCTTTTCAAAAAAGGTATCAATAATATAGAAGGTCTTAGACATATAGCACCTGATATGGTTTTTGCTGGGGAAGGAAAATCTAGGGTTAATCTTAGAATAAGAGGAATAGGTACTTATCAATTTGATATTGGTGCAGATCCATCTTCTTCTGTAGTGATAGATGGCGTTGCTCAGCCTAGAGTCGCTTCTTATCTTCATGGATTGATGGATATTGAAAGAATCGAGGTTTTAAAAGGTCCTCAAGGAGCTATCTATGGAGTTAACTCCTTAGGTGGAATTATAAATATCGTCACTAAAAGACCTGAAGGAGGAGATTCTGGAAAATTCACTGTTAAAGGCGGTAATAACGGACAAAATGATGTTTCACTCCGTATGGATACCGATTTAGACGAAACAACTTCAATAAGAATAGCACTTTCGAGAGGTAGCGAAGATGGTATGTCTTTTGATGAGGCAACTGGTAGAGATGACGGTGTTCATTCTATTGCATCCAGATTTTCGCTTTTTGGAGAAAATAATGATGTAGTTTGGAATGCTTCTTTATCTCATTCTAAGATTAATCAATATGCAGTTATTTCAGAACAAAGATTTCTATGTAATTCGCAAACTCCTGCAATGGACCTTTTAATTGTTGCTAGATCTTTTCCTAATGGTGCTTTTTGTGCAGTTCAAAATAGTGCAGCAGATATGACTTCTGTTGGTACTGTAATTCCAAATAATCCTGTCTATCAAAAAGCTGTTGCTAGTGAGTATTCTCAAGAACTAAATACTCCTGGATATAATTATGCAGAGTCAATACTTTTTACGTTTGGTGCTGAGTCTTACATTGGCGACAACAAATTAACTACTATTATCGGAGCTAGTGCAGTCAATTCAGGAGAAGAAAGAGACTTTGACTCTATTTCTTTAGATGCAGTTATCCAAAGACATACTGCCAAAACTGATACCCAGTCTATTGAATTGAGACTTGATTCTTCTGATTCAGCAAAATACCCCTGGTCTATCGGTGCTTATGGAATGCGAGATCACGGCTTCAGAGAAGATACTTTTGCTTTAGGTCCTGCCAGTTTCTTTTCACACGGTCTTGTTAGAGGGGTAAGTATTGCTTCTACTGCTGCTCAAGGTATAACTGCTCAATCGACAAGTGAAGATATCGTTGCAGCATTAAATGTATGTGTAACTAATGGAAACTGTACTGCTTATGCTAAACCTGCAGCTGGGCCTAATGCTGCAGTGCCAAGAGCAGCAATATTACCTTCAAGAGCAGTAATAGACGGTTTAGATGTTCAAAATTTTATTAAAAGTTATTCAGGCTATTTGAATAATGTTGCTCGAATGGAAATCAAAACTCAGGCATCTGCAATTTTTGGTAATGTAACTATCCCCCTTCGTGACGATTTATCACTTTTTGTAGGAGGACGTTATTCTATTCATGATAAACCTTTTAATTATATTGGTAGTACAGATGCACTTGGAGTTCCTTTAGTGGCTGCTCCATTTTCTACTAGTAACGGTACAACTTTAAAAGAATTCGATCCAAAAATAACTTTGGAGATGACTTTTGATAATGCTTTAGCTTGGACAACTTATTCTACTGCGACAAAATCAGGTGGACCTGGCTTTGCGCAATGGAATGCAACAGATGCTTACAAACCCTATAATCCTGAAGAACTTGAAATGATAGAAATAGGTTATAAAGCAGTTTTAGATGGGGGTTCTTCTCAACTAGAAGCAATTGTTTATTCTTATGATTATACTGATCACCAGCAAATACTTGTCGGAACAGACCAAGCTGGTAACCCTGCTGGTGTAGTCTTAAATGCTGATGCCACTGTCCAAGGTATAGAAGTTAACTATAGAACTTTTATCAATGATAATACTAATTTAGTTCTAGGTTATGCTGGCATAGACGCAGAATACGATAGATTTCTAGATACTGCAGCAACAGTTGCAGGTATAGATAGAGCAGGCAGCAAAATGCCATTTGCAGCAGATAACAATATTAATGTTGCAATCGAAAATACGCAGTATTTAAATATTGGGGAACTTACCTCTTCTATAAGTGTTTCATATAAGGATGAATACACACTTAGTTTAGATGCATGGTATCCAACAACTGTTAAAGATCTAACTTTAGTTAATTTAAATGTTGGTTTGGATTTGCCTAGTGGTTGGAATATTTCTGCTTACTGTAATAATTGTACGGATGATAATTATATGATGGTTGCTTTAGCGGGAGCTAGAAACCAAGGTGGAGGAAATAGATATAGTTTAGGTGAAGGGAGAAGATTGGGTCTTCAACTTTCTACTGAATTTTAATAAATATCATATTAAAAAGCGGCATCCCTGTGGTGCCGTTTTTTATTTAAGCTAAAATAAAACAATGTCAGACTCAAATAAAGCTAGTTCAAAAGATAAACTTATTGAAGCAGCAGTAGTGCACTTAAATAGAGAAGGGCTAAATAATTTTACGGCCACTTCATTAACTAGGTCTGCTAATTTAGGTTATGGCACATTTTATAAATACTTTTCTTCAACTGAAGACGTCTTAGAATCAGCAATTAAAAAAAACGTTACGGATTGGTCTCAGATGATATCGGAATCAAATAAAAATGAACCAGATAGATTGTTGGCCTTTTTAGAAGCAATCTATAAAACAATCCTGCAAGTAAGCAATAATGCTTCAATGCGATGGCTACTAGAAAAACCAAATTATTTTGTAGAAATATATTTTGATTTAACGCGCCATCATGCAATAGAAGATGTTAAATCGGCAGTTGCTAGTGGTCAATTAAGTTCCGAATATCTTGAAAACTTTGAAACTAAATTCAAACTTCATTTGTGGCAAATATGTGGAGGGATTTCTATGGTGGATGAAGGTTATAATTATAAAGAAATTGCTTTAGAGTTAATTAAGTTAATTATTCCAACCGAAGTAAAAAGACAAAAAGCAAATGAGATTTGTGAAATTTTAAAAAATAGAAATTACTAAGAAATGAAACTGAATAGCGACTTACAACCAAAAGTAAAAATTAACGCTCCGGCATTTAAACCAATTAATGAATTTACAAGAGACTTTGATTTAACAGACGTCTTTCTATTCGAAAAAGGACAACCTTTTGAACAATTTAAAAATTTAAGAAATAATTCTCCAGTACATTTTCATGAAGCCGGTATAGGAGATAGTGAACCAGGGTTTTGGGTTCTTACTAAATATTCTGATATAGAGTATGTTTCTAGAAATCAAAAAATCTTTTCTTCACAACTTGCAAGCGGAACTACTCTTACGCTTGGGTACTCGCAAGAAGTAAGTATTGATCAATTATTTAAGTCAGCATTAGATCATATGTTGGGTATGGATGATAAGTTACATCTTTCCATGAGAAATCCTCATATGAAATTTTTTACGCCAAAATATGTTGAAGAATTAAGGAAAAAAGTTTCTATTAAAGTGACAGAACTTTTAGATAAGATCGCTCCCATGGGCCAATGTAATCTGGTAGATACAGTTTCCTCTGAACTTCCAATATTTTCTTTAAGTGAAATCCTAGGTGTTCCAGAAGAAGATAGACCAAAAATTAAGGAATGGATGACTTTTTTAGAAATGGCACAAGTTGTTGGCGCTACTCAAGCTGCCGAAAAAAATAATATTAAACTGGATGATGCTCAACAAGCTTCAGCACCCGATCCAGCGATGATTACTATGTTTACTAATATTGTGAATGAAATGTTTCAATATGGAAGAGATATTCTTCTTAAGAGAAGGAAAGATCCAAAAAACGACTTACTTTCAGTTATCGCAAATATAGAAATAGACGGTGAGAAGCTTCCAGAAGAATATTTAGACGGCTCTTGGTTATTAATAATTATTGCAGGAAATGAAACAACTAGAAATTCTATAAGTGGAACAATTAAGTTATTGACTGAAAATCCGGACCAAAAAGAAAAGTTAATTAACAATATGGAGCTTCTACCGAACATGGTTAACGAAGCAATAAGATTGATTTCACCTGTTATTTATATGCGAAGAACAACTACTGAAGAAACGCAAGTTGGTGAGCAAAAAATTGGTCTGCGAGAAAAAGTTGTTCTGTATTATGGAGCAGCTAACAGAGATCCTGAAGTTTTTATAAATCCAGATAAATTTGATATAGAACGAGACAATGCAAAAAAACATTTGGCATTTGGGTATGGACGTCACTTATGTCTTGGGAAACACATGGCCAACATGCAATTAGCGGAAGTGTATAAACAAATCCTAGAAAGATTTCCTGATATGCATCAAAGCGAAGAATGGAAGGTGGTGCCTAACAATTTCACCCATTCTATTTCTGAAATGCCGGTAGCTTTTAAGCCGGAATAAATATGCAAAATTTTATTGATCTCTTTTTAAATGTTTGGAATCAAGGTTTCCTTGGAATAAGTATTTCTCAAATTATAATTTCGTTAATAATTTTAATCATTGCTTTCATTATGAGAGGCATCGTCTCAAATATAGTTATTAATTGGTTAGAAAGTTTGACCGCTAGAACCAAATCTAAACTAGATGATATTGTCTTGGACTCATTGAGAAAACCTATTGGATATATTCCAATAACGATAGGTCTTTATTTGATTACTATTTATTTACCTTTATCAGGGCTTATCGATGTTATTGCAACCAATCTTGTTCAATCTTCTGTTGTTTTTACAATTTTTAGTGTGTTGGCAAATGCAGTAGAGCCGCTATTTAAGTTTCTGTCAAAAAATTCTTGGCTAACTTCAGCGATGTCTTCTTGGTTAGAAAAATCTTTGAAGGTATTAATTTGGATCATAGGTTTAGCAGTAATTTTAGATATTTTTGGGATACAAATTGGACCATTAATTGCAGGGCTAGGACTTTTCTCAGTTGCGATTGCATTAGGTGCTCAGGATCTCTTTAAAAATCTTATAGCAGGTATGTTAATTATTGGTGAGAACAGATTTCAGCCCGGAGATAGAATACAAGTAATAGGACAATTTCATGGAATCGTTGAAACTATTGGGTTTAGATCAACCAATGTCAGATTATTTGACACTTCTCTAATGATAATTCCAAATAAAGATTTATCTGATGTAAGCGTAATAAACCACAAACAATTAAAATTTAGAAGAATTAAATGGGCAATTAATCTTGTATATGGAACTTCGTCAGAAATAATCATTAAAATCTGTTCAGATATAGAAAAAGTAATTAATGATACAAGTCTTGGTTTTAAAATTAATCCAGGACAAGAATCTTTCGCAAAAGCAACAGAATTCGGAGCAAGCTCGATTGATTTAGAAGTTTTATGTTATACGGGCATTAACAGCTATACAGAGTTCTCTGAGATTAAACAAAATCTATTAATTGAAATAAAAAAGATAGTTCTTAAACATGGTTCTGATTTTGCTTTTCCTTCAAGGTCTGTTTATATCGAATCATCTCCAACAGAATAAATTTAATGACAAGATGGTTTTTTCTTTTCTTTCTTGCATTAACTTTAATTATTTCTTTCAGAGTAGTTACTTTTTCATCTGCACCAATAAATGAAATTACTTGTGATAGTGTCTCAATTGAATCTGATTTATCGGGTATTTGGGATTTAAATAGAATCGATAATTTCCCAGGATTCAAACCTTATTTGATTAGAGCAGACTTAGAAAGTTACTCTTTTTTAATAAATTCCTTCATGCCTTTGCTTTTATCCAATAGTCAATTCTTAATAATAGGTATTTGCAAAGAAGAAATGTCACTTAGTTATAACTATTTTAGAGAATGGCATCAATACGCAATTCCTCTTCTTAGTAATGAAAAAATTAGATCAAATTTTGAAGACCAAAATATTACGGCCGTTTATGATCAAGATTTATTAGAAATGAAGATAAATACAAAAATTATAGACTTTAAACAAGATTTGTATTTAGATGGCGGGGAATTGATAAGAGAAATTGAGTTTCAAGGCTCATCTTTTGGAAATATTAAATTTATTTATAGAAAAAATGACTAAACCAAAAGAATACATTTTGCGTGTGACTTGCCCGGATCGTTTTGGAGTGGTGGCTAAAGTCTCTACTTGTTTAAATGAATCTGAATTATTTATCTTGGAATCTGCTCATTTTGGTGATCCTGAAACAAATAAATTTTTTATGAGAGTAAAGGTTATATCTCCAAACAAAAATTTTAAATTTAATTCTTTTAAAAAAAAGTTTTCCATAATAGCAAAGGAATTGAATATAGAATGGACATTAATTGATGCCAACTTCAGACCCAAAACTGCCATCTTTGTTTCGAAATATAGTCATTGCTTGCAGGATTTACTTTATAGAGAAAGTGTGGGCTCATTACCACTAGATATTAAATGTATCATTTCAAATCATCCAGATCTTAGAAAAATTGCAAAAAGCTATGAAATTCCATACCACTTTATAAATATGCAAAAAGTTTCAAAAAGTAGCGCAGAGGCAAAAATTAATAAAATATTATCTAAAGAACAGGTAGAGTTGAATATTTTGGCTAGATATATGCAAATCTTATCTAAATCTTTTGTAAATAAGCATTATGGAAATATTATTAATATTCATCATTCTTTTCTTCCAAGTTTCAAAGGTGCTAAACCATACCAACAAGCATATACAAAAGGCGTTAAAATTTTAGGCGCAACAGCCCATTATGTTTCTTCCGATTTAGATGAAGGACCCATCATAGAACAAACCGTTGATAGGATAAACCATAGTATGACGCCTAAAGAAATGGAAGTAATTGGTAGAGATATAGAGTCTATTACTCTTGCGAAAGCTGTAAAATATCATATTGAACAACGTATATTTTTAAATGGCAATAAAACAGTAATTTTTAATTGAGGAGAAAATAATGAGTGTTAACTTTAAAGGCTATTCAACAATAGGAACTAATAACAAGGAAGCTGCCGAAACCTTTTACGATGCTTTGCTTGCACAACTTGAGCCAAAAAAACTTCTTGCAAACGACAGGATAACAATGTGGTTATCAAAAGAAGATGGATCTGTCATTTTAGCTATAGCTATCCCTTATGACGGAAATACAGCTCAGCATGGTAATGGAACAATGAAAGCTATTGCGCTAGGTTCTCATGATGAAGTAATAAGCATGTATGACAAAGCTATTGAACTTGGTGCTAAAGATGATGGAGCACCCGGTATGAGAGCAGGGCAATTCTATGGAGCTTATGTTTATGATTTAGATGGCAATAAACTATGCTTTTTCAATATGGGCTAATTTAAAGCTTGATCAATATCTTCGATCAAATCTTCTACAGATTCGATTCCAACTGAGAGTCTAATTAGACCATCAGTGATACCAATTTTATCTCTTATTTCTGCCGGAACAGAAGCATGAGTCATCAGAGCAGGGTGTTCGATAAGGCTTTCAACTCCACCTAGGCTTTCTGCGAGAGAGAAAATTTTAGTTTTTTCAAGAAAACTTTTAGAAACTTCTAAGCCGCCACTTAATTCAATCGAAATAATTCCTCCGAACCCATTCATCTGTTTTTTTGCTAATTGATGTTGGGGATGCGATTCAAGACCAGGATAGATAACCTTCTGAATTTTTTCATGATTAATCAATTCATTGGCAAGGAGCAGAGCATTGTTGCTATGCCTTTCCATCCTTAAAGACAATGTCTTAAGACTTCTGAGTATCAAGTAACTATCGAAGGTACTGGTAATGGGTCCTAATGAATTCTGAATATTTGCCATTTTCTCTAGTAGACTTTTATCATCCTTACCAATTACTAATACTCCGGCGATGAGATCTGAATGACCGCCAAGGTACTTGGTAGCAGAATGAAGAACAATATCAATTCCAAAGTTCAATGGTTTCTGAATATACGTAGATGCAAAAGTATTATCACAAACCGATAGAATTTTTTTCTCTTTAGCAAAATTTGCAATTTTCTTTAGATCAGCGATTTTTAAAAGTGGATTCGTCGGTGTCTCAACAAAAATCATTTTTGTTTTGTCGGTGTAAGCTTTCTCGACATTATCAAAATCTGTCATATCAACGTAAGTAATGTTGATGCCTTGAGATTTAGTCTTTATTTCGTTGAACAGCCTTACAGTTCCTCCATACAAATCATCCATTGCGATAACGTGATCTCCTGGTTCTAATAGCTCAACACAAGCAGAAATAGCAGCAACACCGGAAGAAAACCCATACCCTTTGATTCCGTCTTCCAAACTTGCCATACATTCTTCAAATGCTTTTCTAGTTGGATTTCCTGATCTTGAATAATCGTATCCCTTATGCACTCCAGGAGATTCTTGTTTAAAGGTCGATGAGGTATAAATCGGCATCATAACAGCACCAGTTGCTGGGTCAGCTTCCTGACCAGCATGTATAGCTCTTGTTTCAAATCCTTGTTTTTTATTTTTTGCCATAATTAATTAATATTTTCCTTAACCCAATCTTTATTAAATGCTTTGGATAAATACTTGTTCCCAGTATCACAAATCAATGTAACCACTGTTTTTGGTTCTTCCTGAGCCTTACACCACTTAATAGCAGCATCAACTAAGGTGCCACAAGATGAGCCAGCCAAAATACCTTCTTTTTGAAGAAGTTGATCAACCATACTAAATGCTTCTTTATCTGAAACATAAATACCTTCATCTATGATATCAAGATTTAAATTAGCTGGAATGTAATCTTCTCCAATTCCTTCGACGCTCCAAGAGCCTCCTTCGTACTTATATTCACCAGTATTTACTGCATCAGCTACGACTGAGCCAATAGGATCAGCGATAATAACTTTTATATTTGGATTTTTAGATTTTAAAAATCCTCCAACTCCACTTATTGTTCCACCAGTTCCAACTCCAGCAACAAAGGCATCGATATTACCCTCCATTTGTTCCCAAATTTCTGGGCCAGTAGTTTCAAAATGCACCTGGGGATTAGATTTGTTTTCAAATTGATTTGCAAAAAAAGAATTAGGAGTAGATTTTATTAATTTTTCTGCAATTGATTGGTAATGCTCTGGATGTCCATTTTCAACATCAGATCTAGTCATAATAATTTCTACTCCCATAGCTTCTAGATGTCTTATTTTTTCTTCACTCATTTTGTCAGGGATGACTAAAATTAATTTATATCCTTTTAGTTTTGCTGCCAGCGCAAGACCTAGACCTGTATTCCCAGCAGTAGACTCAATTATTGTGGAACCTTCTTTAATGAGACCATCATCCTCAGCGTCCTGAATCATTTTTAAACCAACTCTATCTTTTATAGATCCAAAAGGGTTTAAACTTTCCATTTTGACGTATAAATCACATTTACCAGTATCAATATTATTGATTTTTAAAACAGGTGTATTGCCCACCATTTCAAGAACATTATTAAACTTTGATTTCATTGATCTTCGGATAATTTATTTTTTTTACGATTATACTTTGTCTTATCAGCAAAAACTTTTGCTTTATTAAATTTAGAAGCATTTTTAGCAACAGGATTAGAAGCCTTTCTTTTTTTGATTTTTTTCATTTGTTTTTAGATAGAATTACAGAGAGTTAGTTCTTTAACTTAATCGTCTATGTATTTCTTCTTTTAAAAGCCACATTCTATCTTGACCCCAAACATAATAAGGATCGCTACCGTCTGAATTAGTTATTTTGAAACTTGGTACACCCCAACAATTTCCTGAGTACATATCATCACAGTTGTCATTTAAAATCTTTTTCCATTTTTTCGTATTTAAGTCTTTTTTTATACTTTCCCAGTCAAGACCCAGTTCACTTATTAAATTTTTTAAAAAGCTTTCATCTCCAATGTTTATTCCATCTTGAAAGGAAGCTCTGAGAAGGCCATCAATGTATTCAAATCCCTTACCTAGATTATCTATTATTGGAAAAAGAGAATAAGCAAGCCTTGCGGGTTTTCCTATGGGAGAATAAATTGATTTCATCTCATATCCATATTTTCTACCTTCTCTAGCAGCATCTGAAATTATGTATTTTGCTTTAAAGGTTGGAATCACCATCATTCTCATGAGCATGGGCAGCACCGGTTTAGTGATTAGTTCTATTGGGTAATCTTTTACGAGATCTTTGACTTTTTTAGCACTTACAAATGTATAGGGACTATTGAGTGAAGGATAAAAAGTTAAATTTAATTTATCGTCCGAAGAAAGCTCATTAGGAGCTACTGTATTGAGATTGCAAATAAATTCATTATCAGTAGTTTTTTTTGCTCCTAACTCGGCTAATCTTGTTTCTAAGTGATTCAAGCGATCAACGCCCCAATATAACTCTTTTTCATAATAAAATGCAGAGCCGAAATAGTAATCGCAATCATTTCTAATTTCGTTTCCATCGTTGAGCTTATTTCTTATTTCACTATCTGAAGCTTTATAGATCTTATTTAATTCTTTTAATTTTTCTTCTTGACCTTGCCATAGAGCTGAACTTACCTCTTTAGCGATAGAAGTAAATTGTTCAGCTTCAAGATTGCATAAAATTGAATTAGCAATAGATACTAAATCTTTTGAAGGATAAGACAATGCTTCAAAATCTACATTATAGAATGGAGCTATTCTTTTAACGTCTTGCAAACAGTAAGCATCATATAAATCTGGCTCATGAACTGTAACAGGATTTTCTTCTCCCACTAGTATTGGTTTCAAATTAATATCGTAGCCGTTGATAAATTTATCAATGTATTGAATTGTTAAATGAGAGTAGGGGTCGTCAACTTTGTGAAAGTACAAAACTTCATGAGGTCTATTTTCTTTTTTCCTTTTAGTTTCTTGAGTTTCTCGAATAGTTTTAAAATTTTCATAACTAGAAAACATATTCATTGCTTTATTTCTTGCTTTGTAAGCAAAAGTCCTTCTGGCTAAAATATTTCTGATGAATTGAATCATTAAAATCGTTCCTCTCCAGATTGGATGCGATTGTAAAGATCATTATTCATCTCTATATAATTCCCTTTTTGATAGAAATATATTTTGTCTTCAATTGATTCGGGATCAAATCCTTGTTTTTTTAAATCTTCTTTTTGATGTTTAAAAGTACCAGTTGTTTTCATTGTTTCAGTTATTCTTAAAAAATATGGGAGTTGAAAAGCATTTAAGTTTTTTTCGATATGCTCAGAAAATTCGTTGAAATTGAATTCATCTGTTACGCTCAAAAGAGCCATTCCAGCTCTTCCTTCCGCTGATTTAACTTCAACACCATAAACATTTGAGTCTAATACTTGATCATATTTATTAACAATTGCAGCTACTTCCATTGTTGAAACGTTTTCACTTTTCCATCTGTAAGTATCTCCAACCCTGTCAGCAAAAGAGAGCCAATTATTTTCATGTCTGATCAAAAGATCCCCAGAATTAAACCAAAGATCTCCTTTTTTAAAAACATCGCTCATAATTTTTTTATTAGAAGCTTGTTTATCCAGATATCCTTCAAAAGTAGCGATCTTTGATAAAGCTGAAATGAATAGACCAGTTTCTCCTACACCAACTGATTCACAATATCCTTCTTCATTTCTTATAGGCTCTCCAGTCTCTTGATCGCATTTGATCACTAATGAACCGCGCATGTAACGTCCTACCATCCCTGGTCTTCCATGTGTATTAACTAAAGCACCGACTCCTTCAGTGGCCCCATATAACTCTCTGATACTTGGAATACCAAATCTAGATTGAAATTTCTCCC
>CABZIF010000012.1 GCA_902525735.1 uncultured SAR86 cluster bacterium
AAATGGGAGAGGAAATAGGTGGGCACTTAGTATCGGGACACGTTCATTGCATGGGAAAAGTTAAAGAATTCAAAAAAGGAAAAGAAAAAATTCTTACTATTTCGAAACCATCCTTAGTTAAAGAATATATTTTTCAGAAAGGATATGTTGCTATCAATGGAATAAGTTTAACAGTATCAAATTCAACAAATTCTAATTTTAGTGTTTCTTTAATCCCAGAGACTATTGAAAGAACTAATTTGTCAGAGATAAAAAAAGGGGATTACTTAAATATAGAAGCGGATCAACAAACCGTTACAATTGTAGAAACTGTAAAAAAAATTAAAAATTAACTTAAAGCTTTTTTTACTTCGGAACTTATATATCCAGCGTCAGCTTTTCCGGATGTCAACTCTTTAAGCATTCCCATTACCTTACCCATATCCTTCATTGATTCAGCATTAGTTTCAGAAATAACCTTCTTTACCAGAATATCAATTTCTTCAACGCTAAGCTGTTTCGGCATAAATTCCTGAATAATTAATATTTCATCTTTTTCTTTTTTTGAAAGTTCTTCTCTGCCAGCTGATTCAAATTGAGATATTGAATCTTTTCTTTGTTTAATCATTTTCTCAAGAATCTCTATACATTCTTTATCATTCAACTCCTCTTTTTTATTTATTTCTTCAATTTGAAACGCAGAAATCATCAGTCTTAAAGTAGTTGTTCTAAATTTATTTCCTTCTTTCATAGAAAGAGAGACTTCATGCTTAATTGAAGCTTTGATATTTTCCGTCATTTTTTATTTTAGAATCTGGCTCTTAAGGGAGGCATTGTTCCCATCTTCCTTTTTTTTGAGGCTCTTTTTACTGCAGCAGCAGCTTTCCTTTTTCTCACTGCAGTTGGTTTTTCGTAGAATTCTCTCTTTCTAACTTCTGCAATAATCCCGGCCTTGTCACATGATCTTTTAAATCTTCGTAATCCGGCATCGAATGATTCTGTTTCTTTTAACTTTATAACTGGCATAGTATTAATTAGGTTGGCAATTCTAGCTATGATTAGAATATTTTGCAAAATATTTAGAAGTCTTTTCCTATCTGTTAAGATTTTAATATGCAAATTCTAGGAATAGAAACTTCCTGTGATGAGACAGGGATAGCGCTCTATGATGACAATAAAAATCAATTTATTTTCGAGTCTTTGTTTAGTCAAGCTGCAAAACATAATTTATTTGGCGGCGTAGTTCCAGAATTAGCTGCAAGAGATCACATAAATAAATTATTACCGTTAATTGACGAAGAGTTTTCTTCGAAAAATATTGATTTAAAAAATATAGATGCTATCGCTTATACCAAAGGTCCGGGACTAAGAGGCCCACTTATGGTTGGCACTGCTTTTGCTAAAGCCCTAGCTTTTAGCTTAAATATCCCAACAATTCCTGTACATCATATGGAGGCCCATTTAATAATGGCGAAATATGAGGCGGATTCTTTGCTATATCCTTTTATGACTTTATTAGTTTCTGGAGGGCATACCTTGTTAGCTAAAGTTAATTCACCAGATGAATATAAAATAATTGGCGAATCGATAGACGACGCGGTAGGGGAGGCTTTTGATAAAACTGCTAAATTACTCGGCTTCAAGTATCCAGGAGGACCTGAAATTGAAAAGAATGCGTTGAAAGGGAATTTATCTGAAATAGTCTTTCCAAGACCAATGATTAATTCTCAGGATTTTAATTTTAGCTTTAGTGGATTAAAAACAGCTGTACTTTATGAAATAAAGCGCCTTAAAGAAGAAAAAAAACTCGATTTTCAAAAAAAATGTGATGTTTCATTAGCTTTTCAAAATGCAGCAATTGAATGTTTAGTAAAAAAATCTGTAAATGCAATGCAAAAAGAAAATTGTAATCAGCTAGTGCTATCTGGAGGTGTGGCAGCCAACAAGGCTTTAAGAAAATCTTTTAAATATGAAATTGATGAAAAAAATCTCTTCTATCCAGATTTATCTCGCTGTACTGATAATGGAGCAATGGTTGCCTTCGCTGCAAGTGAAAAATTAAATCTTCAACGAGATCACGAAATTAAAGTAAATCCAAGGTGGAGTCTAGAGGAAATTGATCATGGATAAAGTTTTTATAGAGAATTTGGAAATAGAAACCATAATTGGCATTTTTGGATGGGAAAGGGAAGTAAAACAAATTGTTAGAATCAGTTTAGAAATGAGCTTTGATATCTCCAAAGCTGGGAAGTCAGATGAAATAGATGATGCACTTGATTATAAAAAAATTGGCAAATCTATTGTAAATTTGGTGGAAAACTCTTCCTTTTTTTTAGTAGAAAAAATGGCAGAAGAAATTGCTTCATTAGTTCTGAAAAATAAGCAGATAGAAGAGATTAAATTGCGCGTCGAAAAACCAGGAGCTCTGAGAGGTTCAAAATCAGTTGGTGTGGAAATTTTGAGAAGTAGTTCATGAAAGAAATCACCATAAGTTTGGGAAGCAACATCAATCCAATATTCAATTTACAAGAAGCGAGCGAATTAATAATTAAAAACTTTACGCACATAAAGTCTTCAAAAATTTATTCAAGTAAATCAGAAGGCTTTCAGGGAGATGATTTTCTAAATCAAGTTATTCTCTGCAATACTGAGTTAGAGTTCGAAAAAACTATCCATTCTTTAAAAAAAATAGAAATTTCAATGGGCAGAAAAAAAGAGTTAAAAAAGTTTTCTGATAGATTAATTGATTTAGATCTTTTAACTTATGGCGATGAAATTTTAAAAAAAAACGGTCAAGAAGTTCCACATAAAGATATAGAAAAATATCCTTTTGTATTAGTTCCTCTTGCAGAAATTTGTCCGGAAAAAATTCATCCAATCAATAAAATCTCTTTTAAAAAAATGCTTTCTGAAAAAAAAGACTTTTCTAGCAAAGTTAAAGTGATTTAGTTAACAAACCTCACCCAGTCTTCTTGCGCGTTCATATTTAGTTTTTTCCTCTGTTGGAAGATATCTAACGGCAAAGAAAAGAAGAATTAAACTCACTAAAAAAACAATCGAAAGAGTCTGCATAGATAAACTCAATGCATCGGCAGTTCCATTTCCATAGGATATGAAAATATCAGCTACTTTTCCAACTGCATAAGGTCCCAAGGCAAGACCAACAACAGATGCCATTAAAATAAAATAGGCTGATGCCATGCCTCGCATTCTTGGAAGAGCAAGGTCGGTGGCTGTGGCTACACAAAGTCCTACCCAAAATGTAGAAACAAACGACCAAATAATATGATGCACATAAAAGAGAAATAAAGTCTCTGCATGAAGGGCGAGAATTAAAAATAAAGGAGATAACACTATGGAGATTATTCCAACAATTAACCTACCATTTGCAAAGAATTTTCTTAAATAATCAGAAAAAACTCCTCCAAAAAGTAATCCAAGAAACCCAAAAATAGCACTTTGTAGTCCTAAATTTCTCCCAGCGATTGTTGCCGATACTTCAAAAGTTTCCATGAAGAAAGTTGGTAAAAACGCGCTTACCGCGTAACCCATGAAACTAAACAAAGGAAAGGCTATCATTATTAGGTTCATTGTTTTAGACCTGAAAACTATTTCGTATGAGACCGGATCTTTTATTTTAACTGTCTGAATCCAGCTCAAAAGGGCATATAACCCTAAACCGAATGCTGACCACTGAAGCCAATCTGAGGTTAAAAATCCCATTAATAATATTAATAAAAAAATGCCTGTCTTGAATCCTAATTGAAAGAATATCTCTTTTCTATTTGAGTCTTCTTTGTGAAGGTTTATCATAGATGCAATGGGAATAATACCAGCAAGCAAATTGCCTGCTTCTTTGAATGGTTTATCGACTTTTTTTATTTCAACGTCTTCTGTATGTCCTCTTATAGGTTCTTTAATTGTTAGAACAAGTAATGCAACGATTAAACCTGGCAGTCCAACAGAAATAAAGGCTATTTGCCATCCTGCAAAACCAAACGGGGCCAATTCACTTATTGGGTAAGAGGAATTCCAAGTATCTGAGATCCACCCACCTAAAAATATTCCAATACCGCCGCCTATATATATGCCACTAGCATATATTGAATATACAGTTGTTTTTATTTTGTCAGAAAAATAATCAGCCAATAAAGAATATGCGGCTGGACTTGCACTAGATTCACCAACACCTACACCTATTCTGCAAACAGCCAGACCTACAAAGCCTTTAGCTAAGCCGGATGCAGCTGTCATTAAACTCCATAAACCAACACCTATGCTAATTAACTTAGTTCTATTCCAAGAATCGGCCAATTTAGCTAGAGGAACTCCCATGATTGCATAAAAAATAGCAAATGCAGTTCCATATAAAAATCCTAAATCCCCCAAAGAGATACCTAAATCTTTTTGGATTTCCGGTGCAAGGATCGCAATTATTTGTCTATCTAAAAAATTAAAAATATAAACAATTAAAAGAAGCGATAAGACATAGTATGAATAGCCGCCGTCTAATTTAGGCTTAAACTCAGAATTCATTTATTAAATTAGAGCAGTTGCGCTTCCGATTACAACAGGAATATTATTTTGATTTAAAGTTTCTAACTCAAAATTTACTAAAACATTGTCAGAATCTTTTTCGATAGATGTTATTACTGCAAAAGTAGTTAAACTGTCTCCAGGCCAAACTTGGTTGGTAAATCTAACACCGAAGTTTTTTAAATTATCATCTCCGACAAGATTGGTTAGCATTTTTCCCGTCATGCCCATTGTTAACATGCCATGGGCAAAAACAGATGGATAGCCTGCAACTTGCGTAGTAAAAATTTCATCGGTATGAAGAGGATTATAATCTCCGGAAACACCTGCGTATTGAACAATTTGAGTTCGGGTTAAGTTATCAACTATCACCTCCTCGAAAGTATCACCTACTTTAATATTATTAACATCGATCATTATTCATATCTCCTAATTTTCAACTACTTTTTCAGTTACGACTCCTACAGATCTTGCAGTGATTACTAACTCATTATTTTGGTTAAAATACTTCGTGATACTTTCACTAAATTTTAACAACCCGGCTCTTTTACTTTCTTTTTCCCATTTTTCTCCTTCTGTAACTTCTGGAGTCAAAACATCCCCAGGTTTTAAAGGTTGATGGTATTCAAAATGCTGTTCTGCATGAAGCATGTTTGTGCTGGCTGAACCTTCTGATTTATTTCCTTTTTTTTCTATACCTGTTGGCGTTTTACCTGATCCAAACCATGGCTCTCCGATTTTGGGCCTTAAAGGATTGTCCGGATTAAATTGAGCTGCAGATTGGATGAACGTTGGTGGTGCGATAATTCCGCCTAACTTATCTCGAGCATACTCTTCATCGGAATAAATAGGATTTTCATCTCCTATTGCTCTTGCGAACATCATTATATGACCCTTTTCAATGGGCATACTTTTTTTACTCATAACTTCTCCCCCTTAATTTTCATTATTTTTGCACAAAAAGCCAACCAAGGTCAGCTAACGAGACAGTCTGTTCAAAAAATTTATCGGCATCTTTTCCAGCAGCAGTGCCATCTCTGACTCTTCCAGTTATTCCCTGAGCAATAGCTGCGAGTTTAAACATACTAAAACCCATATAAGTATTCCATTCCGATTCACTTATTTCAAACTCAGAATTCTCCATATACATATCCCTGTAGGCTTCCAAATTAGGAATGTTTAATTCATTACATTGATTTACATCCCCTAAAATAGGGTTAATAAAATATTGTAAACAGTGATAGCTAAAATCTGCGATAGGATCTCCTAAGGTAGAAAGCTCCCAATCTAAGATAGATGAAATTTTATTAGTCTCAGGATTAACAATAACGTTAGTTAAGCTAAAATCACCATGAACTAATCTAGTAGGCTTTTCTGAAGGAAGATTTTCGGGCAGCCAATCAATTAATTTATTCATAGAGGAAACTTCTGCCGTTTCTGAATCTCTGTATTGCTTAGTCCAAATTGATAATTGTCTAGCAACATAATTTCCAGGTCTTCCAAAGTCTTCTAATCCTATTTTTAAAGGGTCAAGCGAATGAAGATTCGCAATTGTTTCATTCATTGATGAGTAAATTTCGTATCTATCCTCAGTGGTTCCATGTGGAATGTGAGATTCCCATATAACCGTTCCATCTATGTATTCCATTACAAAAAATTCTGTTCCAATTAGACTTTCATCCTCGCAATGTACAAAAGCTTTGGGAACGGGAACATCTGTTTTATTTAACGCAGAAATAACTTTAAATTCTCTATCAACTGCGTGAGCAGATTTAAGCAGCACACCAGGAGGCTTTCTCCTTAAAACATAAGACTTATTTTTTGTTTTTAAAAAGTAAGTTGGATTAGATTGACCACCAATAAATTCTTCTATTTCAAGAGGACCACTAAAGTCAGGTATTTTTTTTTCTAAGAAAGGTGTAAGAATTCTTGAATCGATAAAATGTTTTTCAGACATTTTTTTTGTTCCATTAAATTGACTTTCGATTTTTTTAATCATACTAATTAAGTCTTAGACTTTTCTATCTTAATTAAGAGACCTTCCACCATCAACTCTTAAAATTTGTCCAGTGATGTATTCATTATTGGCTAAGAAAAAAACTGCTGACGCTATATCTTCTTCGGTACCCAATCTACCCAGTGGAATTTTAGATAAAAGTAGGTCTTCGTCTGATGAGCCGTCTGAAGGAAGAAGAATTGCCCCTGGAGCGACTCCATTTACAGTTACTTCTGGAGCTAAATCTCTTGCCAAAGATTTGGTAAGTGTTTCTAGCCCACCTTTTGCCGTTGAGTAAATTGAGTAATCTTTCATGCCTCTTATTACCATTGCATCAGTAATATTTACTATGCAACCTTTTGTATTTTTAATATTTTCTTTAAGAAGAGATGAGATTAAGAAAGGACCTCTTAGGTTGGAATTATGCAGATCTTCCCAATCACTTTCTTTATAATTATCGAGAGGAGAAGAATAAAAAGCAGACGCATTATTAACTAAAACATCAACTGATTCAGAAAGTTCTTCTATTTTTTCTATAAAAACTGGATATTTATCGATATCGTTTAAATCAAATTTAATTATCGAACAAGAATCTTTTCTAATACTATTAAGCTCTTCAGATAGCTCATCGGCATGTTTTTTAGAAGAGTTGTAATGGCAAAGAATATTGAAACCTTCTTTGTGAAATTTTTCACAAATTGCTTTTCCAATTCTTATTGCCCCTCCAGTGATTAAAATTGTTTTATTCATTAAGATAATTTTTAATTATATCGATTCGAGCATTATAGATTTCTTTTTTTATAAGTTCTCCATTTTGAGAAGAACTATCACCGGGAGATATTGAATTAAGCTCTGAAATTAAAATATTCCACTCTAAATTAAGTGAAAGCAAAGATGAATTTAATTTATTATTTTTTTGTAAAAAGTCTATAACTTGTGTGGACAGCTTTTGATTTCTAAATGCATTAATTTTCATAAATGCCTCTAATAGTGACTTTGCAGAAATTTCTTCATCCAAAGTAGATCTAAAATCCCTAGAATAATTTTCAAATCTTGCAAATTTCTTTGGTATGGGAAGTGTCTTTTGACTAAAGTTTTCTAAATTTAGAGCAGCCCATTTTTCTTCTTCAGAATGACTTTTGTCACTCAATTTCTTTAAAGAATCAATAGAATTCAAAATATTTTTTTCGATTTCAGGAAAAACAAATAATGCATTTACTTTTTCTAATGTTTCGAAAAAAATATGCGAATGACTCATACTTAATATTTTTTCTGTCTCTTGCCATATTCTTTCAAAAGATAAGTCTTCTATCTCTGATTTAGGTATAGCTTGCATTATATTTATTGTTGTATCGTCTATTTTAAAACCGAGAGGAAAAAATCTTGTTGCAAACCTTGCAACTCTAAAAATTCTTAAAGCATCTTCAGAAAATGCTGGCGAGACATGTTTAAGAATTTTATTTTTTAAGTCTTTTTGTCCTCCATAAGGGTCAATTAAGTTACCATTTTCATCCTGGGCAATGGCGTTAATTGTTAGATCTCTCCGAAATAAATCTTCCTCTAAACTTATAGAATTATTAGTTTCAAAAATGAAACCTTTGTGACCAGAAGATACTTTCTTCTCTTTTCTTGCAAGAGCATATTCTTCTTTTGATTTAGGATGCAAATATACGGGAAATTTTTTTCCCACAGATATAAACCCTTTTTCTAACATTGACTCGTTAGTTTCTCCAATTACAACATAGTCTTTTTCAGAATAGGGCAAATTAAGCAGTTTGTCTCTTACAGCTCCTCCAACTAAATAATATTTCATTTTTTAATTCTTTTTATTTGAAACCTTTTATTATCTTCCAGCCTCATTATTGTTAGTTTATCTCCCCAAACACATCCTGTATCTAATCCAAAAATATTCTCTTTTTTTGTTTTTCCCTTAATGGCTGCCCAATGTCCAAAAATAAGTTGGGAGTTCTCACTAAAAATACTGTTTTCAAAAAAAAACCAAGCATTTAATTTTTTTGGTATTTCATTAATTCTGCCCTTAAAATTAAAATCTATTTCTCCTTTATGATTACATGCTCTAATTCTTGTCAAAGCATTAACAAAAAAAATTATCTTATCAATTTCACTCATTTTTTTTGAGAATTTAGAAAATGAATTATTAAAAACCTTTTTTAAAATTCTTTTTGGATTTCTCTTTAAGGCAACTTGAAACTCTTTATTCAAATCAATGCAGTTTTTCAAAGATAAATTTGGCGGTATCCCAGCATGAACCATGATTACTTTTTTTGATTTATTTTTGAAAACAATATTTTTTTTAAATATCAGAGGCTGCTTCATTAAAAATTTTGCGTACTTTAAAGACTCCTTTGATTTCATCAATTCTGAAATTGTATCTGCTTTGGCCAACTTCCTTTGTCCATAAAAGCAAGCTAAGAAATGCAAATCGTGGTTACCTAAAACGATATGAGTTCTTTTTCTTATTTTGTAAACATGCTTTAAAAGTTTTAATGAATCAGGACCTCTGTTAATTAAATCTCCAACTAACCACAAGTAATCCTTTTCAAGATTAAAATTAACTTTTTTTAATGCTAGTTTAAATTCTTTATAGCAGCCCTGAATGTCCCCTATTGCGTAATTAGCCATTTTCAATGTTAATTTTAGCTAAAGAAACATAATCTTCTAAGCTAAGTTGGTCAGGCCTTAAATTAAAGTCAATCTTAATTTTTGATAAATCTTCTTCTGAATACAACTCAATAAGAGTTTTATTAATTTTTTTTCTTTTTTTATTAAATAATTTGTTTAAAAGAAAATTTAAGTTTTTGAATTCATTTATATTTTTTTTATTCTCCTTCGGCTTAAATCTTACGAAAGAACTATCGACTTTGGGAACTGGATCAAAATAAGATCTATTTATGTCAGAGAGAATATCTACTTTACAAAAATAGTTACAAATAACACTTAATTTACCATAAGACTCAGTGGTTTCATTTCCGGCACATCTGTAGGCAAATTCTTTTTGAAACATAAAATGCATATCTTTAATTAGATCAATTTGTTTGAAACACCAATCAAGAATAGGGCTAGACATGTTGTAAGGCAGATTACCGATTAATCTTATTTTTTTGTTATTTTCTACAAAGTTAATTAGATCTAGATCAAGGATATTTTTGTTTATTATTGAAAAATTTTTTTCATTTTTAAATTTTTTTTCCAAAGATTTTATTAAATCCTTGTCAATTTCAATTGCATCATATTTTTCTGGTATACCTAAAAACATTTCTGTCATGCTTCCCGAACCAGGACCAATTTCTAAAAAAATGTCATCAGCTTTTGGATCAATGAAACCAAAAATGTTACTCAAGACATGTTTATCAGTTAAAAAATTTTGACCAAATCTTTTTTTCTTAATGTGCTTATTCATAAGATTAAGAAGAGAATTCCAAAGCTAATTCCATGGATCTCTTAAAACTTGAAGGATCCGCTTTATTTTTGCCAGCCAATTCATATGCTGTTCCATGATCAACTGATATTCGAGTGAAAGGGAGACCTAAAGTTATATTAACAGAATCTCCAAAACCCATAGATTTTAGAACGGGAAGACCCTGGTCATGGAACATCGCTAAATATGCATCGTATTTACTAGTTTTCTCTTTTATAAAAGCTGTATCTGCTGAAATGGGACCTTCGACACATATTTTTTCACTTAAAAGAGCATTGATGGCTGGCTCAATAATTTCTATTTCCTCGCTTCCCATGAAGCCTCCTTCCCCAGCGTGAGGATTTAGACCCAAAACACATATTTTAGGATTTTTTATTTTCCAAAGTCTTTTTAAATTTTCATTTAAAATTTTTATAGTCTCTATTATTTTTTTTGTTGAAATTGATTCACTTACTTTATTTAAAGGAATATGAGTAGTTAATAAAGCAACTTTTACTTTTGAATTAGCAAGAAGCATTACAACATTCTTGCTTTGAGATATATCAGCCAAAAATTCCGTATGACCAGAAAACTCAAAACCATAATCATTAATAATCTTTTTATTGATTGGACCGGTAACTAAGGCAGCATATTCTTTATTTATTGCGCCCAAAGATCCAGCTAATAAAACATCTAACGTATATTTCGAGTTTGCAACATTTGGAAAACCTGAAACAACCTCAGAATCAAGTTTGATATTCTTAACTAAAATAGAATTTTTTGTATGCAAAGTTTCTTCGAAAGATAGATTTAAATTTAAATCTTTAGAAAGCTTTCTATAAAAATCTATATCACCAATTAACTCAAAATCTTTAGGATTATTAATTTCTTTTAAAGATTTAAGACAAATTTCAGGACCGATTCCTGCTGGATCACCAGGACTTAAAGCAATTTTTTTCATATGTTGATTTTAATGTCAACGTATGATTCTGCTCTCAACTCTTGAAGAGTTCTTTCAAGTTGCTCTTCATACTTTCTTTCAAAAATAATTTTAAATGCCTTATCTTTTTGTAATTCGTTTGATATATCTTTTTTTCTTCTATCAAGTACCTCAAGTATATGGAAACCGAAAGAACTTTTAAAAACTTCACTAACAATATTTAATTCTGAATCATCAATAACTTTTTTAAATAAAGGATCGTATTTATCAGAGGTTGACCAACCTAAATTACCTCCATCTAGTTTTGAACCAGGATCATCGGAATACAATCTAGCAAGAACTCTGAACTCTTCTCCTTCAGATATTCTATTTTTAATTTCATTAATTAATTCTTCTGCCTGCTTATCGCTTCTTATTTCGGAAGTTTGAATTAGAATATGTCTAACTAAATCTTGAGACTCTACTTTGACTGTATCTCCTTTTTTATCCTCCAATTTAATAAAATAAAAACCTGCTCCACTTTCCAATGGGTCCGAATAAGAACCAATTTGCATATTCTTTACGATACTAAACAAAGAAGGCAACTCAGATATTTTTTGCCATTTTGGCGGTTCATTTTCTGTACTTTCGTCGTATATAGCCTTTAAATCATAGAAATCTTCTCCATCAGAGAGTTTTTGATTTATTTCATCCGCTTGAGCTCTCGATTTTATTAAAATTTGATTTATTTTGTATTCAATTAATATTGAACTCTGACCTTCCGTAGACGATATATAATTTTCTAATTCTTGATCTGAAATAAATACTTTCGGTCTTACGAGGCCTCTTTGGACTCTTTGAATAATGAGGTTGTTTTTTAAATCTATTCTAAAATTTTGAAAGTTTCCTTCAGAAGAAACTTCATTTATAAATTCTTCAAGAGTTAAATTATTGCTTTTTGCTATCCGATCCATATAGTCGTTAAGCTCTTGATCACTTATCCTGACTCCAAATTTTTCAGCTTTTTGAAGAAGAAGTTCTTCAATAATAAGGTTTTCTAAAATTTGTTTTTTTAGAAAACTTTCTGGAGGCAAAACCTGCCCTGGATTTTGTTTAGAAAATTCTTGGACATATTTTTGAAATTTGAGATTAAATTGAGACTCAAGAACTACCCCATCACCAACAATTACTGCGATTTTATCTAAAACTATTTTTTCTCCACTTGCGCTTAAAGAAAAGAACAAAATAAGGAAAACAATTTTTTTTAAGGTTTTTTTCAAGATCATTGTATTAATTTTCTATCAGTATATTCATTAATTTTTCTTCCTAAAGAGCCTAAGCCTTTTAATTCAAAGTAAATTCTAAAACTTTCTCGATTGTATTCATTGAAAGTATTTTCTTTTATTAATTTGAACCAATCCAGTTCGTTGGATTCTATCAGAGCCATTCCAAAAATCAGACCAGGATTTTCATATTCTATCCCTAAAACTAAATTTGAAAGATTAGAGTTTTTTAAATCATACTCAATTTTTGAATGAAAAGATGTTCTCTTATTTAAGTGAATTTTATTCTTGTTTTCTAAGAACCTGATATTTCTTTTTTCATTATTTTCAAAAATATAAGAATTGATATCTCTAATCCAAGTGAAGTTAAAGCTAGAAAAATTTTGATTTGAAAAAGTTTTATTCAATCCAAAATTCAACGCATCATAATCTCTGTTTGAATCTTTGGTTAAAGAGCTTAAAAAATTAAAATTCTCTCCATTTTTATAATTTATTTTTACTTGATATGGTTCAGGCAAATCTACTCTAAATAAATTTGTTTCTAAAAACCTTTTCCCTAGTCCGAATAATTTGGAAAAAGAAATATTTAACTTACTTTTGTTATCTAGTAATAAATACTCTGCTCCTAAAAGGATGTCTCTTCGCATTGGCACATAACTATCTCCAGATACAATATCCTTAGAAAAACTTTTAGAATCTAAGAAAAAACCAGAATTTATATTAGGTAAATTATCTTGGTTGATTTCTTCAGCATAAATAAAGCTTAAAAAAGGAGATAGCACTTCTGATTTATTTTTTCTATTTTTGAATAAATTTTGACTAATTTTAAATTCTGCTTGTGGCAATATTCTAGATTTTTCATAATTTTCTAAATAAAAGTTTTCAAATTTATAATTAACTTTCATCATAGAGTCTAAATTAAGAAAACTCTTATAAAATAAAATTTCAGGTTCAATTTTAAGCTTTTCAATTCTTTGTTTTGAATTTTCAAAGAAAGAGCCTCCCTTTCTGAAAGATTGATAGTTAGTTTTTAAATTAAAATCAAAATTTTTGTAATTTAAAAAATAATTAAATTTAATTTCTGGCACTGCTTGAAATTGATTTACTCCAATGGGACTTGTTAATTTGAAAGCATTTACAGTTGCTTTGAAATTATAGTTTTTTCCAAAATTAGCAATTTGAATTTTTTGCGGAACAAATAATTGATCTGATTGACCATTAAAACTTCCACCAAAATCTCTTAAAAAAAGGCTATCTCCTAAATTTGAATATTTTATTTTAAGGAAATAGTTTTTTAAAATTTTAGCATTATGGATAAAGTTAAAAGACCATCTAAATGATTTATTATTAGTTCTATTAGAGTATTTATTGTTTTCTGATAAGAAAGAAGACTCAATGTAACCTTCATAATTTTTAGATAAATATCTAAATTTTGAAAAACCACCTTCACCTCTTTTTGCTATATATCTTGGTTCAAAAGTAAAATCATAATTTTTTGCTAAATTAAAATAGTATGGAATCGTAATATCTGTTCCATTTTTATTAGATGCTGATATTT
>CABZIF010000013.1 GCA_902525735.1 uncultured SAR86 cluster bacterium
AGAATTGGCAAATTCTTTTTCCCAATATCTAATGGTGTGCGTTTCAATATCCAAAATTTCTGATACTTCTTGGATAGAAAAATATTTCTTATTCGGTATTTTTCCTAAATCAAAATCCATCTATTACAGACTTTTTCTTAACTTTCTTCCTGCTTTAAAGCTGACGACATTTCTTTCAGATATGGTATGAGCTTCTCCTGTTCGAGGATTTCTTCCTGGTCGACTTTTTTTATGAACAACTGAAAAATTTCCCAATCCAGGTAATTTAACCTCTTCCCCTCTCTCCAAGGCCAACATAATCTCTTCAAAAAAAGTCTCAACGATCTGCAAACAGTCTTTCTTTGGAAGACCCATTTTTTTATGTAAATAATCTACTAACTTTGCTTTGGTTAAGGACATTTTAACTTCTTAGCTTTGCCCCAAATTTGCTTTTTGAGTTTTTTACTATTTTATTGATTGCTAAATCAATATAGTTATCTTCCAATGTACCTTTGGCTGATTGCCAGGTAAGTCTGAAGGCAAGACTTTTTTGATTTTTTTGCAGATCTCCTCCTTTAAATAAATCAAATAATTTAATATCTATCAAGTCTTTTCCAGCATGTTTCGTAATTTCATTGAACAGCTCAATATAATCTAATTTTTCAGAAACAATAAAAGCTAAATCTCTTTGCATGGAAGGAAATTTAGAAGGCTCTACTAATTTTGTACTCTTTGAATTAAATAATTCATTTGTTTGAAATTCAAAATAGAAAAAAGGCTTTTTAAAATTTATTGTTTTAAGAATAATTGGGTGAACTTTTCCGAAACTTCCTATTTTCTTATTAGCTTTAAAGATATCAGCAGATATTTTAGGATGCAGTAAGTTTGAGCTAGATTTTTTTAATGAAATATCTGCAACATTGGAAAACTTAGCTATTTTTAAAGCAAGCTCTTTGAGAGAGTAAAAATCAAATGTGCTAGAACGGTTCCAACTTTTTTTCTCTTGATCGAAAATTAAACCAGCTAGATGATTAGATTCCTTAATAGATTTAATCTTAGAAAAAACTTTCCCTTCTTCATATATTTTCAGGTAATCATTTCCTCTTTTTGCGTTTGAAATTAGATTGGTTATTAAGCCAGGGAATAAACTAGTTCGCATGGAGTTTAAGTTTTCAGTTATTGGATTTTGAATCTTAATGATTCCTTTTGAAAGCTCTAATTCTTTTTGTAAGCCGTCATCTATAAATGAATAGTTAATCACTTCTTGAAAATTATTATGAGTAAGGAATTTTTTAAGTTCCAATGTCTTTGAATAATCAGTTTTTGAAAAATTTTGCTGAGCAGTTTTTAATTCTCTATTTGGTAAGTTGTCATATCCCACCAATCTTGCTATTTCTTCGACAAGATCTTCTTGTATTTCCAAATCAAATCTATGACTTGGAGTTAAAATTTTAATCAGATCAGATTGAACATCAATAATTTCAATATCAAGATATTGTAAAAGTTGTTTAATTTTTTTGATTGGCAGCTGAGTGCCTATCTTCTGATTCAAAAAATTAACTGAAAGATTAATTTTCTTTTGTTTTGGAAGATCGCTGTTTGAAACTATTTCCTTTGCATTTGTACAACTTCCACCCAAGTATTTTATTATCAATGCACTTGCCATCTCTAAAGCTTTGAGTTGTAAATTGAAATCCACTCCTCTTTCAAATCTTTGTGAGGCATCAGTCTGAATGCCAAATTTTCTGGCCTTACCTCTGATAAATTTTGGAGCAAAAAAAGCTGATTCCAAAATGATTGCCGAAGTATCCATTTCCACTGAAGAATCTTTGCTTCCCATGATGCCAGCAAAAGCAATTGGCCCTTTGGCATCTGTAATTAAAAGAGAATCTTTAGATAAGGATATTGTCTGATCGTCTAGCAAATTTACCTTTTCATTATTTTTAGCAAATCTAACTTTGATATCACCTGAAATTTTATCTTTATCGAATGCATGCATTGGCTGCCCGATATCAAGCATCACGTAATTGAGAATATCCACAACTGGATTTATTAAATTAATTCCTGCTGCTTCAAGGCGGGAATTGATTTGCTGAGGCAGCTCTTTAACTTTTCCTTTCGAATTTGTTAAAGACAAGTTAGATATTTCTAAATAGCTATATTTTGGACAAGCTTCTTTAGCCTGAACTAGAACCTTGATTTTAGAATTTCCGTACTTTTTTACTGAATACTTTTCTTTTTTTAAAGAAGTTTGATCAGAAGCAGCAATCTCTCTGGCTACTCCAAGCGCACTAAAACAATCGCCACGGTTTGGGGTGAGATCAATATCAATACAAAAATCGCTTTTCAGTTTAGAAATAGAATCAACTTCAAGACCTAGCATTGTTAATTGATTGCTCAACTTATCAACGCTCTTCTTTTTGCCTAATTTTTCTTCTAAGTGGGATTTTAAAATCTTCATTTTAAGATTGAGAAATTAGCCTTAAATCATTTTCAAATAGCAATCGCATGTCATCCATTTGATAATCAAGTTTAGTCATTCTTTCAATTCCCAAACCAAAAGCAAAACCCGAGTATTTTTTTGGATCAACGCCTGCTTCTTTCAGAACATTTGGATGCACCATGCCACAGCCCATAATTTCTAACCATCCCTTTTTATCCATAATATCTACTTCCGCAGAAGGTTCTGTAAAAGGAAAATAAGATGGTCTAAATCTAACCTTGAGTTTTTTACCAAAAAAGTAATTTAAAAATTCCGTTAACTCGTGTTTTAAATTTCCGAAATTTACTTTTTCATCTATTAACAATCCTTCGATTTGATGAAACATTGGCGTATGAGTTTGATCGGCATCACTCCGATAAACTTTACCGGGACAAATAATTTTTAATGGTGCTTTGCTTTTAAGAATTGCTCTTATTTGCACTGGAGAAGTATGTGTTCTTAATAACATTTGTGCATCAACATAAAACGTATCATGCATATCTCTCGCTGGATGATCTTTAGGTATATTTAAAGCGTCAAAATTGAAATATTCGGATTCTATTTCCGGACCGTCTTCGATAGAGTAACCACGAGAAATAAAATATTGGCAGATTTTATCAATGGTTTTTGTTATCGGATGTAGATTTCCAAGTTTTTCAGATTGAACGGGTAAAGATGTATCTATCGATTCTGTTTCTAAAATTGCATTAATCTCTTGTTGTTCTATTTCTTTACTTAAGATTTGAATTTGTTCTTCGAAAAACTTCTTTAGAAGATTAATTGCCTTTCCTGCTTTAGGTCTTTCTGATTGTGAAAGCTTGCCTAAATCTTTGGATAAGAGAGAAATTCTACCTTTCTTACCTAGATATTTGATCTTCAGGTCTTGAAGGTCTTTTGAGTTTGATGCTTTGTTTAAATCTTTAGATAATTGCTTCTTAAGCTGATGCAGGTCCATAGCATATATTATGCTGCATTTTCTTTAACTAGTGCGACCAAATCTGCAAATCCTTTTTCATCTTCTGCTGCCATATCTGCCAAAGCTTTTCTGTCCAACTCAATATTTGCTTTTTTCAAAGCATTCATAAAAACACTATACGAAAGACCATTTGCTCTAACCGCGGCATTAATTCTTACAATCCAAAGAGCACGAAAATTTCTCTTCTTAACTCTTCTATCCCTATAAGCGTATTGACCGGCTCTAGTGACAGCTTGTTTAGCTACTTTGAAAGTTCTGCTTCGCGCGCCTCTATAACCTTTTGCAAGTTTAAGAGTTTTCTTATGCCGAGCTTTAGCCGTAACACCTCTTTTAACTCTAGACATCTTAAGACTTCTCCTTAAACATTCTTTTAACTAATTTTTCATCGCCAGCAGCAAGTGAAGTTGTTCCTCTTAGCTGACGCTTAGATTTTGTTGTCATCTTGGTCAAAATGTGGCTTTTGTTTGCATGCTTTCTCTTAAGTCCAGATCCAGTTTTTTTGAATCTTTTTGCTGCTCCACTATGTACTTTAATTTTTGGCATTTTAATTCTTTTTTTTCAATGGGCTTAAAAGCATTACTAATTGTCTTCCTTCAGAAACTGGCTCTTGTTCAACTCCGGCAATTTCGTTGAGGTCAGATTCTACTCTTTTTAGAAGATTTAAGCCTATTTCTTTGTGTGCTAATTCTCTTCCTCTGAACCTCATAGTGATTTTCGTTTTATCTCCTTCTTTGAGAAATTTAATAATATTTCTCATTTTGATTTGATAATCGTTTTCGTCAGTACCTGGTCGAAATTTAATTTCTTTTAGTTGTGTCTTTTTTGTCTTTTTCTTAGATGCTGCTTTCTGTTTTTTTTGATCAAATAGATGTTTTCCATAATCCATTAACTTACAAACTGGCGTTTTAGGATCATCATTCATTTGAACTAAATCTAAACTTGCTGATTTGGCTTGATCAAGAGCATCGTTAATTTCTACAACTCCAAGTTGCTGACCATCTTCTGAGATAAGTCTTACTTTGGTTGCTTTGATGAATTGATTGATTTGGTGCTTATTCTTTTTTTCGTAAGCTTTTCTTGGTTGAGCCATAAATTAGACTAAAGTCCACACAGTAATGTTCAATCAAACCTCCTTTGATTTAATATTCTTATCCAAAAGTTTCGAAAAATCTTCTAGAGTTAAACTCCCCAAATCTTGACCTTTTCGTGCTCTTACGGAAACAGTATTATTTTCTATCTCCTTATCGCCCACTACCAACTGAAAAGGAATTCTTTGCATGGAGTGATCGCGGATTTTATAAGTGATTTTCTCATTCCTCAAGTCTAATTTCACTCTAAAGCCCTTGGATTTAAGTTTTTTGGCAATTTCTTTGGTATTTTTAGCGTGTTTGTCCGAAATATTCATAATAACCGCCTGAATTGGGGATAACCATAAAGGAAAGTTTCCATCATATTCTTCTATAAGAATTCCTATAAATCTTTCAAAAGATCCTAATATAGCTCTATGCATCATTACTGGGCGATGCCTTTCTCCATCTTCGCCAACAAAATTAGCCTCTAATCTTTCTGGAAGATTGAAGTCAGCTTGAAAAGTTCCACACTGCCATTCTCTATCTAACGCATCAGTTAAAACAAAATCTAATTTGGGACCATAAAATGCCCCATCCCCTTCGGAAACTTCATAGGGAAGGTTTAGTTTTTTTATGGCGTTTTCTAAAGCCGACTCTGCCTTGTCCCAAACTTTATCGGATCCAACCCTTACTTCTGGCCTGGTGGATAATTTTATGTCATATTTTTTAAAGCCCAAATCGCTATAAATTTCAGAAAGCAGATTTATAAAATTTTTAGCTTCTTCTTCAATTTGGTCTTCTGTACAAAATATATGACCATCATCTTGAGTCATTTGTCTCACTCTCATCAAACCATGAAGAGTTCCTGAAGCTTCATATCGGTGACACGAACCAAATTCAGCCAACCTAATCGGTAAATCTCTATAAGATTTAATTCCTTGATTATAAACTTGCACATGGCACGGACAGTTCATTGGCTTCAAGGCATTGACTCTCTTTTCATTGGCATGCTCTTCGTCAATTTCAGTGATATACATGTTTTCTCGATATTTATCCCAATGCCCTGATTTTTCCCAGAGCTTTCTATCTACTACTTGAGGAGTTTTTATTTCCTGATAACCAGCTTTGATTTGCTTGTCCCTAATATAATCTTCAAGGATTCTAAAGATTGTCCAGCCCTTAGGATGCCAAAAGACCATTCCTGGTGCTTCCTCCTGAAAATGGAAGAGATCATATTTTTGACCTAATTTTCTGTGATCTCTTTTCGTAGCTTCTTCAATATTATTTAAGTATTTTTTTAACTCTTTTTCGCTGTTCCATGCCGTCCCATAAATTCTTTGCAACATCTTATTTTTTGAATCTCCTCTCCAGTAAGCTCCTGCAACGTGAGTTAACTTAAAAGCTTTTATATGAGACATTGAATTCACATGCGGTCCCCTACACATATCAATATATTCGTCGTGATAGTAGAGTCCAACTGTTTCTTCTTCTTTGATTTCTTTTAGTATTTCTAATTTATAAATTTCTTTTCTTTCTTTAAAAACTTTTACTGCTTCTTTTTTTGGAACAACTTTTTTTATAACTCTATATTTAGTTTTGACTAGATCTTTCATCCTTTTTTCTATCTTCTCTAAATCTTCTTGTGAAAGTGAATGATCTAAATCGATATCGTAATAAAAACCATTTTCAATAATTGGGCCAATTGCCATTTTTGCTTTAGGAAAAATTTGCTTCAAAGCATGCCCAAATAGGTGGGCGCAACTATGCCTAATAATTTCTATGCCTTCTTGGTCTTGATCTCTAATAATTTCGACCGAACAGTCGTTTTCTAATAAATCAACTGCATCAACTAAATCTCCGTTAACTTTGCCAGCTACAGTCACCTTAGCTAAACCAGCACCAATAGATTTAGACAAATCTTCTACGGAAATAGGATTTTCAAAGGTTTTAATGGAACTATCAGGAAGAGTAATATTAATCATTTTCATGGCCTATACGAACGGCCTATCATTATTATAACTTATCCTTTAGGGAGATAAAAAGGAACTTTCCCAAGTATTGTCGTCTTTTTTAACGTATTTTTGTCTTTGATGAGTCCTAAAATCACCTTCTTTCCAAAGCTCAATAGAATTTGGTTTCACTAAATATAGACCACAATGCTCAGGTCTGATTGGATTTTCTTTGTTTAATTCAAATTGTTCAGTCAAATCATCTATTTTTTTTTGCAAAATTTCAAAGGAGTCAATTTTCTCGCTTTGTTGTGAGACTATTGCTGCAACCCTGGATTTAAGTGGTCTCGAATTAAAATATTCATCGGATTTTTTTTCAGAAAGTTTTTCTACCTCTCCTTCTATTCTTATTTGCTCTTGGAGCTCTCTCCACCAAAAATTTACTGCTACAAATTTATTACCTGTTAAATCTTGACCCTTTTTACTATTGAAATTTGTGTAGAAGACTAAACCATCATCATTTATCTTTTTCAATAAAACCATTCTTGAACTCGGCACGTTTTTAGCGCTAACTGTTGCAATATTCATAGCGTTCCAATCTGTTAAATTTAATTTTTCAGATTTTTTTAGTATTTCTGCGACCTTTGCCAAAGGCAAGATTTTTATATTTTGTTCGATGATCAATTTATTTTCTTAAAACCCAATAATCCAAAGAAGAGTATTTTCCAGGACCAAAAATTAGAATAACTAAAAGCATCAAAATATAAGTCACGGACATTTCTATACCATTGGCATCCGCGTTCCAGCCATTTGGCAAATGATAATAAGCAGCAACCAACATAGTAAAAATAAGCGGGATAGCTATCCATCTAGAAAACAAACCAACTAATAGTAAAATAGCTCCTCCAGCTTCAGCCAAAACTGCAAGCCAACCAAAAAAATGAGGCAAGATAAAATTTAGGTTATCCTGCCCTCCGGGACCCAGAAAACCCGCAAATCTGTCAATGTTAGGAAATCCACCCTCCCATTTAATTTTTCCATATCCAGCAAACCAAAATACGTATGCTAAATAAAGTCTAAAAGACAACAAGACCAGAAAATCGAAAGCGTTAAGATTTATTAATCTTTGATTAAAAGTTTTTAAAAAATTCATTACTCAAAATATCATTATTTATGTTTTTTTTCCAACTCCTCATATGCTTCTTGTATTTCGATAAACTTAATTTTTGCTTTTTCGATTAATTCTTCTGGTAACCCTTTTGATATCAGCATATCCGGATGAAATTCCTTTCTTTTCTTTAAATAAATCTTTCTAATTTCTGAAAAACTCATATTTTTGTTCACACCCAACACTTGATAATGATCTGTGATGTTAGAAACATATTTTTCGAAGAGGTCTTTGAAAGTATTTAATGGAAGTTTAAAAATATTTGGAATTTTTTTAAGAATTTTTTCTTCGGCTGGGTGCAATTCACCATCTGCCATGGCTAATTCAAATAGCAATTCGTAAAAGATTAATAAAGAATTGGGGCTTTGTTTAAGAAGTGAATAAAGTTGTTTAGCGTAAGCCTCAAAAGAAACATTATCATCTTTGGCTTTTTGAAAGATATTTATTGCGAAATTCCTTTGCTCTTTATCTAAATTAAATTTAATAGAAATAAATTCTTCTATTTTGCTAACTTCTTCTTTGCTTACCACTCCATCAGCCTTGGAAATCTTTGCAAAGCAGGCAAAAAGAGCAGCGAAAAATGCTACTTGATGATCGAAATTATTTGGATTTCTTCTACGCGTCCTATTTTCTGACATTCTTGAGCCAACCACACTTCCAACCAGTGCTCCAATAGGACCCAACAAAGTAAATCCTACAAATCCTCCAACAATGCCGCCAAATAAACTCATAAATGTATTTAAATTATAAAAAAAATTTGTTTCAATGTTATCTTAAACATAAATATTTTTATGGGGGAAATAAAAATATGTTACCTGCAGTAGACTATTTAATAGTTCCAGATAAAGGCGATCCTTATTTAGAAGGTCATAAATGCAATGTTTGTGGGGCAATGTTTTTGGGTGAAAGAACAGTTTGCTCAAAATGTTTTGCCAGAGACAAGATGTCAAAAGTTAAATTAAGCAACAATGGCACGCTTTATTCTTATTCTATTGTATACAGATCGTTCCCAGGAATTGATGTTCCTTACATATCTGCTCTTGTTGATTTGGAGGATGGCGGAACGGTTAAAGGTAACTTAATAAATGTTGAACCAGATCCTGACAATGTTGATTTTGGTATGAAGGTTAAAGTTGTCTATGGAGATGCTTTGGGTAGAAAAGATAAGGATGGGAATTCTTATATGAGTTATTTTTTTGAACCTGCATAGGTTTTAATTAAGAAAGGAGAGAAATTATGAGTGATGTATATGTTTTAGGAGTAGATATGATTAAGTTTGGAAGATTTCCAGACCGAACTGTTCCAAATATTGGTGCCGAAGCAGCCTTAATGGCCCTAGATGACGCTGGGCTTACTATTAAAGATATGCAAGCAATGTACTGCGGGAACCTTGGTCAGGCCAATGCCATGGTTGGGCAGAGAATTTTGCAAGAAATTGGCCAAACAGGAATTCCTGTTGTTAATTGTGCCAATGCGTGTGCCACTGGTGCTACAGCTTTTAGAGAAGCTTGGATGTCTATTAAAGCCGGTATGTATGATGTTGTTCTAGCGGTTGGAGTTGAGCAAATGGGGAAAGGCCTTTTGGGTGGCGCTGGCGGAGGTGACGGAATCCCTAAAGAAGGACTGCTCGGCTCTGGAACTATGCCTTGTGTTTTTGCAGAAGCCGGAATGGAACACTCTAGTAAGTACGGAACAACTTTTGAACAATTTGCAAAAATTTCAGTTAAAAATCACCACCACTCAACTTTAAATCCTAAAGCTATGTATCAAATTGAAACTCCTTTGGACGATGTAATGAATGCTGAGATGATTTCTTATCCAAATACCAAACTGATGTGTTCTGTGAATGTGGATGGTTCCGCAGCAGCAGTTTTAGTATCCGAAAAGAAAGCGAAAGAACTTGGCATGCAGCGTGCAATTAAAGTTAGAGCATCTGCTTTAGCTAGCGATCCTTTCACAGATAGGGATTTAGTTATGCCTGATGTCAATGCTTGCACAAGAATTGCTGCCAAAGATGCATATGAACAAGCTGGGCTTGGTGCTGAAGATGTAAACCTCGTCGAATTACATGATTGTTTTGCAACAGCTGAAATGCTGCATTATGAAAATCTTGGCTTATGCAAAGATGGCGAAGCGGGCATGATGATTGACGAAGGCCATGTAGAACTTGGTGGAAAAATTCCAGTAAATGTTTCAGGCGGACTTCTCTCCAAAGGTCATCCTTTGGGAGCAACTGGTATAGCAAATATATATGAGGTTTGTTCTCACCTTAGAGGGGAAGCAGGTAAAAGACAAGTTGAAGGGGCAAAGATAGGAATGACTCATGTCATAGGTCTTGGAACAGCATGCGCAATTCATATACTTGAAAAACCTTAAAAAATTTTGTTAATTGGAGTCACAGGAGATACTCATAATAATTTAAAAAATATCTCTAAAATTTGTTATATCTTTAATTGTTTAAAGGTTTCTGTTGTAATTCATACAGGGGATATAACTTTGCCTAAGTCTCTAAAAGCTTTTTCGGTTCTCAAAGTTCCAATGATTGGTGTTTTTGGAAATAATGATCAATATGAAAAAAGAGAACTTACTAAAGCCTCAAAAAGTTTCGAATGCAAGCTTTACGAAGAACCATACATATTAAAGATTAAAAATAAAAAAATTTTTGTTCTTCATCACCCTGAATTAATAGATAAAAAGATGATAGATGCTGCAAATATTATTGTTCATGGCCATACTCATCGATTTAGAGAAGAAAGAATAAACAATACTCTTATATTCAACCCTGGAGAATGTGCTGGATTTTTAAAAGGAAAAAATAAAATTGGATTAATAGATATAGAAAAAGAAGAGCTTAAGACTATTTCTTTCTAAGTTTTTTAAAAAAATAAATTATTAAACTAAGCATCTGAAAGACAAAAATAAAAGTTATCAACGGTCTCAAAAGTCTCTTGAACCCATTATTTTCTAGGATAGAAGCTTCTAAAAATAAGATTGATAAAATTGGCGCAACATCATTATTTCCAGGATTGATAAACCAAATGGATCCAA
>CABZIF010000014.1 GCA_902525735.1 uncultured SAR86 cluster bacterium
TATTTTCCTCTGACTGTATCGCCATCTGTAACTTTGATTTCAGTTAATAATTCCTTTGCAAATAAATTTGTTGTCAAACACAAAAGTATGAGACAAAAAGTCACACGTTTTTCACTTAAAATTAAAAATTTCACTTCACTTTTAGCTGCAATTGTCTCATATTAGTTACCCCTTAAATTTTTTCAATGGAGAGAAAGATGAAAAAAATCTTAATTATTATTGCGACAATGATGTCGCTATTTACTCATGCAGAAGGCGAAGGCAGACATGTCATGCACGCTTTTTATTTTATGAATGTTACTAACCCTATTGCAGTGGTAGGCGCTCTTGATGAGTTTGCTGCCTCTGAGTGTGGGAAAAAGATGCCGGCGGATATTGGCCTTATGGCCGAGCCAATTAATGGCTCCGATGCATCAACTCATTTTATTATCGTTTCTTATGAAACTATGGAAGATTTCACCAAAGCTGGAGCCCTAATGCAAAGCTGTCCAGAAGCGGTAAAAATGTTACAAGGCATTGCCTCAGGAGCAGAAGCAGTATCTGAGTTCGCAATTATCCCAGCGATTGAAGTTGGTGATTGGACAAAAGACAATGTCTTTTTGAGATACGAAATTACTACATCTAATGAAGCAGCTTATGCCAAAGCTTGGACCGAATTGATGGACTCTAATGTTGCTGATGGTTCCGTCACAGGATCTTATGGATTAAATAGAATATTCCTTGGCAATAATGAGGCTTCCCATTTTGTCTACGTTGGCGCTCAAGATTATGAAAGCCTAGTAGCGAATCAGGACGCATTGACAACTTCGCCAGCTTTTGCAAAATTTTCTAAAAAAGTAGGCATGGTTAGAGATGTCATCAACACATCTTTAGTGTTTCCAGTAAAATCTTGGCCAAAGCAATAAAATAAAGGAGATTTTATGAAAAAAACTTTAATACTTCTTTTTGCTTTGAGCGGTTTTGCTCAAGCAGATGATCATGCAATGGATACGTATTATGCCTATTACGGCATTTCTACAACCAATCCTCCAGCAGTGGTTGCGGCAATGGATAAGTTTAATGCTTCTGAATGTGGTCAAAAAACACCGAGTTCAGTGGCTTTAATGGCAGAAACTTTCAATGGTGGCGAAGAATCAACGCATACTTTTGTAGTGACTTATGAAGGTTCAAAAGTCTTGGATGAGACTTTGGCAATCTTGAGCACCTGCTCTGATTACGCAACATTCTTAACTGAAATGGCTGAAGTTTCTGTTCCAACCGAACAAAACTTAGTCAAGGCAGTTTATGAACAAGGTGATTGGACGAAAGATACAGTTTTTGCTATCTTCGAAATGAATATTAAAAACGAAGAGGCTTATTTAACTGCCTACAAAACCATGACGGATAAAATGGTTGCTCAAGACCAGATATCTGGCGCATATGGGGTTGAAAGAGTTGTAGCTGGAACCGATTTTTCTCATTTTGCTTTTATCGGTGCGGCTGATACCGCATCTTTAATGGAAACTCTTGCTTTATTGGATATGAAAAATCCAGATTTCAAAGAGTTTCAAACAGCGGTCAGAAGAAATCGTTCGATTGTTAGAAGAGGAATCGTCAATCCTGTTAAGGCTTGGGAATAAACTTTTGCTTAAAACAAAAAAGGGAGCTCAGGCTCCCTTTTTTTTAAGCAATGGTTAACGATAGTTTAATTCATCTTCAAAAGGAAAAGGTTGATTTTTAATATTAAAATAATCATTAGATCTTCTGTCTTGCAAAATTAGCTCATCGGTCATTTGAACAAATTTTTTTGTAATTTTCTTTTTTATGCCAGTTACTTTTGTAATATCCATCAACAAATCAATATAAACAGTATGACTATTACAAATTTTCTCGTCTAACTTATCCCTTAACCGAACATAAAACTCACGATTGATATCGTCATTAGCAAATTTTTTAATTTTCTGTTCAACATACCAAATTTTTTTTGTCCAAAAGTAATTTTCTGCTCTTATTTCAGCAATAATATTCAATGCATCTTCAAAACTTTCTTGAGAAGGGTAAGGAAAATAATTTTTCGCTTTTATCTTTTTCAAAATTTTAGTGCTTCTTTTTTAAATGATCTTCCAAAGCAGATGTAACTTTGCCTTTCTTTAAGTTGTCTTTGAACTCGTCATTAAAGATCTTTTGTTCTTGCAAGTCGCACATAACATCATTGAGACATTGTGCAATCATCGCAGTCGCAGAGCGATAATTAGAGGCATATTGGTAATTTAACGATATGACATGCCTTGTTAAACTCCTGAAAAGATCGATAACCTCAACATCGGTTGATTCTAAATAAATCGAAATCACTTCGTCTATCGCGCCACTTAATTTTTTGTCTATTTCAGGATTATTCATCTTTTCTCCTGAGGCGAACTTTATAATGCTCTTACGACAAAGCTTGTCGTCTTGAAACCTTAAGCTTAGAACTCACGACAATTTGATGTGTCTAAAAAATATGTCCAATGAAGAAATAGAAATTGATTTTGACGGAACTATACTTTGGTCGAAATTATTCAATGAAGATTAACTTTTATTTATTATTTTTCTTGAGCGGCATAACGATGTCCGCTCAAGACCAAGCTTATAAAATTTATCATTCCGACCTTTACTTAAATGAAATTGGCACCACCTGGGAAATATCTGAATCGGATGATGGTGACTACGGATACATTTCTATCAGCGATCAACACTCCTATTGGAATAAATTAGTCTTATCTTTCAGTATGCCCAATTGCGATCAACCTGAAGTTTTTTTTCAGATCTTTACTGCGGGTTTTCGAAAACATGAAGGCATAGTAGAAAGAGAAGATCTCCTTAACGAAACTAGAGTGGTTATGCAAGTTGACGACGAACCACCATATTGGGTTAATTCAGAAATACGTCTCGTTAGTAAATTTGAAAATATGATAGACAAGGAGTTTTATCAAAAACATTCTAAAAGCGATAATTTATTGTTCGATGTTTTTTTTGTTCATATTAAGAAAGGGGCTTATTTAATAAAAGAAGACGAATCTTTAGTGAGAAGATTATCCATATTCATTCCTCCTGAAAGTCCATATTATTTGTATTTTGAAGGCTTCAATCTTCTTACCTTTGAAAGCAACGAATTTCAACAAGCAATGGATGATTTCGCCGAATTATGTCAAAAAAGGCAGCTTGAAAATGATCTACTGCTTGGCTCTCTCGAATAAAAAAATGGATTTTGAAAAGTTCTTAACTAACCAAGGTCCAGATTTTAAGGGACGAGCCTTAGAAGAAATCTGGGCATACTCAGATAATGAAATTGAGAGCACTCATGATTTTGTTCAAATAGTCTTTCCAACCAATAAACCAAGTCAAGCTACTTTCAATAAGCTTTATTTAGATAATGAAAAATTGATCGAAAACTTAAAAAATAATTCTGCGGTGACTAAAAACCTAAAGAAATCCGCAAGTTGGTATTTATCTTTTTTGGATAGGAATGATGCCTGGCAAACAGGCTATGATCATAATCAGTTGCGTATCACTCGAGTAATTGAATCTTTGAGACTTTTAGTTTCTGATGAAGCTGCTGATGAGTTTTTCAAAGCTATTTTAATACTTGTCAAAGATCCTGCTATTTTAAATCCAACAACAATGAAGTTTTGGGAAGAGGCATAAATTGAAACGACATGATCTGTCGTATTGAAAATCTAACATATAAAATGTCACACTCTCTCCTAAAGATCTCTTAGTATTAAACCTCCTTGCTAAGAGATCTTAAAAATAATAATCTTAAGATATGGTAGATTTAGAAAGACGCAAATTTTTAAGACGATGAAATACAATTATCCGGTTCGTCAAAAGGGTTTTAGTTTCCGCGATTCAAAGTAAAGCAGAATTATTTCATAAATTATGTTTCAACATATTGATCAAGTTTATGAATTATTAAGCAAAACAGGTTTGCAGCGTAAATCTGGAAATATCATTTACTCAGGTTACGAAACCTTATCTCAAGGCGATTACTATTTTTTGGGCATTAATCCCGGTGGGCATATTGATGACAAAAATCCAAAAGAAGATCAAATCGTTAAAAAATTGATTAAAAAAAAAGAATATCCCGAAGAAAACGAGTACTTTGATGGTATTTGGGGTAAGGAGAGATTGCCAGGAGTTCACCATCATCAACAAAATATCCAAGCTTTTTTTGAATGCTTGGAGATGGATTTGAGAAAAGTCTTCTCAACCAATTTATGTTTTCAAAGATCACCAGGAACTTCTAAATATCCTGGTGGGAAAAGTCAAATGGAAGCTGACATTCAAAAATTTTGGCCGATTCATGAGTACATGCTCTCTGTCGTCAAACCAAAAGTGATAATTTGTAATGGGGCTGATGCTAGAGATTATTTTAAAAAATTAATCAACCCAACTAAGATCGAAACCTTTGATATGCCTTACCCCTGGCGTGGCAGGATACAAAAATGCACCTACTTTGCTGGAAATTTATACCTTAAAAGCTTACTTCAAGATTTAGGTAGGACTAAAATAATAGCTACTCCACATCTTACCAATTGGCCAAATTTTGATTATTATAAAGATGGTTCAGATTGGTTACGGTCAAAAATATAGGTATGCCATTAAAAAATGACAATGAATTCCTATACCATTTCACAATCAAAGAAGATTTTATTACTTTTAGGTCTAAAGCTTTTTAAAGTTATTACGAAGAAAAATAAAAGATCTTAAAAATAATATTTTTGATTAAGTAAGTTAGAAAGTATGAGTTGGTATTTAAGTCAAGAGCGAGCAAATTTTCTTGAAGAAGAAATTGAAACGCTCATAAATAAACATAGTGATACTGACCCAACCCATCGGGATTTGATTTATCACTCTAAAAGGCTTACAGATTTAATCAAAACAGGCAAAGTCCATAATTATTTTAGTATTTATATTGTATGGTTTTTTCATAGGGCTAGACAAAACGAGAAATATTTAAAAATTCTGGAGCTTTTTACAGAATATTTTCTTGAAAAAATTAATGAGTCTGAAAATCCAAATGAAGATTTAATCGCTCTTTCAAATACGTTAATTTTAATTTTTTATCCCTATTTCAAAAAAAGTTCTTTAATAATTCCAACCATTGAATCTTGTTTAACTGATGAAGAAAAGGAGAAAATAAAAAAGAAAATTGAATATTTCGAAGAGCAATCTTTCTTTAATGAAGATGCTTTATACCTAGACGATCAAAAACAAAAAGAAATAATAAGCGAATATAAAGACAGCGCTCAATTTGAGAAGCTTGAAAAACAATTGGAGTTTCTTCTAGATTTAGCTTTTAGCAACGATGAAGATGCTGCACTGGGGAAAGCCCCAATTAATTACTTACTAGAAAAAAGGGATATTATTCCTGACGATTATGGCATTTTTGGTTTAGTAGATGACATCTATGCTATCGATCAATCATATACAAAATTAAGAAAAATTAATGATCATGACGGGTTAATTCAAAACTTTAACATTAAGAATCAGAATTTTTCAATTCCTTTCATAAGTGACGAAAATAGCCCATTATCTCTGGCTAATGTTGAAGACATCGTAAAGGTTTCTTTGTCAAAAAAAGAAGATTTTTTTAAACGATTGATTGTTCTCAGAGATATTGGGCCGATTCCAATTTTTATTGCTCTAAGTAAAGCAATAATTCAAAGACAAAATTCTGAAAAAGGAATTAATGAAGAATTTTGTTTGGAAAAAGGAAAAAATTATATATTTTTTGACACTGCTAAAGAAAAAAAAATAGTGGCTAAATATGCAGGAAAAGTCAATGAAGAATTTTTTGCCTTAAGGGGATTTCCTCCCAATTCAAATATGATTAACAATAACATGCACGCAATCTTTACAGATAAAGATGAATATAACATTCAGTATATTGAAGAAGATTTAGTAGAACTTGCTCAACCTACTGAAAAGAAGACATCAGCAAGTAAAACTATTAAGTTATTTTTTAATAATGAATATAAAAATGAGATCTCTAATCCCTGGACAAAATACAATTTTCCAAAAAAAATAAACTCTATTCAAAGTAAAGGCAGTATTTTTATTTTAGGCCAAAAAAATAAAATTAGAGAATATTTAAATATTTCTCTTTTTAATAAGCCAATTTATCAGTGGTTAGGCGCAAGAATCTTTAAAAAAGATGGTAATTACGAAGATCTTGCTTATGATTCAAATCAAATTTTTCCAGATCCTTATATATATTTATACAGCGACCCAGATAGACTTATAGAATCTTTGGATAACTATTGGCATCAAAATGTTCAAGAGCATGCTCAAAAAAAACCTGAATTGATAGTTATATGTGAAGATCACTATTTAGAAAATGAATATCTTTTAAATAATTTGTACCAGCAAGAAACGGATGTAATTCTTCTATCCTCATTTGTTAATAATTTCAATAATAAAAAAGCTAACGCTGTTGGTTTTGATCAAATACCTCTACAAACTAATGATTACGTTAACAATGTTGATATTTCTGGTTTAGATCCGGTAAGTAGATTTTTTTCGAGATCTGGTAAGTTTAAGTCCTCAACCCAAATATTTGAAAATGATTTATTAGAAAAATTTTATTATTTCAAAGAAGAAATGAAAGGATATTTTAAGGAAGAAAGATATTCATATTTAAGAATCTATTTTTATAAAATTATTTTGAACTTACAAAATAGAGTTATACCTCTCAACCAAGAGGAGGAGGAATCCTTTAAAAAAGACTATAAAATTATGCTGAAAGAGCTCGATGTTATTTCTTACGGAGATAGCAAGATTCAAAGTGTTTTTGAATCACTTAAAGATTTAGAAACCCAAGCTGTTGATTATTCAAAATATTCAGAGATAAAAAAGTTCTGCATTGAGAATTCTTCAAAACAAAATTTAATTTTATGTCATTTAAGACAAAAAAAGAGATTAAATAAAATTTTATTTGAGGATGAATTAAATGCCAGAGCTGAAACATTTACTAACATTGAAAAAGATATTATCAAAGGGAAAATTTTTAGTGCCATTGCTCAAAGCAATGCAATAAGTCTGAAGTTAAAATCAACAAGATATGCAGATGAAATTTGTTTTTTGGTTAATGACACAGAAAAGAAAAGTCTTGATTTGTCTATAAAAAAAATAAATCAATATTTTGAAAGTTATTTTCAAAACGATGGAACTTCAAGTTCCATAGATTACGATTATTCAGACGTAACATCCACTTTAACAGAAGAGCTTGTTGATCATTATCACAACAGCGCAAGAGAAAGATTTTCAGGAAATAAAGACTCAGAGATGGAAGCAAGGATGTTTATTTTCGATGAAGGAAAAGTTTTTTTGACCCCTAAAGCTCATCAGAATTTATGTATACCCAGAAATGGCAGTCAAGTTGATTACAAGGCAAGCAATTTACTGAAATCAGGAGATAAAATTGTCATTGCTGAATCCATATCAGGAAACGAAATACTTCATCTCTTGATGGATTCTGAAGAAAAAAACTCTTACCCACAAGTGGAGGAAAGTGCACAAAGGTGGCAAGACGAATTAAAAAAATATGCT
>CABZIF010000015.1 GCA_902525735.1 uncultured SAR86 cluster bacterium
TGGTTAAGAGCTTTTGTGGAAACTGATTTTTGGAAAACCTGATAATAATTTTTTCTTAAATTATATGTATCTGTATCAGACGAATTTCTTTGATTTTTAAATACTGTTGAATCGGTAACATTAGATTTATCAGTGTCATTCACGTGCGTACCATAGTAACTAGCATGTGCATGAATGGACTTAGTTAATCCAGAATTATCAGTAGAGTTTGCTTCTAAAGTTAAAGAAGTATTTGCTAAATCGTATTTGGCTCCTGTTGAATTTAAATAAGTTCCATACTCATATACTTGTCTGGTTGCATTTGCTATGTCTGTACTCCAACAATGTTCTCCAGTTATCGTTCCTTGGGTCCCCCCTTCTGTACTTAGTGTAGCAGTTGCATTATTTCCGAATGCTGCTGCTATTTCAGAATCAAATGCAGTTGTATCAGCATAGGTTGTATTTGATGCAACTAACCCTTGCTGACTTTGATTGTATTTCACCGCATTGTCAAAGAGCTGGCAGTAAACCTTATTTGCATTATCCTGATATATTTTGTATCTCGCTTGATAATAATCTATTGTATTATTGCCAGAATACTTCCGAATATTTGAAAGCAAATAACCATCACGCTTGTTATTAGCGACATCGGCCACAATGGATCTAGGCGTGAATAAAGGCCCATCTTCGTAATATTTTATGGTGGTTCCATTTATGTCTAAGTAACCTTGTAAAATTGTTGTTCCAGCTGCCAAAGTTTGCCCGCCACCTAAGTTAACAGCTGCATTAGTTTTAATTTCATAAGTCATTGTGAAATTTCCATAGGGTCGTCCAGCTGCCTCATTTTTGTCAGCGGTCAGAACAGTCTGTGTATAAGCCGTAGAAGCAGCTTCCACGTTGTCGCCCATTTCTATCACAATATCAAACCAACCTTTTCCAGTAAGCGCTCCGTTGGCATCAGAAGTAACATTTAAAATTCCAGGACTATAAGTGACCTCTTCAACTGTTGCTGCCGCTGTATCTGTAGAAGTAGCAGCACTTCCACCAGTTGCAGCTTGTGCCTCTGCAGCAGCATCACTTCCATCTGCTGTTGCACAAGAAGCTTCATCTATTAAAGCTTTGTAGGGGCCGGCATTGGCAAAGGTTCCAAAATTAGTATTCGATAAAAAACAAAGGAGGAAATTAACCTGAGACATAGCATCGTTAGCTAAAATACCAGGCACATAAAAATCTACTTTTGCAGCATCGTCGTCATAATCTGCTGCGAATAAATTAACGTTAAAAATTAAAATGAAAGTTAAAAAAATTCTTTTCTTCATGTCAGCTCCTTAAATATATTAGTTAGTTTCCGTGAATTCGACTTGATCGGATTGATTGCCAATAACAATATTAATTGTTCCACCCATACCAGCATGGCTGCTGCAATAGTAATAAAGTGTTGAGGGAGTGGAAGCATTAATTACTATGGTAGTTTTTCCGTCTGTTCCAGGAGTACCACTTGTAGTAACACCAGTTGTATAAGCTGAACCGCCGCCATGTGTGCCATCGTTAGTTGTTGATATTCTCAAAGGATGAGATGCATTTGTTGACCCTGATTGATCAAACACATAAGTTCCTGCATTTAGCGTTAATGTTTTGTTTGCAACTCCAGCAGATGAACTATTCTGCACAACGTAATCACGACTTACACTACCACCGTATGCACCGCCGCCGGTTTCACGAACTGTAATACACAAATTAGTTGTACTAGGCGAACAACTAGCAGCTGAAGGAGAAGAAGTAGTAGTGCTTCCACCACCGCCACCGCCACAAGCAGCTAAAATGAATAGTGATATAAAAAGTAAACTTAAGTTTCTCAGTGTCATAATCATCTCCCTAAAGTAGGATTAAAAATTAACACTAAGAAGACATTCTGTCTTCTAATTTCTTGTTATAAAAAATTTGTTATTTAGGTTGCATTCTTATAGCACCATCTAGTCTAATTGTTTCACCATTTAAGAATGGATTTTCAATAATTTGAGCTACTAATTTCGCAAATTCATCTGGGTAACCAAGCCTTTTTGGAAATTGTGTCATCTCAATTAAAGGCTTTCTAACTTCATCAGATGCCATAGCCATAAGTGGTGTATCAAAAATTCCTGGAGCAATAGTATTATTTCTAATACCCATGCGCGCTAAATCTCTAGCAATAGGCAAAGTCATACCTACCACTCCCCCTTTGCTGGCACTGTAAGCTGCTTGACCTATTTGACCGTCAAAAGCTGCTACCGATGCAGTATTAATAATTACTCCACATTCGTTATCGGCTTCAGGTTCATTTTTACCCATTGCGTCGGCAGCAAGTCTTATTGCATTAAAAGTACCTGTGAGATTTATATCCAGGACCAATTTAAAATAATCAAGAGGATGTGGCCCATCTCTGCCTACAGTTTTACTGGCACTACCAATACCTGCACAATTAACCAATATATTTACAGCACCAAATTTTTCAACTGTTTTATCTATAGCAACTTTTACGCTTTCTTCTTCAATTACATTTGTAATAGAGTAATCAGATACATCTCCAAGTTCTTCTACTGCAGCCTTTGCATTATCTTCATTTAAATCCAGAAGCATTAACCTTGCCCCTTTTTCTTTTAGTAATTTGGCAGTGGCTAACCCAAGACCAGAAGCGCCACCAGTAATTACTGCTACTTTGTTATTTATATCCATTTCTTCTCCTAAAAATATATCGTTGGGCATTATTACAGTTTCTATAAAAAAATAAAGTCATGGGTTCTCTATAGACTAGGTCTGTAACCTTTATTAATATAAACATCCAATTCTTAAAGGGAGAGAACATGAAAACTGATTTTGAATTTTTAACTACTGAAATAGATGGTCACATTTTAACTGTCACTATTAATCGTCCAGAAGTAATGAACGCTTTACATCCACCAGCTCATGCTGAATTTGATGAGGTGTGGAATGAATTTGATAAAGACGAAGATTTGTGGGTAGGAATAGTAACCGGAGCCGGAGACAGAGCATTTTCTGCAGGAAATGACCTTAAATTTCAAGCCCAAGCTGGAGGTAAAATGGAGATGTCTACACAAACCGGATTTGCAGGATTAACTTCTAGATTTAATTTAACCAAACCTTTAATAGCTGCTGTCAATGGCGTCTCAATGGGTGGAGGATTTGAAATAGCCTTAGCCTGTGACTTAATTGTTGCTTCTACTAATGCAAAATTTGCCCTACCTGAACCTAAAGTAGGATTAGCTGCTCTGGCAGGAGGAATGCAAAGACTACCAAGACAAATAGGAATGAAAAATGCCTTGGGGATGATGCTTACTGGTAGACATGTTTCAGCTGAAGAAGGTATGAAATTAGGTTTTGTTAATGAAGTTGTTGAACCTGATAATTTAATAGAGGCAGCGAAAAATTGGGCGAAGCAAATTGAACAATGCTCGCCTATGTCGATAAGAGCAACGAAACAAGTCGCTTACGAAAACTTCAATGAACCAGATTTAGAAAAATCAATGAAAGCTCACTATTCAGCAGTAGGCGAATTGTTTGGCAGCGAGGACTTCATAGAAGGTCCTGTCGCATTTGCTGAAAAGAGATTGCCTAATTGGAAGGGAAAATAAGGAGTATCGAAATGTTTGATTTAACAGGCAAAAATGCAATCATAACCGGCTCCTCTAAAGGTATTGGCAAATCCATTGCAATGGCAATGGCAAAACAAGGTGCAAATGTTGTAATTTCAAGTAGAAAGGTAGATGTTTGTGAAGCTACAGCTGAAGAAATAAATTGTCTAGAAGATGAAGGTGCTGGAAAGGCCATAGTCATTCCATGTAACATTTCTGACAAAACAGCTCTTGAAATGCTTGTCGAAGAAACAAGATCTCAATTGGGACAAATTGATATTCTTGTCTGCAACGCTGCCACTAATCCTTATTTTGGGTCCATCAAAGATATTACAGATGACGCTTTTGAAAAAATTATGAATAACAATATTAAAAGTAATCACAATCTTTGCCAGATGGTGATCCCTGAAATGATGGAGCGAAAAGATGGAAGCATTATTATTGTTTCTTCTATTGGAGGACTTAATGCCAGTCCAGTTATAGGTGCTTATAATATTTCTAAAGCAGCTGACATTATGCTGGTTAAAAACTATGCCTTAGAATTTGGACAATACAACATAAGAACTAATGCAATTGCTCCCGGTTTATTTAAAACAGACTTTGCAAAAGCTCTTTGGGAAAATCCAGAAATACTCAAGCAATCGACAGCTACTTGCCCTATGAAGAGAATTGGAGAACCTGATGAAATTGGCGGGGCTGCTGTCTTTTTAGCTTCTCAAGCTGGTAGTTTTGTAAATGGTCACACTTTGGTTATTGACGGCGGAACTGTAGTTTAAT
>CABZIF010000016.1 GCA_902525735.1 uncultured SAR86 cluster bacterium
AGAGCGGTTATGGAGCCAAAGAAATTATTAAATTTGATATCCAAACAAAAGAGTAAAAAATTAAAAATTGTAATGATGGTTTCAGAGCCGCTAGAAATTTCTCACCCGAACTGGGAATCAAATTTTTTAGTATCGGAAGCTCAAAGAATTCTTGGTAAAAATCGAGGATTTTTGAACATTACTCCTATAAAAAACTGATATAGTAATTTTGTTGATTACTTTAGTTGTTGCGAATCAAAAAGGAGGTGTGGGCAAAACCACAACCGCTTTAAATCTTGCAGCTTCTTTGTCCGCGGCCTCAAGAAAAGTTTTATTGATTGACTTAGATTCCCAAGGAAACTCTACAACTGGCACAGGCGAAGAGAAGAATGAGGGTCTTCATTCCCTGATTGATGTTATGTTGAATGAAAGTTTTTCACTTGAAGAAGTTATTGAAGAAACAAAATATAAATTCGACTTAATTCCAGCAAGCCCAGATCTGATATCTGCAGAGATAGAATTAAGCTCGCTTCCTAGCCCAACTTCTATTTTAAAGAAAAAGTTAACTGATATGCAGAAATCATATGATTACGTTGTAATCGACTGTCCGCCATCGCTTGGCATGATGTCGGTAAACGCTTTAAGAGCAGCTTCAAAAGTTTTAATTCCACTCCAGTGCGAGTATTACTCTTTGGAGGGGCTTGCATCGATGAATAAGACTATAAAAGAAATTAACGAGAAAACCGGAGAAAATATTGAAATAAACGGCATCTTAAGAACAATGTATGATTCTAGAATTAGGCTTTCTAGAGAGGTCTCTAAAGAACTTGAAGAGCACTTTTCAGAGCAGTTATGTGACACTGTAATTCCCAGGAACGTTAAATTAGCAGAAGCCCCTAGTTTTGGGATGCCGGCACTTTATTATGAACCAGAGGCAAAGGGGACGCTGGCTTATTTGGCCCTAGCAGGAGAAATAATAAATAAATTTGAAAGCAGTATAGGTGCTCCTTAAATGAACGAAGAAAACAACAAAACACTGAAAAGAGGCCTTAGCGCCCTACTTGGAGAAGAAAGTGTTTCTAAAAAAAGTGCTAATGCTTCATCAGTGGACGTCGACAAAATATCGTTGAGCAGGTTTCAAGCTAGAACCGACATATCAGATGAAAGCCTTGAAGAACTGACAGCGTCGATAAGGTCGCAAGGAGTCATTCAGCCTCTTATAGTCAGAAAGACATCTGCTGGAAATTTTGAGCTAGTAGCTGGAGAAAGAAGATTAAAGGCTTCAAAGAAAGCAGGCCTGTCAGAAGTTCCCGTTGTTGTTAAAGATCTTACTGATGAGGAAATAATTAAAATGGGCCTTATAGAAAATTTACAAAGAGAAGATTTAAACCCGCTCGATGAGGCCAAAGGAATACAAAGGTTACAAAAAGAGTTTGACATCACGCAGGAAGATATGGGCGTTTCATTAGGAAAATCTAGAACGGCTATTTCTAATTCTTTAAGGCTTTTGCAGTTGACATCGCCTGTGCAGGCAATGCTTGAATCAGGCAGCCTAAGTATGGGCCATGCCAGACCTTTATTAACTTTACCTGAAGCAATTCAAGAAAAATTTGCTTTAAAAATCGTCAAATCTGGCATGTCGGCTAGACAAGCAGAAAATTTAGCGAAAACATATCAGAACGAAAAAGGAGCAAAAGTCAAATCAGCTAAAGATCCTAATTTAGTTAATTTAGAAACCGAATTGGGCGATGTCTTGGGCGCAAAAGTAGCAATAACACATCAAAAAAAAGGCTCGGGAAAAATAACTTTTTTCTATAAAGACTTAGATCAATTAGACCAAATAATTAGTCCGCTAAGAAAAAAAGAATAAGCTAAAAAAAAATCTACTAAGTTCTTGAATAGACAGCACTGACCTAACTATAATGCTTTGCCCGAGAGACTTATGGCAGAGAAAAATCTTACAGAAAATCTTACACCAACAGCTGATTACATTAGTCACCATTTGACGAATTTAACTTATGGTTGGTGCGAAAAATCACAAACCTGGGGATTTGCATATCATCAGCAAAATATTTTTAAAGAAACTTCATGCAAAGTTTCAGAGATGGGTTTTTGGTCTTTCCACCTTGATACAATTTTTATGTCCACGTTTTTGGGCTTAATCTTTTTTGGTTTTTTCGGTTTGGTATTGATGGGAGCTAAAAAGGGGGTGCCCGGAAAAGTTCAAAATTTCGCAGAATTTGTTTTTGAGTTCATAAGCGGCGCGGTAAAAAGTAATTTCCATGGAACTTCAAAAATAATTGGACCTCTTGCTTTTGCTTCTTGTGTCTGGATTTTATCTTGGAACTTAATGGACTTGCTTCCAGTTGAGATGACAAACTTTTTCGGGGCCAATTTGGTTAACTCTGAGGGGACCAGTTACGTTGGATATTTTAAAGTGTTGCCTACAGCAGATGTAAATGCCCCATTAGCATTAGCTTTGGTTGTGATGTTTTTTGTAACTTACTACACAATAGCGAATCATGGCCTTGGAGGTTTCTTAAAAGAATTTATAAACCCTATAGAATTAGTAGGTTACTTTTCCAAGCACGTGGCTCTTGCTTTGAGGCTTTATGGAAATCTTTTCGCAGGAGAAATGATTTTTATTCTTATAGGAATTATGTTCGGACAGTTTCTATTGTCATTTGGACAAACGCTGTGGTTTATACCAGGGCTTATGATGAATTTGGTGTGGGCTCTTTTCCACATACTTATAATTGCTTTGCAGGCATATATCTTTATGATGCTGACCATTGCTTATATTAACTTGGCTTGTGCGAAACACTAGCCCAAAATAAAAGGAGAAAAAAATGGAAGAATTAAGATTGGTTGCAGGAGCTTTGCTCACCGGACTTGGTGCGCTTGGAGCCGGAATCGGGATTGGTACTTTAACCTCAAAATATATAGAAGCTTTGGCTAGACAGCCAGAATTACAAGGACTTTTATTTGGTCAACTTCTAATTGCTATGGGTTTGATCGACGCATTGCCTGTAATCTCTTTGGCCGTTGGATTATTGTTCTTATTTACGTAAAAGAAAATAATAAATGAACGTTAATGCTACTTTTTTTGCGGAGCTAATAGCTTTTTGCATTTTTATTTTTATCACTTACAGATATCTTTGGCCAAGTTTTTCAAACATTCTAGAAGCTAGACAAGAAGAAATTTCTGAGGGTTTAGAGGCTGCAAGTCAGTCACAAAGAAAGCTTGAAGAGGCTAATGAAGAATCGAGAAAGCTAGTAGAAGACGCAAAGTCTGAAGCCTCTACGCTTATTGCGCAGGCTGGTTCTAGAGGAGATCAAATAGTTGATGAAGCTAAAAATCAAGCTGTTGAAGAACAAAAGAAAATAAAAGATAGTGCTGAAGCTGACCTAGAACAAAA